>NZ_JBIUVC010000021.1:0-122674 GCF_044742755.1 Streptomyces sp. NPDC087845
GGCACGCTGGACGCGAACCAGCACGACGCCGGGCTCGACGCCAACGGCGTATACATCGTGCTCAGCGCCGGCGGTGTGATCAGCGCCCACCTGTAGACGCCTGCCCGGCTGCGCGTCGGCCCCTGCAATCCGCGAACATGTGATGGTTGTCGTATGACGCCGATCACAGAGGTGGAGGGGCGGCGGCTGGCGCTCAGCAATCTCGACAAGGTGCTGTATCCGGCCACCGGAACCACCAAGGGCGAAGTGCTCCATTACTACGCGATCACCGCGGCGGAGCCCCTGCTGGCGCACCTGCGCGACCGGCCCGTGTCCTTCCTGCGCTACCCGGACGGGCCGGACGGGCAGCTCTTCTTCACCAAGAACCCGCCCCCGGGCACGCCGTCCTGGGTACGGACCACCCCCGTGCCGCACCACGAGGAGAAGCAGGCCGCCCAGGTGGTCGTGCAGGATCTCGCCTCACTGACGTGGGCGGCCAACCTGGTGGTGGAGTTCCACACTCCGCAGTGGCGGGCCGATGCGCCCGGGATCGCCGACCGGATGGTGTTCGACCTGGACCCCGGCCCGCCCGCGACCGTTGTGGAGTGCTGCGCGGTGGCGGTGTGGCTGCGCGGGCGGCTGGCGGCGGACGGCTTGTCCGCGTACGGGAAGACCTCGGGATCGAAGGGGCTGCATCTGCTCGTACCGCTGGAGCCGACCCCCGCCGATCGGGTGTCGGCGTACGCCAAACGGCTCGCCGTCGAGGCGGAACAGGAGCTTCCGGAGCTGGTGGTGCGCCGGATGAAGCGGGCCCTGCGGCCGGGGAAGGTGTTCGTCGACTTCAGCCAGAACGCGGCGGCGAAGACGACCGCCACCCCCTACACGCTGCGCGCCCGGCCCGAGCCGACGGTCTCGGCGCCCGTCACCTGGGCGGAGATCGAGGAGTGCCGGACGCCGGGCAAGCTGGTCTTCCTCGCCGGTGACATGGGCGCGCGGCTGGAGCGGTACGGGGATCTGCTCGGCCCGCTCGTCGACGCGGACCGGGCCCGGCCGCTGCCGACCGCGCGGTAGGCGGAGCCGGGGCGGGAAGCCGCTGCCTCCGAGGCCGGGGCGAGGACCGGGGTCGGGGCCGGGGCGAGGGCCGGGCCGGAGTCGGGGCTGAGGCTGAAATCGGGGTCGGGGGCGGGGTCGGAATGGAACGCCCGAGCGTCCGAGGGCGGAGTGGACGCCCGGCGTCCGGGGCCGGAACGCGCACCGACCGGAGGGGCGGCTGTCTGGTCCGGTCCATCAAGACGGCCGAAATTCGCCCCTTCAACGCATAGCGCATGGCGGACGATCTTGTCATGTCCGTAAGGAAAAGACCGCATGTGGAGGGCGGATCGTCCGAGCCGTGGTGCACACTCCTCGCAGACACTGCTTCGTGGAGTTGCGTGGGGAGGCGATGGCGTGTTCGCAGGGATCGACGAGGTCGACTGGGCCTCGATGGAGCATGCCTACGGGCCTGCCGATGATGTGCCGGTGATGCTGCGGGGTCTCGCGTCCGGTGATCCGGTGGAGCGCGAGGCGGCGCTGGACGGCATGTACGGGGCCGTTCACCACCAGGGTGATGTGTACGCCTGCACGCTGGCCTGCATTCCTTTTCTGTTCGAGCTGGTCGTGGATCCCGGGATTCAGGACCGGGGCAGCATCGTCGAGCTGCTCACCAGCATCGGCGGCATCGATCTGGACGAGGACGACGAGGACGAGATCGACGAGGAGGAGATCGAGGGCGCGGCGAACTACGCGATGGCGGCGACCGCCGTCGCCGCGGGCGCCGGGGTGTTCTGCGAGCTGATGGCCGACGAGGACCCGGGGGTGCGGCTCGCCGCGCCCCTGGCGCTCGCCACGCTCCACAACCACCCGGAGCGGGTTCTCGCCCTGCTGCGGGAGCGGCTGCCGGTGGAGCCGGCCGAGGAGGTACGGCTCGCCCTGGTCGAGGCCGCCGGGCGGGTCGCTCTGCGGCATCGCGCACTGGCCGGGCAGGCGGCCGGCTGGCTGACCCGGCTCACCGGTGAGGGGTTCGCCCCGGGGCTGCGGCTCGCCGCCCTGGCCCAGTTGGCACGGTGCGCGCCGGATGCGCTGCCGGGCGATGTCGTGCGCGTGGTGACCGGGCTGCTGCGGCAGCTGCGCTCGGCGCCGCCGCGCCGGTCCGGGGCGGCCCCCGCCGGCGAGGCGCAGGCCGGCCGGACCGAGCCGGTCGCGGCCGCCGACGCGCCCAACGAGTCGGCCGGGGCCGGGGAACCGCCCGCGGACGAGCGGGCCGCGCCGGCGACCCGGATGGGGCAGCTGCGGGCGCTGTCCGAGGAGGACGTGCCGGGGCCCGGTGCCCCCTGGACGGCGGATCTGCTGCGGACGCTGCACGTCGGGCTCGACGACCGGGTCGCCGAGCGGACGGCACTGCTGGCGGACCAGCTGCGCAGCCCCGACCGCCGGCAGCGCATCGACGCGCTGCGGATGAGCAGCGGGCTGATCCGGGTGTGGCGCGGCTCGTACGAGGAGCTGGTCCGGCTGGTCGGCGAGCAGCTCGCGACCCCGGAACCGCGACTGGCCGGGGCGGCGGCGCATGTGCTGGAGGAACTCTTCGGGCTCGCCGCGCCCGCCGCCGACGCGCTGGCCGCGCGGGTGGCGGCGGACCCCGATGCCTGGGTGCGGGACTGGCCGAGCGGCCCCGCGGGGCTCGGCAGCGCGGTGAAGGCGCTGGCCCGGCTGGGCGACGCGCGTGCTGTCCCCGCGCTGGCCGCGGCGCTGGAGCGGCCCGAGGTGCCGCACGACATGGGGTTCGCCATCGGCTGTCTGGGGACGGCGGCGGCCCCCTTGGCCGCGGTGCTGCGCCGCAGGCTCGGCGAGGTCCGTCTCGACGAGGCGGCGTACGACCGGGCGGGCCCGCTGCTCACGGGGCTGGCCGCGCTCCGGGCGGACGAGGCGATGCCGGAGGTGCTGCGGGTACTGCGCGGCGCGCCGGAGCACCGGGGCCAGTGGCTGCGTACGGCGGCACTGCGGGCGCTCGGTTCGTTCGGGCCCGCGGCGCACAGTGCCGTACCGGAGCTGCGTACGCTGCTGCGCCGCCCCGGAAGCACCTCGGCGACCGAGGTGGCAGAGGCCCTGTGGGCGGTGGCCGGGGATGCCGACGCAGTGCTGCCGGTGCTCATAGACGGCCTGCAGGCGGAGCGCGTCCACGAGCGGCGCTCCGCGGTGAACGCACTGGGCAGGCTCGGGACGCGGGCGGCGGTGACCGCGCCCCGGCTGCGCGCGCTGCTCCGGCACGAGGATCCGTTGCTGCGGGTGGACGCGGCGGTCGCGCTGTGGGACGTGTCCGGGCGGGCCGACGAGTCCGTGCCGGTGCTCCTGGCGGCCTGGGAGCACCACCGCCATGTCCGGGTCCGGGTGGCGGAATGCCTGGCGCGGAAGGGGGTCGCTGGTGCAGGGTCGGACGCGGAGCACATGCTGCGCGCCGAGCTCGCCTCCGTACGCCGTCACAACGCGATGGACGGCGGATTCGGCAGCCACGACACATACGAGGACGAAAAGCTGCTGGCGCTCTGCCGGCAGGCTCTCCTGGGTGATACGGGGAAGGGACCCACCATATGATCATCTTCGGTACGCGGGGATATCTGTACCAACTGGCCATCCTGACGCTGGTCTGCGGCTGGTGCGGCAATCCGGCCGCGCACACGCTGCGCAAGCGCGTCACCAAGTTCACGCTGTTCTTCGTGCCGCTGTTCCCGTTCTCGACGAAGTTCGCCACGCAGTGCACGTTCTGCGGCGGGGAGCAGCAGATCCCGAAGGAGCAGGCCGAACAGCTGCTGGCGCAGAATGCCGCGTCGCAGGACGGCAACCCGTTCGGTCAGGCGCAGGGGCAGGGGCAGGCGCAGCCGGGATACGCGCCGGGCGGACAGGGGCAGAACCCCTACCAGCACTGACACAGCGCCCCGGGGCGACATCCCGAGCGGCAGTGAGCGGCGCTCGAACGCATTAAATAGGCATAACAGACTTCCTTCCGAATAAGGTCTATGAAGCATGGATCGCGGGGAAGGGAGGGTGTGATGCGTTCGCAGCGCCGGATGCGAAGCAGCGCGGCGGTGGCCCTCGGGGCCGTCGGCGCCGCGCTGCTGACCGGCTGCGGCGTCGGCGGCGGGCTGCGCAGCGCCGGACCCGCCCCGAACGCCGTCGGGCCCGCCCGGCTCTGGCCCGGGCTGCCGCCCGCCTCCGCCGCACCGTACGACTACGGCGAGGGCGAGACCGCGCGCATCCCGGGGATCGAGGTGCCGCACGGCGATGTGCACCGCCTGGACCCGGTCGCGGTGGTGCGGGCCGGCCTGAAGGCCCGGCCCAACCGGTCCAGCGGCACCGCCGACCTCCCCGCCGACACCGTCCGCCGCATCGACACGTGCCGCACCGAGCCGGTCTCCTGTCCGGTGCTGCGGCCCTACTTCCGCGATCTGACGGGCGACGGCAAGGACGACCTAGTGCTCGGCATCCGGCTGGCCGACCACCAGCTCTCCGTACGGGTCTACATGCCGGAGGCGGGCGGGCTGACCCGGATCCTGTCCACCACGGACGCCGTGATCAGTGTCGAGCTGGCCGGGCGGGATCTGATCATGCGGGTGCCGTCGGCCATCACCGGGTACGAGTACCGCACCGCCTGGACCTGGGACGGCCGGCAGCGCGCGATGCTGCCGACCCGGGACGAGATCCTGCGGATGCCGACGCCCCCGCCCCCGCAGCAGCGCCCCGGGGTCACACCGCCCACGGCCACCCCGCCCACCGGCACACCGTCCACCGCCACACCGTCCGCCGGCGTTTCCGCGGAACGCCGATGAGGCGGCGCGAGGCCGGGCGCCGCGGGACCGAACGGCACGAAACGGAGCGGCGCGGGACCGGATGGCGCGGGGCCGGGCGCCGCGGGACCGAACGGCACGCAACCGAGCGCCGCGGGACCGGATGGCGCGGGCCGCGGATGCCTTCCTGGACCGCGACGCTCACCTGGAAGTCGGCCGTCTTCATCACCGTGATGTGCTGCGTCCTCGCCGCGCTGCTGAGTGTGCTGGTCCACAGCGAGGTGACCCGGCAGACCGTCACCCAGGCCCGTGAGAAGGCGCTGTCGCGGCTGGCGGACGTCACCACCGCGTACGAGACGGGCGAGGCCCTCCCGCCGGGGTCCGGCATCGATCCGCCGGGGCTGCCCGCCTCCCTGCGCGCCCTGGCGGTGGACGGCGAACGCGGCACGCTCGTCGCCGACGACCACGGGCACCCCGCCATGTGGGCGGCGGCTCCGGCCGACGGCCGCGCGCTGGCCACCCAGGTGGACTACAGCCAGAGCGCCCGCACGATCAACGATCTCGACGGGGCGATCATCGGTTCCTCCCTGCTGGCCACCGGCGCCACCCTCCTCGTCGGCGCGTTCGCCGTCACCCGGGTCACCCGGCGGCTGCACCAGACGGCCCAGGTGGCGCGCCGGATCAGCGCGGGCGACCTCGACGCCCGCGTCGGCGACCCGCGCACGACGGATCCTTCGCGCCCGCAGGACGAGGTGGCGATCGTGGCCGGCGCGCTGGACACGATGGCGTCCACGCTCCAACGCAAGCTGCTGGCCGAGCAGCGGTTCACCGCGGATGTGGCGCACGAGCTCCGCACCCCGCTGACCGGGCTGTCGGCCGCCGCCGAGCTGCTGCCGCCGGGGCGCCCGTCGGAGCTGGTGCGGGACCGGGTCCGCACGATGCGGGCGCTGACGGAGGATCTGCTGGAGATCTCCCGGCTCGACGCCCGTACGGAACGGGTCGACCTCGATGTGCACGAACTGGCCCCGCTCGTCGAACGCGCGGTGGGCGCGTCGGGGACGGAAACCGAGATCCGTTTCGGGGAGCCCGGCTCGGCGCGCCCGCAGGCTCCCGTACGGGTCGAGACCGACAGACGGCGCCTGGAACGGGTCCTGGGCAATCTGATCGCCAACGCGCACAAGCACGGCCGCCCCCCGGTGGTGCTGACGGTCGACGGGCCGACGGTGACCGTACGTGATCACGGGCCGGGGTTTCCGGGCTATCTGCTGGAGGGCGGCCCGCAGCGGTTCCGTACCGAGGGCAGCGGCAAGGGGCACGGTCTCGGGCTGACCATCGCCGTCGGGCAGGCGGCGGTGATCGGCGCCGACCTCGTCCTGCGCAACGCCGGGGACGGCGGCGCGGTGGCCCGGCTGACGCTCCCCGAGTACGTACGGGCGGACGACGAGGCACCGGCGGACCCGGACGATCCGGAACCCGGGCGGCGACACTGAAGTGACGGTGCGTCAACCTCTCGCCCCACGGAGGCAGGCCGCCGGACAGGCCCCCAGGAACAGGTCGGCTGACACATCCGCTATGACATAAGGGAAATAGACACCACCTCTTGCTACGTTGCGTGGCATGACCGCAACGACGGCGGACACACCCCCGCCCGATCTACGTCTGCCCAAGCGGCGCGGAGTCGAGCTGCTGCTCCTCATCGGGGCCGTCCTCGTCTCCGTCTACGGCTACGCCGCCGTCGGCCTGGCCCGGAACGGCGCGGTCCCGCCCGATGTGGCCGGTTACGGCGCCGGTCTGGGGCTGCTCGCCCTCCTCGCCCATCTCGCGGTCCGCCTACGTGCCCCGTACGCCGATCCGCTGCTGCTGCCCATCGCCGTCCTGCTCAACGGTCTCGGCCTGGTGCTGATCTACCGGCTCGACCTGGAGACCCCGAAGGACCAGGCGGCCCCCACCCAGCTGATCTGGTCCACGCTCGGTGTGGCGCTCTTCATCGCGGCGGTCGTCTTCCTGCGCGACCACCGGGTGCTCCAGCGGTATGCCTATCTCTCGGTCGCCACCGCCCTGGTCCTGATGATCGTGCCGATCTTCTTCCCGGCGGTGAACGGCGCCAAGATCTGGATCCGGGTCGGCGGACTCTCCTTCCAGCCGGGCGAGTTCGCCAAGATCCTGCTTGCCGTGTTCTTCGCCGCGTATCTCGCCGCGAACCGCAACGCCCTCGCCTACACCGGCCGCCGGATCTGGAGGCTCCAACTCCCCACCGGCCGGGTGCTCGGCCCGATCGTGGCGATCTGGCTGCTCAGCGTCGGTGTCCTGGTCCTGGAACGCGACCTCGGTACCTCGCTGCTCTTCTTCGGCCTCTTCGTGATCATGCTGTACGTGGCGACCGGCCGGACCGGCTGGATCGCGGTGGGCCTGCTGCTCGCCGCCGTCGGCGCGTTCGTCGTCGGCTCCTTCGAGCCGCATGTCCACAGCCGGGTCCAGGACTGGCTCGACCCGTTCGCCTCCATCAACGCGGGCCAGGGCCCCGGCCAGCTGGCCCAGTCGCTGTTCGCGTTCGCCGCGGGCGGGATGCTCGGCACCGGGCTGGGGCTCGGCCACTCCATCCTCATCGGCTTCGCAGCCAAGTCCGACTTCATCCTGGCGACCGCGGGCGAGGAGCTCGGCCTGGCCGGGCTGACCGCGATCTTCCTGCTGTACGCGCTGCTCGTCGCCCGCGGCTACCGGGCCGGGCTTGCGCTGCGCGACCCCTTCGGACGGCTGCTGTCGATCGGCCTCGCCTCGATCCTGGCGCTCCAGGTGTTCGTGATCGCGGGCGGAGTGATGGGGCTGATCCCGCTGACCGGCATGGCGATGCCGTTCCTCGCCCAGGGCGGTTCGTCCGTCGTCACCAACTGGATCATCGTGGCGCTGCTGATCCGGGTCAGCGACCAGGCCCGCCGGCCCCACCCCGGCCAGGTGGAGACCGGAGTCATCGCGCCGATCGCAAAGGACGAGCCATGACCCCGTACCCGCCCGCCGTGCTCCCGCACGGGCCCGCCGCGCTCCCGTATCCGTCACGAGTCCCGGAGGCCAGGCCGTGATCCGTTACATCCGCCGGGCCGCCGCGCTCTGTCTGCTGCTGCTCGTGGCGCTGCTGCTGAACGCCGCCCGTGTCCAGGTCTTCGAAGCGAACAGTCTGGACAACAACCCGGCCAACCGCCGCCTCACGATCGCCCGTTACCACCAGCCGCGCGGCAACATCCTGGTCGGCGGCACGTCCGTGACCGGCTCCGAGAACACCGGTGAGCAGCTCGCGTACGAGCGCACGTACAAGAACGGCCCGCTGTACGCGCCGGTGACCGGCTACGCCTCGCAGACGTACGGCACGACCCTGATCGAGCACGCCGAGGACGGCATCCTCTCCGGCACCGACTCGATGCTCGCCCCGTTCCCGCTGTGGAACGAGATCACCCGCAGCCAGCAGCCCGGCGGCAATGTCGTCACGACCGTCAAGGACTCGATGCAGCGCGCCGCCTACGACGGGCTCGGCGGGCGCCGGGGCGCGGTGGCCGCCGTCGATCCGTCGACCGGCAGGATCCTGGCGCTGGTCTCCACCCCTTCGTACGATCCCGGACAGCTCTCCGGAACCGGTTCGTCCGTCACCGACGCCTGGCAGCGGCTGAACGCGACGAAGAGCCAGCCGATGCTCAACCGGGCGATCCGGCAGACGTATCCGCCGGGCTCCACCTTCAAGATCGTGACGGCGGCGGCGGCGCTCGACACGGACGTGGTCACCGATCCCGACGCCGAGACCGACACCCCGTCCCCCTATGTGCTGCCCGGCACGACGACCACGCTCCCCAATGAGGCGGAGGGCTGCGAGAACGCCTCGCTCGCCGAGGCGATCCGGGTCTCCTGCAACACCGTGATGGCGGAACTCGGAGTGCGGGTCGGGCTGAAGGACATGGTGGACGCGGTGCGGAAGTTCGGTTTCAACGACACCGGGCTGAAGATCCCGTCCGGGGTGGCGAAGAGCAACTTCGACACGAAGATGAGCGACGACCAGCTGGCGCTCTCGTCGATCGGGCAGTTCGACACGACGGCGACACCGCTCCAGATGGCGATGGTGGCCTCGGCCGTGGCCAACGGCGGCGACCTCAAGTACCCGTATCTGGTGGACCGTACGACCACGAGAAGCGGCTCGACCGTCCACCGGAACGGCTCGCGCACCTACCACCAGGCCATGAGCCCGCGGACGGCCATGCGGCTGCGGAGGATGATGGTCGACGTCGTGGAGCGGGGCACCGGGTCCAACGCCGCGATCGACGGAGTGACGGTCGGCGGCAAGACGGGCACCGCACAGCACGGCATCGACAACACGGGCAGGCCCTACGCCTGGTTCATCTCCTGGGCGCAGGCGCCGGACTCGGGTCGCCCGGCGGTCGCGGTCGCCGTGGTCGTCGAGGACGCCGCCGCGAACCGGGCCGACATCAGCGGCGGCGGCAGCGCGGCTCCGATCGCCCGTTCCGTCATGGAGGCGGCCCTGCGAGACTGACCGCGTGACGGGTGCGGGTGCGGGTGCGGGTGCCGATGCGGGCTCGGGTGGCGGTACGGCTGCTGCGGATGCGGATGCGGATGACGGTGCGGGCTCGGGTGGCGGTACGGCTGCTGCGGATGCGGATGCGGATGACGGTGCGGGGGCGGTGCACCGGGCGCTGGAGCGGATCGGGCGGGAGGATCCGCGCCTGTGCGCGTTCATCGAGGTGTGGCCCGCAAGGGCACGCGCCGACACGGAACGGGCCCGTCGACTGCCCCTGGGAGGAATGCCGTTCGCCGTCAAGGGACCGACCGGCATCCGTTCGTACGCGGCCCGGCGACTGATCGCGGCCGGCGGCGTCCCGGTCGGTTCGACCTCGGTCCCCGGCCCCGGCACACCCTGGCAGACCTGGGGGCTGGGCGCCCACGGCCGTACGGTCAACCCATGGCGCTCCGACCGCACGCCCGGCGGCTCCTCGGCCGGCTCGGCGGCGGCGGTCGCGGCGGGGCTGGTGGAGCTGGCGACCGGCAGCGACGGGGCGGGGTCGGTACGGATTCCGGCGGCGTGGTGCGGGGTGTTCGGCCTGAAGACGACGAACGGCCTGCTGCCCTCCCCGGACCGGTCCGGTCTCGCGTCCGCCGGGGTACTGGCTCGTTCGGCGGCTCATGCCCAGATCTATCTGCGCTGCGTCCTGGCCGGTCCAAAGGGTCCGGACGGTCCGGACGGTCCGGACGGTCCGGACGGTCTGATCGGTCCGGAGGGTCCGAACGGTCCGTACGGTCCGCAGGGCTGCGGACCCGCGCCGGCCGGCCTCCCGATCCCCGCCGTTCTCAGCCCCGACCTGGGGTATGCGGAGGTCGACCCCGAGGTCGGGTCGGTCGTCCGGCAGGCGGTGCGGCGGCTCGTGGCGGCCGGGGTGGTGCGGCTCGTGGACCGTACGTGCGAGCTGCTCGACCCGCGAGAGGCGTGGCAGGCGGTCCGGGACGGTCGGCCGTCGCCGGCCGCCGCGGAGATCCGGCGCGAGAACGACCTCCGGCTGGACGCCCTGTTCACCCGCACTCCGCTGCTGCTCACCCCGGCCACTCCCCACCGTCCGCACGGTCACGACGGTCCGGGCGAGCTCTACTCGACCGCGCTGACCTGGGCCTTCAACCTCAGCGGTCATCCCGCCGCGAGTGTGCCCGCCGGATTCACGGCGGACGGCTGTCCGGTCGGGCTCCAACTGGTCGCGGCGCGCGGGGCGGACGTCTCGCTGCTCGAAATGGCCCGTGCGGTGGAAGAGGCGCTGCCCACGGTGCGGCCATGACACACAGCGCCCCGCAGACCGGCCACGGACGCGCGGGGCGCCTGCCTCAGTTCAGCGGCTCGCGGCGTTGCAGCCACTGCGCGGGCACCCCGTCGACCCCGGTGGCCGCGCCGACGACACCGCCGGTGATGGCGCAGGTCGTGTCGACGTCGCCGAGACCCTCGGCCGTCGCCCAGAGTGCCGCTTCCAGGTCGTCCGGGTGCCGGGCCGCGGTCCACAGGGCGAACGGGACCGTGTCGTCGGCGCGGATGCGCTGCCCGTTGCCCAGCAGGTCGGCCGCCCGCCACGGCTCGGTGGTGAAGGGGACGTCGACGGCTCGGCGCAGGCCGTCGCGTACGAGCCCCTCGGGGGTCCGCTCGGCGACCGCCGCGAGGGTGTACTCGCCGCGGACCGACAGCGCCGCCGCGACCGCGACCGCCACCGCGCCCGCGATGCCTTCCGGATGGGCGTGGGTGACGGCCGCCTGCAGCGCGGCCTGCCCGGTTGCGTGAGCGACGTCCTCGTGGAAGCGGGCGCCGAGCGGTGCGACCCGCATCGCCGCGCCGTTGCCGAGGCTGCCGCCCTCGAAGAGAGCCGGCGCCAGCGTGCGCCAGTCGGTGGGCGAGGTCAGCAGCTCCGGCAGCAGGATGTGCATGCCGTGGCCGTAGCCGCGGGCCGAGTCGGCCTCGAAGGCGAGAGCGAAGCAGAGCGCGAGCCGGTCCTGTACGACTTCGCCGTCTTCGTCGACGGCGCGCAGGAGGGCGCGGGCCAGAGCGGTGTCGTCGGTCCAGTGCCAGACCGGTTCCTCGGGGGTGCAACGCGCCTTGATCTCGTTGTACGCCTGCCGGGGCCGGCGGAAGAGCGGAAACCACCGCTCACCGAACGCATCGCCTAGGGCCAGTCCTTCAAGGCTCCGGCGGGCGGCGGCGGCACCTGCGGGAAGGGAGGGGGGCGGAGTCGTCATACCCGCCATCCTTCCGGGACCGGCGGACGGCGTACATCCATTATGGCCCGCGGAAGTGCCCCGTTCCCTCCTGCTGTCGAACGATCTTGGGACGCATCTCGCGTTCTACCGTGGCTCCATGACGGTTCTTCATGTACGTGATCACAGCGGCCCCGACGACGGCCGGCCCGCTCTTCTCCTGCTCCACGCGGCCTCGCGTTCCCTCGCCGACTGGGACGCCGTCGCCCCGCATCTCACCACCGGCCACCGGGTGCTCGCCGTCGACCTGCCGGGGCACGGCTTGAGCGCCGCCCCTTCGTGGTCGTTCGACGCGGTGCTGAGCGATCTGGACGAGACCCTCGCCACCCTCGGGGTCACCGGTGCCGTGGTTCCCGTCGGGCACTCGCTGGGCGGGATGGTCGCCGCGCTGTACGCCGCCGAGCGGCCGGACCGGGTGCCGGGGGCGGTGAACCTGGACGGCTTCTGGTGGGGCAATCCCGGCCAGTACCCGGGTCTGGACCCGGACGAGGTGGCGCGGCGGCTGGCCGACATCGGGGACATGGCCCGTGCGTCGGCGGGGCAGCGGATGCCCGCGGAGTATGTCGAGCAGCAGGCCCAGTACAGCGTGGGGCTGGGCATCCCGTACGAGCGGGCGGAGGCATCGTTCCGCGCGAGCGCGCGAGAACTCCCGGACGGCAGCTGGCAGTTGCTGCCGGAACGGGAGTGCGCCCTGGAGATGCTGGATGCGCTGGACGCCCTCGACCTCTTCGCGCTGTTCCGCCGCGTTCCCTGCCCGCTGCTGCTGGTCCGGGCCCTGCACCGGGTGCCGCCGACGCCCGGCCTGGAGTGGCTGGACGAGCTGATGGAGGCGTACGGGCACGGCCTGGCCCGGGATCTGGCGGTACTGGTGGCGGAGCGGACGGGCGTCACGGCCGAAGGCATCGGGGCGACGCACGCGATGCTGCTGGAGGATCCGGAGCGGGTCGCGGAGCTGGTGCGGGACTTCGCCTCGCGGCTCTGAGGCCTCCGCCCCGCCGGCCGGCCCCGCCGGCCGGCCCCGCGACGGGCTCGTTCCCCGGCCGGCCCCAGTCCCCCGATGGGCTCAGTCCTCCGACGGGCCCGACGCGCCCTGCTGCACCGCCTCCTCGACCTCGGCGATCCTGGCCTGCTCCTCCGCCGCGAACCGGTCCCGGTCCAGTTGCTCGGCCAGCTCCTCGTCCTGGGTCATCAGCAGATCCAGGCTGGAGTCGCCGAGCCCGAAGACACCCATGTCGACGTAGGCCTTCTGGAGCCGTTCGCCCCACAGGCCGATGTCCTTGACACACGGGACTATCCGGCTGAACAGCAGCTTGCGGAAGAGCCGCAGGAACGGTGACTGCTCGGAGAGTTCCCCGGCCTCCCGCTTGCCGATGCCGAAGTTCTCCAGCACCTCGGCGCCCCTGAGCCGGTCGCGCATCAGATAGCAGCCTTCGATGACGAACTCCTCGCGTTCGCGCAGTTCGGCGTCGCTCAGCTGCTTGTAGTAGTCGCGCAGCGCCATCCGCCCGAAGGCGACGTGCCGGGCCTCGTCCTGCATGACGTACGCGAGGATCTGCCGGGGCAACGGCTTGGTCGTCGTGTCGCGGATCATGCCGAACGCGGCCAGGGCGAGGCCCTCGATGAGAACCTGCATGCCGAGGTACGGCATGTCCCAGCGGGAGTCCCGCAGGGTGTCGCCGAGCAGCCCCTGGAGGTTGTCGTTGACCGGGTAGAGCATTCCGATCTTCTCGTGCAGGAACCGGCTGTAGATCTCCGCGTGCCGGGCCTCGTCCATGGTCTGGGTCGCGGAGTAGTACTTCGCGTCCAGGTCGGGGACGGACTCCACGATCCTGGCCGCGCAGACCATGGCGCCCTGCTCACCGTGGAGGAACTGACTGAACTGCCAGGCGGTGTAGTGGGTGCGCAGATCGCTCCGGTCCTTCTCGGTCATCTTCGCCCAGTGCGGTGTGCCGTACAGGGTGAGGACGTCGTCCGGGGTGCCGAGCGGGTCGGCCGGATCGACCTCCAACGACCAGTCGATGCGCTTGTTGCCGTCCCACTGCTTGTCCTTGCCCTTCTGGTAGAGGGCGAGCAGGCGTTCACGGCCGTCGTCGTAGTCCCAGCTGAGGCGGGCCGCGCCGGAGGCGGGCACCTGCCAGAGCGGTGTGTCCGGGGCGGTGGTGTAGAGGTCGTGTGTCGACACGGACGGCTCCTTTTCGCCTTGCGTGCTCCGGCAAGTTGCGTGGCGGTTGCGCCAGTTGGCAGGTTCACACGTTGATAGACGCCGGGTCAACAAGTCGTGCGCAAGGGATTGACTGCCTTGCTGACGGGGAGTCTCATAAGGAGTGACCGCCGGTAACCCATGGGTGAGGTGCCTCCAGCCATGACCACAGTGTCCGAACGCGACGTGCAGTTGCTCCGCGACGCACTCGGCCCGCTCCGGGACCGCGAACAGACCGCCGAACGGCTGCTCGCGTCCTCGGCCAAGCACTCCTTCGATCCGGACAAGGAACTCGACTGGGACTCGGCGATCGAGGCCGGCAAGTGGTTCTGGCCGCCCGAGCTCGTCTCGCTCTACGACACCCCGCTGTGGCGGAGGATGTCCGAGGAACAGCGGATGGACCTGTCCAGGCACGAGGCGGCGTCGCTGGCCTCGCTGGGCATCTGGTTCGAGATCATCCTCATGCAGCTGCTGGTCCGCCACATCTACGACAAGCCGGTGACCAGCAACCACGTCCGCTACGCGCTCACCGAGATAGCCGACGAGTGCCGGCACTCGATGATGTTCGGCCGCATGATCAAGTGGAGCGGGTCGCCCGACTACCCCGTACCGCGCGTCTACCACAACCTCGCACGGGTGCTGAAGACCGTGTCCACCACGCCCGGTTCGTTCGCCGCGACCCTGCTCGGCGAGGAGATCCTCGACTGGATGCAGCGGCTGACGTTCCCGGACGAGCGCGTCCAGACACTGGTGCGCGGCGTGACCCGCATCCACGTCGTCGAGGAGGCGCGGCACGTCCGCTACGCCCGCGAGGAGCTGCGCCGCCAGATGGTGACCGCGCCGCGCTGGGAGCGCGAACTCACCCGGGTGAGCTGCGGCGAGGCGGCCCGCGTCTTCTCCGTCTGCTTCGTCAACCCGCACGTGTACGAGAGCGTCGGCCTGGACCGCCACGAGGCCGTTGCCCAGGTGAAGGCGAGCGGTCACCGGGCGGAGGTCATGCAGAGCGGAGCCAAGCGGCTGACGGACTTCTTCGACGACATCGGGGTGCTGAACGGGGTGGGACGCAGGCTGTGGAAGCGGTCGGGCCTGCTCGCGTGAGGCGACGCCCCGTTGCCCATGCGCCCGCAGCCCTTAGGGTTCATGGCATGACGACTGCCGCGCCGCCGACCCGTGCGTACCGAAGGCTCAGCGTCGAGGAGCGCCGCACCCAGCTCCTCGGTGCGGCCCTCACCCTGTTCGCGCACCGGGCCCCCGACGAGGTCTCGCTCGACGAGGTGGCGACGGTCGCCGGGGTCTCCCGCCCGCTCGTCTACCGCTACTTCCCGGGCGGGCGGCAGCAGTTGTACGAGGCGGCGCTGAGGTCCGCCGCCGAGCAGCTGATCCTGTGCTTCACCGAGCCGCCCGTGGGACCGCCCACCGAGCGGGTGCTGCACGTGCTGGACCGCTATCTCGCCTTCGTCGACGAGCACGACACCGGTTTCAGCGCACTGCTGCGCGGCGGCAGTGTCGTGGAGACCTCCCGCACGACGGCGATCGTCGACGAGGTGCGGCGGGCGGCCGCCGAGCAGATCCTGCTGCACCTGGGCCGGGGCGGCACGGGTGCGGGGGACGCGCCGGGGCCCAGGCTGCGGATGATGGTGCGCACCTGGATCGCGGCCGTCGAGGCGGCGTCCCTGATCTGGCTGGACGAGGGCAAGCAGCCCGCCGCGGCCGACCTGCGCGACTGGCTGGTCGACCAGCTGATCGCGCTGCTGGCGACGACGGCGGCCTCGGACCCGGAGACCGCGTCGGCGGTGACGGAGCTGCTGCCGCTGGAGACCGCCGCGGGCCCGGCCGGACGGCTGGCGGAGCGGCTGATCCCGGTCGTCGGCGGAGCGGCCCATCTGCTGCCCCGGGGCTGATCGGTCAGACTGGGGCGGTGAGAAGCGAGAACACCCCCTTCACCGGCGGCCCCCTGGACGGGCGGGTACTGCCCGTCCTCGTCGGCCCGACCGGCCACCCGCCCAAGTGGTACGAGGTCCCGGTACCGGCCGCCGACGGCGGGCCCGCCACCGTGTACGCGTACCGCCGGGTCCCGGCCGGCCACTCCAAGCGGCTGGGGATTCCGCGTGGCTGGGTGTACGAGTACGCCCCCGAGGGCAGGGAGCGGCACAGCCCCAAGTGGCCCTGGTCGAAGCCGGACTGAGGATACGGGGCCGGGCGCGGCCGAGCGGCCGGTCTAAGATCGACGCTCTGGTGCCAGGGCACGGTCAGCAAGGGGGTGCGCCATGGAGGCGCTGCGTCAGGACGATCCACGCCGCATCGGTCCGTACACCGTGCTGGCGCGGTTCCGCGAGACCGCGAGCGCCGTGCAGTACCTCGCACACGACGCGGCCGTCGGCAGACCCGTGCTGCTCACCGTCGCCCGCCCCGAACTCGCCGCGCTGCCCGCCTTCCGGCGCCGTTTCCTGGCAGAGGCCCGCATCGCGGACCGGCTGGCCGGCGACCGGGTCCCGCCGCGGTCGGACGCCCCTGCCGATGCCCCGGGCAACGACGCGGACGACGGCCTGCTGTGGACGCTCGGCCCCTACGTACCCGCGCTGACGCTCTCCGACGCGATCGAGGTCACGGGGCCGCTTCCCGAACGGGCCGTGCGGATTCTGGGCGCGGGCATCGCCGAGACCCTCTCCCGTGTGCACGCCACCGGAGCCGTACTCCAGGGCCTGGCACCCCGGACGGTCCTGCTGGCCGAGGACGGACCGCGGCTCACCGCGTTCGGCCCGCTGGCCGCCGCGGCCGCCGCCGAGGCCCGGCCCGGCGGGCAGTTGTCCGTACGGCTCGCCCACCTCACCCCGGAGCAGGTCGAGGGCGAGGAACCCGGACCGGCCTCCGACCTCTTCGTCCTGGGCCTGCTGCTGGCCTACGCGGCGACCGGCACGACCCCGCTCGCCGACGGCCCGGCCGCCGAGGGCGCCGAGCGCATCGCCCGCACGGACCCCGAACTCGGCGCTGTCCCGGCGGAGTTGCGCGACCTGATCGCCCGCTGCCTGGCGAAGGACCCGGCCGACCGGCCGAGCGCGGGAACGGTGGCGGCGGAGCTGGCCCGGGAGGGAGCGGCGGTCCCGGCGAAGAACGGCTGGCTGCCGGAGTCACTGGCCGCCGCGCTGACGGAACAGGGAGTACGCGTACGGGAGTTGGCCGAGGCGTGGCATCCGGTGGACGCGCCGGTGAGCGGGCCGGCGGACGGGCCCGGCGGCGCATCCGCCGGTGAACCCGTCGACGGGCCCGTGGACGGACCTGCGGACGAGGCAACCCCGGCCGGTGACCCGGCCGACGCACCGGCCCGCGAACCCGCCCCGGAGCCCGGTCCCGCCCGGGACACCCGTACCGCTCAACTCGGCGACATCGGGCGCCACGTACCGAGGACCGACCGGCCGACGACACAGTTGTCCGTCCCGCGCGAGCTCACCGGCGCGCCTGCCGGGCCCGCCGCCGGGCTCCCGGCGGTGCTCCCGCCCGTCGCACCGATACCGCCCCACCCGCTTCCGGCCCACGCGGCCTCGGCCGCCCCCCACGCCACCTCCGCCACCTCCGCCTCCCCCACCCTCGACCGGCGCGGCCTCTTCATCGGTCTCGCCGCCGGGGCCGCGGGGCTGGTGGTCGGCGGTGGTGGGGCGCTCGCGCTGGGCTCCGGCGACGGGGACACGGACGATGCCAAGCCCGCGCCGGGCCGCAGCGGCCCCGCCGTCGCGGGGCTGCCACCGCAGCCGCATTGGGTGTACCGGCACCCGGCGACCGAACCGCCGCCGCTCACCGCCGCCCTCTGGAACGGCCGGCTGCTGGTGCTGACCAGCGAGAACGGGGCGACCGGCGTCGATCTGTGCACCGGGCGCCGGGTCTGGGAGAGCGCGGACGCCGCCAAGGGGCGCGCCGCGCTGCCGGCCGGGAAGGACCTCTGCTTCGTCGCGGGTCCGTCCGAGTTCCTGTGGCTGTCGCCGAAGGACGGCAAGACCGTGCACCGGGCGGGCTACGCGGACCAGTTCACCGGGGCGCCGAACCTCGCGGTGTCGGAGATCGTCGGCACGCTCGGTCCGGTGGTCTGGTTCACGGGCTCCCACAAGGTCACCGTCAAGGCTCCGCCCCCGAAGAAGGGCAAGAAGCGCGGCAAGGACACCCAGGTCGTCACGTCGTACCTCTTCGCCTACGACATCCTCCAGCGCAAGGAGCTGTGGCGGACCCCCGTACCCACCGGGCGCGGCCCCGCCGCCCCCGTGTACCGGCTGGTCTCGACCGGACAGGACGGTTTCGTCGTGCGCCAGAGCCCGGCCACGCTCACCCCCGGCGACGTGAAGGCCGCCAAGGGGAAAGCCGTCTTCCGGAGCTTCGACCAGAAGACCGGGAAGCAGCTGTGGAGCCGGTCGTTCGGTACGGTCGCGCCGGACGCGGCGGCCCTGGGCGACGACCGGGACCTGCTGTACGCGGCGGTGGGCGACGATCTCCAGGCGTTCGAGCTCCCCGCGGGCAAGCCGAAGTGGACGCTGAACGGCACCACCGGAACCCCGTACGGGACCCCTGTGGTCACCGGCACGCTTCTGCACACCACCAACCGCAACCAGGAAGTGGGCGCGGTCGAGCGGGAGACCGGCCGGCTGCGCTGGCAGCGCTCGACGGAGGCGGCACCCGGCACCGCCGCCCCCGCGGTGGCCCTCAGCGCGACCGGCAGGACGCTGCTGGCCGCGGACGCGTCCCAGGTCACCGCATTCGCGGCGGAGGACGGGCGGCGGCTGTGGAAGTTCCAGGACATCGGCTCCCAGGACCCGAAGGGACCCACCGTCACCGCCCCGTACCGGGTGCTGCCGTCCGGCAGTACCGCCGTCGTCCAGCGCGAGCGGATCTTCTACGCGTTCCCGGTCGCCTGAGCCGTCTCGTTCGGGCCACCGAACGAGCCGCTTCGTCCCCTGCCGGTCCGGCCGGACCGGCCGTTCCTGCCGTTCCCCGCCGTCCCCCGCCGGTGCAGAACACGGTCGGCCGTGTGGAGGGCGCCACCCGATTGAAGCAGTGGCACGGCCTCGCCGCCCGCTACGGAACGACCCCGGCCGTCCACCCCCGCCGGATTCCGCATCGCGGGCCGCCGGACGGGCCGGAGCCGAAGCCCCGGCATCCGCGCCCGCTCACCGCCTTCCGGGCGAACCCTCCTGCCGCCACACCGCCGGGTTCTTGCATCTCTTGGCGCCAAGTGACCGTATTGATGCGTTGCGCTCGCTTATGGGGTAGTCCCATGATTCGCCCCGCCCCCGGAGGTGATGTCGTGTCAGGCGGAATCCTGCGCGTGGCCTGCGCCACGGCACTGGCCACGATCGCCGTGGCCTCGCCGGCGGCCGCCGCACCCGTGGAGCCGGGCCCCGCGGCGAGCGGTGCCTCGAAGCCGCCCGCCGCTCCCCCACCCGCTCCCGCCCCGGCCCCGGCAGCCGCGAGCAACGGTGTCGCCCGGCTGCTGACCGATCTGCAGAAGCTGTACCAGCGGACCGAGGAGGCCACCGAGACGTACAACGGGACCGCGGCGGAGCTGAAGAAGCGCACGGCGCAGGCGAAGAAGCTCCACGCCTCCCTCGCCGCCGCCCGGGTCGCGCTGGCCGACAGCCGTGACGCGGCGGGGCAACTGGCCCGGGAGCAGTATCAGGGGCGGTCGGACTTCTCGTCGTACCTGCGGTTGCTGCTGGCCCGTGACCCCGCGCACCTCCTGGACCAGGAGCATGTGCTCCGGCGCGTGGCAGCCGGGCGGGCGGCGACCGTGAAGCGGCTCACCGGCGCCGAGAAGCGCGCCGACGAGCTGGCTGCCGAATCACGCAAGGCGCTGGACCGGCAGCAGGTCCTGGCCGCGCGGCAGAAGAAGCAGCGGGACACGGTGCGGTCGCGGCTCAAGGCCGTCGAGGCGAAACTGGCCACGCTCTCCGCCGCTCAGCTCGCCGAGCTGTCCCGACTGGAGCAGCAGGGCGCGGCGAAGGCCCAGGGCGCGCTGGTCGCCTCGGGCGCGATGTCCTCGGTCAGGCCGCCGTCCCGGGCGGGCGGCGAGGCGGTCGAGTACGCGTTGGGCCAGGTCGGCAAGCCGTACGTGTGGGGCGCGGAGGGGCCGGATTCGTTCGACTGCTCGGGGCTCACGTCGCAGGCCTGGGCGAAGGCGGGCCGGACCATTCCACGGACCTCGCAGGAGCAGTGGCGACAGCTGCCGAAGGTGCCTCTGAACGCGCTGCGCCCGGGTGACCTGGTGATCTACTTCCCGAAGGCCACCCATGTGGCGCTCTACATCGGCAACGGCCTGGTGGTGCAGGCGCCCCGGCCGGGCACGCAGGTGAAGGTCTCCCCCGTGGCGTCGAACCCGCTGCTGGGCGCCGTACGACCGGATCCGCAGGCCGCACCGCTGTCCGCGTACCGGGCGCCGCAGCTCCCGCAGGGTGCGACCGCGGGCTCGGACACGGGGTACGGCTCCTCGTCGGCGCCCGAGGAGTAGGCCCCGGGCCCGTGACGTGCGCACAGGACAGCCGGGCCGGGTCCCGTCGGATTCCCGACGGACTCGGCCCGGCTGCTGCCGTCCGGCGGCCGACGCGGCCCCGGACACCTCGGCGAGGCACGCGTTCGTCTTCTCCGGGTCGGAGATGCAAGCCACTCACGTCAGAGGCCCCTCGCCTGCGAACTCTCCGCAGATGAGGGGCCTCTGACATCCCGTGGGCCGTCTGTGGACCGCCTGTGGTCCGTCAGCCCCGAACCGGGCCCCTGCTGTGGGCCGTCGCGATGCCCTCTGCCGCTCTGTCGGCTACGGCCCGATGTCCTGGGGTGGTGGTTATGCCCTGGGGGTCACGCCCAGCCCTTGTGCGAGTCCCTGCTCCGCTGCCCCGCGCTGCAGTGCCCCACTTTCCCCCGAGCCGCCTCTGCGGCGCAGTACGACCAGGCACGCCCCGGCCGCGGCCACGAGCAAAACCACCGTGGAAACAATCGAGATCATGGGTCCCCCGTTTGTCTGGCGGAACCGTCCCGCGGCCCCTCGCCGATCCGTTACTGTCAGTATCGGCGCGACGGCGGAGTTTGTGAATACCACGACCATCGCGTCTTGGCGTGGGCGCCCGAAAGCCGCCCGACACCGCGTCTGCCCAGGGGTTTGGGGGTCATGAGCCCCTGACTGTCACGGGGGTGCCAGGGCCACTCGCCGCGTCGGTGACCGGGCCGTCCGTGGGCCGTCCGACGACGGCCCACAGTCGCCGACGTTCACCAACGTTGACCGGTGCTGTGCAGGTCAGACGCCTACACAGCCGCAGAGACCTCGGCGAGGTACGCGTTCGTCTTCTCCGGGTCGAAGAAGAAGTTCTCGAAGTCCGCCGGGTTGTTGAAGCCGTTGGCGAAGCGGTTGGCGACCGGCTGGAGCTGGCCGGCGGCGCCGATCAGGTTCAGCACGTGCTCCGGCGGTACGCCGAGCATCGCGTTGGTCCACTTCACGACGTGCTGCGCGGTGTCCCAGTAGCGGTCGAACGTGGCCTGCATCCAGTCCGCGTCGAACTCCCGGTCGCCGTGCTCGATGATCGAGTCCAGGTACGCGTTGGCGCACTTGGAGGCCGAGTTGGAGCCCTGGCCGGTGATCGGGTCGTTGGCGACGACGACGTCGGCCACCCCGAGGACCAGGCCGCCGCTGGGCAGCCGGCCGATCGGCTTGCGGACGGTCGGGGCGTAGCGGCCCGCCAGGGTGCCGTTGGCGTCGGTCAGTTCGACCTTGGTGGCACGGGCGTACTCCCACGGCGTGAACCGCTCCATGAGCTCCAGCGTCTTGGCGAGGTGCTCGGAGGGGTCCTTGATGCCCTGGAAGGCGTCGAGCGGGCCGCCCGGGACGCCCTCCCAGAACAGGATGTCGGCGCGGCCGGACGTCGTCAGGGTCGGCATCACGAAGAGCTCGCCGACACCGGGGACCAGGTTGCAGCGGACCGCGTCGAACTCGGGGTGCTCGGGGCGCGGGCCCATGCCGTGGACGTACGCGACGGCCAGGGCGCGCTGCGGGGCGTCGAACGGCGAACGGGACGCGTCCCGGCCGAACATGGAGACCAGCTCGCCCTTGCCCGCGGAGACCATCACCAGGTCGTAGGTGCGGGAGAAGTAGTCCAGGTCGGAGACGGCGGCGCCGTGGATGACGAGCTGTCCGCCGCGCTGGGCGAACGTCTCCATCCAGCCGGCCATCTTCACGCGCTGGTCGACGGACTGGGCGAAGCCGTCCAGCTTGCCGACCCAGTCGACGGCGCGCGAGGAGTCGGGCGCGGCGACCGAGACGCCGAGGCCCTCGATGCGCGGGGCCTGGGACTCCCAGAAGTTGAGCTGGTAGTCGCGCTCGTGCTGGAGCGCGGTGTGGAACATGCACTGGGTCGACATGACCCGGCCGGACCGGATCTCGTCGGCGGTGCGGTTGGACATCAGGGTGACTTCGTACCCTCTGGACTGCAGTCCGAGGGCGAGCTGGAGACCGGACTGGCCGGCTCCGACTATGAGTATCTTCCGCATCGCGGTTCTCCGTTACGTATGGCGTGCGAGCTATGCCGGGGTGGCGTCGAGGGCGTGGCCCACGAGGGCCAGCAGCGACTCGACGACGGTGATCCTGTTACGCGCGTCCATGATCACAACAGGCACGTGCGGGGGGACAGTCAGGGCCTCCCTGACGTCCTCCGCCTCGAACCCCGGCGTTCCCTCGAAGTGGTTGACGGCGACGATGTACGGCAGGCCGCAGCTCTCGAAGTAGTCGAGTGCGGGGAAGCAGTCGGCGAGCCGCCGGGTGTCGGCGAGGACGACCGCGCCGATCGCGCCGCGCACCAGGTCGTCCCACATGAACCAGAAGCGCTGCTGGCCCGGTGTGCCGAACACGTACAGCACGAGGTCGTCGTCGAGCGTGAGCCGGCCGAAGTCCATCGCGACGGTCGTGGTGACCTTGTCGGGCGTCGCGGAGAGATCGTCGGTCTCCTCGCTGGCCTGGGTCATCATCGCTTCGGTCTTCAGCGGGGTGATCTCGGAGACGGACCCCACGAAGGTCGTCTTGCCCACGCCGAATCCGCCCGCGACCACGATCTTCGTGGCGATGGGGGCCCTGGTGTGGTCCAGCTGCCAGGCCTGCAGCGATTCCTCGGCCTGGTCCTTGGCCCTCGGCTGGCGCGGGGCGAAGAGTGGCGACTCAGAGACGGCGGAGTCCATTGAGCACCCTTTCGAGCAGTGCGCGGTCGGGCTGGCCGGTGCCGTGCCCGGTCCCGTACACGCGGATCTTTCCCTGGTCGGCCAAGTCGCTGAGCAGCACCCGGACCACGCCGAGGGGCATCTTCAGCAGGGCGGAGATCTCCGCGACCGTACGCATCCGGCGGCAGATCTCGACGATGGCCTGGAGCTCCGGCATGACACGGGTGGCCAGGTTGCCGTTGGTCAGCTCGCGGCGCTCCTCGGGCGCTTCGAGCGCGGCGACGAACGTCTCGACGAGCAGGACGTGGCCGAAGCGGGTGCGGCCGCCGGTGAGGGAGTACGGGCGGACCCGTGCGGGCCTTCGGTCGGACCCGCGGACGGGGAGCCTGCGGGCGGGTTCAGCAGGGGGCGTCACTGGGCGCTCTCCATCGATTTGCGCAGTTCACTGCGGAGTTCGGGGGTGAGTACGTGTCCGGCTCGGCCGACGAAGAGCGCCATGTGGTAGGCGATGACGCTCATGTCGCAGTCCGGGGTGGCGTGCACACCGAGCAGCGAGCCGTCGCTGATCGACATGACGAAGACGCTGCCCTCGTCCATGGCGACCATCGTCTGCTTGACACCGCCGCCGTCCATCAGCTTGGCGGCGCCGGCGGTGAGGCTGCCGATGCCGGAGACGATGGTGGCCAGGTCGGCGCTGGAGCCCTTGGGGCCGTCCTGCAGGCCGGTGGCCCGGGTGGCGAGATGGCCGGGGTCGGAGGAGAGCAGCATCAGTCCGTCGGATGAGACGACCGTGACCGAGTGGACCCCTGGCACCTCCTCCACCAGATTGCTCAGCAACCAGTGAAGGTTCCGGGCCTCGGTACTCAGCCCGAATGTGCTGGGCGCAGTCAACTGCGTGCCTCCTCGACTGTGTCCCCCGTCTCATCGGTTCGGCCGTCGGTACGGTCGGCCGACTCACTGTGCTCGGTGTGCGCGGGGCGTCCGGCGTGTGCCGCGGCCCCGGGGAACGGCTGGTTCGCCGTGATCTCGGCGATCTCCGCCTCGACGTCCCGGCGGCCGTCCCTCGCGCCCTGGTGGAAGCCGCCGAGCCGACGGCGCAGCGCCTCCTTGTCCAGGCTGCCCTTGCGCTCGGCGCTGGGCGCCGTGGTGGGCTTGACGACCTTGGGGGTGCGCTTGGGCAGCCCCTTGTCCGTGATGCGCTCCTGCTGCGGCTGCGGAGAGCGCTCCTGCGACTGCTGCTCCGGCTTCCGGGGGCCGGGCAGGGCGTCGGCGACGGGCGCGGGGGCCGGGACGGGAGTGGGTGCGGTGTACGGCTCCGGGGCAGGAGCGGGGGCCGGGGCGGCGTACGGCGCGGATGCCTGCGCCTGGGCCTGAGCCTGCGCCTGGGCTTGAGCCTGCGCCTGGGCGGTGTACGGCTCCGGGAATTCGTCGGCCGTGCGCTCGTGGCGGTCGGGGCCGATGGTGTACGGGTCGGGCGCCGTGAACTCCGAGGTGTCCGCGAACTCCGGAACCACCGGAAGGCGGACCTGCATCGTGATCTCCGCCTCGGCCTCGGCTGCTGCCGGGGCGGGCGCGGGGGCGCTGTCCGGGGCGTGCTCGGGCGCGGGCTCGGAAGCGGCCCCGGACTCGCGGATCGTCTGCTCCGCCGCCGCGATCAGCGGGTCGCCCGGCAGGGCGAGCGTGCGTGTCGGCAGCGCGTTGGAGTTGGCCTCGGCGACCGACCCCGGAAGGTTCAGCGCGGGCGCGTCCCCGGAGACCTGCACCGGCGGCGGCGTGGCGGCCGGTGGTGCCTTCGGCAGCAGGGTCTTGGGCAGGACGACGACCGCCGTGACCCCGCTGCCGCTGTGGTCGCGCAGCTGGACCCGTACGCCGTGGCGCGCGGCCAGCAGGGAGGTGACCTGGAGGCCGAGTCCGGCCCCGGGCGCCCCCTTGTCGTCCCGCTCGCCCGCATCGAACAACGTCGGGTCGCCGAGCCGGGTGTTGAGCTCGCTCATCCGCACGGCCGACATCCCGATGCCCTCGTCCTGGACGGAGAGCATCACCTCGCCGGTCTCCAGCAGCCAGCCGGAGAGCTGGACATGGGAGTCCGGCGGCGAGAAGGAGGTCGCGTTCTCCAGGAGTTCGGCGACGAGGTGGCTGAGGTCGTCGGCGGCGAAGCCGGCGATCTGGGCGTGCGGCGGCAGGGACTGGATGGTGACCCGCTCGTACCGCTCGATCTCGGAGACGGCCGCGCGCAACACGTCGACCAGCGGGATCGGGCTCGCGTGCCCGTGCCCGTGCTCGGCGCCCGCGAGGACCAGCATGTTCTCGCTGTGCCGACGCATGACCGTGGCCATGTGGTCGAGCTTGAAGAGGGTGGCCAGCCGCTCCGGGTCGTGCTCCCGCTCCTCCAGGCTCTCGATGACACCGAGCTGGCGCTCGACGAGGCCGAGGGTGCGCAGCGAGAGGTTGACGAAGGTGTGGTGGACCGTGTTCTTCAGCCGCTCCAGCTGGGCGGTGAGGTCGGAGGTCATGACCTGGAGTTCGGCGCGCTGGAGGGTGAGCGCCTCACGTCCGGCGATCAGCTCGGCGCGTTCGGTCTGCAGGCTCTCGAAGCGGCCGTTGAACTCGTGGAGCAGTCCGTGCAGCTTGCCGTGCAGGGCGTTGATGGACCGTACGGCCTGGGCGAACTCGTCGTTGCGGCCGGTGTAGCGGATCGGTTCGGCGGTGTCGGGCTCCGCGGCGAGGCGGGCGGCACCGATGCGCAGGACGGCGAGCGGCTGGGTGAGGGTGCGGGCCACGGCGGTGGAGACGCCGACGGCGATCAGCAGACAGCCGCCGAGCAGCGCGATCCGCAGTTCGAGCGCGGTGACGTCGTCGTCGCGCAGCTGCTCCAGGCGCTGGACCTGTGCGGTGCCGAGGGCCGATTCGACACCCCGCATCCGGTCGATCCGGGCGGAGAGGGCCGCCTCGACCTTCTTGCTGCTGACCCGCTGGTCGGCGTCGGACAGCTCGGGACGGTCGGTGAGGGAGTTGAGGTACTTCTCCGCGCTGTTGACCTCGGGCCCGGTGACGGTGGACGACAGCTTGTCGCGGGCGGTGGAGCCCGCGGCCTGGTCGAAGTCGGCGAGCGAGGAGAGCTCGCCCACCCGGGCCTGCTGGGCAGCGGCGCTCAGCTCGTCGCGGGTGCGGTCGTCCTTGCTGCTGCCCTGGTCCTGGCCCTGGACGGGCAGGCCGGTGAACGGGTCGGTCTGCGGGGACGACGCCTTGCCGGGCACGGAGAGCGCGGCGAGCAGCAGCCCCCGGGTGGCGGAGGCCTGCTCGGTGGCCCGGCCGAGGGCGAGCGGGGCGCGGGTGGCCTCGGCGGCGCGCGGTGGGGTCTTCTCGGCGAGTTCGTCGGCGAGGTCGTGGAGCTTGGCGATGACCTCGGAGTACGCCTGATGGGCCTCCAGCGCCGTGCCCTTGCCGCTGAGCGCGTCGCGGCGCAGGGAGGGGATGGTGGAGAGGTCGCGGCGCAGTGCGGCCGGGGCCGCACCCCTGATCTCGTCCACCTGCTGGTCGACGCGGGCGCTCCGGCTGCCGGGGTCGCCCTTGCCCTTCGCCCCCGGGCCGGACTTCTCCTCGCGGCCGGCCGCGATGTAGGAGGTGACCTCGTCACGTTCGTCCGCGAGGGCGTGGGCGAGCGCGATGGCCTGCTGGTTCAGCTCGGCGAGGGTGACCAGCCGCTGCGACTCGTTCAGGTCGGAGGAGGCGCCGAGGGCCGCGGGCGCACCCGCGGCGATGACGGTGATACCGACGACCGCGACACCGGCGACCAGCCGACTGCGTACGCGCGCGGTGCGCTGGGTGCCCTCGCTCTCGGCGGGTGCCGGAGGCGTCACCCCGGAACCGCTGTGCCTGCTGCCCTTGCTCCGAGGCCGCTTCTTCTGCACCGGTGCTCGCATTCTTGTACTCGTCCGCCCTTGAAGCAGAGGTGACGCACGGTCACATGTGAACGAGCGCCCCGACCGCTGGTACGGCTTCTGACCATTCCAGTGCTTTTGAGAGGGGGGCGCACATCAACCACTCCGCCACCTGAACGAGTGAACATCACTCCGGAGTTGACGAACAAGTCTGCCCTCGGAGCGCGTCCGGCACACCTGGACCGCTGGCTGGAACTTCCGCCCGTGCTTTGGCAGGATGCCCGCCCGCATGCCGCACGGAGCCTCTCCTTCCGCTCCAGGCACCCGCCTGACCTGCTGGTACAGGCCAATCTTGGGTCGTGCAGGGCCCGTGAAGGCATCGTGCAGACTGACCGCATGCGCATCGAACTCGCCACCGTCGCCGGCAGCACCGACCGCCCGAACGAGGACTGGGTTGCCACCGCCCTGCCCGCTTCCGGCCAAGGTGGGACGCTGATCCTGCTCGACGGAGTGACTCCGCCGCAGGGTGACGACGGTTGTGTGCACTCGGTCCCCTGGTTCACCGCACGACTGGGTGGCTCATTGGTCGAACTGTCTGATTCGCGACGCGATCTGACCCTCCAGGAGATTTTGGCCGAGTCCATTCGACGCACCGCCGACACACACCGCTCATCGTGTGACCTTTCTCACATGAGGACGCCGCAGGCGACGGTCGTCATGGCGCGCTGGGACGAACACGAGATCGAACATCTGGTGCTCTCCGATTCCGTACTCCTGTTCGAGGCGCTCGACGGATCCGTGCGCCCCCTCCTCGACGACCGGCTGAACCGCCTGCCGCCGGGCTCGCTGGCCAGTGAGGCGATCGCCGACGCCACGGTGCGGAACAAGGAGGGCGGCTTCTTCACGGCCGCCGCCGACCCCTCCGTGGCGACCCGCGCGGTCACCGGACGCACCCCGATCGGCCGGGTGCGGGCGCTGGCCGCGATGACCGACGGGGCGGCCCGCTGGACGGAGATGTTCCGCGAGGGCGACTGGGCGGACTGCCTCGGGGTGCTCCGCAAGGAGGGGACACAGGGACTGATCGACCGGGTCAGGGCACTGGAGGACGCGGACACGGAGCGCGCGCATCTGCGCCGCAGCAAGACGCATGACGACGCGACGGCGGTCTACGCGGTGCTGTGACGGGAAGCGACGGGAAACGGGGACGGGCCGGGGCCGGGCCGGGGCCGGGCCGGGGACGGGCCGGGGCCGGGCCGGGGACGGGCCGGGGCCGGGCCGGGGACGGGCCGGGGCCGGGCCGGGGACGGGCCGGGGACGGGCCGGGGACGGGCCGGGGACGGGCCGGGGACGGGCCGGGGCCGGGCGCCCGACGGGGGCCAGACGCCCGATCGGGGCCGGGCGCCGAGCCGCCGGCCCCGGGGCACCGAACCGTGATCCGGTACCCCGGGGCCCGTGATCCGGTACCCCGGGCCCAAGGCCCGACGCGTCAGTCCTCCGCGCGGGCGTTCAAGTGGTGCAGCAGCCGGGCCAGTTCGGCCACCTCGGCCCGGTCCCAGTCGGCGAGCTTGCGCACATAGCGGTCGCGGCGGGCGTCGCGGACACTGCGGTAGCGGGCCAGCCCCTCGGCGGTGAGGCGGACGAGGAAGGCCCGGCCGTCCGCCGGATCGGGCTCGCGTGCCACCAGCCCGAGGTCTTCCAGGGCACGCAGTTGACGGCTCATCGTCGCCTTGCCGACGCCGAAGTAGGCCGCGAGATCAGTGGCCCGCTGCCGTCCGGCCGACTCCAGCCGTACGAGAAGTCCGTAGGCGGCGGCCTCCAGTTCGGGGTGGACCTCGCGCGCCATTTCCCCGGAATTGGCCCGTGCCCGGCGCAGGAATACGGCCAACTCCCGCTCCAGCGCAAGGAATGCGTGGTCCACACCACTTTCTCCGGTCGCGCCGGGTTCACTACCGCTTTCGCTCCCGTGCACGTCAACACCCCTCATAAGCTTTCCCGCCACTGAAAGTTTCTTTCGCCGCTGGTCATCGCCGCAGCTCGGCCAGTATTTCGCAGGCGTAGACCAACGGCAGCGCCCAGACCCCCTTCCGCGACACGGGTCTACGTGCGTAGCGTCATACATGGCATGTTCACACCATGACATGTCTACAGGGGTGCCCCCGCGCCCCTGGGATCAGCGCGTCCCCCCACCGAGGCCTCGGAGGCACTCACATGCCGGTGCTCAGATCCGGATCCGGAACGTCCCGCCGCTCGCGCTTCGCGGCAGCAGGAACCCTGCTCGCAGCCCTCTCCCTCCTCCTCACCCTGCCCGGCGCGGCGAGCGCGGCGGGTGTCCACGACTCCGCCGCCGCGGCCAAGAAGCCCGCACGGGGCACGGCCACGATGGGCATGGGCGTCGTGGCCCACGACGGCCAGGGCGGACTGCCGCGCGACACCCGCGCCGCCCAGACCGAAGGCGTGGACGTCGCCAGCTACCAGGGCAACGTCGACTGGCCGACCCTCTGGAACAGTGGCGTGAAGTGGGCCTACACCAAGGCCACCGAGGGCACCTACTACACGAACCCGTACTTCGCCCAGCAGTACAACGGCTCGTACAACGTCGGCATGATCCGGGGCTCGTACCACTTCGCCACCCCGAACACCACGAGCGGCGCCGTCCAGGCCAACTACTTCGTGGACCACGGGGGCGGCTGGTCCAAGGACGGCAAGACCCTGCCGGGCGCGCTCGACATCGAGTGGAACCCGTACGGCGACCAGTGCTACGGCCTGAGCCAGGCCTCCATGGTCTCCTGGATCCGCGACTTCGTGAACACCTACAAGGCGCGCACCGGCCGCGACGCGGTCATATACACCGCGACCAGCTGGTGGCAGGCCTGCACCGGGAACAACGCGAGCTTCGGCGCCACCAACCCGCTGTGGGTGGCCCGTTACAGCAGCACGGTCGGCGAGCTCCCGGCCGGCTGGGGCTTCTACACGATGTGGCAGTACACCTCGTCCGGCCCGTACGTCGGCGACCACAGCCACTTCAACGGCGCGCTCGACCGCGTGCAGGCTCTCGCCAACGGCTGAGCCGACCCGCCGCACCCGCGCGGTCCACCACGTCGCACAACCGAGCCCCGGTGACCCACCCAGCCACCGGGGCCCTCCTCTATTCGCTCCCGTGACCAGGCACTTCTCCCGCCGAGCCGAAACCGAAGACCCCTACACATTCGGTGTATACACCACGTGTATAGTCCTTCTCGGCCGCACATCGTGTGCCCTGTTCAGCTACGGAGGAGTGACCCGCCTTGTCCATGAAGACGAAGTCGATCGGTACAGGGTTGGCCGCCGCCCTTGTGACGGCACTCACCCTGACGCTGAGCGGCTGCTCCATGCAGACCACCGCGCCGGGCTCGGCGCGCGGTGACGCGGGCTCCGACGCCAAGGGCTCCTTCGGTCCGGTGGACTGCCGCAAGGCGAAGTGCATAGCGCTGACCTTCGACGCGGGGCCGGGCGAGGACACCCCGCATCTGCTGGACATCCTCAAGGAGAAGAAGGTGCACGCAACCTTCTTCCTGTTGGGCAAGAACCACGTCAAGAAGCACCCCGACACCGTGCGCAGGCTCGCCGCCGAGGGGCACGAGGTGGCCAACCACACCTGGTCCCACGAGATCCTGACGGACAAGAAGCCGGCCGAGATACGCGCCGAGCTGGAGAAGACGCAGGACGCGATAGCGGAGATCACCGGCAAGAAGCCGCGTCTGATGCGCCCGCCGCAGGGCCGTACCGACGACACCGTCTCGGACATCAGCAAGGACCTGGGACTCTCCCAGATCCTGTGGAGCGCCACCGCCAAGGACTACTCCACGACCGACTCGGCACTGATCAAGAAGCGCATCCTGGATCAGGCGAGCAAGGACGGCATCATCCTGTTGCACGACATCTACAAGGGGACGGTGCCCGCCGTGCCCGGCATCATCGACGCGCTGAAGAAGCAGGGCTACACCTTCGTCACCGTCCCGCAGCTGATGGCCCCCGCCGAGCCGGTCCCGGGGACCATCTACCGCCCCTGATCCGGAGTACCGACCGCTGATCCGGAGTACCGACCGCCCCGGATCCGTACTCCGGATCCCTGCGGACGGAAGGGAAGTACACCCGGCGCACGCACGACGGCGGAGGCGCGAAAGCGCCCGGCGCGCGACGGCGGACGTACAAAAGAACCCGCCGCACCCCGGACGGCGGAGGCGCGAGAGCACCCCGCGCGCACGGAACGGCCCACCCACCCGTCGCCGGGAAGGCGGGCCGTCCGTACCGGTCGCGCACGTGGTGCCACGCCCGTCACGCCATGGCGCCTACGCCGCGGCCGGGATCCTCTCCCCGGGCCTGGCCGCGGAGGCCGGCGCGAGGGCGATCTCCAGTACCTGGCGCACATCCGTCACCGGGTGGACCTCCAGGGTGTCCAGGACCTCGGCCGGGACATCGTCCAGGTCCGCCTCGTTCCGCTTCGGGATCACCACGGTGGTGATCCCGGCCCGGTGCGCGGCCAGCAGCTTCTGCTTCAGGCCACCGATCGGCAGCACCCGTCCGGTCAGCGAGACCTCACCGGTCATCGCCACATCCGTCCGGACCAGCCGTCCGGAGAGCAGCGAGGCCAGCGCCGTCGTCATCGTGATGCCGGCGCTCGGGCCGTCCTTCGGGACCGCGCCCGCCGGGAAGTGGATGTGCACCCCCCGGTCCTTCAGGTCCGCGACGGGCAGCTCCAGCTCCGCGCCGTGCGACCGCAGGAAGCTCAGCGCGATCTGCGCGGACTCCTTCATGACGTCGCCGAGCTGACCGGTGAGGGTCAGTCCGGACGCCCCGGTCTCCGGGTCGGCCAGCGATGCCTCCACGAACAGCACGTCGCCGCCGGCGCCGGTCACCGCGAGTCCGGTGGCCACGCCCGGCACCGCGGTGCGGCGCTCGGCCGGGTCCTGGGCGGACTCGGGGACGTGGTGCGGCCGTCCGATCAGACCGCGCAGATCCGCCTCGGTGACCGTGAACGGAAGCTCCCTGGCGCCCAGTTCGTGCTGGGCGGCGACCTTGCGGAGCAGCCGGGCGACGGCCCGCTCCAGATTCCGTACGCCCGCTTCACGGGTGTACTCCCCGGCCAGCTTGCGCAGCGCGGACTCGTCGAGCGCCACCTCGTCCTTCTCCAGACCGGCCCGCTCCAGCTGACGCGGAAGCAGGTGGTCACGTGCGATGACGACCTTCTCGTCCTCGGTGTAGCCGTCGAGCCTGACCAGCTCCATCCGGTCGAGCAAGGCCTCCGGGATGGCTTCGAGGACGTTGGCCGTCGCGAGGAAGACGACATCGCTGAGGTCGAGCTCGACCTCCAGGTAGTGGTCGCGGAAGGTGTGGTTCTGGGCCGGGTCGAGGACTTCGAGCAGGGCGGCCGCCGGGTCGCCCCGGAAGTCGGAGCCGACCTTGTCGATCTCGTCGAGCAGGACGACCGGGTTCATCGAACCGGCCTCCTTGACGGCCCGGACGATGCGTCCCGGCAGCGCACCGACGTAGGTGCGCCGGTGTCCGCGGATCTCCGCCTCGTCCCGCACACCGCCGAGCGCGACGCGGACGAACTTGCGGCCCATGGCGTGCGCGACGGACTCACCGAGCGAGGTCTTTCCCACGCCCGGAGGGCCCACCAGCGCCAGCACGGCACCGCCGCGCCGTCCGCCGACGACGCCGAGACCGCGCTCGGCACGCCGCTTGCGGACCGCCAGGTACTCGGTGATCCGCTCCTTCACGTCCTGCAGGCCCGCGTGCTCGGCGTCGAGGATCCGCTGGGCGCCGGGGATGTCGTACGCGTCCTCGGTCCGCTCCGTCCACGGCAGTTCGAGAACGGTGTCGAGCCAGGTCCTGATCCAGGAGCCCTCGGGGCTCTGGTCGGAGGAGCGCTCCAGCTTGTCGACCTCCTTGAGCGCGGCCTCGCGGACGTGCTCGGGAAGTCCGGCGGCCTCGACGCGCGCCCGGTAGTCGTCGGACTCGTCTGCGCCGGAACCAGGACCGCCGTTGAGATCGGCGAGCTCCTTGCGTACGGCGTCGAGCTGGCGCCGCAGCAGGAATTCACGCTGCTGCTTGTCGACGCCCTCCTGGACGTCCTTGGCGATGGACTCGGCGACGTCCTGTTCGGCGAGGTGTTCACCGAGCCACTGGATGGCGAGCTTCAGCCGGGCGACCGCGTCGACGGTCTCCAGGAGCTGCACCTTCTGGGCCGTGGTGAGGAAGGGCGAGTAACCGGAGTTGTCGGCGAGCGCGGAGATGTCCTCGATCTGCTGGACCCGGTCCACGACCTGCCAGGCGCCGCGCTTCTTCAGCCAGCTGGTGGCGAGAGCCTTGTACTCCTTGACCAGCTCGGCAGCGGCCCCGGGGAGCGGGTCGGGGACGGCCTCGTCGACCCGTGTCCCCTCCACCCAGAGCGCCCCGCCCGGTCCGCTGGTCCCGGCCCCGATCCGCACCCGGCCACGGCCGCGGATGAGCGCGCCCGGATCCCCGTCCGAAAGCCGTCCGACCTGCTCGACGGTGCCGATGACACCAGTGCCGGCGTACGTCCCGTCGACCCGCGGCACCAGAAGCACCTCGGGCTTGCCACCGCCCTCGCGGGCTGCGGCCTGTGCGGCCTCCACGGCGGCGCGTACATCGGTGTCGGACAGGTCCAGAGGCACCACCATGCCCGGCAGCACGACCTCGTCGTCGAGCGGCAGCACGGGCAGGGCGAGCGGAGTGACCGCATTGGAATCGATAGCCATGATCTCCCCTTCGGCAGTCAACTTGAGCTATGCAGACTCAATGCTTGTGAGCCGCCCCTTGTTCCCCAGGGCATGTTCGCTGTGAGCGATCGCCTGAGGCGTTCGCACGCCGGACGGCCGCGTCGGACCCCGCACACAGGCTGAACCCCACGCGCGCCCCCTTGATTCCGGACCGTCCGAGCCGCTCCCGTCCGCGAAAACCCATCGGCAACCGGCCGGAACACCGGGCAGAGTGCCGACATGAGCGAGAGTGCGAGTACGGGTACGGGTACGGGTACGAGCGACGACAGAGGGCTGAGCCCGGACGGAACGATCCGGCGGGAGGGCTCACTGAGCCGGGTGCCGGTGGTGTTCGCCCCCGTGGTGGAGGCGGCTCGCGCCCGGATCACCGAGGCGTTCGACGGCGCGCGGCTGCACAGCGCGTACATCTACGGGAGCATTCCGCGCGGCACGGCTGTTCCTGGTGTCTCCGATCTGGACCTGCTGCTCGCCCTGCGTGCCGAGCCCACCGAGGCCGACCGGGCGGCGGCCCGGACCATCGAGGCCGAGCTGGACAGCTCGTTCGGCCAGATCGACGGGGTCGGTGTCCTTCTCGCCGCCGCCGAGACCCTCACCAGCACATTCGAACGCAATGATCTCGGCTTCTTCCTCGCCTGCCTCTGCACCCCGCTGCTGGGCGAGGACCTCGCCGCGCGGCTGCCGCGCTACCGCCCCACGCCACTGCTCGCCCGCGAGACCAACGGGGACCTCCACCTCCTGCTCCCCCGCTGGCGGCGGCGGTCCGCCGAAGCCGCCACGGACGCCGAACGCCGTAGTCTCAGCCGCGGCGTCGCCCGCCGCCTCGTCCGGTCCGGCTTCACGCTGGTCATGCCGCAGTGGGGCGGCTGGACCAGCGACCTGACCGAGTCTGCCGAGGTGTTCGCCCGCTACTACCCGGACCTCCCGGAGCGGATCGAGCAGATGCGGACGGCCGCGCGCACGGGCCGCGCCCCGTCCGCCGACCCGGCCGTCCTCGCGACGCTCATCGACGATCTGGCGCCCTGGCTGGCAGCCGAGTATCTCGCCGTCCACGGCAAGAAGGCCCCGCGCCCCTGACCCCCGCGCCCCCCGCCGCACCGGCGCGGCGCAGCAACGGCCGGCAGGCCAGGCCCAGCAGCAGCGCCAGCGGGTGGCCCCAGGCGGCGAGGGGGTTGTCGAGGTCGAGCAGATCACGCAGCAGCATCGCGCCGACCGCGCCGAGCACCAGCCCCCGCGGCCACGGCGTGAGCAGCCCGGCGAGCGCACCCACGCTCGCCATCACCCCGAAGCTGATGCCGTAGTCGAGCTGGTGCAGTGAGGACTCCGGCAGACGACCGGCCGCCACGGACAGCCCGACCGGGATCTCCGTGGCGAGGGTCGCCACGACATGGCCGAACAGGAACACCCCGGCGGCGCGCCGTCCCCCGACGCGGCGTTCCAGCGCGGTCAGCACCAGAGCGAAGCCGAAGAGGTACGGGGAACCGAGCCCGCCGACGACCCACAGGGCACTGGCGACCAGGACCAGCAGCGGGGTTTCACGCAGATGCGCGACGTCCGTGCTCGATTCGCGCAGCACGGCGGAGACGGTGTCCGGATCGCCGTACTCCATGAAGAGGGACGTGGCGACGAGCACCAGTAGGTACCCGAAGGTGAACGGGGTACCGGTGGGTGTCGGCAGCAGCCGCAGGCACCGGCGGGCCCACCGGGCCGTACCGCCCGCCCGGGGCTCCCGGACAGGTGGAGAGGCGACGGCTTCCGTACGGCGCCGACGCGGAACGGCGTCGGGCAGCGGGGCCGCGGGCTCGTCTTCGCGAACCGCCCTGCCCCTGCCCCGACGCACCGCGCGAGGCCCCTTCCCTACAAGCCCGCGAAGCAACGTCCCGCCCTCCGTGATCATCTCCGTGCTGTCCATGGCCCGAGCGGCGTGCGAACCGGCCGCACGTCCTCTTATACGCACCGTGCCCGTGCGCCTTATACGCACCGTGCCCGTGCGCCGGATATACGCACCGCGCCCATGCGCCGCTTATACGCACCGCGCCTGTGCACCGGCCGTGCCCGATGGCCTGTACGCACCGCGCCTGCGCACCGGTCCTGCCCGACGGCCTGTACACCGGCCGTGCCCGACGGTGCCTTGTACGAATCCAGCAATCCACCGGTCTTCGGATGAATCCGGCAATCCGCTGGCCCCCGGACGCGCGGACCGGCCAGGATGGCGGGGACCGCGGCGGTCACCCGCGTCCGCCGCCCGCGTCCGTCCCTCACGTCCGCCATCGACCGGAGAGCCACGCCATGCCCGAGATCCACGGCCCCGACCCCCTCGCCCCCCTCACGCTCGACCGCCGGGAAGGCCCGTACGGCGAAGTCGTCCTCCGGGAGCGGGGGGACGACTTCGAGATCATCGCCAACGGATGCTTCCTCATGGACACCTCGGACGGGCGCTCCGAGCGGCTGCTGATCGACGCGGCGCTGGCCGCCCTGCCCGACGGCCGGATGTCACCGGCGGTGCTCATCGGAGGGCTCGGGGTCGGGTTCTCGCTCGTGCGGGCCGCCGCCGAGCCGCGGTGGGGGCGGATCGCCGTCGTCGAGCGGGAGCAGGCGATCGTGGACTGGCACCGGGCGGGGCCGCTGGCCCGGATCTCCGGCGCGGCGCTCGCCGATCCGCGGACCGAGATCCTGACGACGGATCTCGTCTCGTATCTGCGCACGACTACGGACCGTTACGACGCTCTGTGCCTGGACATCGACAACGGACCGGACTGGACCGTCACCGAGGACAACACGAGCCTGTACTCCCCTGCCGGTCTGGCGGACTGCCGGGAGCGGCTGACGCCGGGCGGCGTTCTCGCGGTCTGGTCCGCACAGCCGTCCGCGGATTTCGAACAGGCCCTGCGGAATGCCGGATTCAGCGGGGTACGGACGGAAGAGGTGCGTGTTGCCCGAGGTGTTCCCGACGTGGTGCATCTCGCACTTCGGACAGTCTGAGAGCCCTCGTCGGACATTCCTGGCCCCCGGACGCCCGGGGGCCAAGCGCCACAAGGCCGACACTCCGCCACTTCGTCGCGCCCCTGCCGTTACACCCTGCGTAGCCGAGAGCGGCCCGCTGCCTTTACGCTGCTGACCGGTGACGGGATCACCCATGAAATCCACAAGCGAAGACCGTGCGTCCGGGGGAATGACCCCCGTGAGAACGGGCAGGGGCGGGGCGATGGAACAGACACACACCACCCACAACGGTGTCGCGGCCACCCCGGGCGCGCAGCGCCGGGTGCTGGTGGTCGAGGACGACGCCACGATCGTCGATGCCATTTCCGCCCGGCTGCGGGCGGAGGGCTTCCTGGTGCAGACCGCACTCGACGGGCCCGCGGCCGTGGACGCGGCCGAGGCGTGGCAGCCCGATCTGATGGTGCTCGACATCATGCTTCCCGGCTTCGACGGCCTGGAGGTCTGCCGCCGCGTGCAGGCCCAGCGGCCGGTGCCGGTGCTCATGCTGACCGCCAGGGACGACGAGACCGACATGCTGGTCGGTCTCGGTGTCGGCGCCGACGACTACATGACCAAGCCGTTCTCGATGCGTGAGCTGGCGGCCCGGGTGCACGTACTGCTGCGCCGGGTGGAGCGGGCGGCGCTGGCCGCGGTCACTCCGCGCAGCGGCATTCTGCGCCTCGGCGAGCTGGAGATCGATCACGCGCAGCGCCGGGTCCGGGTGCGCGCCGATGACGTCCACCTCACGCCGACCGAGTTCGATCTCCTGGTCTGCCTGGCCAATACGCCGCGCGCGGTGCTCTCCCGGGAGCAGTTGCTGGCCGAGGTCTGGGACTGGGCGGACGCCTCCGGCACCCGTACCGTCGACAGCCACATCAAGGCGCTGCGCCGGAAGATCGGTGCGGAGCGGATCCGTACCGTGCACGGTGTCGGCTACGCCCTGGAGACCCCGGCCCCATGACCCGGCCCGGTTCCGGACTGCGCCCCTTTTCGGTCAAGGCCAAGCTGGGCACGCTCGTGGTGGTCTCGGTGTTCATCACCACCGGGCTGCTGATGGTGGCCCTGCGCACCCGGACGGAGCTGCGTTTCATCACGGTGTTCTCGGTGATCGCGACCCTGCTGATCACCCAGTTCGTGGCGCACGGCCTGACGGCGCCGCTGGACGAGATGACGACCGTGGCCCGGTCGATCTCGCACGGCGACTACACCAGACGGGTGAGTGGTGCCGACCGGCGCGACGAGCTCGGCGACCTGGCCCAGACGATCAACCTCATGGCGGACGATCTGGAGGCCGTGGACCGGCACCGCAAGGAGTTGGTGGCCAATGTGTCGCATGAGCTGCGGACCCCCATCGCGGCGCTGAGAGCCGTGCTGGAGAACGTCGTGGACGGGGTGTCCTCGGCCGATCCCGAGACCATGCGGACGGCGCTGAAGCAGACGGAGCGGCTCGGCAGACTGGTGGAGACGCTGCTGGACCTGTCCCGTCTGGACAGCGGGGTGGTCACGCTGAAGTCCCGCCGTTTCGAGGTGTGGCCGTATCTGTCGGGCGTACTGAAGGAGGCGAACCTCGCCGCCTCGCACCGCCGGCTGTCCTCCGGTTCGGGGAACCACACCCGTAAGGACGTACATCTGCATCTGGATGTGTCACCGCCCGAGCTGACCGCGCACGCGGACGCGGAGCGGCTGCACCAGGTGGTGGCCAATCTGGTCGACAACGCTGTCAAGCACAGCCCGCCGCACGGCCGGGTCACCGTCCTGGCGCGGCGCGGCGCCGGGCCGGAGTCGCTGGCGCTGGAGGTCCTGGACGAGGGGCCGGGCATTCCGGAGTCCGAGCGGCACCGGGTCTTCGAGCGTTTCAACCGCGGCGAGGTGCCGTCCCCGCACGGGCCGGGCAGCGACGGCGGTACGGGCCTGGGCCTGGCGATCGCGCGCTGGGCGGTGGATCTGCACGGCGGGCGCATCGGCGTGGCCGAATCTGCTCGCGGCTGCCGCATCCAGGTCACTCTTCCGGGGATTCCGCAACCGCGAGGTTGACATATGGTTCGAACCGGAAGGGCACGTTCTGCGTGTTCCTTTCAAGGGGTACGGTCCAAGGGGCCGTAGCTGCGGTCCCGCGTACCCGGAGCGAAGCGGAACCATGCTTGTTTCCCGCCAATTCCTGCGCCGAAACCCGCCTTCCGATGTGACTTGCACGACGAAGACCGGCCCGGCCTGCATGGAACGGCTGGGGAGGCGTAGCCTTGATTTCCGCTGTCCATCACCTTGTGAAGCGGAAGAGGGCGGTTGCCGCCGTGTCGTCTCAGTCCCCCAGTAACTCGAGCATCTCGACCGACCAAGCCAGCCCGGGTTCCGACCCGGCTGCGGCTTTCGGCCCCAATGAGTGGCTCGTCGACGAGATCTACCAGCAGTACCTCCAGGATCCCAATTCGGTCGATCGCGCCTGGTGGGACTTCTTCGCCGACTACAAGCCGGGTACGTCCGGCACGGCGGACAAGCCCGTTCCCGGCACCGCGGGGGCTGCGGTGACCCCGGCCCCGGCCGCCACCGCACCGGCCGCCACCGCACCGGTCACCACGCCCCAGGCCGCTCCGGCACAGGTCCCGGCTCCGGCCGCGCAGGCCCCCGCGCCCGCGGCTCCGGCGCCCGCACAGGCCGCCCCCGCCGCCGCTGCCCCGGCAGCCCCGGTGAAGGCCGCTCCGGCCGCCGAGGCCCCGGCCAAGCCCGCGGCGGCTCCGGCCACCGAGGCCCCGGCCGGCCCCGAGTACGTGACGCTGCGCGGCCCGTCGGCCGCCGTCGCGAAGAACATGAACGCCTCGCTGGAGCTGCCGACGGCCACGTCCGTGCGCGCCGTTCCGGTGAAGCTGCTCTTCGACAACCGCATCGTCATCAACAACCACCTCAAGCGCGCCCGGGGCGGGAAGATCTCCTTCACGCACCTCATCGGGTACGCGATGGTGCAGGCCCTCAAGGCCATGCCGGCGATGAACCACTCCTTCGCGCTGAAGGACGGCAAGCCGACCCTGGTCAAGCCGGAGCACGTCAACCTCGGTCTGGCCATCGACCTGGTGAAGCCGAACGGCGACCGCCAGCTGGTCGTCGCGGCCATCAAGAAGGCCGAGACGCTGAACTTCTTCGAGTTCTGGCAGGCCTACGAGGACATCGTCCGCCGCGCCCGCAACGGCAAGCTCGGCATGGACGACTTCACCGGAGTCACCGCCTCGCTGACCAACCCCGGCGGCATCGGCACCGTGCACTCGGTGCCCCGCCTGATGCCCGGTCAGGGCCTCATCATGGGCGTCGGCGCGATGGACTACCCGGCCGAGTTCCAGGGCACCTCCCAGGACACCCTGAACAAGCTGGGCATCTCCAAGGTCATGACGCTGACCTCGACGTACGACCACCGGGTCATCCAGGGGGCCGCCTCCGGCGAGTTCCTGCGGATCGTCGCCCAGCTCCTGCTCGGCGAGAACGAGTTCTACGACGAGATCTTCAAGTCGCTGCGCATCCCGTACGAGCCGGTCCGCTGGCTGACGGACATCGACGCCTCGCACGACAACGACGTGACCAAGGCCGCGCGGGTCTTCGAGCTGATCCACTCCTACCGGGTCCGCGGCCATGTCATGGCCGACACCGACCCGCTGGAGTACCGCCAGCGCAAGCACCCCGACCTGGACATCACCGAGCACGGCCTCACCCTGTGGGACCTGGAGCGGGACTTCGCGGTCGGCGGTTTCGCCGGCAAGTCGATGATGAAGCTCCGCGACATCCTCGGTGTGCTGCGCGAGTCGTACTGCCGCACCACCGGCATCGAGTTCATGCACATCCAGGACCCGAAGCAGCGCAAGTGGATCCAGGACCGGGTGGAGCGCACGCGCACCCAGCAGCCCGAGCGCGAGGAGCAGCTGCGGATCCTGCGCCGGCTCAACGCCGCCGAGGCGTTCGAGACGTTCCTGCAGACCAAGTACGTCGGCCAGAAGCGGTTCTCGCTGGAGGGCGGCGAGTCCGTCATCCCGCTGCTCGACGCGGTCATCGACTCCGCCGCCGAGGCCCGCCTCGACGAGGTCGTCATCGGCATGGCCCACCGCGGCAGGCTGAACGTGCTGGCGAACATCGTCGGCAAGTCCTACGCGCAGATCTTCCGCGAGTTCGAGGGCAACCTCGACCCCCGGTCGATGCACGGCTCCGGCGACGTGAAGTACCACCTGGGCGCCGAGGGCACCTTCACCGGTCTGGACGGCGAGCAGATCAAGGTCTCGCTGGCCGCCAACCCCTCGCACCTGGAGGCGGTCGACCCGGTCCTGGAGGGCATCGCCCGCGCCAAGCAGGACCTCGTCAACAAGGGCGGCACGGACTTCACGGTCCTGCCCGTCGCGCTCCACGGCGACGCGGCCTTCGCGGGCCAGGGCGTCGTCGCCGAGACGCTCAACATGTCGCAGCTGCGCGGCTACCGCACCGGCGGCACCGTGCACGTGGTGATCAACAACCAGGTCGGCTTCACCGCCGCCCCGGAGTCCTCGCGCTCCTCGATGTACGCCACCGACGTGGCGCGCATGATCGAGGCGCCGATCATCCACGTCAACGGCGACGACCCCGAGGCCGTCGTCCGGGTCGCGCGCCTCGCCTTCGAGTTCCGGCAGGCGTTCAACAAGGACGTCGTGATCGACCTCATCTGCTACCGCCGCCGCGGTCACAACGAGGGCGACAACCCGGAGTTCACCAACCCGCAGATGTACACCCTGATCGACAAGAAGCGCTCGGTGCGCAAGCTCTACACCGAGTCCCTCATCGGTCGCGGCGACATCACGCTCGAAGAGGCCGAGCAGGCGCTCCAGGACTTCCAGGGCCAGCTGGAGAAGGTGTTCGCGGAGGTCCGCGAGGCCACCTCGCTGCCGGCTCCGACGCACACCCCCGAGGTCCAGCCCGAGTTCCCGGTCGCCGTGACCACCGCGGTCTCCCAGGAGGTCGTGAAGGTCATCGCGGAGTCCCAGGTCAACATCCCCGACCGGATCACCGTCCACCCCCGTCTGATGCCGCAGATGCAGCGTCGCGCGGCCTCGGTGGAGAACGGCACGATCGACTGGGGCATGGGCGAGACCCTGGCCATCGGTTCGCTGCTGATGGAGGGCACCCCGGTCCGGCTCGCCGGCCAGGACACCCGCCGCGGCACCTTCGGCCAGCGGCACGCGGTCCTCGTCGACCAGGTGACCGGCGAGGACTACACCCCGCTGCTCTACCTCGCCGACGACCAGGCCCGTTACAACGTCTACGACTCGCTGCTCAGCGAGTACGCGGCGATGGGCTTCGAGTACGGCTACTCGCTGGCCCGTCCGGAGTCGCTGGTCATCTGGGAGGCCCAGTTCGGTGACTTCGTCAACGGCGCGCAGACCGTCGTCGACGAGTTCATCTCCTCGGCCGAGCAGAAGTGGGGCCAGACCTCCGGCGTCACGCTGCTGCTGCCGCACGGCTACGAGGGCCAGGGCCCGGACCACTCGTCCGCCCGCCCGGAGCGTTTCCTCACGCTGTGCGCGCAGAACAACATGACGGTCGCCATGCCGACCCTGCCGTCGAACTACTTCCACCTCCTGCGGTGGCAGGTGCACAACCCGCACCACAAGCCGCTGATCGTCTTCACCCCGAAGTCGATGCTCCGCCTCAAGGCGGCCGCGTCGAAGGTGGAGGAGTTCACCACCGGCGGCTTCCGTCCGGTGATCGGCGACGACTCGGTGAACGCGAACGACGTCCGCAAGGTCGTCTTCTGCGCGGGCAAGGTCTACTACGACCTGGAGGCCGAGCGTACGAAGCGCGGCGCCACGGACACGGCGATCATCCGGCTGGAGCGCCTGTACCCGCTGCCGGGTGCGGAGCTCCAGGCCGAGATCGCCAAGTACCCGAACGCCGAGAAGTACCTCTGGACCCAGGAGGAGCCGGCCAACCAGGGCGCCTGGCCGTTCATCGCCCTGAACCTGATCGACCACCTGGACCTGGCCGTCGGCGCCGACGTCCCGCACGGTGAGCGCCTGCGCCGCATCTCGCGGCCGCACAGCTCGTCCCCGGCGGTCGGCTCGGCCAAGCGCCACCAGGCCGAGCAGGCACAGCTGGTCGCCGAGGTCTTCGACGCCTGACCGGCCGCTGTACGAACCAGGGGCCCGGTCCCGCGACTCGATCGCGGGGCCGGGCCCTTCGGCGTGCGTACGGGACGGGCCCGTTCAGATGATCGAGGGCTCGAAGTCCCAGTACGGTCGGTTCCGGGAGCGGGCCGAGACCGTGTGGACGTGCTGGGCGCCCAGGGTCGCCACCAGGTCCCCCAGCGCCTCGCTCTCGACCTTCTCCGCCCGCTGCCGGTCGCGGATGCCGCGCAGGTCCGCGGCGTGGGCGATCCGGGCGGAGAGGGTCAGCGGATGGGTCCGGCCGAGTACCTCGATGGCCCGGTTGATCACCGAGTCCGTCAGGGCGGCCGCGGATTCCGGGTCGCCCACCAGGTTGCGCAGCGCCGAGGCGTTGACCGCGCAGCCGAGGGTCCAGGGATGGTTCTCGCCCACGGCCTCCGCCATGTCGGCGAGCGCCTGCTCCAGGAGCGCGTGCGCCTGGTCCCGCTCCCCCACGTTCCGGAGGATCAAGGCATGGTTGGCCCGGGTCCCCGCCACGTAGGGGTGCGTCTCGCCGAGCATCTCCGTATAGCCCCGGACGACCTTCTCGCTTATGTCCCTGGCCCGGTCGATGTCGGCGTGCTCACGGGCGAAGCAGCTCTGGCTGGCCGCGAACATCATGGTCAGGGGGTCACCCTCGCCGAGCACGCGTTCGCATCGCTCCAGGACCCGGGTGAACAGCTCCGCGGCCCTGGGGCGTTCCCCCGAACGGTAGTGGCACAGCGCGAGGTTGTGTTCCGCTCGCAGGGTCTGCGGGTTGTCGGGCCCCAGAACCAGCCGGTGCACCCGGGCGCTCTGTGTCTGGAGCGACAGGGCGTCGCTGTACCGGCCGAGCAGGCGCAGGTCGGTGGCGTAGTTGATCTCGGAGTACAGGGTCCAGGTATGACGCGGGCGCAACAGCTGCCGCCGGGCCTCCAGGGTCAGCCGGTTGAGCTCCAGGGAGTCTTCGTACCTGCCGAGCAGCCGCAGTGAGATGGCCAGGTTGTTCTGCGCGCTGAGCGTGCGCGAGTCCTGGTCGCCCAGCAGTTCGCGGTAGGCGGCGAGGATCCAGCCGGACATCTCCAGCGCCTCGCCGTACCGGCCGAGGCCCCGCAGGTCGGCGGCGAGGCCGCCAGCGGCGCGCAGGTGTTCCAGGTCCTGGGGGCCGCGTTCGGTGCGCAGGTGGTCGACGGCGGCCCGCTCGATGGCCTCCGTACCGGCGTAGTCGCCCACGGCCCGCAGCACGTTGGCGTAGTTGTAGCTGAGGTCCCAGACCCTGGGGTGGTCCTCGCCGAGGAGCCGCCGCCAGGCCTTCATGGCGCGTTCGCCCAGTTTGATGCCGGCCCGGTACTCGCCGGAGAGGTACATGTAGCGCAGGCAGTTGAGCACCAGGGTCTGCACCGCCGGGTCGGTGCTGTTGAGCACGTCGGCCCACTTCAGGTGCGGGGTGATCTCGGCGTAGGCGGGCCACAGACGGGTGTCGGTGGGGCGGCCGGGGTCCGCGGCGGCGAGGGCGCGGCGGACCACGTCGATGAACTCCTGGCGGTCCTGGTCCGGCATGTCCTTGCCGATGATCTGGTGGACCATGCGGTGCATGTAGAGCGATTCGCCGGACGACGCCTCGTCGGCCACCGATTCGTGGGACTCCAGGCGGACCACGGAGTACTGGCGGAGCTGGCCGATCGCCTTGTTCCACAGCAGCGGGTCGTTCATCAGGCCGGAGACCTGTTCCGGCAGCTCTCCGGGGGGCATTTCCTTCAGCAGCCGCACGGGGATGGAGCCGGGCGCGAAGAAGCTGCACAGGCGCAGCAGGTCGACGGACTCGGGAACGGTGTCCTTGAGCTTGTTCAGCAGTATCGACCAGGCGGTCTGGAAGGCGAGCGGGAAGTCCGCGGAGACCTTGACGACGTCCTGGTCGATGCCGCCTTCGAGGAGTTCGATGTACTCGTCGACCGACATGTCGGAGTCGTTGAGCCAGCCGGCGGTCTGGTCGAGGAGGAGCGGGAGGTCTTCGAGGGCGTCGGCGAGCTGGTCGGCCTCGGCCGGGGTCAGGCGCGGCGCGCGGCGCCGGATGAAGGCGACCGACTCGTCGCGGTCGTAGACGGGGATCTCGACGAGGTTGCTGTTGTGTTCGCTCCACTCCGGATTGCGGGAGGTGATCAGGACGTGGCCGGGGCCGGTGGGCACCAGGTCCCAGATGTGTTCGGGCTCGTCGGCCCCGTCGAGGACGAGGAGCCAGTGGGAGTGCGGTTCGCCGCGGCGCAGCGCGTCCCGTACCGCGCGCAGCCGCTCGCCGTACTCGGCACCGGTCGACAGCCCCAGTTCGGGGGCGAGTTCGGCGAGTTTCTGGCGGTAGAGGGCGCGGCGGTCGGCGGGCACCCACCACACGACGTCGTACTCGGAGCCGAAGCGGTAGACGTACTCCGCGGCCAGCTGGGTCTTGCCGACGCCGGACATGCCGTGCAGCGTCACGACGCCGGCGCCGGGGCCGGCGTCCTGGAGGGCCTGGTACGCCTTGGTGAGCAGTTCCTCACGGCCGGTGAACCGGGTGTTGCGCCGCGGCACCCCGCCCCACACCTCGGGGGTGTCGGCCGGATACCGGGGGCCGGGCCGGGCCTCGACGGACTCCGGCAGCGGGTCGGCGGGCAGGCCCAGGCGGACGAGGAGCCGCCGCTCGGCCTCGTCGGCGCCGACGTTCGTCAGGTCGGCGGCGCCGAAGACCGAGGTGGCGCCGGGCAGCGCGGACGTGGTGACGCAGACGGCGGCGAAACGGTCCGGGTCGGGGGCGACGACCTCGCGCAGCGCCCTGTTCCACTCGTCGTGGCTGCGGGGGCCGAGCTGGAAGTACCAGTCGCTGAGGAGTACCAGGACGCGGCCGCGCGACAGCGTCAGATCCCGCAGCGACTCCTCCAGCGGGACCTCCACCGGGGGGTCCCACCGCTGCTGGACGACTGTCACCCCGCGCCGCTCCAGGCGGTCTCCGATCCACGCCGACCACGCGCGGTTGAAACCGGCGAAACTGATGGTGACGGTCTGCGCCCCGGTTGCTCCAACTTGCTTACGCGTTCCGGGCATTCAGCCGTCTCCCTGCCTCGATGCGACCTTGTCAACATACACCGGAGCATGGTCGCTCCGGCCGGTGTCACGGGTCCACTCACTGCGTTCGCGGGCCGTTCCTCTGCTGCCATATCACCTTGGCGGTGGCCACGTACGCCTGCGCGCGCGCGAGGTGACCCGTGGGGGGCGGACAATCGTCCAGACGGTGGTAGAGCGTGATCATCTCGTTGACCAGGACCCGGCCTTCGCGGGTCAGTGCCGCCGACCCGGCCAGCACGGGCAGGACGGCTCCGACCTGTTCGCGGCAGCGGGCGTGCTCGGCCCAGGCGAGGTCGCGGTGGGTGACGCGCCGCGCGCCGCGCGCGAACCGCTGCCAGTAGTCGGCGAGCGCGAGGTGCGAGTAGGCGCCCTGGAGGAGGCCGTCGAAGGGTCTGGGGTCGGATCGCCAGGGGGCGAAGTGGCGTGGTGTCGCGTCCTCGTGGTGCAGCGGTACGAGGGCGGCGAGTGCGGCCAGTTTGGTGTGCTGGAGTTCGTGGACCAGTGTGGAGGCGAAGTAGGCGGGGGTGGCCGGCTTGCTGCTGAGGACGGCACCGAACGCCTCGCGCCTGGTGCCGCTGCAGTGGGCCGCGCCCTCTCCGGCGGGCCCGGAGCCGGGCGGCGGGCCGAGCGGCACCAGGCAGCGCAGCAGCACGGCCGCTTCGGTGAGGCGGTGCTCGCCGCCGACGCGGAGCAGGGGCGCCACTCCGGCCCAGGACTCGGCCCAGGCCTTGCGTTCGTGGTCGTCGATGTGGGTGGCGGCGCTCAGTCCGTGGCGTCGCAGCCCGATGCCGTCGGTGCGGTACGGGTCGACGTCGTCCAGGGGCACGGGTCCGAGGCCGGACCGCAGGGCGGGCAGGGCGAACACCGGCAGCCAGCGCGGATCGGCCGAACCGGTCGTTCCGTCCGGTTGCGCGCGCAGGGTGAGGAGCAGCCCTCCGCCTGCCTCGCGGACCGTCAGTTCGCCGTCCTCGAAGGCGATGCCGAGCGGGCCGGATTCCGTGCGCAGGGCGCCCAGGGTGGGCAGGGACAGCACCCCGTCGTGTGCGGTGAGCCGGGTCGTGAACGTGATTCCCGCACGGATCGCGGCCGCGGCGGCCAGCGCGCTCAAGTGGTCCAGGTCGGCGCGGAGTCCGGGGCCGGGACCGGCGGCGGAGAGGCCGCGCAGGCAGCGCTGTGCCCAGGGGCCGGTGAGGGGGTGGAACAGGACCGTGCGCACGGCGCTCCGGTCGGTGCGCTCGGCCGTCTCCAGCAGCGCCCAGTCCTGCCGCAGCCGGTCGAGTGCCGGGGGCGGGCAGAGGGCTGCGGGGGCCGCCTCGGCCGCATCCAGCAGGGCCCGCAGGAGGAGGAGCCGGCGGGTGTCCTGATCGCGTACGAGGACGCCGAGGGTGCCGGTGTCGCCCTCGGTGCGGCCGAGTCGGCGCAGCATGTGGTCCGGGAGCCGGGGTATCGGTGGGGGGACGGGTGCGGGGCTCATCGGTGTGCTCCTGCGGTTGCGTCGGACAGCCGGGCCGCGATGTGGCGGATAAGCCGTTCGAGATCGGCGCAGTAGACGGACGGGTTGGTGAAGCCGTTGTCTGCGCGGTAGCGGTGTGCGTAGTGCCCGCCGCCGCAGACGGTCAGCAGCGGGCAGGCGCGGCAGGCGGCGGCGAGCGCGTCGGCGCCTGCCTGGCGGGCGGCGACGCCGGGGTGGCACAGGGCGTCGTCGAAGGTGTGGCGGAAGATGTCGAGTCCGGTGGCGGCGGCCGTGTCGTAGGCGGACTTGAGGGAGTCCACCTGCTCGATCGTCCCGTCGGTCTCGACCACGATCGCGTTGACCGGGTCGAGACCGAGGGATTCGGTGGCGGCGGGCAGGCCCAGCAGCAGGGCGACGCACTCCTCGAAGAGCCGGACCCGGGTCTCCCTGCGCGCGGCCGGCCACCAGCGGTCGAAGACGGTGGTGAGCCAGTCGCCGTACGGGGTCGGGCGGCCCGGTCCGGGCCCCGTGGGGGCTGTCCCCGCGGCGGGCAGTCCCGGCGGCGGGTTCGTCCAGTTGCCGTGCGGCAGCAGCAGGTCCAGGGCGGGCGGGCGCAGGGCGAGCAGCGACTCGTACATCTCGATCGGGTCGGTCCGCGGGTCGACGACCGTGAGGATGCCCGCGTACGCGCCGGGGTGCCGGTCGGCGAGGAGCCGGGCGCCGCGCGAGGCGGCGGGCCAGGAGGGGTGTCCGGCGCGGTCGGTGCGCCGGGTGTTGTGGGCGGCCAGACCGCCGTCGAGGCTGATGCCGATGCGTATGCCGTGCCGCGCGAGGGTGGCGGCACGGGCGTCGGTGAGCAGGGTGGCGTTGGTCTGCACGGTGGTGTGGACGGTGCAGCCCCCGGGCACCAGGTCGCGCACCCGGTCGGCGAAGGCGGCCAGCCGTCCGGCGCCCGCGAGGAGGGGTTCGCCGCCGTGCAGGACGAGGGCGACGTCACGCAGTCCGTGGGCGGCCGCGTGTTCGGCGATCCGGTACGCGGCGCGGTCCAGGACGGCGGATGCGGCGGCGGCCGGGCGGTTCCGCCAGGTGTGGTCGGGGCCCTCGTAGAGGTAGCAGTAGCGGCAGGCGAGATTGCAGCGGCCGTGCACCTTGACGACGAACTGCCCGAAGGGGACGGCGGGCCGGCCGCCGTCGGCACGCGGGGGCGGTTGCGGCGTCGCCTTTCGAGACACTCCCGCACCCCCGTGCCACACATTCACCGGTGCGGCCCCCGTTGCCGCCCCGAAGCGAGTATCCCTGGCCTGTCGCGAGGGCAAACCCGCCCCGTGCCAGGATGTCCTGTTCATCCGGGCCCCGGACCGAAATCGTGCGACCCGGCCCCGGCCCCGGCGCAACCCTGGGCACCGCGGCCGGAGTTGGGCATGCCGCGGACGTGCCCGGCGCCGAGGGGGCAGCGCTCAGAAGGCGTTGGTGAATCCCCACAGCATTTCCCGCGGCTGCTCGGCCCGGCCACGCAGATCCGCCACCACCTCGGAGAGCACCGGGTGGTCCAGCGTCCGCAGCGCCTCCAGATCGAGCCCCAGCAGGTCCGGCAGCGCCTCCGGTCCGCCGGACGGCCCGCCGCCCGGCGCGCCCGTGTGTACCGACTCGCTCATCACGCCTCCCCGTAGTACCGCATCGTGTTCCCCGGTGCGTGCTCGCCGTCGAGCACACCCCCGTCGAGCCTGCGTCCCTGCCCGCGGACCGCCGCGGATCCGGCCGGCCCCGGTCGCCTCTGTACCGATGCCCCGCACAACCCGGCCTACGCCTGGTGGGGCATTCCGTTGACCGGTGCCGGCCGGACGCCGGTCGCACGGTGGCAGCACACCCTGCGCCGAGCCCTCTTGGCCGAGCGGGTCAGCGTTCCAGTTCGGCCAGCCGTTCGGCGGTCGACCCGCCCGCCGCGCCGCCGCCGTCCGGCAGTTTGCGCCATTCCCGGCGGGCCGCCCGGTATGCCTCACGGGCCGCCCGGGGGCGTCCCGCCCTCTCATAGGTCATACCCCGCCAGTGGTTGGCTGTAGCACCCAACTCGACCGCCTGATGGATCTGTTGCGGACCTTCCGACTCCGCTTCGGCCGTGCCGGCCGCCTCGGCCGCGCCCCGGAACGCCTCCGCCGCGTCGTCGAGCCGGGCCGGGCGTTGCAGCACCCGGGAGGCGTCGAGGTGGGACAGGCCCAGTTCCAGCCAGCAGCGCGCCTCGGTCAGCGGATCGGCCGCCTCCTGGGCCGCGAGCCCGAAGAGGTGCTCGGCCTCTCGCAGGTCGACCCGGTCCTCGGTCGCGCGGTGCCGCAGCATCAGCGCCCGGCCCAGCATCAGCAGCCGCTCGGCCTGGCGCGCACCCCCCGCCGCCGTCTCCGTGCGGCAGTCGCGCAGCACCCGTACCGCGGCGCCGATGTGCGCCCGTCCGTCGGGCAGTTGGGCGCGGCGCAGCAGGGTGCCGCCCCATTCGGCGAGCAGATCGGCGTGGGCCTGCGAGTCGCGCGGGACGCCCCGCGCGGCGCGGGCGAACCAGTCGGCCGCTGCCACGAGTTCGCCGGGATCCCCGGTGTGTTCGTAGCGGGCGACCCGGACCCGGGCGGCCCGGGTCCGGAGCGAGGCGAGCAGCCGCTGGTCCCGTACGGTCACCAGGGCCTGCTCGATCAGGACGCCCGCCTCGTCCGGCTCCTCACCGGAGCCGAGCAGGGCGTCCACCAGGTCCAGCAGGATGCGCACCTCGGTGCCCACGGTGTGGCGGCCGCCGCCCTGCTCGAAGGCCGTGCGCAAGGAGCGGGCCGCCTGACCGGCGTACACCCGGGACTGTTCGGTGTCGGCGGTGGCCCCGGCCAGTTTCAGCAGGGTGCGGCCGTGTGCCAGCGGCAGGGCGGCCGGGCGGTTCTCCTGGTCGGGCCAGACGTCGGCGAACGCCTCCAGCATGCCGCACGCGGCCTGCAGCAGGGCGGTGTCGCCGTCGAGCCGCCACTGCGCCTCCAGGGCCCGGACCCGCTCCAGGGTGAGCCGGAGGGCCTCGGCCGGTTCCAGACCGGGGTCCGCGCAGGCGGCCGTGTACTCGCGGTCGGCGCGGCGCAGCAGCTCCAGTGCGCCGCGCCGGTCGCCGCGGCGGCGGCGGTCGTCGGCCGCGGCGTGCAACACCTTGGCCAGTACGGCGCGTTCGCGCACCGCCCCCGGGTGCGCGGCGGCCCGTTCGGCGGCGTACTCGGCCTCGCGGAGCAGTTCGGCGTCGCCCTGGACCTCCCACAGGCGCAGGACGCAGCGCGAGTACTCCGCCCACAGCTCGGGGTCGGCGCCCGGCCGCTCCTCGCGTTCGGTGGCGCCCCGCAGCAGCTGCACGGCGTCCATCAGGTACTGCACCATGCCGTCCGATTCGAAGTGCCGCAGCAGTACGCGGGCGCTCTCCACCGCCGCGTTCGGGGTCTGGACGGGGCTTTGGCGGCCGTCCCCGTCGCTCTGGACGACGAACTGCTCGGGCAGGGGCATGAACCGCTCCAGTACGCGGACCGCGACCTCGGCGAAGGGATGGGGGACGTGCGAACCGCCGCTTGCGCCGCCCTCCCCGTTCTCGTCGCCCTCTTCGACGCCCTCGTCGGGTGCGCCGCTCTCCATGGTGTCCGTGGTGCGGGTCGCCCGCGACGGCCCGTACCGGCCCTCACCGAGCTGGGCGAAGGCCAGGGCCGGGAAGTTCGGCCCGCCCTTCCCGAACCGCTGCTCGATGTACTGCGAGCAGTGTTTGAGCACGAGCAGCGCCTCGTCCCGGCCCAGCGGGCCGAGCAGCGCCTCCCGTACCCCGGGTGCGAACTCGTACCACTGGCCGCCTTCTTCGCCGCCGTCCGCGCCCTTGGTCCGCGACAGCAGTCCGCTCAGCAGCACCTCGGCGAGTTCGGACGGTCCCGAGCCGGGCAGCATCGTGCGCTGCACCAGCTGCATCACCGGGAGATACAGCGGGGCCGCCGCCAGGTAGACGGCCAGCTGCCCGGCGGCCGGGGAGGCCGCGGAACGGAACCGGCTGACCAGCTGGAGCGAGGACAGCCCGTCGCCGGGCCGCTGCGCGGCCGCCGCGGGCTGATCGGCCCGCACCCAGCCGACGGCTCCGGAGATCTGTCCCGCGCCGGTGCCGGACAGCAGTCTCGCCCAGCCCGCCAACGCGCCTTCCACCGGCGGGAGTACGGGAATCGCGAGGGCCCCCGGATGCACGGCGTGGCCCGTTCCGGCGTGCTCCGTGACCTTCAGTACGGCGGCTCCGCCGGGCCCCTCGCCACGCGTCAGCGCACCGTAGGTGACCGGCAGCCTGGTCCGGTTCCACATCCGCTGCGGCAGGGGCTGGAGGACGGCGGTCGGGGCCTGCCCGGCCAGCTGGTGCAGCAGCCGGTGGGCCCGGCCGCTGTGCCAGAGCGGGCCGGCGCAGTCGCTGACCAGGACGGTGACGCGACGACCGGTCGGATCGCTCAGCCGGTCCGCGGAGTTCAGCGGCGCGGCGGCCGGATCGGGGCTGCGGCTCACCGCGGCCGCGCCGTCCGGCCCCTGGTGCAGATAGCGCACCTGGACATCCCGGAAGGCACCCAACTGACTGAAGATCTCCTGGAGTTCACCGAACATCCGGTCCCACACCAGCATCGATGACGAGGCGTCCATGACGCACTGCAGCAGCGCCTCGCCCCGGGACGCGCCCCGGAACACCGGCATGATGATGCCGCCGGCCCGTGCGCTGAGCTCGGCGGTCGCCGTCTCGTCCAGGGTGCGGCGCAGCGGCGGTACGGCGGGGCGGTAGCGCTGCAACGGGCGCAGCGCCCGCTGGAGTTCGAGCGGCGCGGGGAGGGCGGGGGCGGCGGGTACGCCCAGGGTGAGCGCTCTTGTCCGGCCGCCCCGGGCGGCGCCCCGCCCGCGCCCGGCCGGTCCGTCCGGGCGCGGGGCGCCGGGTGGCGCGGTACGGGGTACGGGGTAGAGGGCCACCCGCCGGTCGGCGTCCCCGAGATCCTGCTGTCCGGCCGGCCCGTCGCCGTCCGCTGCGGGGCCCGGGGCCACCTCGCGCCCGGCCGCCGCAGTGGCCCGGTGCCCACCCGGCCGGTCCTCCCGGGCCGGGGCCGCGGCCGGCGGCACGGCGCCGTCGTCCGGCGCGTCGGGGTCGCGGGTCCAGCGGGCCAGCCAGAGGGCGTCGCAGATCTGTTCGACGTCGGGGTCGAGCCCCGCCTCGCGCAACCGGGCGACGAACGCGGGAAGCAGGCCCCCGTCGTACGGGGCGCCGCCCGTCGCCGGTGCGTCGCGCGACTCCCCGGCCCCGCCCGTCGTCACCAATGCATCGCGCAACTCCGCGGCCCCGTCGGGGGCGTTGTGGTCGCGCAACTCCGCGGCCCCGCCCGTCGTCACCGGTGCATCGCGCAACTCCGCCACCCCGTGCGGTGCGTTGTGGTCGCGCGGCTCCGCGCCGCCGCCCGCACCGCCGTCGGGGCCGCCTTCCTCGTCCGGTCCGTGCCGCGGCATGCCCCTGGCCATCAGCGCATCACCTCGGCCGGTCGAGTCGCTGGATGAGCAGATCGGCGAGGCGGTCGCGGCCGGCCGGGGCGGCGGCGTCGGTGAGATAGATCGCATTCAACAGCTGGTCGGTGGCGAGGAGTTCGCTGCGGGAGCGCTCCAGGAAGTGGGCGATGAGATCGTCCCCGGAACGCGCCGCCTCGTCGCCGAGGTGGGCGCGTACGAAGGTCGCGAGCCGCTGGTGGTCGGGGCGTCCGAGCTCCAGATGGATGCACCGGCGCATCAGGGGGGCCGGGAAGTCCCGCTCGCCGTTGCTGGTGAGCACCACGAAGGGGAACGCCCGGCACTGCACCCGGCCGCCCGTCACCTTCACCTTGTTGCCGTCGTCGTCGAGGACCTCCGCCTCGCCGTCGGGCAGCCGGTCGGCGATCCGCTCCAGCTCCGGAATGCCGAACTCGCCCTCCTCCAGCACATTGAGCAGGTCGTTCGGCAGGTCGATGTCGCTCTTGTCGAGCTCGTCGATGAGCAGGACGCGCGGCCGGTCCGAGGGCAGCAGCGCGGTGCCGAGCGGCCCGAGCCGGATGTAGCTGCCGACACTCTCCGCGGAATCGGCGCCGGTCGTTCCGGCCGCCGCGCTGTGCGCGGCGATCTGCACGTCCTGGAGCCGGGCGATCGCGTCGTAGTGGTAGAGGCCGTCCTGGAGCGCCGAGCGGCTGACGATGGGCCAGCGCAGGACCCGGCCGAGACCGAGCTCGTGGGCGACGGAATGGGCCAGCGTGCTCTTGCCCGCGCCCGGGCTGCCGGTGACCAGCAGCGGACGCCGCAGATAGAGCGCGGCATTGATCATTTCGAGCTCTTCGGCGCCCGGCCGATGGAGTTCGGCGATGTACCGGTAGCCGCCGAGCCGGCGGTCGGCGGATCCGTCCCCGCCCGGATCGTCGGGGGCCGGGGCGCCGCGGCCCGCGAAGTCCCGCCAGGGCGGCGGGGGCGGCAACTGCTCGATGCCTCCGTGCGGTTCGCCGGCCCCTCGGTAGATGAGCCACTCGCTGGGTTCACTCATAGCGTGGTCCTCGTCGTCACTCGTCCGCCAGGGGCAGCAGTCGAACGTGCATCACGGTAGCGATCCGTCGGACACCCCGTAAGGGGCCTGCGACCCCGCTCGTTCACGGCGCCTCCAGGAACTGGCCGGAGCCGGGCAGCGGATGATGGGGATCTTCGTACAGCAGGGCGACACCGTCCGACCAGTACGTCTCGGTGCGGCTCGCGCGTACCCCCTGCCTCAACTCATGTACCTTTCGCGGGAGTTGATCGGCGGTGCGGGCCTCGGCGACGGTATCGGCGGCGCGCCGGTGGAATTCCGTGCAGACCGCGGCCGGTTCGGCGGTCCGGCGCCGCCACAGGGCCACCCCGAAGCCGGCGTCGAGCACCCGCCCGAGACCGGCCGCGGCCTCCGGGTCGGCCCGGTCGCCGTAGCGGCAGAGCACCGGGACGGTCTCGTACGGCAGTCCGCGCAGCTCCTCCACCACGGGCACGGGTACCCGCATTCCGTCCTCGCAGTCGACGACGGCGGACCGCATCGCGGCGGACACGGTCCGGTTCCAGCGCGCCTCGCGCTCGTCCGTCCCGTCGTCGGCCGGGAACGGACGGTGGTCCAGCCGGCGGACGACGACGGGGCGCAGCACCCCGAGCGGCCGCCCGTCGGGCGGCACCTGCCATTCGTCGACCGCCAGGTCCATGAGGGTCCGGTCCACGGCGACCTGGAGCACGGCGGGGCTGCCGGGTTCGTCGCACCGCCGGAACGCCTCCGCCAGCGGTCCCGCGAGCCGGGCGGGGAGGGCGTCCGGCGCGGTGCCCCGGCTGTCCTCGGCGACGGGCAGGACGTCGCCGGCGTGCTGGGCGACGCCGATCCGCCAGTCGTAGCGGTCCGGTTCCCAGCCGCGCGGCTCCAGTTGCAGCAGGACGAACGGGACGGTGCGGGCCCTGGCGGGTTCGAGCGTCGGCGCCGGGGTGCGCAGGTGTTCGCGGCCGGGGGCGTGCCGGCCGTTGTGCCGGAGCCCGGCGAGCTCATGGCGGAATTTGCGGGAGAGCCGGTCCTCCGCCATCCGCTTCACCCAGTCCCACAGGGACGCCTCGGCGTACCGGGTGGACGGCAGGACGTAGGGGCGTTCGGCGGACAGGGCGCTCATGCAGTAGCGCAGGATCAGCTCCAGTGCGCCGTCGCCGCCGGGGGCGTCGTACAGCGTCCCCAGTCCGTCGCGCCAGCCGCGCGGGGCGGCGTGGTGCTCGGTCGGATGGGTGTCCGGCAGCCGGTCCAGGAGGTCGAGGAGACTGCGGGTGCTGAGCGGGGGCGGGAGTTCGGCGAGCCGGCCGAGCAGGTCGACGCGTTGCTGGGGGCTGAGGGCGAGCCCCGCTCCGGCGCCCAGTTCGCGCTGGAGATCGGCCCAGGTCCGCTCGGTGCCGACGGAACTGGTGTGCCGGTCGGCGTGGTAGCGGTCGTGGGCGTGGAACACCGCCTGGTAGGGGTCGTCGGTCTCGGCGGCGACCGCCGCGGGCGGCACGGGCAGCGTACGCAGCCGCTCGACGCCGATCGAGGTCCCGCCGGTCGTGCCGTCGGCACGCGACTTGAGTACGCCGACGACCTCGCCGCGGGCCAGGTCCACCACGGGGCCGCCGGACAGGCCCGGGTACATCCGGTCGCCGTCGAGCCGCATCTGCTCGTCGTCCTCGGCCCAGTCGCCGAAGGTGCCCATCACCTGGCAGCGCCCGCTGAACCGGGTCAGCTGCCCCGATCCGCCGTCGGTCCAGCCGGTGTAGAGGACCGAACCGCCGCCGAACATGCCGGCCGGGCGCTCGGTGACGTACACGCAGGGGTGCTCGACCGGCCGCAGCAGCCGGATGAGCGCGAGGTCGGGGGCGGGCCAGCCGCCCGACGGCGTCGGAACCCGTGCGCCGCCCGGCCCGGCCGCTCCGGTCCGGCTCTCGGGCAGGGCGGCCACCACAGTGCCCTCGACCGCGGTCTCGGCGCTGCCGGGGTCCGGCTTGAAGACCACGTTCACGTGACGCCCCTCCCCCTCCATCGCCACGTGCGCGCACGTGAGGACCCAGCTCGGGGCGATGAAGAAGCCGCTCCCCAGGAAGCCGCTGTCGGATCCGTCAGGGGCATACCCGGGCTCCGGACGGTGGATGCGTACGGTCGCCGCCATCACGAGGCCCGCCAGCGCACGGTACGTGCTCTCCGAGCCGCCCCCTGCACCCCTGCCCGGCGGCTGGGTCATGACCCGCTTCCGGCGTCGGGCCCGGCTCCGTCCGGATGCACCGGTGCGCCGGTGGATGCCCCGGGGTCCGGGCCCCCGGGGGACGTGGCGGCGTCCGGGGAGGCCGCGGGCGCGCCGTCCGGGGGCGCAGCAGACGCCGTCGGCGGCGCCGTCGGCACGGGCGGGGGCGCGGGCGGCGCGGCGGGCGGGGGCGGCACGGGGTGCGGCGGCGCCTGCCCCGCCCCGCGCGCCCCGCTCTGCGCCGGGATCGCCGGATCGACGGGCGGACCCCCGCCGTTCCACGTCAGGGTGACCTTGATGCCGCCCTTGGCCTCGCCGTCGGCGAGGAGGCCGACGACCTTGCCCGCCTTCGCGGTGAGCTCGATGCCGAATTCGACGCTGGCCTCGTCGGGCCGCACCGCTCGCAGCGGTTCGGCGAGCGAGCGCGCGACGCTGGTCACGACGGCCCGCAGGCTCTCGACCCGGGCCTGCACCTGATCGGCGAAGTCCCCGTACCCGATGTCCGTGAACGCCGGACCCCGGGCGGGCTTCGCCAGCTCCTCCGCCCCCGTGATCCGTGCCCAGACGGGTGTGCCGTCCGGCATCTCGATGCGCGTGATACGGGCTCCGCTGTCGCCCATGAAACCCCCCGTTCCCCCAACTACCCGCAGGTTAACGGCAGTACGCGGCCGACGCGAGGTACATGGCCCATGACACCGGCACTCCGCGGGCCGGTTCCCGGCGGATGCGCGCGGCCGCCGCGGACCGCGTTCCGCAACGCTCTCCCGGCCGCCGCGGGGCTGTCACCAGGCATTAGGCTTGCCGCATGTACTTCACCGACCGCGGTATCGAGGAGCTGGAGAAGCGGCGAGGCGAGGAAGAGGTCACTTTCGAGTGGCTCGCCGAGCAGCTGCGTACGTTCGTCGATCTCAATCCCGACTTCGAGGTGCCGGTCGAGCGCCTCGCCACCTGGCTGGCCCGCCTCGACGACGAGGACGAGGACGAGTAGGAGGACGAGCAGGCGGACGAGCAGGCGGGCAGGGGGTCAGTCCGGCCGGTCGGACCGGCCCGACGCCCCCCGCCCTTCGGTCCTGAACCTGTCGTACGCGAGGCCGAGCGCCCCGTGCGCCACCAGCAGCGCCCCCGCGAAGGCCCAGCCACCTCTGCGGCGCCCGATTCCCCAGAGGGCGAGCGGCAGTCCGGCCGCCACCTGCGCGCCGCCCAGCACCCGGGCCCTGGGGCCGCGCATCCAGGGTCCGAGACGGCTGTTCTCGGCCGCGTCGAGCTCGGCCGTCACCGCCTCGCGCCAGCCGGTCCAGGCGATCTGTTCCGCTTCGGGCCGTTCGCCGGCCGCCGCGTAGAGCCGGTCGCCGGGCGTCTCCGGGTCCAGGCCGGGCGGGAGGGCCAGTCCGATGCGGGTGAGGACCGCGAGCAGCCCGCGCAGCCGGACGCGGGCATCGGCATCCGGGTCCGGGCGGATCAGCCCTTCGAGCGCCTGGACGTCCAGTACCGGGTCGAGGCCCAGCCGCTCGGCGAACGTACTCATCGCCTCGTCCTCACCGACCGGTGTGCCGTCCGCCAGCCACACGTAGCCGACCGGGCGGCGGAAACCCGACGCGAGCGTGTGACCGGCCCGGTCGCCGTCCCACCACAGGGCCAGGACGGGCCAGGTCGAGCCCACCGCGAGCGCGGTGGCCCAGCCGGCCACGACCCGGTCGACCGGGTCCGCGTCCGCACCCCCGGAGCCGCCGTCCCGCCAGGGCCTCCCCTCGGGCACGAGGACGGACCACCCCTCTCCGGCGGGCACGAGCAGCATCCGCTCGCGCAGCAGATGGGCCACCGGCCGCACGGTCTCGGGTTCGGCCCGGCACAACAGCAGGGCCCCGACGGGGGATGTCGCGTTCATGCCCCACACGCTAGGGCAATGCGCCCATATCCGGCGCCATTTGACGCCCCTTGATCGACCGACTCCGTCACGGCATCCCTTGACTTCCCGGATCCGCGATATATCGTGTTCTGCAAGAGACGCGATATGTTGCGTCATTCCGCGCTCCTTGGAGGTCAGATCCATGCCTGTGTCGACATGGGCCGTCGCCGAGCCCCAGAAGCTGACCTTCGACGACCCTGTGACCTCGCTCAATGTGCGCATCGTCGGGGGCGCGGTCAACGTCGTCGGCACCGACGAGCCGACCGCCCGGCTGGAGATCTCCGCGATCGAGGGCCCGCCGCTGATCGTGACCCAGGAGGGCGGCACCCTCACGGTCGCGTACGAGGGCCTGCCCTGGAACGGCTTCCTCGAATGGTTCGACCGCAAGGGCTGGCACCGCAGCGCGGTCGTCTCGCTCGCCGTGCCCGCCGGGTCGGCGGTGGAGGTCGGCGTGGTCGGCGCCGGGGCCGTCGTGTCCGGAATCCGGGGGCGCACGGACGTACGGGGCGTCAGCGGCGACTCCACGCTCGTCGGGCTCGCCGGTCCGGTCCGGGCCGAGACGGTCTCCGGCAGCGTGGAGGCCCAGGCGGTCACCGGCGAGCTGCGCTTCCAGACGGTGTCGGGCGACCTGACGGTCGTCGAGGGCGCCGGCGCCTCGGTACGGGCGAACTCCGTCAGCGGCAACATGGTGCTGGACCTGGACCCGAGCGGGAAGCCCACGGACATCCAGCTGAACACGGTGTCCGGCGAGGTCGCCATCCGCCTGCCCCACCCGTCGGACGCGACGGTCGAGGCGAACACCGCGAGCGGCTCCGTCTCCAACGGCTTCGAGGATCTGCGGGTCAGCGGCCAGTGGGGGGCGAAGAAGATCACCGGCATGCTCGGCGCCGGGACCGGGAAGCTGAGGGCGACGACCATCTCGGGATCGATCGCCCTGCTGCGCCGCCCATCGGCCGAGGACGATCCGTACGATGCCGAGCCGACCGGAAAGGTGCTCTGAACATGTCCCCCGTATTCGCCCACGGCCGCCTCCGCCTCTATCTGCTGAAACTGCTCGACGAGGCCCCTCGCCACGGCTACGAGGTGATCCGGCTCCTGGAGGAGCGCTTCCAGGGGCTGTACGCGCCCTCGGCGGGCACGGTCTATCCCCGGCTGGCCAAACTGGAGGCCGAGGGCCTCGTCACCCATGCCACCGAGGGTGGCCGCAAGGTCTACTCGATCACCGAAGCGGGCCGCGCCGAACTGGCCGGCCGCACCGGCGAACTGGCCGATCTGGAACAGGAGATCAAGGACTCCGTCTCCGAACTCGCCGCCGAGATCCGGGACGACGTGCGCGGCGCCGCCGGCAAGCTGCGCAGCGAGATGCGGGCCGCGGCGCACGAGACCAGGCACGGCTCCGCCGGCTCCGGGACCGGCTCCGGCTCCGGCTCTGGCTCTGGCTCTGGCTCCGGCACTGGTCGCAGGAGCGACTGGGAGTCCGCCTTCGGCGATTTCGGTGACTTCGCGGACAAGGAGGCGTGGCGCGCCGCGAAGGAGGAGCTGCGCAAGGCCAAGCAGGAGTGGAAGGAGCAGGCCCGCCGGGCGAAGGACGAGTCCCGCCGCGCCCGCGAGGACGCCCAGCAGGCCCGTCGTCAGGCCAAGGAGGCCCAGGACAGGGCGCGCGAGCAGATGCAGAACGCCGCCCGCCAGGTCCAGGAGCACTTCGCCCGGGGCGACTGGCCCTCGGGGGTGCGGGAGGGACTGGCCGAGATCACCAACCAGCTGGGCAGCTTCGCCAGGACGGGCGGCCGGCCTCCGTACATCAAGCCCGAACCCGCCGGCGCCGATCCGGAATGGGGCAAGGACACCGCCACCGGCGACCCGGCCCGCGACCTGGACCGCCTGCTCGACCGCTTCCGCGACGACATCCGCGACGCCGCCCGGGACCGGGGCGTCACGGAGGATCAGTTGGCGGAGGCCCGCCGCCATCTGTCGACGGCGGCGGCCCACATCGGGGCGCTGCTGGGGAAGGACGACGGCGGGGAGAAGTGAGCCGGTGTCCGGCCCGCCCGGACACCGGCACGGGATTCCCGCTCCCGGCCCTCGGCTCCCGGCTCCCGGCTCTCAGCTCTCAGCTCTCAGCTGCCGGACGGGGCGGCATCGTCCCCGTTCCCGTACAGCGCGCGGTTCACCGTCTCGTACGTCGCGCCGTGGGCGGCGAGTACGTCGGCGACCACGCCGGGGCGGGCGGTGAGCGCCAGCAGGAGGTGCTCATCGCCGATGAAGCGGTCCCCGCGCCCCACCGCGATCCGCAGCGTCTTCGCCAGGACGTCCTTCGACCCGCGGGCGAACGGGCGACGCCCCGCCCCGCGCCGTCGGCCCCTGTCCAGCGCGCCCTCCCCGTGGGCCTCCTCGACGCGGGCGACGATCTCGGTGACGTCGATGCCGATGTCGGCGAGTGCCTCCGTATCGGCCCGGGTCAGCCCGCCGCGGCGGCGTGCGGTGACCAGATCGGCCTCGATCGCCGCGCGGCGGCCGGCGAGGCCCAGCGAGGTGATGGCGAAGGAGGCCCGGCCGCCGCGCCGGTCCAGCAGGGAGAGCAGCAGATGCTCCTCGGTGACCGATGCGGCATCGGCCCGTTCGGCGTGGGTCACGGCACCGGTCACTGTCGCCCGGGCACTCTTGGTGAATCGTTCGAACATCAACGCCTCCCGTACTTCTTGTGCACGGCCTGTCGGCTGACGCCCAGCTCGGCCGCGATCTCCTGCCACGACCAGCCCTTCGCACGGGCGCTTGCGACTTGTACGGATTCGAGTTGCTCCAGCAGCCGTCGCAGTGCGGCGACCGCCCGCAACCCCACCCGGGGATCGCGGTCGCCGGCGCGCGCGGCGAGCTCCGTTGCTTCGGTCATGATGTCAACTTACGTTGACATGACCCTCGCGTCAACCATGATTGACACAAGGGCACAAGGGCACAAGGGCACAAGGCTCTGCGGCGACCGTCTCAGCCTCGCGCCGCCCACGTCACCGTGACCGTGACACGCGCACCCTCGCGGGCCCGGACACGCACCTCTCCCCCGTCCCTGTGGACTTCGGCGTGACCGTCCACCGAGACCCGCCACTCCCCCGTCGTCGGCGGCAGGGAGACCTCCGTGGTGCCGCGGCGGCCCGCCGTGTAGGAGAGCCGGTAGACGCCGGTGGCGTCGTCGTACGTGTCGAAGTGGACGGTTCCGGCGACGGCGGGCGCGTACGGCGTGGCGGTCCGTTCCTTGTTGGTCGCGAAGGCGCCTTCCTTGTCCAGTGCGCAGTAGCCGCCGCCGTAGCACCACACCCAGCCGGCCCAGCCCGAGGTGTAGCGGCTCAGGGAGGCCATCGCGTCCTGGTAGAAACGGCCCATCTGGGGAAGTGTGTTGTTCAGTGGGCCCCACTCGCCGACGACGACCGGAATGTGCCGCTGCTCCGGGTACGTAGTGACGGCGGCCTCGTACGACTCGATCCAGCCCGCCGACGGGTCGTAGTCGGCGCCCGCCTCCATCGCGGTGTTGTAGAAGTGCGGTGCGTAGACGGTCCGGTGGTCCTTGATCACGCCCAGCCCGGTGGGGACTCCCTCGCCGACGGCGGGGGTGGGTTCGACGAACAGCCAGGTGGAGCGGTCCACCGAACGAATTGCGCGGGCCAGCCTGTTGTACATCGGGGTGAGCTGGCGGGCCTCGATGCGCCGGGCAGCCGTCGGCAGGTCCTCCCCCTCCTGGAGCTCCCCCATCGGCTCGTTGATCAGGTCGTAGCCGAGGACGGCGGGGTGGTGCGCGTAGCGGTCGGCGACGACCTGCCACATCTGCGCCTGGGCGCGCTGGAGATCGGGGTCCTCGTAGAGATGGGTGAAGGCGCGTTGCACGGCGGGCTCGAAGTACTCGGAGAACCAGTCGTCGGGGTGCGGGGTGAAGGGCAGACCGTCGGTACGGGTCGCCCAGGCCGGGATGCCCCGGCTGCCGAACGCCGGGCCGAAGACGTCCTGGTGGGCATCGAGCACCACCCGGATGTCGTACTTCCGCGCCCAGTCCAGGACCCGGTCGATCTTGCGCAGATACGCGGTGCTGTACTGGCCCCGGCGTGGCTCCAGGTCGTCCCAGAAGATGAGCAGCCGGGCGAAGTCGAAGCCCTTCGCGTGCAGATCGCGGAAGTGTTTCTCGGTGATGGCGGTCAGCGCTTGGTCACCTCTGTTCGCCTTGTCCGCGACGCTCCATCCGCGCAGGGTGAGGGTGCGGCCCTCGTCGTCGGTGAGGCGGGGGATGCCGGTCCGGTCCGGTGGTGCGGGCTGTGCGTCGGCGGCGGGGGCGAGGGCCCCCGCCGCGAGCACGGCCGAAGTGACGATTGAGGTGAGTACGCTGCCCATCCGTGTCCGCGTTCGCATGGCGCAGATGAGAACAGCTCACCCCGAACACCTCAAGAGCAGGTGAGCACAATCTTTCCGAACTGGTCGCCCGCGGCCAGCCGTTCGAACCCCTCGCGGGCCCGGTCCAGCGGCAGCACCTCGTCGATGACGGGCCGCACCCCGGTCGTCGCGCAGAAGGCCAGCAGATCCTCCAGCTCGTCCTTGGACCCCATCGTCGACCCGACGACCTTCAGCTCCAGGAAGAAGATCCGGGTCAGCTCGGCGTGCGAGGGCCGGTCACCGCTGGTCGCGCCGGAGATGACGAGGGTGCCACCGGGACGCAGGGACTTCACCGAATGGGACCAGGTGGCGGCACCGACCGTCTCGATGACCGCGTCGACGCGCTCCGGCAGCCGCGCGCCGGGCTCGTACGCCGCGATCGCGCCGAGTTCGACCGCGCGCTTGCGCCTGGCCCCGTCACGGCTGGTGGCGTGGACCCGCAGCCCGGCCGCCCGGCCGAGCACGATCGCGGCGGTGGCGACGCCGCCGCCCGCGCCCTGGACGAGGACCGAATCGCCGGGACGCACCCCGGCGTTGGTGAAGAGCATCCGGTACGCGGTGAGCCAGGCGGTCGGCAGACAGGCCGCCTGCTCGAAGGTGAGCTCCTTCGGCTTGGGCAGCACGTTCCAGCTGGGAACGGTGACCTGCTCGGCGAAGGTGCCCTGGTAGCGCTCCGTGAGGATGGACCGGGGTTCCTTCGGCCCGACGCCGTGTCCGGTCTGGCCGATGACGGAGTGCAGGACGACCTCGTTGCCGTCCTCGTCGATCCCGGCGGCGTCGCAGCCGAGGATCATCGGCAGTTTGTCCTCGGCGAGGCCGATGCCGCGCAGGGACCAGAGGTCGTGGTGGTTGAGGGAGGCGGCCCGGACGCTGACGGTGGTCCAGCCGGGACGTGCCCCGGGGGCAGGGCGCTCGCCCAGCTCAAGGCCGTTGAGGGGCTGGTCGCGGTCGATGCGGGATGCGTAGGCGGCGAACATGGCCTCGACGATAGGCCGGGGCGCCGACCGGCGTAACCAGGCGCCGGTGTGACACGCGCCGCCTCTTCCCGCACCGGGTTACGCGCCTTGCGCGTCGGTGGGGCCGGCTCTCCGGTCCCCTCGGCGATCGAGGAGCGGTGGCCGGGGACGGAGCCCCCGGCCAAGGGAAAGGGCGGGTGGGGGAACAGCCCACCGCAGGCGCACCCCGCACCCGCACCCCCACACCGCCCCGGGACTCAGCGTCGGGCGACGCCCTCCGCCCGCGCCGCCGCGGCCACCGCGGCCGTCACCGCAGGCGCCACCCGCTCGTCGAACGGCGACGGAATCACGTAGTCCGCCGCGAGCTCGTCGCCCACGACATCGGCCAGCGCGTTCGCCGCGGCGATCTTCATGCCCTCGGTGATCCGGGAGGCCCGGACCTGAAGGGCACCGGCGAAGATGCCGGGGAAGGCCAGCACGTTGTTGATCTGGTTCGGGTAGTCCGACCGGCCGGTCGCCACGACGGCCGCGTACTTGTGCGCGACATCGGGGTGGACCTCGGGGTTCGGGTTGGCCATGGCGAAGACGAACGCTCCGGGCGCCATCGAGGCGACGGCCGCCTCGGGCACGGTGCCGCCGGAGACCCCGATGAAGACGTCCGCGCCGGCCAGCGCGCTCTCCAGCGGACCGGAGATCCCGGCCCGGTTGGTGAGCTCGGCCAGCTCGCGCTTGACGTCCGTCAGGTCCGTGCGGTCCCGGCTGACGATGCCCTTGCGGTCGGCCACGGCGACATCGCCGAGCCCCGCCTCCAGCAGGAACTTGGCGATGGCCACTCCGGCCGCTCCGGCACCGGAGATGACGGCGCGCAACTCGCCGAGGCTCCGCCCGGACAGCTTCGCGGCGTTGCGCAGGGCCGCGAGCGTCACGACGGCGGTGCCGTGCTGGTCGTCGTGGAAGACCGGGATGTCGAGCCGCTCCTGGAGCCTGCGCTCGATCTCGAAGCAGCGCGGCGCCGAGATGTCCTCCAGGTTCACCCCGCCGAAGGACGGTGCGAGCCGGACGACCGTCTCGACGATCTCGTCCGCGTCGGTGGTCGCGAGCGCGATCGGCACGGCGTCGACGCCGCCGAACTGCTTGAACAGGATCGCCTTGCCCTCCATCACCGGGAGGGACGCCTCGGGACCGATGTCACCGAGGCCGAGCACCGCGGTGCCGTCCGTCACGACCGCGACGACCTGCGACTTCCAGGTGTAGTCGTGGACCAGCTCGGGATTCTCGGCGATGGCGCTGCACACCTTGGCGACGCCGGGTGTGTACGCGAGGGACAGGTCGTCCTTGTCACGGACGGGAACGGTGGCCTGCACGGCCATCTTGCCGCCGCGATGGAGCGCGAAGGCCGGATCGAACGGCTCGTCGGTGGTGCTGTCAGTAGTGCTGTCGCTGCGAGGATTGACGATCTCCGCTGCCATGGTGTTGACCCCTTAAGTCTTCATCGTTTGAGGGTGGCCACTCCTGGTTGAGGAGGGGTGGGCGGGCACCGCGTACGTCCCCTGCGCCCGGCGGTTGGCCCGCCCCGGCAGGGGGAGATACATACGCGCGGGCGCGCCGCACACGCGCCCTGAGCCCCGGATGAGGGGTGTAAAGGTCTTTCTTACCCGACGGACCGCATCGCGGACGAGTCCAAACCGGCGCGGTGACGTGACTCATAGTCGAATATCCGGATAAGTCAGCCACCCGGCGAAATGGCGTCCGCCAGTCGAGACGCGCCGCAGATCCTCCGGCATGAAGAAGGAACGCCCACGGATGGTCCGGCCGTCTGCTGTACCGGCCCCTGAGGTTCCCCTGAGGTTCGGGGATCGCCCGTTACCCGATTTTGACATGACTGGCCCCTTGTTCGGGCAAGTCCGAATGGCAAGATGCCGTAAATCGCACGGGGCGGCGACATCCGACAGCGCGTGTCAGCCACCGAGCAACACCACCCTCACCTGCGGAGGAGCCCGATCATGACCGCACGCACCACACGCCGTACGGCCGCGAAGTCCCGGATCGCAGCAGTCGGCGCCATCGCGGTCGCCGGCACCATGCTATTGACCGCCTGCGGCGACCAGACCAAGAGCGGATCCAACAGCTCGACGAAGACCAGCGGCACCGCGGCCGCAGATCTGCTGCCGCGGGAGATCAAGGCCAAGGGCGTCATCAGGGTCGGCTCGGACATCGCGTACCCGCCGGTCGAGTTCAAGGACAAGTCCGGCAGGACGGTCGGCATCGACCCCGACATCGGCGCCGCGCTCGGCAAGGAGCTCGGGGTGACGTTCCAGTTCGAGAACGGCACGTTCGACACGCTGATCACCGGCCTGCGCTCCAAGCGCTACGACCTGGCGATGTCGTCGATGACCGACACCAAGGACCGCCAGCAGGGCATCGACTCCGAGACGAAGAAGAAGGTCGGCGAGGGCGTCGACTTCGTCGACTACTTCACCGCCGGCGTCTCGATCTACACCCGGAAGGGCGACGACCAGGGCATCAAGACCTGGGCCGACCTCTGCGGCAAGAAGATCGCCGTCCAGCGCGGCACCGTCTCGCACAACCTCGCCAAGGCCGAGTCGAAGAAGTGCACGGGCGGCAAGAAGATCGCGATCGAGACCTTCGACAACGACCTGGAGGCCCAGACCCGGCTGCGCAGCGGTGGTGCCGACGCCGGCTCCTCCGACTTCCCGGTGGCCGCGTACGCGGTGAAGACCTCGGGCGGCGGCAAGGACTTCCAGATCGTCGGCGAGCAGGTCGAGGCCGCCCCGTACGGCATCGCCGTCGCCAAGGGCAACGACCAGCTGGCCAAGGCCGTCCAGGCGGCCCTGGACGCGATCATCAAGAACGGCGAGTACGGCAAGATCATCTCCAAGTGGGGGGTGGAGGCCGGCGCGGTCACCGAGGCCAAGCTGAACGGCGGATCCTGAGCAGGCACCGGCGCGGAAAGGTTCTTCCTGTGACTGACATCGAGAAGACGGGCCCGGCCGACCGGCCGCGCATACCGCCCACCTCGTCGGCCCGGCCGGAGGCGATCAAGGCCATTCCGGTCCGGCACTACGGCCGGTACGTCTCGGCCGTCATCGCCATCGCCGCGCTCGTGGCGATCATCTACGCGTTCAGCCAGGGCAAGATCAATTGGGGCGCGGTCCCCGACTACTTCTTCGACGACCGCATCCTCAAGGGCGTCTCCCAGACCCTGCTGCTGACCGCCCTGTCCATGGTCATCGGCATCGTCGGCGGCATCCTGCTGGCCGTGATGCGGCTGTCGAGGAACCCGGTGACCTCGTCGATCGCCTGGTTCTACATCTGGTTCTTCCGCGGCACCCCGGTCCTGGTCCAGCTGTTCGTCTGGTTCAACCTGGGCCTGGTCTTCGAGTACATCAACCTCATGCCGATCTACAAGGACTACTGGTCGAGCTTCATGACGCCGCTGCTGACGGCGCTGCTCGGCCTGGGTCTCAACGAGGCCGCCTACATGGCGGAGATCTGCCGTGCGGGGCTGCTCTCGGTCGACGAGGGCCAGACGGAGGCGTCGCACGCGCTGGGCATGAGCCACGGCAAGACGCTCCGGCGCGTCGTGATCCCGCAGGCGATGCGGGTGATCGTGCCGCCGACGGGCAACGAAGTCATCAACATGCTCAAGACGACGTCGCTGGTGGCGGCCGTGCAGTTCTACGAACTGTTCAAGTACGCCCAGGACATCGGGCAGGGGTCCGGAGCCCCGGTCGAGATGTACTTCCTGGCCGCGGCCTGGTATTTGATCATGACCTCGGTGCTGAGCATCGGCCAGTTCTATCTGGAGCGGTACTACGCACGCGGGTCGAGCCGCAGCCTGCCGCCCACCCCGCTGCAGAAGGTCAGGGCCAACCTGCTGTCCCTGGGCCGCCCGAAGGGAGGCATGGCATGACCGCCATGGTGAAGGCCGAGGGCGTCCACAAGTCCTTCGGCGCCGCGCACATCCTGAAGGGCATCGACCTGGAGGTCGCCCCGCGCGAGGTCTTCTGCCTGATCGGCCCGTCCGGTTCCGGCAAGTCGACCTTCCTGCGGTGCATCAACCACCTGGAGCAGATCAACGCCGGCCGGCTGTACGTCGACGGCGAGCTGGTGGGATACCGCCAGAAGGGCGAAAAGCTCTACGAGCTCAAGGACAGCGAAGTCGCCCTGAAGCGCCGGGACATCGGCATGGTCTTCCAGCGCTTCAACCTCTTCCCCCACATGACGGCGATCGAGAACGTCATGGAGGCCCCGGTCCAGGTCAAGCGCGAGTCCAGGGCCGTCGCCCGGGCCAGGGCGGAACGGCTGCTGGACCGGGTGGGCCTGGCCGACAAGGCGAAGAACTACCCCTCGCAGCTCTCCGGCGGCCAGCAGCAGCGGGTGGCGATCGCCCGCGCCCTGGCCATGGAGCCGAAGCTGATGCTCTTCGACGAGCCGACGTCGGCGCTCGACCCGGAGCTGGTGGGCGATGTCCTGGACGTCATGCGCGGTCTCGCGGAGGACGGCATGACGATGGTCGTCGTGACCCACGAGATGGGCTTCGCCCGTGAGGTCGGCGACGCGCTGGTCTTCATGGACGACGGCGTGGTGGTCGAGGCGGGCCACCCGCGCGACGTGCTGACCAACCCGCAGCACGACCGGACGAAGTCGTTCCTGTCGAAGGTGCTGTAGCAGCGCAGGAGCCGGAAGGGCGGTACGGAGGCCGACTCCGTGCCGCCCTCCTCCGTACCCCTACTTCTTGGGCAGCAGCTCCGGGCTGAGCAGCAGCTCCCGCAGCTGGGCACGGGTCAGCGGCGGCGTCTTCATGAGCGGGCCCTGCGCCCGCTCGCCCTTGAAGCCGGTGCTGTCACGGACGGCCAGCACCCCGCCGTCCTTCAGGGTGAGCCGGCCGACCAGCTCCTTGCCCCACTGCGGCGCGCCCTCGTGGTTCATCGGGTCGCTCCAGGTCGTCAGCACCCGTCCGTCCGGCAGCCTCTCGTTCACGCAGTCCGCCGGACCCGGCTGCCCCTGGACGGGCTTGCACGGATCGCCGTCCGGGGCCGCCTCGCCGGCCTTCCCGGTGTCCAGGTGGCCGATGACGAGGTAGCCGACGCCGCCGTCCTTGCGTACGGAGAAGTGCCCGTCCAGCGGCCCCGCCAGGTGCTCCATCTCCTGCTTGGAGGTGTCGCCCTTGAGGATGACCGACAGCGAGACCTGCTCGACGGCTCCGACGTCCTTCGGCAGCACCTTCGCCAGCTTCTTCGCCCGGCCGCCGTTGCCCGCGAGCTCGACCGGGGCCGCCACCGTGGCCTCCTGTGTGTCGCCCTTCGGTGCCAGGTTCGGCACGGCGACGGCTCCGGCCGCGACCACGGCGGCCGCCGCGACCGAGACGGTGACCCGGCGCCGCAGCCGCACCCGGGCGGCCCCGGCGAACACCGTCCGGGTGGTGGTGGCCGGCTCTCCCGCGTCGTCCGCGGCCCGCCCCAGCAGCTCGTGCACGTCGTTGCTCATACCAATTCCTCCGCCATCTCGGCGCGCAGCGCCGCCAGCCCCCGAGCCGCGTGGCTCTTGACCGTGTTCTCCCGCATCCCGAGCAGTCCGGCCGTGGCCTCGACGCTCAGGTCCTCCCAGTAGCGCAGGACCAGGACGGCCCGCTGCTTGTCCGTGAGCCGGGCGAGTGCCGCCCGCACCGCCAGGCCGGTGTCCGTGTCCGGCGCCCGGTCGGCGCGGTCGGGCAGTTCGCCGTAGGACTGTTCGCGCCGCCAGAACCTGCGGCGGGACGCGATGAAGGTGTTGATCAGCGTCTTGCGCGCGTACGCCTCGATGTTGTCGAGCCGTCCGTACCGCCGCCCACCGAGCACCACCTTGACCAGCGTCGCCTGGACCAGGTCATCGGCCTCGTGCCGGTCGCCGCAGAGCAGGTACGCGCTGCGGAACAGCGCGGTACGTCTGCCTTCGACGAAGGCGTGCAGCGCGGCATCGTCATCGATCCGCATCGTCGGCGCCCCTCTCCGGGTCCGCGGGTGCGGACCGTCTCACCCTTCCAGTGCGGTGGGAGGCACGGCGGGTTGCAGCGGAAGCCGGAAAAGAAGAGGCGGTACGGGCAACCTCCCCGTACCGCCCCTCACCGCACGACCCGCCGCTACTTCACGGCGAGCACCAGGCTGTCCGAGGGCGAGGCCCAGACGGCGCGCGCCTCGCCGAACCCCGCCTCGCGCAGGGTGTCGACGTGCCACTGCACGGACGGCATGTCCCCGTCCGCGTGCTCGCCGTAGATCTTGTACCGCTCGGCCGTCGGCCCGGCGAGAACCGGATCCTTGGCGGCGAGCTCCCACCAGTCCGCCCAGTCGAGAGCGCCCGCGGTCTTGGCGCGGTCCATGGTCGCGTGCCGGTGGGTACGCTCGGCCGCGTTGATGCGGGGCGTCTCGGTGTCGATCATGTGGTCGGCGTTCATGAACACCCCGCCGTCCCTGACGAGCCCGCCGATCCGCCGGTAGAGCGCGGTGAGCGGCTCGGTGTGCAGCCAGTGCAGGGCGGTGGCGGTGAGGACGGCGTCGTACGAGTCGTACGGCAACTGCCCTGCCCAGTCGGAGTCCTTGAGGTCGGCGGTGACGAAGGTGACGCGCTCGTCGCCGTCGAAGCAGCCGCGGGCGATGGCGAGCAGTGCCGGGTCGAGGTCGACACCCGTGCTGGTGGCTTCGGGGAACCGCTTGAGGAGCCGGTCCGTAATACTTCCCGTACCGCATGCGAGATCCAGCACTCTCGGCCGGGGCCCCACCACGGCCTCGACCATGTCCAGCATCACCCGGAACCGTTCCTCACGGTCGGGCATGTACCACTCCTGCTGGCGGTCCCAGCTCTCCTGCCAGGCCGCCCAGTCGGTACCTGTCGTTGTCTCCGCCACGAGGACCCTCCTATGTAATACCCTTAGACCGTAAACGCCCATTACATCGCTCGCTGCATCACTTTAGACCGACGCCGTAAGGACTACAAGTGGAACTGGCCTATTACTCGGACTATGCCGTGCGTCTGGTCAACACCGAGGAGCCGACCCGCAACAAGGACTCCCTCATCGCCGTCGAGGCGGTCCGCGAGCTGTTCGGCGTCAACCAACAGGCGGCCCGGCGGGCCACCGACGCGGATGTGACCCGCTTCCGGTCCGTACGGGCACGGCTGCGCGCGGTCTTCGAAGCGGCCGACGGCGGTGACGAGACACTCGCCGTCGACCTGCTCAACTCACTGCTGCTGGAGTTCCCGGTCAGCCCGCAGATCTCCGGGCACGATTTCCGCGACGAGGACGGCAAGCCGGACTGGCACATGCACCTCGCCGACCACCCGTCGAACGCGACGGCCGGATACGCCGCCATCGCGGCGATGGGCCTCGCCTTCCATCTCACCTCGTACGGTGTGGACCGGCTCGGCCTGTGCGAGGCGGCGCCCTGCCGCAACGCCTACCTCGACACCTCGACCAACCGCTCCCGCCGCTACTGCTCGGACCGCTGCGCGACCCGCGCCAACGTGGCCGCCTACCGGGCCCGCAAGCGGCTGGAGACGGAACGCGCCGCAGAGACCGGCCGCAGCGCGGAGACCGCCCAGGCCACCACACCCCACAGCGACCGCTGATCCTTCTTCAGCGGCCGGTAGCGCGCCCGGGCCCTGGCCAGCACGAGCTCCTCGGGCACCGTCCCGTAGTCCGTGCTGTCACCGCCGGCGAAGCTGTTGTCGGCCAGCACCCACCAGCCGCCCCGGCGGCGCTCGGCGGCCCGCTTGACGACCAGCAGATCCTGCTGGAACGGATGGCGCAGAATCACCACGTCCCCGGGACGCACCGTTGCCCCGTACTGCACGAGCAGCCAGTCCCCGTGATGGAGCGTGGGCACCATCGACGGCCCCGTCACCTCCACCACCTGGAACGACACGCGCCCGGCCGGCCCACGCCCGCGCTGCTCCTGCGTCAGCTCAGGCACCTCAGGCACCTCCCGCATCACTCCGACACCTCCCCGGTCCGTCCAGTACACCCTCCTGTACAGCGTTCCGTACATTCGGCCACCGGACCCATCCTCACCCCGGACTTTTGGCCTAAGCCCATGGGGGCAGCCACGAAAACCCGTCACTCACGGAGTAATGTCCCACCTGAGAAGACGATCACGAGGAAGGACAGCTCAATGCTTTCCCGCCTGTTTGCCCCCAAGGTGAAGGTCAGCGCCCACTGCGACCTGCCCTGCGGCGTGTACGACCCGGCCCAGGCCCGCATCGAGGCGGAGTCCGTCAAGGCCGTCCAGGAGAAGTACCAGGCCAACGAGGACCCGCACTTCCGGGCCCGCGCCGTGGTCATCAAGGAGCAGCGTGCCGAGCTCGCCAAGCACCACGTCTCGGTGCTGTGGAGCGACTACTTCAAGCCCCCGCACTTCGAGAAGTACCCGGAGCTGCACCAGCTGGTCAACGACGCCCTGAAGGCGCTGTCGGCCGCGAAGGCCTCCACGGACCCGGCGACGGGCCAGAAGGCGCTGGACTACATCGCCCAGATCGACAAGATCTTCTGGGAGACCAAGAAGGCCTGATCTCTGGCTGGGCCGCCGACCTGCGCTTTCGCGGGTCGCATCGCCCACCTGTCCGCACCCGGTCCGCAGGCCGCCGAACCCGGCGTCCATGACGGGCCGGGTGCGGTCTGTTTCACCCGGCAGACGGGCTCGCGGCCCGCGTTCGGCCGCTCCGCGCCCTCAGCCGGTCGACGTCCGATCGCCAGGTCGAACCACCCTCCTGGAGCGCCCCCGGCGCCCCTGTGCCGCCCTCGCTGATGAACCGCAGGCGCGCCACCGGGAAGCGCGGCCGGGAGAAGACCATCCGCTTCGCCTCGGCTGCGGTCCACCTGACCGCCCTGCCGCCCGGCAGCGTGGGCAGAAGTTCGTCGGCGAACTCACGGTCCGCACACGAGAATGCCGCCAAGGCAGGTGATCTCGTACGCCCCGTACCGGGCGATGTGACGGGCGACGAGAGCGCGGGCCCGATCGATGGTCGGCGCCGAAGGGCACGTCGCGCTGGTCCGCCCAGGCGCGGTACGAAGCCATGTGCGCAATGACGGGCTCGGGGTCACGGACTGCGATGGTTCCGGGCAGCTCGATGGTCTCCACCCGGCTGAACTCCTCGCCCAGGAAAGCCGGGGCCTTCTCCAGACAGAAGCGGGCGCTGAGCGAGATCCGGGCCGGACCGCGGCCGACGCCGAGGACCTCGCCGGCGGCCCGCTGCCACAGGTCATCGAGCTCGACCTTGTCGCAGTCGCTGTTGGTGGAGACGACGACCAGCCCGTCGCGGGCCACAACGCGGGCCAGCTCCCTGACTGCCTGGTCCGTCCAGTTGCCGAGGTATGGACGACGGAGGCCGCGGCTCTACAGGCCGCACTCGAAGACGCGGCCAGCCCTTGCCTTGGGGTGGGGCGGTGATCATCTCCGCGCTGGGCCGAGCGTCGGCGGCCGTGCCTGGCGAGGCCGAGTACCGCACGCTTCTCGGCCACACCTGTGCGTGCGCGGCCTGCCGCTGCTCACCGTGCCCCACCGCGCTCCGGCTCAGCCGCACCTGGCGGGAGGCGCGCCGATGATGTGCGACCGCTGCCACGAGCCCATGGCCCCTGAGGAGTCGAAGGCGTACGAGGTGGCCGGTGCGACCGGCCCCGGCATCACGATCCACGTGCACGAGCTACCGTGCGCACGGCCCGCCTGGGCGCGGCCGCGGATGTATCCGGCCCGCCGTTCGTGAGCCCCGAGGAGCACGAGGCGGCATGGGATGCGCGCCTGGCCCAGATGGAGGCCGCGTGGGGCTCCCCGGTCAGCGCTCTCTGCGTCGCCGCCGAACGATTCGACGACCCGCCGCTGCATCACGAGTGCCGAAAGGCCGGCTGCGTCTGTTCCTGCCACACCCCCTGACTCCCGCCCGCGGCTGTGACATCGCGCCGGCCAGCCGCGGGCGGGCTCCCGCCCGTACCCGAGGCCGGCGGCGGCCGGAGTCCGGGCGGCCATCCAGATCCGCCCAACACGCAAGGACGCCCGCACGGGCATCAGAGACACCATCAAGGCAGCGCAGTCCGTCATCGCGAGGGACGCCAGGAACGCGTCCACGCCCGACGCCCCCACACGGACGCAGGGCACGGTGGCTGACCGGCACATCCGGCAGGACCCCCCTGACCGGCTCTACGACGAGGATGCCGACCCGGTCGACGAGGAGTAGGCCCGCCTACTCCCGTACGAAATCTGCGAGCGACATACGAAATGCGGCAGCAGGCCGAGCGGGCAGTCGAGGCCGAGTCCGCCGTCGGGCCTCCACCGCGGAGCCGCCCGGACTGTCCGGTTTCTCTCGCGTAGGGTCAACGCCCGGCGTGTGCCCACCGTTTACCCCGCACGAGGCCGTACTCTCCGACGGGATCTCCGTCACCGCCATGACCCAGCCGGTGCTCGGCAGGTCCGGATGTCCATGGGGTCGAGCGCCCCCAATACCCCAGTAATGACCGATGAGTTGCCGGACGGCATCAGTCGGTATGGGCGGACATGCGCACACGCCAGACATGCGCTCACGACAGGAGACAGCGATGACCACCGAGGGCTTCACCACGTGTCTGTGGTTCGACGGGCAGGCCGAGGAGGCGGCGGAGTACTACCTCTCGGTCTTCGAGAACTCCCGCCTCGGCAGGATCGGCCGCTACACCGAAGCGGGCCCCGGGCCCGCCGGGCAGGCGATGACGGTCGAGTTCGAGATCAACGGCCAGAAGTTCGTCGGGCTGAACGGCGGGCCGCAGTTCACCTTCAACGAGTCCATCTCGTTCCAGATCCGCTGCGGGGACCAGGACGAGGTGGACCGCTACTGGAGCAGTCTCACCGACGGGGGCGAAGAGGGGTCCTGCGGCTGGCTGAAGGACAGGTACGGCGTCTCCTGGCAGGTCGTCCCCGAGGTGCTGATCGATCTGATCGGCGACCAGGACGCGGAAAAGGCCGCGCGGACCACCGCGGCGATGATGACCATGAAGAAGCTGGACATCGCCGCACTACGGAAAGCGCACGACGAGGGCTGACGCGAGCCGACGAGGGCCTACGGGGGGCTGGCGAGGGCTGACGACGGCTGACAAGAGTCGACGCGAGCCGACAGAGCGGAGAGGCCCGGCGGACAGTGAAGCCGTCGATGTCTCCGTCCGGCAACTCCCTCCGGCAGTCCGGCGGTGTGACAGTCCGGCGGTGCGGCGGTCCGCAGTGTGGCGGTCCGGCAGCGGGTGGCGGTGGCCTGGGTGGCGCCGCTCCCGGCCGTCGGCCGGCGGCGGTGCGGGCGGGTGTGTACGTGAGGGTGAGGCGCGGTCAGCCGGCCGGGTGGGCGCGCAGACGGGCCGCCCAGGGGTGGCCGGCGCCCTGGGCCAGGGTGATCGTCTCGGTCAGCCAGGCGCGCTGGTCCGCGGTGAGGACCGGCAGCGCCGTCGCGAAGTCCTGCTCGTCCTTGGGGCGCGGGGACGCGGCCTTGTACAGGAACTGCACCTCGGGGGCGAGGTACGGGACGCCGTCCTTCGAGACCCGGCCGAGCCGGTCGAGCGGAAGGCGGATGCGGGAGTCGCGGCGGAACAGCCAGTCGGTGCCCTCCGCGTCGTCGAGCATGAGCTGGACGCACCAGGATTCGGCGGGGCCCGGACGGCACCAGATGTCGTGGACGTACGGCGGCAGGACCTCGCCGGGGAGCCAGGGGCGCAGGGTGCCGGGCGGATCGGCGGCCCACCATTCCCAGCCCGCCAGGAGTTGCTGGGCCGCGAGCTGGTCGCGGCGCAGCAGGAGTACGTCGATGTCGCCGTGTTCCCGGAAGGTGTGGCCCACGGCGAGCTCGACCGCGTATCCGCCCGCGATCCACCACGGGGCGTGCAGCGGGGCGAAGAGGCGCGCGGCCTCTTCGAGCGGGGGCGGGTCCCAGGGGCCCCAGGGGGTTTCCGTACGCATCGGCTGCCGGCTCTCCTCCGGGGCCGCCTGCCCCTCTACTCCTTCGGGGGCCGCCCGCCCCTCTACTCCTTTGGGGGCCACAGGCCCCTCTTCTCTTCCCGTACCGCCCGGCGCGAGGTCAGTCCGTCGTCAGCAGATGCCGGTAGCTGTCCGGATGCTCCCGCAGATAGGTGGCGAGGTTCGTCGCCGGATGCCCGGTGAGGTTCGGTACGGCGTCGGAGACCGTGGACATCTCGCCGGTGGCGATGGCCTCGTACGACGTCACCCAGCCGGCCACCTCCCAGTCCTCCGCGCCGTAGTGCGCCCGTGAGGCGTAGGCCTCCTCGCGGGTCTCCGGTACGTAGGTGATGGTCCGTCCGGCGGCCCTGCCGAGCTCCTCGGCCGCTTCGGCGAGGGTGAACGCCTCGGGGCCCGTGAGGTCGTAGGTGACCCCGTCGTGGCGTGTGCCGTCGGGCTCGGTGTCGGCCAGCAGCACGGCGGTCGCGGCGTCCGCGATGTCGTCGTGGGCCACCGCCGCCACCCGGCCGTCGCCGCCCGGACCGCGCAGCACCCCGTCGGCGCCGGTCATCGCCGGGATCGCGGCGATGTACAGGCTGTCGCGCAGGAAGGTGTAGCGGACCTCGGCGACCCGGATGTGCGCCTCGGTGTGCCAGTGGTCCCGGGCGAAGGTGAACGTGGCTTCCGGTGCGGCTCCGAGGAAGGAGACGTACACGATCCGTTCGACGCCCGCGGCGACCGCCGCGTCCACGGCCGTCGTGTGCTCGCGCACCCGGTCGGCGCTCTCGTGCGCCGAGACGAGGAAGAGGGTGTGCGCCCCGGCGAGCGCGCGGCGCATGGCCTCCCCGTCGCCGTAGGGAGCGGGCGGCGCGGCGACGGCGCCGGGCAGTTCCGGCAGCCGGGACGGGTCGCGGCCGAGGAGCCGCACGGGCACTCCGGCGCGCGCGAGTCGCCGGGCGACACGGCCGCCGACCGCGCCGCCGGCGCCGGTGACGGCGACGATCGGGGCACCCGGGCCCACGGGGTCTGTGTGGTCTGTTGGGCCTGTGTGGTCTGTGGGAGGTGCGGGGTTCATGTGGGGTCGCCTTCCTTGCGCGGCCAGGGGCGCACCTCCACGACCGCGTCCACCGGGACGGGTCCGTAGATGTGCGGGAACTCCTCGCCGCCGGTCTCGACGGACTCGTACCGTACGGGTGCCGGGAGCCGGGCAGGATCGATGACGAGGACCACCAGGTCCTGGTCACCCGCCCCGGCCCGGCTGCCGGCGCCGTACACCCTCTCGGCCACGCCGTCGAGCTGGTGCGGCAGCGAGCAGTGGATGAAGCCCTCTTCGTGCAGGGTGCGGCCGCGGGTGGACATCTCGTACGTCCCGATCCCGCGGGCCGCCTCCCACAAGGGGCCTTCGGTGAGGTGCAGCAGCAGTTCGGCCATGGGCCAAAGCTAGCTGCGTCGACGCGTCCTGCGGGCCATCAGCGTGGCCGCCGATCCGGCGACGAGCAGAACTGCGGCAATACCACCGAGAATCCATTCACCTCCGTTGGAACCCGTGTTCGGGAGCGAGCCCCCCTGGCCGGAGTGGTCCGGCCACTCGGGGCCGGGGTGGTGCGGCCAGGAGTGGCTCGGGGTGGGTTTCGGTCCGGGTGCCGTGTGCGAGGGGGTCGGGGCGGGGGTTTTCGTCTCCGACGGGGTCGGGGTGGGCGACTCCGTCTCCGACTGGGTCGGCGTGGGCGTGGGCGACTCCGTGGGCGTGGGCGACGGCTCCTCGCCGCAGGCCGGCAGGTCTCCGTCGAAGGGATAGGCGTGCAGTTCCTGGCCGCCCGACTGCCCCTCGGAGGTATGGGTCAGCGAACCGGCGGTGTAGAAGCGGCCGTTGGTGCCGCTCATCGCGAGCGTCGTCGTGCTCGACCGGTTGCCGGCCAGCACGCTGCCCTGGAACTGGCCGGTGCCCTTCAGACCGATCTCGGTGGCGTCCGGGAAGTTCCACATCAGGCGTTCACGGAGCCCGGCCTGGGGCAGCGAGCCCATCAGCGTGCTGATGGTGCGGCTGCTGCCGTAGACGTTGACCAGCACGGTCGCGCCGTCCGGAATGCCGTCGAACGTGATGCCCTGCTGGCCGCCCTGGGCGGTCGTCACATCGGCGTCCAGGGCGAAGACCTGGATCGCGGAGCTGCCGTCACCGGCGAAGACGGTCTCAAAGCCGTTGTTCCGCACGGTTCCCGTGGCGGGGCGGCGGTGGTCCTTGCCGTCGTCGTACGCGTAGCAGTGGCTGGCCACGGTCAGCCGGTCGCGCAGCGCGGTGTACGGCGTCGTGGCGTCGGGATCCTCGACCGCAACCGGGATCACCGTCCCGCTGAGGTTCTGCGCGTACTTCACCACACCGTGGTTCAGGCCCTCTTCGGCGAGCAGCCGCTGTCCGCTCGCGACGGTCAGATCGCCGCCCACGGTCAGGTGGTCGGAGCCGTTGGGCGGCGGTACCCGGGAACCCACGCCCGCGACACCGACGTTGTAGATCTGCGAGGCGCCCTCGCGCTTGTCCATGTCGAACTCTCCGAGGGTGACGGTCTTCCCCTCGGCCTCGGCGGCGGCCTCCCGGACCAGGAAGTCACCGCCCACGAAGATATTGATGTTGCTGTCGTGATGGGTGACGGGCCCGTTGCCCGGGTCGGGCCATGTCGTCGGGCAGTCGCTGCCCAGACACGGGCCGAGCCCGCCGGGCAGCGGGTCGGCGACAGCGGTGGACGCGAGCGTGCCCACCATTGCCGCAGCCGCCGCCACGGCCACCGCCGCCCGGATACCTTTGCCGCATCTACGCGCACATGTTGCCATAAAAGGAAATATGCAGGTTTGGTGAACAAATGACCGGAATGCCACGCCGTTGGGCGACCTTCCGCCCGGATACCCCGATCACGGCGGTGCGCGATGACAGCCGTGCCCGATCACGGCGGTGACCGATCACGGCGGTGCCTGACGGCGGCGGTGCCCGATCCCGCGTCGGGGCACGTCCTGCGCGCGGGTCCGTGAGCGCGGGTGCGCGCGAGCGCGCGTCAGGCCGGATGCGCCAGCAGTGCGGCCTCCACTCGCGGGTCCAGACCGACCGCGGGCCGGTCCGGCCGCTGCGGGGCCGCGCCGTCCAGTCCTTCCAGCCACTTCCAGGTGTCGGCGACCGTCTCCTCGACCGGCCGGCAGCGCAGACCGGCCGCGTGCGCCTTGCGGACATCGCCCCGGTACAGGGTGTCGTGCAGCTCACCCGGCGGCAGCCAGACCGGTAGATCGCTCCAGGGCTCCACACCCGCCGCGAGGATGGTCTCCGCGGGGATCCAGCGGAGCTCCGCACCGGAGCCGGTGGCACGTACGCAGGCTTCCAGCAACTGCCCCATGGTGGCGTGGCCGGGGTGGCTGACCAGGTTGTACGGCCCGTGCAGACCTTCGCGGCCCGCGTCCAGGAGCCAGTTCGCGAGGTCGCGGGCGTCGATGTACTGGAGCATCAGGTCCGGTGTGCCCGGCGCCAGTACCGGGCCGCCGCGGGCGATCCGCAGCAGCCACCAGGGCAGCCTGCCGATGTTCTCCCAGGGGCCCAGGATCAGTCCCGCACGGGCCAGCAGGGCCCGGTCGCCGAAGGCGTCGAGTGCGGCCAGTTCGCCGCCGCGCTTGGCGAGGGGGTACGGGACGTCGCCACCGGCGTCGGGCGAGGCACCCGCCACCAGCGGACCGTCCTCGGGCAGACCGGCCGGAGCCGGCTGGTCGTAGACGGACCGGCTGGAGACGTACACGTACCGCCCGGCCCGGTCGGCCAGCAGACGGGCGGCGTCCCGTACGGCCGAGGGGGCGCCGCTCCAGGTGTCGACGACCAGGTCCCAGGTCCGCGCCCCCGCGCGGCCTCCGGCGGCCGCGGCCAGCGTGGCGAGGCCGTCGCCGGTGGTGCGGTCGCCGAGGAGTTCCGTCACGCCCGGAGGGGGTGCGTGACGGCCCCGGTGGAACACGGTGACCTCCCAGCCGCGCGCGAGCGCCGCCTCGGTGACCGCGCGACCGACGAATTCCGTACCGCCCAGCATCAGAAGTCTCATGACACCGACTCTGCCCGCCGGACGGCCGGGCGGACACCGCTCCTCGCTCTCGGCGCAATCGGGTACCGCCCCTTCACGGTGTACGGGCGAGCGGGCTGCGGTTGCGCAGCAGCCACTGGTGGTACCCGGACGCCCGCTGGGCCGCCTCCCGGTAGGCGGCCTCCAGTTCCCCGTACACCGTCGCCATGTCGGCGCCCGGCCGGGACACCAGCAGCAGCCGTACGGCGAGGGGGTCGTCGCGCAGCGGCCGGATCGCCATGTCGTCGCGCGGCCCGGAAGTGGGCTGGCAGGGGGCGACCGCCTCGCCGAGCACGACGAGGGACGCGGCGGTGAGGTAGTCGCCGTGCAGGACGGTCGGTGCGAGCCCGGCCTCGCCGAACACCCGGCGCAGCCCGTCCCATTCGCCGTCCACCGTGGGGTCGACCATCCACCGGTCGGCGGCCAGGTCCTCGAGGTCGACCACCGGCCGGGCGGCGGCCGGATGGTCCCGGGCCATGGAGATGAACTGCGGTTCACGGTCCAGGAGTACGCGCTGCGCCAGGCCCTCCGGGACGGCCAGCGGACAGCCCTCGACCTCGTGCACGAAGGCGACGTCGAGCCCGCCCGCCTCGACCGTACGCAGCAGCGCGCGGGCCGACACGTCGACCCGCAGCGAGATGTCCGTGTCCGGCAGCCGGAGCCGCAGCCTGCGCAGCCAGCCGCCGATGACCCGGCTGGCGGTGGAACCGATGCGCAGCCGGGGGCCGGAGGCGCGGACCGCGTCGGCCTCCGCCTTCGCGTCGCTGACCAGGGCGGCCATGCCGTCGACCAGGGGGCGGGCCCGGCCGAGGACGGCGCGGCCGAGCAACGTCGGTCGGCAGCCGGTCCGTTCGCGGCAGAACAATTCGGCACCCAGGGCGTTCTCGATCCGCCGCAGCTGGGTGGTCAGGGAGGGCTGGCTCACGCCCAGCCTGCGGGCGGCTCGGTGCAGGCTGCCTGTGTCGGCGATGGCGCACAGCGCCCTGAGGTGCCTCACCTCAAGCTCCATGCCGTCGAGCGTAGGACGGCGCAAGGCCGTCGCACCAGACGTCACAATCCCATCAAAGTCCGTTAATTCACCGGGAGTTGGTGCAGACGCCGAGCACCGTACCGGGGGCGGCGATAGGGCGGTGCTATCGCCGGTTGACATCATCCGCCGCGGCTTCCACTCCCCGACACTCTCTCCGTACCGCACCCCGTCCGAGTCCGATGACCGGACGGGTTCATCGGACAGGCAATCGGTAGGAGAACCCCCCATGAGACACCCCAGGACCGTCATGTCGGCCGTGATCGGCCTCGGCTTCGGACTCGCGGCCGCGCTGGGCACCGCACCCGCCATCGCCTCCTCGCCCGCACCCGCCGCAGCACCCGCACCCGTGGCCGCCCAGGCGGGCTACACGTCCCACTCCGGTTCGCACGAGAGCGCCGCCGCCAACAAGGCGTTCTTCGAGGCGGTCGCCAAGTCCGTCGCCGAAAAGCGGGCGGCGAACCCCGGCGCCCAGTCGGTCACCATCGTCTACAGCACCGCCAACGCACCGAGCTTCCGCACCCAGATAGCCAACAGCGCGCAGATCTGGAACGGCTCGGTCTCCAACGTCCGGCTGCAGGAAGGCTCGAACGCCGACTTCACCTACTACGAGGGCAACGACCCGAGCGGGTCGTACGCCAGCACCGACGGGCACGGCAACGGGTACATCTTCCTCGACTACGCGCAGAACCAGCAGTACGACTCGACCCGCGTCACCGCTCACGAGACGGGTCACGTGCTCGGCCTTCCGGACCACTACTCCGGTCCGTGCAGCGAGCTGATGTCCGGGGGCGGCCCCGGCCCGTCGTGCACCAACCGGTATCCCAACGCGAGCGAGCGCAGCCAGGTGAACTACCTGTGGCAGAACGGCTTCGCGGCCGCGCTCGCACGCAGCGCCTCCTGACCGCGGCCTCCCTGCTCAGCGGCAACGGGGCCACCTCGTAGGACGGGGTGGCCCCCTCGGCGTCCCCGGCCGGCGAGGGCGTCGGCGATCCCGGCCCCGGGCGCCGCGCCGGGGCCGGGAGGCCGGCAGGTGAACGCGCGCCCGGGCCGGGAGGCCGCCGGATCCGGCGGCCGGACGAGGCGCCGCGCCGGGGCCGGGACGGCCCGCGCCGGCCTACGAGCTGCCCAGCGCGGTCCGGACGAGGGCCAGCAGCTCCTCCTCCGTCATCCCCAACTCGCGTGCGTCGGCGACCACTTCGCGTACGCGTTCCAGCAGTCGGGCCCGGTGCGGGGACGCGCCGCCGGTGACGGCCGCGCCGCGCCCCCGGCGGAGTTCGATCAGTCCCTCCTCGCGGAGCTGCTGGTATCCGCGCAGCACCGTGTGGACGTTGACCCCCAGGGACTCGGCGAGCACCCGGGCGGCGGGCAGCCGCTCGCCCGGCGCCACCGTCCCTTCGGCGACGGCGCGGCGTACGGACGCCGCGATCTGATCGCCGAGCGGCACGGTGGAGGTGGGATCGACCCGGAAGAGCATGGTCAGTGCCCCGCCCGTCGCCGGTCGATCAGGGTGTTGAGGAGTGCGGCCCCGGTCGCCGAGTCGTCGACCGTCACCGCGAAGTCCCGGCCGCCGACCAGTGTCGCCACGATTCCCTCGCCGGGACGGATCATGACACCGCTCCGTCCCGGGCGGATGCGGTAGCCCCAGCCCCCGTACTCCGCGATCGGGTTGATGTCCCGGCTGGTCGCCGTCTCGATCCGGTCCAGCGGCACCCTGAGGCGCGGCCAGGGCAGCATGCCCGAGATGGTGATGCCGCGCCGGTCCACCACCACGTACGGCCGCGCGAAGCCGGCCATCAGCACGCCGAGGAGCAGCAGCGGAATCGCGGCCGCCCAGCCCGCGACGAACAGCAGCACCACCCCTCCGGCCATGCACGAGAGCGCGATCAGCGGCAGCCACCAACTCCCGGCACTGCGCGCCCATCCGGCGACCTCCCCGTCGGCGAGCGTGATCCGCGCACCGTCTCCGGCACTCAGGGGCGCGGCCGGCTCCTCCGGTACGGGGGCGAGCGCGGCCAGCACCAGCCCGAGCCCTCCGGCGAGTGCGGCGACCCCCAGGGCGACGGCGAGCTGCCACACGGGCATCGACACGTCCTGGGCGTCCCCCCGCGCATTCTCGCCGGCGTCCACGTTGGCGAGCAGTACGGCGGCCATCACCCAGCCGAGGAACCCGGCGAAGGCGTAACCACCGGCCACCAGCCGGCGGTAGGCCCGCCCGTAGAACTTCCCCCGCACCACCATGAGGGTCCACAGCACACCGGTCACGACGAACAACAGGACGTCGGCCACGGCGTGCCCCCTCGGGCCCGTGTGCCCGTTCGCCCGGCCGTCGGCCCCGAAATGGCTGGCCAGCCGGTCCGGAAGCCGGTCGCGGAAGGCCGCCAGCAGGGCCAGATCCATGACGAGCGCGAGCAGGAACGGCAGGGCGACAAGGGTGGCCCTGCCCAGGTTCTTACGCTTCATGAAAACCTCCATTGTTCGCATGTTAGTAGAACAATGAAGACGTGGCAAAGCCCTGACGGCACGCCGCTGCCCCGGCCGGGCTTCGGCGGCATGCCGATTCCCGGCCGGGGCAGCGGCCGCACGTCGTCGCGGCGCGGCACCGACGACGAACGTGGCCGGCCGACAGACCGCCTTACGGCTGACGGGCTGACGGGCTGACGGGCTGACGGGCTGACGGGCTGACGGGCTGACGGGCTGACGGGCTGACCGACAACGGAACGGTCGGGCAGGGAGGTTCAGGCCAGTTCCAGCGGGAACGCACCTCGATGTCCCGTACCGGCGCCCCGGTCCGGGCGGGGTTCGTACTCGCGGCAGCTCCAGACCTCCTGGACGAATCCGGTACGCCGGTCCCACAGGTCCAGGAGGTCGCCCTCGCCGGCCGCCCCGCGGTAGGCGTCCTTGGCCCCCCGGAAGCAGGCCAGGCCGCCGGAGAGGCCACGGCGGGGAGCCGGGAAGTAGTCCGAGAAGGCACAGGCGATGCAGGTCTGGAGACGCACTCCGGGCGGCAGGACGCGCTGGATCGTGGCGAGCGCGGACGCGAAGTCGGTCTCGGCGCGGTGGGATCCGTACGCGGCCCCGCCGAACTGCAGCTCCAGATAAAGATACGGATCGGGGCGGCGCAGCGACAACAGGCAGCTGAGCGTGGCCTGATGAACGGCTCCGTCCCAGACGACCGGGAGCGGCAGGTCCCACTCCAGGACGCAGTCGCCCAACACGCCGTCCACCAGGGCGAACAGGCCGTCGGCCGGTGGTGTGCCGGCCACCGGGGCGAGGCCGTCGAAGCTTTCGCCCTCGAAGTCGGTGCCCCTGATCCGGAGGCGGAGTTGCTGTCCGTCGGTGGTGAGGATGACGGCGTCGGAACCCTGTCGGTCCCGGTACCACCCTGCCCATGACTCATCTGTCATGGGCAGGGACTGTAGCCCGTGCCCATGACAGCCGCTCTGTCGCCCTCCTTTTCGCCTCATGGGCCCTGTGACCTCGGCACCTTGCGCTGTCCTCCCCGCTCCGTCGCGCTTTCTCCGTTCGTCTCCCTCCGCCCCTTCACCGTCCTCGGCGCTCCCGGTTCCCGGCACCCAGCACCCGGTTCCCCTGTCCGCGCCCCTCCGGTGCCGCTGCCCCTACCGCGGTCCCCCTCTGGGCTCAGTGCGTACGGCGCGTGACGAACTCCGCAAGGGTCAGGAGGTCGCCCGCCGCGGCCAGGTCGGGGATCGCCCGCGACAGGTGGTGGACGGCGCGTGACATCCGGTCCGCCGCGCCGATCTGCGCCCAGTCCCGGCCGCCGGCCCGGTCGACGGCGTCGGTGGCGCGGCTCACCTCACCGGGGGTGTTCATCGGTCCCCGGTAGAGCGCGGCGAGTTCGGACGCCGCCGGGGTGCCGGAGGTCAGTGCGGCGACCACGGGCAGGGACTTCTTGTGGGCGACGAGATCCGCCCCGACCGGCTTCCCGGTCTGCGCCGGATCCCCCCAGATGCCGATCAGATCGTCGATGAGCTGGAAGGCGAGGCCCGCCTCCCGGCCGAATCCGTCCATCGCGCCGACCACCCGCTCCCCCGCACCGGCGTACAGCGCCCCGAGCGCGCAGGCGCAGCCGAGCAGGGCGCCCGTTTTGGCGGTGGCCATGGTCAGGCACTCGTCCAGCGAGACCTCGCCCGGATCGCGGTCCTCGAAGGCGCAGTCGGCCTGCTGGCCCGCGCAGAGCTCGATGACACAGGTCGAGAGCCGTGCCGAAGCGCGGGCCGAGGCCGGGCCGCTGTCCTCGGCCAGCAGGCGCTGGGCGAGGGCGAGCATGGCGTCGCCGGCGATGACCGCGTCGGGGATGCCGAAGACCGCCCAGGCCGTGGGCCGGTGCCGACGGGTCCGGTCCTCGTCGATGACGTCGTCGTGCAGCAGGGTGAAGTTGTGGACCAGCTCCACGGCGACGGCCGCCCGTACCGCCCGTTGCGGGTCGCCGCCCAGGGCTCGGGCGGCGGCGAGAACGAGGGCGGGCCTGATCGCCTTGCCCGCCTGTCCGGACACTGGTGTGCCGTCGGCCTGCTGCCAGCCGAAGTGGTACATCGCGACGCGGCGGATCGATCCGGGCAAGGAGTCGACGGCGGCGCGCAGTTCGGGGTCGACGAGGGTCCGGGTCTGCTCCAGGAGGGCCGGGGCCTCTTGAGCCGGGGGCATGAGCGCGGCCGGGTCGTCGCTCCCGGGCGCGCGGGGTGTGGGTGGTTGGAGTGCGTGCTGAGTCTTCACTGGGACGTCCTCCCGGGGCCGCCCCGGACACGGCTGCCCGGTGGCGGGGGTTGGCGGGGGCCCGGACCCTGCCGTCCGGGCCCCCGAGCGGCTACCGCCAGCGGCTGACCTCGACGTTTTCCAGTACGCCCAGGGCGTCCGGTACGAGGATGGCCGCGGAGTAGTAGGCCGTCACCAGGTAGGAGATGATCGCCTGTTCGTCGATGCCCATGAAACGCACCGACAGACTGGGCTCGATCTCGTCGGGGATGCCGGTCTGCTGGAGTCCGACGACGCCCTGCTCGGCCTCGCCCGTCCTCATGCAGATGATCGACGTGGTCCGGGCGTCGGTGACGGGGATCTTGTTGGACGGGAAGATCGGTACGCCCCGCCAGGCCGGCACGTGGTGCCCGCCGACGTCCACGCTCTCCGGCACCAGACCGCGCTTGTTGCATTCGCGACCGAACGCGGCGATGGCCCGCGGGTGGGCGAGGAAGAGCTTGGAGCCCCGGCGGCGGGAGAGCAGTTCGTCCATGTCGTCGGGGCTGGGCACACCGTCGTGCGGCTGGAGGCGCTGCCCGTAGTCGCAGTTGTTGAGCAGGCCGAACTCCCGGTTGTTGATCAGCTCGTGCTCCTGGCGCTCGCGCAGCGCCTCGACCGTGAGCCGCAACTGCTGCTCGGTCTGGTTCATCGGCTGGTTGTAGAGGTCGGCGACCCTGCTGTGGACCTTCAGCACGGTCTGGGCGACGCTCAGTTCGTACTCGCGCGGCGCCGCCTCGTAGTCGACGTACGTGTGCGGAACGACGGCTTCGCCGACATGACCGGCGGAGAGGTCGATCTCCGCCTCGCCGTACTTGTTGGTGCGCTGCTGCGGGACGTTGAGCAGCCCGGCGAGGTGGAGGCGGAGCGAATCCGCACGCTCGGCGAGGTTCAGCACATCGGCCCGGCTCAGCGTCAGCACCGTGCAGGCCGTGACGGCGCGGGCCGTGTACTCCCAGACCGCGTCGCCGTCGATCAGGGCGTGGTCGCCGAAGTAGGCCCCGTCGGCGTGGACCCCGAGCACCGTCTCGTCCCCGTAGGGGCCGGTGCCGACCTTCTCGACCTTGCCGTGCGCCAGCAGGAAGACGCGGTCCGCCGCGTCCCCGGTGGAGGCCAGCAACTGGCCGGCCGCGATGTCGCGCTGCTCGCACCGCCGGGCCAGCTCACCGAGCACCTCCTCGTCGCCGAACTCCCGCAGGGCGGGGAGCTCTCCGAGCTCGGCGGGGATGACCGAGACACGGTCGCCGGTCTGCACGAAGGTCACCCGGCCGTCCCCCACCGAGTAGCTCAGCCTGCGGTTCACCCGGTACGTGCCGCCCTGCACCTGCACCCATGGCAGCATCTTCAGCAGCCACCGTGAGGTGATTTCCTGCATCTGCGGAGCGGACTTGGTGGTCGTCGCGAGGTTCCGCGCCGCTGCCGTGCCCAGACTCTGCTGCGGCGGCACCGGTGCGTTCTGAACCTCTTCACCAACGGACATCTGACGCCCTCTCGATCATTCATTGGTTGACCTGTGCGAAGAAGCCTTTCAGCACGGAGAGTCGGCGCACCATTACACAAATGAGTGTGATTAATCGGGCTTTGGGCTGGGCACAACGCTCGGCAATGTCCACGGGTGCCATTAAGTTGCATCTTTGATGCAACTTATCTAACGTGACCACCATGCGGCTGACGAGATTCACCGACGTGGCGCTGCGCGTACTGATGCGCCTCGCCGTCGTGGAGAACGAGGACCCGCCGACCACCCGGGAGGTGGCGGCGACCATGCAGGTGCCGTACACCCACACCGCGAAGGTGGTCGCCAAGCTCCAGCACCTCGGCCTCATCGAGGCACGCCGGGGCCGCGGCGGCGGGCTCAGCCTCACCGGAGCGGGCCGGTCCGCCTCGATCGGCGGACTCGTCCGGGAGCTGGAGGGGTCCGGCGACGTCGTCGAGTGCGAGGGCGCCACCCCCTGCCCCCTTCGCTCGGCCTGCCGGTTGCGCGGCGCCCTGCGCCGGGCGGAGGAGTCCTTCTACGCGACGCTCGACCCGATCACGGTCGCCGAACTCGTCACCTCCCCCACCGGACCGCTGCTGATCGGCATCAGCAGCGGCCGCCCGGCCCTCGACTGAGGCCGGACCGCCCCCGCCCCCCCTCCACACCCGCACCACCGTTCGCACCGCACCACGGGTGCCCTCACCCGGTTTCACGCCGCCCAAAAATATGAATCTCAGATTCCAATTCAAGAGTCAGGAGTCACCGATGCTCTCCGAGTCGTCGACCGCCACCGTCCGTGCCACCCTCCCCGCCGTGGGAGCGGCCATCGGAGACATCGCCGATCTCTTCTACCGCAAGCTCTTCGACGCCCACCCCGAGCTGCTGCGCGACCTCTTCAACCGCGGCAACCAGGCATCCGGCGCCCAGCGCCAGGCCCTCGCGGGCTCCATCGCCGCCTTCGCGACCCAGCTGGTCGAGCACCCGGACACCCGCCCCGACCTGATGCTCGGCCGGATCGCCCACAAGCACGCCTCCCTCGGCGTCACCGCCGCGCAGTACGACATCGTGCACACCCATCTGTTCGCCGCCATCGCCGAAGTGCTCGGCGACGCGGTCACCCCGGAGGTCGCCGCCGCCTGGGACGAGGTCTACTGGCTGATGGCCGGCGCCCTGATCTCGATCGAGGAGCGGCTGTACGCACAGCAGGGCGTCGTCGCGGGCGACGTGTGGCGCGAGTGGGAGGTGGCCGCCCGGATCGAGGAGACGGCCGATGTCGCCACCTTCCAGCTCCGCCCGGCAGACGACGCGCCCGCCCCCGCCTTCCGCCCCGGCCAGTACGTCTCCGTGCAGGTGGAACTCCCCGACGGCGCCCGTCAGATACGCCAGTACAGCCTCTCCGGCGCCCCCGGCTCGCCGCTGCGCTCGATCACCGTCAAGCGGGTGCACGGCGGCGGCTCGCCCGACGGCGAGGTCTCCCGCCGTCTGCACACCGAGGTCGGGGCCGGCGACCGGCTGCGGGTCTCCGCCCCGTACGGCGACCTCGTGCTCGACTCCGCCGACGCCCCGCTCCTGCTCGCCTCCGCGGGCATCGGCTGCACCCCGATGCTCTCGATGCTGGAGCACCTCGTGGCGACGGGACACCGCGCCCCGGTCACCGTCGTGCACGGCGACCGCTCCCCCGCCACCCACGCGATGCGCACCGACCACACCCTGCTCACCGGCAAACTCGCCGACGCCACCGCCCACTTCTGGTACGAGGACCCGGAGCCCGGCCACCCCGCCGACCGCACCGGACAGGTCGACCTGAGCGCCCTCGCGGTCGCCCCCGGCACCCACGCCTACCTCTGCGGCCCGCTGCCCTTCATGCGTGCGGTACGTACCCAGCTGCTGGCCAAGGGCGTCCCCGCGGCCGACATCCACTACGAGGTGTTCGGCCCCGACCTGTGGCTCGCGCAGGACTGAGACCGGTCAACGGCGTGGTGATCCACCACACGGCCACCGAGGGCACCGCGTCCACCGTCCGCATCTGCCGCGACGGCCACCCGAGGGTGCCCGGCCCGCTGTGCCACGGGCTGATCGCCATGGACGGCACGGTCCACCCGGTCGGCCACGGCAGGGCCGACCACGCCGGACTCGGCGACGACGGCGTACTGCGCGCCGTCGTCGCCGAGAAGCCGCCGTCGCCGAGAAGCGCCTCCCGTCCGGCAACGAGGCCGACACCGAGGAGAACAGGCACTGCCACGGCTTCGGGTGCGAGAACCTCGGGGACGGCCAGGACCCCTGCCCGAAACGACCCGCATCCACCCCTCCCCGGCACGGCCGGGTACGGCACGACGACAATGGCGGCATGCCTTCCGAAGCACTCGACCTCTCCCTCCTGCGGCCGGTGCTCCCCTCACCCCTGCGACCGGCCGAGGACGACCGCTTCGCACGCCACGGCGTACGGCTGCTGCTCAAGCGCGACGATCTGATCCACCCCGACCTCCCGGGCAACAAATGGCGCAAGCTCGCCCCCAACCTGCGGGCCGCCGCCGGGCGCACCGTGCTGACCTTCGGCGGCGCCTACTCCAACCATCTGCGGGCCACGGCCGCCGCCGGGCGGCTGCTCGGGTTCCGCACGGTCGGGGTCGTACGCGGTGACGAACTGGCCGGCCGCCCGCTCAACCCCTCGCTCACGCAGTGCGCCGCCGATGGCATGACCCTGCACTTCGTGGACCGTGCGACGTACCGCGCGAAGGCCGATCCCGAGGTCCTGGCGGGGTTGCTGAGCGCCTTCGGGGAGTGCTGCGTCATCCCGGAGGGCGGCAGCAACGCCCTGGCCGCACAGGGCTGTACGGAGCTGGGCCACGAGTTGCGCGGGCGGGCCGACGTGGTCGCGGTCGCCTGCGGTACCGGTGGCACACTCGCCGGGCTCGCCGCCGGCCTCGCACCGGGGCAGCGCGCCCTCGGTATCCCGGTGCTGCGCGGCGGCTTCCTCGGCGCCGCGGTAGGGGAACTGCAGCAGGAGGCGTTCGGCGGTCCTGCCGGATCGTGGTCCCTGGACGAGCGCTTCCACTTCGGCGGCTACGCCCGTACGCCCCCGCGGTTGCACGCCTTCGCGGACGACTTCGAGCAGCGGCACGGGCTGCCCGTCGAGCGGCTCTACGTCGCCAAGCTGCTGTACGCGCTCACCGCGCTGGCAGAGGAGGGCGCGTTCCCGGCGGGAACCACGGTCGCGGCCGTGATCACGGGCCGGCCCGCGCCGCGCGTACCGGCCCGCGCCGTGCCGTAGGCGGGAGGGCCGGCTCGCCGCGCGTGCCCGCCTCACCGGGCCGGTCGTGCCGACCCGCTTCCGCGTCCCAGGCACCGGCAGGCGGGAGAGCTGCGGCATCAGCCGCCGCACAACGCCCCGGCTCCCTTCCGATTCCGGCCCGCCCGGTCAGGGCGCGTCGGACTCCTCCCGGTAGGCCGCCGCCTCCTCCAGGTCGAGCCGTCTGAGCAGCGTGCGGAGCATCTCGTCGTCGATCCGCCGCTCGTCCCGCAGCCGTACGAAGACCTCGCGCTCGGCATCGATCATCTCCCCGGCCAGGCGCCGGTACGTGTCGTCCGCCGACTCCCCGGTCACCGGATTGGCCGCGCCCAGCCGCTCCCACACGGCGTTGCGGCGGCGCTCCAGGACGGTGCGCAGCCGGTCGGTGAGCGGTCCCGGCAGAGAGTTGCGCGGGTCGTCGAGCAGCTCCTCCAGGCGCGCCTCGGCGGCCGTGGACGCCTCGCTCTGCGCCTGCGCCTCGGCCAGCGTCTCCGCCGTCGTGTCGCGGCCGGGAAGCCTCAGGACGCGCACCAGCAGCGGCAGGCTGAGCCCCTGCACGACGAGGGTGCCGATGACGGTGGTGAAGGTCAGGAACAGAACCAGGTTGCGGGCCGGGAAGGCCGCCCCGGCGGTCGTGGCCAACGGGATGGAGAAGGCGATGGCGAGCGAGACGACCCCGCGCATGCCGGCCCAGCCGACGATCAGCGGCCCCATCCAGGTCGTCTCCGTCTCGCGCTCCCTGATCCGCCGCGACAGCCAGCGGGGCAGATACGTCGCCGGATAGACCCAGATGAAGCGGACCACGACGACGGCGAGGAACACGGCGACCGCGTACCAGAGAGCGTCCGCCACCGCGTATGTGCCGAGCCCCTTGAGTACGAAGGGCAGCTGGAGCCCGATCAGCGCGAAGACCGCAGACTCCAGGATGAACGCGACCATCTTCCACACGGCCGCCTCCTGGAGCCGGGTCGCGAAGTCCACCTGCCAGGACCGGTGCCCCAGATAGAGCGCGACGACGACCACGGCGAGCACCCCGGAGGCGTGCACGCGTTCGGCCGCCGCGTACGCCACGAAGGGGATCAGCAGCGACAGCGTGTTCTGGAGCAGGGCCTCCTTGAGGTGCGTACGGAGCCAGTGCAGCGGCACCATCAGCGCCAGGCCGACCACGACGCCGCCCACCGCGGCGAGGAGGAACTCACCGATCCCGGCGCCCCAGCTCATGCCCTCGCCGACGGCGGCGGCGAGCGCCACCTTGTAGGCGGTGATGGCGGTGGCGTCGTTCACCAGGGACTCACCTTGCAGGATCGTCGTGACGCGGCCGGGCAGCCCGACCCGGCGGGCGATCGCGGCGGCCGTGACCGCGTCCGGCGGGGCGACGACCGCGCCGAGCACCAGCGCGGCGGTGAGGGGCAGGTCGGGCACGAGGCGGTAAGCCAGCCAGCCGACCGCGACGGTCGCGAACAGGACGTAACCGACGGAGAGCAGCGCGATGGGCCGGAGATTGGCCCGCAGATCGAGGTACGAGCTGTCCACGGCCGCCGTGTAGAGCAACGGAGGCAGCAGCAGCGGCAGCACGACGTGCGCGTCCAGGCTGTACGTCGGCACCCCCGGCAGATACGAGGCGACCAGCCCCGCCGCGACCAGCAGCAGGGGGGCCGGTACGGGGGTGCGGCGCGCGGCCCCCGCCACGGCCGCACTGGCAGCGACCAGTGCCACCAGCGGCAATGCGTCCATTTCACGGTCCTCGCATCCGTCGTAACCTGACAATCATGAGTGAATGTCCGCACGTGTCCGAACTGCCGCGCCCCGAGCCGGCCCCGCTCAGCGGGACCTGCCTCGGCTGCCTCGCGGCGGGGAGCCACCCGGTGCAGCTGCGGCTCTGTCTGGTCTGCGGCCATGTCGGCTGCTGCGATTCCTCGCCGCTGCAGCACTCCACCGCACACTTCAAGGAGACCGGCCATCCGGTGATGCGGAGCTTCGAGCCGGGCGAGAGCTGGCGCTGGTGCTTCGAGGACGGTTCGATCGTCTGACGTCTGGGTACGTCAAACCGGCGCCGGTTGTTCGTAATTGACCGCCGCAGACCCCTACCCACCGTGTGTACTCATGGGTTTACCATGAGTGACAGTCATGGGTGGGGGCCCGGCGACACGGCATCATGGATCGCGATAGCGTCACCGGGCCAGAACCGAAGACGTACCGCATGGCTCCGGGGCACCCTTCCCGGATCCTCGAAAGAGTTTGTGCCACCTTGGAGGTGAGGGTGTCCCAGATCGCAGGCGAGCCCGGGAATCAGGACTTCGTAGAGGTCCGGCTGCCCGCTGCGGGTGCCTACCTGTCGGTGCTGCGTACGGCCACGGCCGGTCTCGCAGCGCGCTTGGACTTCACCCTCGACGAGATCGAGGATCTTCGCATCGCGGTCGACGAGGCCTGCGCGATCCTGCTTCAGCAGGCCGTGCCGGGCTCCGTCCTCAGCTGCGTCTTCCGGCTCATCGAGGATTCTCTCGAGGTGACCGTGTCGGCGCCGACGACGGACGGCCGGGCACCGGAGCGCGACACCTTCGCCTGGACGGTGCTCTCCGCACTGGCCGGAAAGGTGGACTCCTCGGTGGCCGACGACCGCACGGTCAGCATCAGCCTGTACAAACAGCGCGGCGCGGGACCCGGGCCGGCGTGAGCAACGGGAACGGGGACGGTCCTGTGCGGGACGAGACGATGCGACCAGGGGTGGTGCGCGCAGCAGGCATCCCGGAGCAGCAGGCCCTGCCCCATCCGGAGGACGGGGCGGACGGGCCTGCGGGCCGTACGGTCGCGGTGGAGCAGTCGCAGGCGGAGCGGGCGGGCCAGATGAGCGAGCACGGGCACCACGATCCACAGGACCGCAGCGGGGCGCGGGCGCTGTTCATCGAACTGCGCGGCCTTCCCGACGGATCGGCCGAGAAGGCGGAGCTGCGCAATCAGCTGGTGCGGATGCATCTGCCGCTCGTGGAGCATCTCGCCCGCCGGTTCCGCAACCGCGGCGAGCCGCTGGACGATCTGACCCAGGTCGCCACGATCGGCCTGATCAAATCGGTCGACCGGTTCGACCCGGACCGCGGCGTCGAGTTCTCGACGTACGCGACCCCGACGGTCGTCGGCGAGATCAAGCGCCACTTCCGCGACAAGGGCTGGGCGGTCCGGGTGCCGCGCCGGCTCCAGGAGCTGCGCCTCTCGCTCACCACGGCCACCGCCGAGCTCTCCCAGCAGCACGGCCGCTCACCGACGGTGCACGAGCTCGCCGAGCGGCTGGGCATCTCCGAGGAAGAGGTGCTGGAGGGCCTGGAGTCGGCCAATGCGTACAGCACGCTCTCGCTGGACGTGCCGGACACGGACGACGAGTCCCCGGCGGTCGCGGACACGCTGGGCTCCGAGGACGAGGCGCTGGAGGGCGTCGAGTACCGGGAGTCGCTCAAGCCGCTGCTGGAGGACCTGCCGCCGCGCGAGAAGCGGATTCTGCTGCTGCGCTTCTTCGGCAACATGACCCAGTCGCAGATCGCGCAGGAGGTCGGCATCTCGCAGATGCACGTCTCGCGGCTGCTGGCCCGCACACTGGCGCAGCTGCGCGAGCGGCTGCTCGTCGAGGAGTAGCGCGAAGGGCCGGTGCGGGCGCGCGGGACGGCGGAAGCGTCGAGGACCGCGCGCCCCGCCCGGGCGGGCAGGGCGGAGCGGACGGGTTCACGACCGCCTCACCCGGACACCGGGCACCCGGCTCAGGCCTCCGGCGTGGTGTCGGCTGCGGTGCCCGTCGCCGTGCCGGGGCGGCGGATGCCGAGTGCCTCGATCGTCGCCGGCCTGACCAGCTGGTAGAGCGCCGTCAGGACCACCGCGGCGAGGACGATCCCGGCCGGGATCAGCGCGCCGTGGGACCGCAGCAGCGTCCAGGCCACCGGGAGCGCGATGATCTGCGTGATGAGCGCGGGGCCGCGGCTCCAGCTGCGCCGCCGCAGCAGGCCACGCGCGGCGATCAACGGGATCAGGCCGAGCGCGATCAGCGTGAGGCCGCCCATCTCCGCCTGCTGCGGGCTCTCGGGGCGTCCGAGCAGCCCCATGACCAGCATGTAGATCCCGCCGATGACGAGCGCCGCCCCCTCAAGGGCGGTGAGTCCGGCCACGAGGGTGATCCTGCTCGGCTTCGCCGGTTCGGCCGACGGCAGAGGCGACGACGACGGCGTGTTCTGCTGAGTACTCACCCTTGCAGGTTGGCATCCCGGCCCCGTGAAAGCGAAGCCGGGGTGAAAACGCGCCCGGTCCGTCACCGAGCGTAAAGGCTATGGGGCAGGACTTCAGAGCGATACCGCGCGGTAGGTAGTCTGGCGGTCATGCGCGCACTTCTCGTGGTCAATCCAGCTGCTACCACCACCAGTGCGCGGACGCGTGACGTGCTGATCCACGCACTGGCCAGCGAGATGAAGCTGGAGGCCGTGACCACGGAGTACCGGGGCCACGCCCGGGACCTGGGGCGGCAGGCCGCGGACGCCGACGACATCGACCTCGTGGTCGCCCTGGGCGGCGACGGCACGGTCAACGAGGTGGTCAACGGCCTCCTCCACAACGGCCCCGATCTGGACAGCCTGCCGAGCCTCGCGGTGGTTCCCGGCGGCTCCACCAATGTCTTCGCGCGCGCCCTGGGCCTGCCCAACGACGCGGTGGAGGCGACCGGCGCGATCCTGGACGCACTCGCCAACCGCACCGAACGTACGGTCGGTCTCGGACTGGCGGCCGGCACTCCCGGCACCGAGGACGAGTCGGTTCCCGAGCGCTGGTTCACTTTCTGCGCCGGACTCGGATTCGACGCGGGCGTGGTCGGCCGGGTCGAACAGCAGCGCGAACGCGGTAAGCGCTCGACGCACGCCCTGTATGTACGCCAGGTGGTCCGGCAGTTTCTGGAGGAGCCGCACCGCAGACATGGCGTGATGACCCTGGAGACCCCGGGGCAGGATCCGGTCACCGACCTCGCGCTGTCCATAATCTCCAACACGGCCCCCTGGACCTACCTGGGGAATCGCCCCATGTACGCGTCCCCGAAGGCCACCTTCGACACCGGTCTGGACGTGCTCGGGCTGAAGCGGCTGTCCACTCCGGCGGTCGCCCGTTACGGCACCCAGCTGCTCACTTCGAGCCCGGAGAAGGGGCCTCGCGGCAAGCACGCAGTTTCACTTCACGACCTCACGGACTTCACCTTGCATTCAAAGGCACCACTGCCTTTCCAGATGGATGGCGACCACCTGGGAGTGCGCACCAGTGTGACGTTCACAGGCGTACGCCGTGCACTGCGTGTGATTGTGTGAGTGGAAGGGACCAAAGTCCTTTAACTCGAACGTTTGGGCTGGACTCCACCCCATAGAAGTACGGCTGTGACCTAGTCGACACCGAGGAATCAAAAAAAACTTTCCAGAAGGGGTTGTATCCGCCGCTGAGGTTTGCGAATCTCTACATGGCGATCGGGACGGCGCAACAACAGCCTCCACTGAGAGCCAGAACCCCTCCTCACTGCACAGGACCACAACCAGTTCATCTGGGCGTCGGCCCGTCATCTGCGGGGGGATTCGTGAAAGCGTTCACATTCACAAGCACCAGTATGTAATACCAAGGAGAGGTAGCAGCCATGGACTGGCGTCACAACGCCGTTTGTCGTGAGGAAGACCCCGAGCTGTTCTTCCCCATCGGCAACACCGGTCCTGCGCTGCTGCAGATCGAGGAAGCCAAGGCCGTCTGCCGCCGCTGCCCCGTCATGGAGCAGTGCCTGCAGTGGGCGCTCGAGTCCGGCCAGGACTCCGGCGTCTGGGGTGGCCTCAGCGAGGACGAGCGCCGCGCAATGAAGCGCCGTGCAGCTCGCAACCGGGCGCGTAACGCCAGCGCCTGATCCGACGCCACCGCTACGAGCCTCAGCCAGGCGGCGCGTACAGAGCGTACGCACAACCCCGCCCCCCGAGTCGCAGCGCGCAGTACCCCCGAAGCGCACGCTTGAACAGTGAGCCCGGACCGTGATCACGGTCCGGGCTCACTGCTGTGCTCGTTCCGGCCGACGACCGGCCGCCGGGGCTACTTCGCGGTGCGGACCGGGATGTCGAGGACGACCCGGGTGCCTCGCTCGGGGGCCGGGACCATCCCGAAGGTCCCGCCCAACTCGCCCTCCACCAGCGTTCTCACGATCTGGAGCCCCAGATTGCCGGCGCGCTGCGGGTCGAAACCCTCGGGCAGACCGCAGCCGTCGTCCTGAACGGTGATCAGCAGCCGCGCTTCGGCGGAGGAGCCACCGCGTACCGCCGACACCTCCACCGTGCCGGACTCGGCGAGGGTGAAGGCGTGTTCCAGGGCGTTCTGCAGGACTTCGGTGAGCACCATCGCCAGCGGTGTGGCCACTTCGGCATCGAGTATGCCGAAGCGGCCCGTGCGCCGGCAGGTGACCTTGCCCGGGGAGATCTCGGCGACCATCGCGATGACCCGGTCGGCGATCTCGTCGAACTCCACCCGCTCGTCCAGATTCTGGGACAGCGTCTCATGGACGATGGCGATCGAACCGACGCGCCGCACCGCCTCGTTGAGCGCCTCGCGGCCCTGCTCCGAGTCCATCCGGCGGGCCTGGAGCCGCAACAGGGCGGCGACGGTCTGGAGGTTGTTCTTCACCCGGTGGTGGATCTCCCGGATGGTGGCGTCCTTGGTGATCAACTCCCGCTCGCGGCGGCGCAGTTCCGTGACGTCCCGGAGGAGGACCAGGGAGCCGATCCGGACCCCCTTGGGCTTGAGCGGGATCGCCCGGAGCTGGATCACCCCGCCCGCGCACTCGACCTCGAACTCGCGGGGCGCGTAACCGCTGGCGAGTTTGACCAGTGCCTCGTCAACCGGGCCGCGGGAGGGGGCCAGTTCGGCGGTGATCCCGCCGAGGTGCTGGCCGACCAGATCGGAGGCGAGGCCGAGACGGTGGTACGCGGAGAGACCGTTGGGGCTGGCGTACTGGACGACTCCGTCGGCGTCGAGCCTGATCAGCCCGTCGCCGACGCGCGGCGACGCGTCCATGTCGACCTGCTGGCCGGGGAACGGGAAGGACCCGGCGGCGATCATCTGGGCCAGGTCGGAGGCCGACTGGAGATAGGTGAGCTCCAGCCGGGACGGCGTCCGCACCGTCAGGAGGTTGGTGTTGCGGGCGATGACGCCGAGGACCCGGCCCTCACGGCGTACGGGGATGGACTCGACCCGGACCGGGACCTCCTCGCGCCACTCCGGGTCGCCCTCGCGCACGATCCGGCCCTCGTCCAGCGCCGCGTCCAGCAGCGGGCGCCGGCCGCGCGGCACCAGGTGCCCGACCATGTCGTCCTGGTAGGAGGTGGGGCCGGTGTTGGGCCGCATCTGGGCCACGGAGACGTAGCGGGTGCCGTCGCGGGTGGGGACCCACAGCACGAGGTCGGCGAAGGAGAGGTCGGAGAGCAGCTGCCACTCCGACACCAGCAGATGCAGCCACTCCAGGTCGGTGTCACCGAGGGCTGTGTGCTGGCGGACGAGGTCGTTCATGGAGGGCACGTGTGCGAGCGTACCCGCGGACGGGTACGGGTTCCGAACCGAATGACCCGGCCGTACGTGCAAGGGGGAGGAGCCCCGGAAATTGCGGTGCTCCGACGGATGGACAGGGGCGAATGGTCTAGTCCACAATGCTCAAGACAGAGCTTCCGCTCTCCCCGCACAGGAGAGCGGATCGAGGTACCCGCGCTCTCTGCCCTGACCGCGCAGGTACCTCTCCCCGGCCGGGGGCACCGCACACCGCCGGCCGAGCAACTCCGGGCTGCGGTGCCGGACGGGCCGAGGGTCCCGTCCCGGCGCCGCGGCCCGCGGGTGTCTCCAGGGGGCTCCGCGCCCCCGTGACCGGCGGGGTCGGCGGGTCTCGGTGACCTCCGGCCGGCGCGCGGGAGGGCGTCCGGGTCCCGGCCGCGGGCGATCGCCACCTCGTACGCCGCCATCTTGAGCGGCGAGAGCGCGGCGCCGTCCGGCGCACCACGGGCCGCGAGGAGGACGAAGCGCGGCTTCCTCGCCGCGATCTTGGCAGCCACCTCGCGGATCCCGGGGGCGCCCCGGCCGGGGATGCGATGCAGCGCCGCGGGCTGTTCGGCCCTCTCACCGGCCATGATCCGCCCCGGCTGCCCGCTCCCCCGGCGGAAGGGGCGGCGGACACGTCGAGTGCCTCCCAGGGGTGTTCCGGGGGGTCAGGAACGCCGCTCGCCCCAGTCGGCCACGGGGATGCGGACAGCCGCCTGCGGGGTGTGGCCGGGACGGGTACGGCAGGCCGTGCCCGTGTTACCCGGTTCTGCTAGATTGGACCACGATTGGTCTATACCACATATTGATACGACTCCTCAGATCGGCAGGCCCCGCGTGGAAGTTGTCATCGTCCCGGACGCCAAGGCAGGCGGCGAACTCATCGCAGAGTCCATCGGCGCCCTGCTGAGCCGCAAGCCCGACGCCCTTCTCGGCGTTGCCACGGGCTCTACTCCGCTGCCCATCTACCAGGCGCTGGCGGCCAAGGTCCGCTCCGGCGCCGTGGACGCCTCGCGCGCCCGCATCTGCCAGCTCGACGAGTACGTCGGGCTGCCGGCGGGCCACCCCGAGTCCTACCGCTCCGTGGTGCTGCGCGAGGTCGTCGAACCGCTCGGCCTGTCCGAGGCGTCCTTCATGGGCCCCGACGGCTCCGCCGAGGACATCCCGGCCGCCTGCCAGGCGTACGACAAGGCGCTCGCCGAGGCCGGCGGGGTGGACCTGCAGCTCCTCGGCATCGGCACCGACGGGCACATCGGCTTCAACGAGCCGTGCTCCTCGCTCGCGTCGCGTACCCGGATCAAGACGCTCACCGAGCAGACCCGGGTCGACAACGCGCGCTTCTTCGGCAACGACATCTCGCAGGTTCCGCACCACGTGATCACCCAGGGCATCGGCACGATCCTGGAGTCCCGCCACCCGATCCTGCTCGCCACCGGCGAGGGCAAGGCGGATGCCGTGGCACAGACGGTGGAGGGGCCGGTGGCCTCGATCGTGCCCGCGTCCGCGCTGCAGCTGCATCCGCATGCGACGGTGGTGGTGGACGAGGCCGCGGCGTCGAAGCTGAGGCTGGCGGACTACTTCCGCGCCACGTACGCGGCGAAGCCGCTGTGGCAGGGTCTCTAGTCGTCGTCCCGGACGTGGAGAGAGGGCCGGGGCACCCGTGATGGGTGCCCCGGCCCTCTCTCGTAACCGTTGGGCCCTGCGCCGCGGGGAGGCGCGGACGCGTGGACGGGTGTCTCAAGCACCGGACGGGCGCGGGGGCGGCCCGGGGGCCGGGCAGGCGTGATGCGGACCCCCGGGCCGCATCATGCCTTGCCGTCAGGCCCGGGAGCCGCCCGTACCGCCGGCGATGATCTCCGCGGCCGCCAGGCCGCAGACGCGGGCCGCGCCGTGGGTGGCGATGTGCAGGGCGCCCCTGGGAGGCGCCTGCGGAACGCCCATCTCGACCACGATCGTGTCGGGGCGCTCCGCCACCAGGGCGTCGAGGGCCTCGGCCATCCAGGCGTGGCGGTGGACGTCGCGGACGACCACGACGACGCGCCGCTCCCCCGCGGCCCGCAGCACGGCGGCCGCGGGTTCCTCGGTCTCGCTGCTGTACGTGTCGGTCTCCGTGCCCGGCACCAGCCGGCCCAGCTCCGCGGCGACGCCCCAGGGGGTCTCGTTGCCGACCGCGATGTTCGACGCGGAGGTGAACGCGGCAACATAGGCGGGTCCGGTCAGCGGCTCGGCGGAGCCCGTCACCCGCACCGCGCGGCGGGCGGCGACCAGGCCGATGTCGGAACCGATCCCGGTGCCGGAGGCGGTCCCCTCCTGCACTGCCGCGCCCGGCCCCGAACCGGTCCTCGCGGCCCCCTGCGTCCAGGACGCGAGGGCACGCACCCGTGCGGCCGCGTCCGCGAGCCGCTCCTCGGCGAGTTCACCGCTGCGTACCGCCGCGACCAGCGCGTCGCGCAGCCGCTGCACCGTGCCGTCGTCCTCCAGCCCGCCACCGACGCACAGGGCGTCGGCCCCCGCGGCGATCGCGAGAACGGAGCCGCGCTCGATGCCGTACGTCCCGGCGATGGCCTGCATCTCCACGGCGTCGGTGACGATCAGGCCGTCGTAGCCCAGCTCTTCACGCAGCAGTCCGGTGAGGATCTGCGGGCTCACCGTCGCGGGGCGGTCCGGGTCGAGTGCCGGCAGCAGGATGTGCGCGCTCATCACGCACTTGGAACCCGCCGCGACGGCCGCCCGGAAGGGCACCAGTTCTCGGGCGTACAGCGTCTCCAGGTCCACGTCGATGCGCGGCATCGCGTGGTGCGAGTCGATCGCGGTGTCGCCGTGCCCCGGGAAGTGCTTGGTGCAGGCGGCGACTCCGGCGGCCTGGAGGCCCTCGATGTACGCGGCGGTGTGCCGGGCCACGAGCTGGGTGTCGGCGCCGAAGGACCGTACGCCGATGATCGGGTTGCCCGGGTTGGAGTTGACGTCCGCGGACGGTGCCCAGTTGAGGTTGACGCCGCACTCCGCGAGCCGGCGCCCCAGCTCCTGGGCGACCGCGCGGGTCAGCGCCACGTCGTCGACGTGGCCGAGCGCGAGGTTGCCGGGGAAGGAGGACCCGGTGCGCACCTCCAGCCGGGTGACGTCACCGCCCTCCTCGTCGATCGCCACGAGGAGGTCCTCGCGCCCGGCCCTGAGCTGGGCGGTGAGCGCGGCGACCTGCTCGGCCGTCCGGATGTTGCGGCCGAACAGGGCGACGGAGGCGAGACCTTCGTCGACCCGGCGCAGCACCCAGTCCGGGGCGGTGGTGCCGGTGAATCCTGGCTGCAGCACGGCGAGAGCGTCGCGGGTGACGGTGTCCGTGGTGGATGTCAAGGTGGTCATGGAGGAGCGTTATCCCTTCACGGCGCCGGAGGTGAGGCCGGTTGCCATGTACTTCTGCACCAGCAGGAAGAAGGCCACGACCGGGATCGCGATCAGCGTCGAAGCCGCCATCAGCGCGCCGTAGTCGATGCCTCGCGAAGTGGTGAAGTTCATCAGCCAGACGTTGAGGGTGTACTTGTCGTTGTCCTGCAGGACGACGTAGGCGAGCAGGTATTCGTTCCAGGCCGTGATCAGCGAGAAGATGGAAGCGGCGGCGAGGCCGGGGGCCAGCAGGGGGAAGGTGACGCGCCAGAACGCTCCCATCCGGCTGCAGCCGTCGACCATGGCCGACTCTTCGAGTTCCTGCGGAATGTTGATCACGAAGCCGCGGATCATCCACGTCGCGAACGGCAGGGTGGAGACGAGGTAGATGACGATGACGCCCCAGTACTCGTTGAGTCCACCGAGGTCGTTGAGCTGGATGTAGATGGGGATCAGCATGGCCGTCGGCGGCAGCAGCTGGACGACGAGCAGCACGATCATGAAGAACTTGCGCCCGCGGAACCGGAACCGGCCGATGGCGAAGGCCGCGATCGTGGCGAGCAGCATGCCGCCGAGGACGGCGACGCCGCACACGATGAGGCTGGATTCGATGGCCGTGCCGAAGTTCGGCTGCTTGATGGCCCGGGAGAAGTTGTCGAAGGTGATCGACGTCGGCCACAGCGTCTGGTCGTAGCTGCGGATCTCGGCGTTGGGCCGCAGGGAGCTGACAACCAGCCAGTAGACCGGGAACGCCATGAGCACGAAGGCGACGAGACCCGCGATGTTGTAGCCGATGCGGCTCTTCTTGCGGTCCGGGCGGAGGACCTGAGGCGTGGAGGTACTCACTCGACCTCTCCGATCTTGAGCAGCTGGCGCAGGTAGTACACGGCGACGCCGGACAGCAGCAGGACCGTGATGAGTGAGATGGCGGCGCCCTGGCTGAACGAGTTGGACTCGAATGCCTTCTCGAACGAGTAGATGCCGAGAACGGAGTACTCGGGTTCCGGCTTGTTGCCGCGCATCAGGAAGATCTGGCCGAAGACATTGAAGTCCCAGAGCACGGACAGGGTGGCGACCATCTGGAAGACCGGCTTGATGACGGGCCAGGTGACGTAGCGGAAGACGCCGAAGGTGCCGGCTCCGTCGAGCGAGGCGGCTTCTTCGAGCTCCTTGGGAACCTGGGTCAGCGCGGCGTACAGGGTCACGGAGACGAAGGGGATGGCCCCCCAGACCACGACCGCTCCGATGATGACGAAGCCCTGCTTCGGGTCGAGGAACCAGTTGTGCCCCTGCGCGTCGATCCCGAGGTACTTGCTCAGCACCATGTTCAGGACGCCGTAGTCGGAGTCCGCGAACCACCGGAAGATGGAGGTGGCCACGAGGAGGGGCATGGACCAGGCAGCGACCAGTGCGGCGGTCAGCAGGAGCCGTACCCATGTGGCCATCCGCTGCATGAGCATGGAGAGGCCCAGGCCGCCGGCCATGGTCGCGGCGACGCAGACGGCCATGAAGATGATGGTCCGCCAGACGACGTCCCAGAACTCGCCGTCGCCCAGGATGTTGGTGAACTGGTCGAAACCCACCCAGGGAGCGGCCTGTCCCGACCACAGCTCCCGGCGGCCCACGTCCTGGAAGGACATGATGACCGTCTTGATGAAGGGCCAGACGAACACAGCGGCGATCGCGATGAACGCCGGAGCTATCAGGAGGTACGGCAGCAGAGCGCCGGCCTTCCGCGGTGGACGGTTCACGTTCTTCGCAGGCTGAGGTTGCGTCCCCTCAGGGGCCCGCGGGACGGACACCGGCGGGTCGGCTGCTTTCATATCGGCGGCACTCACTGTGCTGGCCTTCCGTTCGGACCTGGTACCGGGGGGCGGGGGCGGCGGTTCCTTTCGGATCGCCACCCCCGCGAATGATCACTGGAGCCGCTGGTTCAGGAGTCCACCGGCTCGGATTCCGTGAGACGGAGGCTCAGGAGTCCTTGTTGATCATCGAGTCGATCTCCGCGTCGGCCGCCTTGGTGGCGTCCGCGACCGACTTGCCCTTGATGATGTCGAGCAGCATGACTTCGAGCGTTTCCTTCTTCTCGATCGCCGTCCAGCCCGGGGCGATCGGGGTGAACCAGGCGTCCGGCACGGCGTTGGCGATGGCCGCGGTCTCCGGCTTGGCCTTCAGCGGCTCAAGCTGCTTGGTGTTGTTCGGGAGGATGTTCTTGGAGGCGAGCACCTCTTCGGACTTCTCGCTGGTGAACATCGAGATCCACTCCTCGCCAAGGTCCTGGATCTTGGACTTGGAGATGGTGGCCAGGTCGGAGCCGCCGATGAAGGAGGGGAGGGCCTTGCCGTTCGGGCCGGGCATACCGGCGGTGGCGATCTTGCCTTCCAGCTTCGGGTTGCCGTTCGCCTTGGAGTCGACGACGCTTCCGGCCTCCCAGCCGTTGCCGTAGAGAAGCGCGGTCTTCTCGTTGGCCATGACGTTGGCGTGGTCCGCCTCGTCCTTGGTCTTGTCCCCGTGGTTGTACTTCTTGACCAGCTCGACGAAGTCGGTGATGCCCTTCTGGGCCTCGGGGGTGGAGAGGGTGGACTTCCACTCCTTCTTGCCCTCGTCGTACTTGGCTATCTGGCCGCCCTCGGCAGCGACGTAGGACATCGCGGCGTACCAGTACCGACCCGGCAGGTACAGCGGCGAGAACGCCTTGTCCTTGCCGTACTTCGCACCGATCTTGTCGAGGGCGGCGGTCAGCTCGTCCTGCGTGGCGGGGAGGGTGTCCTTGCCGGTGCCGGCCTTGAACATGTCCTTGTTGTAGATCGCCACGCGGGCGCCCGCGTAGTAGGGCACGCAGTACTGCTTGCCCTCGAAGGCGCAGGTGTCCTTCAGACCCTTGATCCAGGTGTCCGAGTTCTCGTACTTCTTCGGGTCGATCTCCCCGAGGGCCCCGTTGAGGATGTACGTCATGGTCTCGGTGTTGCCGAGCTCGACGACGTCCGGGAACTTGTCACCGGCCAGAGCGGCGTCGAGCTTCTTGGCCTTGTCCGCCCAGGTCTGGTACTGGACGTTGACCTTGACGTTGGGATACTTCGCCTTGAACTGGCTGTTGACATCCTTGACCAGCTCGGGCCAGGTGCTCTGCGCGTCCGACATCAGCCAGACGGTGAGCGTCTCCTTGCGGTCCTTCGGGTCCTTGGACGAAGTCTTGTCGTCGTCCGAACCACACGCTGCGATCGAAACCAACATGCCCGCGACGCCGATCGCCGCGATGAGCTTGCGCTTCACGCCACCCTCCTCAGGGATGCTGCAACCCCTCCCCCGCGAAGACCGTCGACGAGTACTGCTGGGGCTGGGACCTGGTCTTTAATGGTTTAGACCAGTACCGGGAGCTTGGCCTAGACCTTTTGGGGTGTCAAGGGTGTATAAGAAGTGCACTCGCGTCCGTTATAGGACCGACACCTGAGGGAGGGCGACGAGCCGTGACCGGACCGTGCCACCATGTGAGCCGCGACAGACGGAGGAGCCGGTGACGGCAGCAACGCAGCAGTCGGGAAGGCGGGCCATGGGTGCCGACGGGGGCAGTACGGAGAACGAGACGGGCGCGGCCACACGGACGGCGCGCGTCCCCAAGTACTACCGGCTGAAGCGACATCTCCTCGACATGACGGACACCATGCCGCCGGGCACACCCGTGCCGCCGGAGCGGACCCTGGCCGCCGAGTTCGACACCTCGCGCACGACCGTGCGCCAGGCGCTCCAGGAGCTGGTCGTCGAGGGCCGGTTGGAGCGCATCCAGGGCAAGGGCACCTTCGTCGCCAAACCGAAGGTCTCCCAGGCCCTGCAACTCACCTCGTACACCGAGGACATGCGCGCCCAGGGGCTCGAACCGACGTCCCAGTTGCTGGACATCGGCTATGTCACGGCCGACGACACACTCGCCGGACTGCTCGACATCACGGCCGGCGGCCGCGTGCTGCGGATCGAGCGGCTGCGGCTCGCCAGCGGGGAGCCGATGGCGATCGAGACCACGCACCTTTCGGCCAAACGCTTTCCCGCGCTGCGCCGTTCACTGGTGAAGTACACCTCCCTCTACACCGCACTGGCGGAGGTGTACGACGTACGGCTGGCCGAGGCCGAGGAGACCATCGAGACCTCGCTGGCCACCCCGCGCGAGGCCGGACTGCTCGGCACCGACGTGGGCCTGCCGATGCTGATGCTGTCCCGGCACTCGCTCGACGGCCGGGGCGAGCCGGTGGAGTGGGTGCGCTCGGTCTACCGCGGTGACCGGTACAAGTTCGTGGCGCGCCTGAAGCGGCCGACGGACTGATCCCCGGCGCGGCGACCAACCGTTTCCGGCCACCGCCCTCTCCGTACAACCGCCTCGGCCCTCGTGGGATCCAGCACTCCACGGGGGCCGTTCGCGTGCCCCGGTCCGGACCAAGTTCCGTACACTTGAAACCATTTCGAACATTCACGCCCATTCGCGGGACCGTTTCCGGACCGCAATGCGGACGGGGGGTGACGGTGACCGGATTCCTCCCCTAGATTTCCTGCGCATTACACCAGGTGATCAGCGAGGGGACGGAGTCGCCACATGCCAGCAGACCCAGCAGACCCAGCAGACCCAGCAGAGAATCCACCCACCGTCACACCTGTACGGGTGGTCATCGCCCTCTGTCTCATTGCGCCGTTCGTGGCGATGCTCTGGGTGAGTTCGTACGCGAAGGTGGACCCCTCCTTCATCGGTATTCCGTTCTTCTACTGGTACCAGATGCTCTGGGTGCTGATCTCCACCGCGCTCACGATGCTCGCGTACAAGCTGTGGCAGCGTGACCAGCGCGCCCGCAAGGGGGGTGCGTCGGCATGAAGGACGGCGTGAACGGCGTCGCGCTCGGCGTCTTCATCTTCTTCTTCCTGGCCGTCACGGTCATGGGCTTCCTGGCGGCACGCTGGCGGAAGGCCGAGAACGACGCGAGTCTCGACGAATGGGGCCTGGGCGGACGGTCGTTCGGGACCTGGGTCACCTGGTTCCTGCTCGGCGGCGACCTGTACACCGCGTACACCTTCGTCGCCGTTCCCGCGGCGATCTACGCGGCGGGCGCGGCCGGCTTCTTCGCCGTGCCGTACACGATCCTCGTGTACCCGCTGATCTTCACCTTCCTGCCGCGGCTCTGGTCGGTCTCGCACAAGCACGGGTACGTGACCACCTCGGACTTCGTCCGCGGGCGCTTCGGCTCGAAGGGGCTGTCGCTGGCGGTCGCCGTCACGGGCATCCTCGCCACGATGCCGTACATCGCACTCCAACTCGTCGGCATCCAGGCGGTGCTGGACGTGATGGGAGTCGGCGGCGGCGAGAACACCCACTGGTTCGTCAAGGACCTGCCGCTGCTGATCGCGTTCGCGGTGCTCGCCGCGTACACCTACTCGTCCGGCCTGCGGGCGCCCGCGCTGATCGCGTTCGTCAAGGACGGGCTGATCTATCTGGTCATCGCGGTGGCGATCATCTACATCCCGATCAAACTCGGGGGCTTCGACGACATCTTCGCCAAGGCGGGCGAGGCGTTCTCGCAGAAGAACGCGGCGGCCGGCAAACCGGTGGCCGGACTCGCGCCCGGCGAGGCGGGCCAGTGGGGCTACGCGACCCTGGCGCTGGGCTCGGCGCTGGCGCTCTTCATGTATCCGCACTCGATCACGGCGACGCTCTCCAGCCGCAGCCGCAACGTGATCCGGCGCAACACCACGATCCTGCCGCTGTACTCGCTGATGCTGGGTCTGCTGGCGCTGCTCGGCTTCATGGCGATCGCCGCCGGGATCAAGGTGGACAACGGGCAGTTGGCCATCCCGCAACTGTTCGAGGACATGTTCCCGGACTGGTTCGCGGGCGTCGCGTTCGCCGCCATCGGCATCGGCGCGCTGGTGCCCGCCGCGATCATGTCGATCGCCGCGGCGAACCTCTTCACCCGCAACATCTACAAGGACTTCCTGAAACCGGACGCGACCCCCGAGCAGGAGACCAAGGTCTCCAAGCTGGTGTCGCTGCTGGTGAAGGTCGGCGCGCTCGCCTTCGTCCTCACCATGGACAAGACGGTCGCGATCAACTTCCAGCTGCTCGGTGGGATCTGGATCCTCCAGACGATGCCGGCCCTGGTCGGCGGCCTGTTCACCTGCTGGTTCCACCGCTGGGCGCTGCTCGCGGGCTGGGCGGTCGGCATGGTGTACGGGACGGTGGCCGCGTACGGCGTCGCGAGCCCGACCCAGGCGCACTTCGGCGGGTCGTCCAAGGAGATCCCGGGGATCGGTGAGATCGGGTACATCGGTCTGACGGCATTCGTGCTGAACGTGGTGGTGACGGTGGTGCTCACCTTCGTCCTGAACGCCGTGAAGGCGCCCGCCGGGGTCGACGAGACCTCTCCGGCCGACTACACGGCCGACGCCGGCGACCTGGGCGTCCAGGTGGAGCTCCCGCCGGCCACGGCCGGGGCTCCCGGCGGCCACTGACGGCCGCGCCGATACCGTGCGGACGGCCCGTCGAGCCCCTCCAGCGGGGCGCGGCGGGCCGTCCGCACGGTCGGGGTCCCGCGGCCCGCAAGAGGGCCGCAGAGCCCGTTCTCCGGGTCCGAGTTCTGTTGCGCGACACAACATGTGGGGGCTGCCTCATCGGGCGGCCCCCACATGTATGCTCATCCTCGCTGTCGCCGCAGGGGAATCCGGTGCGAATCCGGAACTGTCCCGCAACGGTGTGTTCGGTGTGCTTTTGCGCACCCCCGAGTGAGTCCGAGGACCTGCCGGCAGCGCATCCGGCTCGACCGAACCGGATGCCAGACGTCCGGGCCTCGCGGATGGGCCGGTGGACGCCGAGTGGAGTACTGCCCTGCCCCGGGCCCGCCTCTGCCCGGCTGCCCCGTTCCCCGCCGGCCCCGAGCCGAGCGAGGGAGAGCACCACGTGACCATCGCGCCAGCCGATCCGGCTTCAGTCGCCCTGTCCGAAGCAGTCGAGTCCGAGGCGACCGCATCCGACGGACCGGGGACCGCGCTGCTGCGGACCCTGACCGACCTCACCGCCGATCTGCCCGACACCGACCCCGGTCGCGTCGCCGCCGCCGCGCTGCGCGGCCGCAGCGCCCGGGCGGACGAGGCCGAGCTGCGGTCGCTGGCCACCGAAGCCGCCGCGGGGCTGATCTCCGAGGACCCCGCCTACTCCCGGCTCGCCGCCCGGCTCCTGACCCGCACCGTCGCGGACGAGGCGGCCGGACAGGGCGCGGTCTCCTTCTCCGCCTCGGTCGCCGTCGGGCATCGCGAGGGACTGATCGCGGACCGTACGGCCGCGTTCGTCGCGCTGCACGCGGCGGCCCTCGACGCGCTGGTGGAGCGTTCGCTCGCCGACGGCGCCGACGACCGCTTCGGCTACTTCGGGCTGCGGACCCTGCACAGCCGCTACCTGCTGCGCCACCCGCACACCCGCCAGGTCATCGAGACGCCCCAGCACTTCATGCTGCGCGTGGCGGCCGGGCTCGCCGAGGACGACTCGCAGCGCGCCCTGGACGAAGTCGCGGCGCTGTACGGGCTGATGAGCCGGCTCGACTACCTGCCGTCCTCGCCGACCCTGTTCAACTCCGGCACCCGCCACCCGCAGATGTCCTCCTGCTATCTGCTGGACTCCCCGCTCGACGAGCTCGACTCGATCTACGACCGCTACCACCAGGTGGCGCGGCTCTCCAAGCACGCGGGCGGCATCGGTCTCTCGTACTCCCGCATCCGCGCCCGCGGTTCGCTGATCCGCGGCACCAACGGGCACTCCAACGGCATCGTGCCGTTCCTGAAGACGCTCGACGCCTCCGTCGCCGCGGTCAACCAGGGTGGCCGCCGCAAGGGCGCTGCCGCCGTCTACCTGGAGACCTGGCACGCGGACGTCGAGGAGTTCCTGGAGCTGCGCGACAACACGGGCGAGGACCAGCGGCGTACGCACAACCTCAACCTGGCGCACTGGATCCCGGACGAGTTCATGCGCCGGGTCGACGCGGACGGCGACTGGTCGCTGTTCTCGCCCGCCGACGTGCCCGAGCTGGTCGACCTGTGGGGCGACGAGTTCGACGCCGCGTACCGGGCCGCCGAGGCCAAGGGGCTGGCCCGCAAGTCGATGCCGGCCCGTGAGCTGTACGGCCGGATGATGCGCACCCTCGCGCAGACCGGCCAGGGCTGGATGACGTTCAAGGACGCCTCCAACCGGACCGCGAACCAGACCGCCGAGCCGGGCCGCGTCGTCCACTCGTCGAACCTGTGCACCGAGATCCTCGAAGTCACCGACGACGGCGAGACGGCCGTCTGCAACCTGGGTTCGGTCAACCTGGGCGCGTTCGTCGCCGACGGCTCCATCGACTGGGAGCGGCTGGACGCCACCGTCCGTACCGCCGTGACCTTCCTCGACCGGGTCGTCGACATCAACTTCTACCCGACCGAGCAGGCCGGCCGTTCCAACGCGAAGTGGCGCCCGGTCGGCCTCGGGGCCATGGGCCTGCAGGACGTCTTCTTCCAGCTGAGGCTGCCGTTCGACTCCCCCGAGGCCCGCGCGCTCTCCACGAAGATCTCCGAGCGGATCATGCTCGCGGCGTACGAGGCGTCCTGCGAGCTCGCCGAGCGGTCGGGCCCGCTGCCGGCCTGGTCCGAGACGCGTGCCGCGCGCGGTGTGCTGCACCCCGACCACTACGACACCGAGCTGAACTGGCCGGAGCGCTGGGACGCGCTGCGTGCCCGGATCGCACGGACCGGGATGCGCAACTCGCTGCTGCTCGCCATCGCGCCGACGGCGACGATCGCCTCGATCGCGGGGGTGTACGAGTGCATCGAGCCGCAGGTCTCCAACCTCTTCAAGCGCGAGACGCTCAGCGGTGAGTTCCTCCAGGTCAACGCGTATCTGGTGGAGGAACTGAAGCGGCTCGGCGTGTGGGACGCGCGGACCCGCGAGGCGCTGCGCGAGGCGAGCGGCTCCGTGCAGGGCTTCGCCTGGATCCCGGCGGACGTGCGGGCGCTCTACCGCACGGCGTGGGAGATCCCGCAGCGCGGTCTGATCGACATGGCGGCGGCCCGTACGCCGTTCCTCGACCAGAGCCAGTCGCTGAACCTGTTCCTGGAGACGCCGACGATCGGCAAGCTCTCCTCGATGTACGCGTACGCCTGGAAGCAGGGGCTGAAGACGACGTACTACCTGCGCTCGCGCCCGGCGACCCGGATCGCCCGCGCGGCCTCCGGCCAGGCCGCGGCCGCCGCCCCCATTCCCGTACAGCAGGCTTCGGCGCCCGACGCGGACGCGATCGCCTGCTCCCTCGAAAACCCCGAGTCCTGCGAGGCCTGCCAGTAATGAGCTCCACCAAATCCGAGAAGAACCTGCTCGACCCGGGCTTCGAACTGACTCTGCGCCCCATGCGTTACCCGGACTTCTACGAGCGCTACCGCGACGCGATCAAGAACACGTGGACGGTCGAGGAGGTCGACCTCCACTCCGACGTCGCCGACCTCGCCAAGCTGTCCCCCGGCGAGCAGCACATGATCGGCCGGCTCGTCGCGTTCTTCGCGACGGGTGACTCGATCGTCTCCAACAACCTCGTGCTGACGCTGTACAAGCACATCAACTCCCCCGAGGCGCGGCTGTACCTCTCGCGGCAGCTCTTCGAGGAGGCCGTGCACGTCCAGTTCTATCTGACGCTGCTGGACACCTATCTGCCCGACCCGGACGACCGTGCCGCCGCGTTCGACGCGGTCGAGGAGATCCCCTCGATCCGTGAGAAGGCACAGTTCTGCTTCAAGTGGATGGATTCGGTCGAGAAGATCGAGCGGCTGGAGACGAAGGCCGACCGCCGTCGCTTCCTGCTGAACCTGATCTGCTTCGCGGCGTGCATCGAGGGGCTGTTCTTCTACGGCGCGTTCGCGTACGTCTACTGGTTCCGCTCGCGGGGGCTGCTGCACGGCCTCGCCACGGGCACCAACTGGGTGTTCCGTGACGAGACGATGCACATGAACTTCGCGTTCGAGGTCGTGGACACCGTCCGCAAGGAGGAGCCGGACCTCTTCGACGACGAGCTCCAGCAGCAGGTCACCGACATGCTGAAGGAGGCCGTGGCCGCGGAGCTGCAGTTCGGCCGCGATCTGTGCGGTGACGGCCTGCCGGGCATGAACACGGAGTCGATGCGGCAGTACCTGGAGTGCGTGGCCGACCAGCGGCTCACCCGGCTGGGTTTCCCGGCGGTCTACGGCTCCGAGAACCCGTTCTCGTTCATGGAGCTGCAGGGCGTGCAGGAGCTGACGAACTTCTTCGAGCGCCGGCCGTCCGCTTACCAGGTGGCGGTGGAGGGCTCGGTCGCCTTCGACGACGACTTCTAGTCGGACCGGCTAGATCCTGGCCCAGCTTCTGAGGTAGGGACGCCGCGTGGCCGTGACCGGCTGCGCGGCGTCCGCCGTTTCCGGGGGCGCGTCCCCCCGCGCCCGTTCCGCCTCCCGCAACTGGCGGTCGATGCGGCGTTCCCGGAAGAGTCCGAGCAGGGTGGGCACCAGGAAGAGAGCGAAGAGTACGGCTATGCCCAGGACGTTCTCGATTGCGTTCATGGCTCCACTCTCGTCCGCGCGGACGGGATCCGGCAGTGGCAGGACTGTCATGGAACATCGAATTACTGCCACACTGGCGCCATGCTGAACAATGTCGCCGCCCTGCTGCTCGACGAGGTCCACCCCTTCGAGCTGGGTGTGCTGTGCGAGGTCTTCGGACTCGACCGCAGCGACGAGGGCCTGCCGGTCCACGATTTCGCCGTGGTCTCCGCCGAGGGCCCGGTGCTGCGGACCCATGCCGGGTTCACCATCGGTACGCCGCACGGCCTCGACCGCCTGGAGGAGGCCGACCTCATCGCCGTACCCGCGGGCAGCCACTTCATCGAGCGGGACTACCCCGAGGAGATCCTCGACGCCCTGCGCCGGGCCGTGGACCGGGGCGCGCGCGTGCTGAGCGTCTGCTCCGGCGCGTACGTACTCGGCGCGGCGGGACTCCTGGACGGGCGCCGCTGCACCACCCACTGGCGCCACGCCGGAGAGCTGGCCCGCCGCTTCCCGCGCGCGGTCGTCGAACCCGATGTGCTGTACGTGGACGAGGGCCCGGTCATCACCTCGGCGGGCACGGCGGCCGGGATCGACGCCTGTCTGCATCTGGTCCGGCAGGCCTACGGCCCCGGTGTCGCCAACGCGATCGCCCGCCGCATGGTGGTCCCACCGCACCGGGACGGCGGGCAGGCGCAGTACATCAAGCGGCCGCTCCCCCGCACCCGGTGCGACACGGTCGGCGAGACGCTGGTCTGGATGGAGCGCCACCTCGACCAGGAGATGACCGTCGAGCAGCTGGCCGCCCAGGCACACATGTCACCGCGCACCTTCGCCCGCCGCTTCCAGCAGGAGACGGGCACCACTCCGTACCGCTGGCTGCTCCGCCAGCGGGTGCTGCTGGCGCAGCACCTCCTGGAGACATCCGACGAAACGGTGGACACGATCGCCGGGCGCACCGGCTTCGGAACGGCCGCCGCACTGCGCCATCAGTTCGTACGGTCGTTGGGCACCACGCCGAACGCCTACCGCCGCACCTTCCGCGGGCCGGCCGCAACGACCGAAGTCGCCTGATCCACAACGGACTTGAGGCCCGATCGCCCGCCCCACCGGACAAGCCCCCGGTATGCCGGTCCGGACTGGCCGGCGTACCGGGCCCTCGTGTGTCAGATGCCGCAGTCCGGCGCCGACCAGTGGTGGCTGGGCCCCTGGTTGACGTGGACGTGGTCGCCGTGGTCCGGGTAGCCGGGGCCGGGGATCCCGTTGAAGCCGTGGTCGCGGGCCTCCTTGGCGAGGGTGCAGAGCGCGTGCGGTCCGGCGCCCAGGTCGGCCGCGTCCCCGTACAGATGACGGCTGTTGGACGCGCCGCCGACCGCACTGTTGCAGGAGGTGGAGCGGAAGCCGCTGGTGATCCGGATCGACTGGTCGCCGAGCGCGTGCCGCAGCGCCTCCGGCTTCCACATGGTGCTCAGGGCGTTGGCCTTCGCCGTGCCCGCCGCCACGGCACCGCCCGCCCAGGTCGTGTTGCACTGGTTGTGCTCGGCGTACGTGAAGTGGACCGGGGTGCAGTCGTTGTCCTGGAGCGAATAGATCTCGGCCTGGGTGGCCGGGCCCGCGATGCCGTCGGCGGCGAGGCCGTAGGCGGCCTGGAAGCGCTTGACGGCGGCGGTGGTGGCCGGCCCGTAGGAGCCGTCGACGGCGAGCACGGAACCGGAGGACGGCGGTCGGCGGACGGAAACCAGGGGCGGAAACCGGCAGGGCGGAAACCGGCGGGCCCGGCCTCCCGCGCAGGGGAGACCGGGCCCGCCCGGTGGCCCGGACGCTCAGTCGTTCGGCACGACCTCGTAGCGCGGCGTGTTCTCCGCCATCTGCCGCAGCGCGTCCTTGCGGTCCCGCTTCGAGAGCCGGTCGATGTACAGGTATCCGTACAGGTGGTCCGTCTCGTGCTGGAGGCAGCGGGCGAAGTAGCCGTTGCCCCGGATCCTGACCGGGTTGCCCTTGGCGTCCTGTCCGCGTACCACCGCGTAGTCCGGGCGGGCCAGCGCGGCGTACGCCGTCGGGACGGAGAGGCAGCCCTCGTTGGAGTCGTCCAGGATCCGGTCCTCCGGCGCCAGCTCCTCCAGCACCGGATTGCAGACGGCGCCCACGTGCCGCACGCCGTCGTCGTCCGGGCAGTCGTAGACGAAGACCTTCAGGTCGACGCCGATCTGGTTGGCGGCCAGGCCCACGCCCTCCGCCGTCCGCTGGCTCGCGAACATGTCGTCGATCAGCCGGCCCAGCTCGTCGTCGAACTCGGTGACGTCCCGGCACTCCTTGTGCAGCACCGGGTTGCCCACGACCGTGATCGGACGGGAGGTGCCACGCTCGCGACAGGCCGTCTCGCGCGCCTCACAGTCCTCCGTGTCCACGACGAAGCCCTCGTCGTCGACGATGATCTGCTCGTCCGTCTCCTGCTGCGCCATGTCCGCCGTACGCCTTCCTCAAAACCTGGAACCCGGGCATCCAAAGGTCCGGGACCTCGGGCACCCGTGCACCGCGATCGGTGCCCGTACAGCCTACGGGCACCGGTCAGCAGACTTCTTCGAGATCCCGCCACTCGCGGCTGTCCGGGCTGTCCGCGACCCAGCCGTCCAGCAGTCCGCGCACCAGTCCGGCCGGTGCCGCTATCCCGCACTCGCGCTCGGGCACCCACAGCTCACCGGCGGTGCGGTGGCCCAGCGGGCCCGGATGCCCCGGCTCGCTGTGGTCGTGCGGGTCGAGGTGCTCGCCGTCGCCCTCGTCGCTCTCCATCCGGCTCTCCGAGCAGGCCCGGCAGAGCAGCCGCACGGACGACGACCAGTCCTCGGCGGCGAACCCGGCGTCGGACGCGAGCTGCTCCAGGGCGTCCCGGTCCGCCTCGGTGGCCGCTTCGAGCAGCACCACCCAGGTGGGTACGGGGGACGGCGCCCACAGCTCGATCTCGTCGAAGACGGGGTACGAGGGCCCGGCCGCGGTGACCCGCTCGCCGTGCGGCACCCCGTCGTGCAGGACGACCTCGCCCCAGCGGCGGCCGGACGACGGCAGCGGGATGGAGAGCACCTCCATCCGGGCCGGATCGAGCCTGCGCCCCCAGACCACCTCGGCCTCGCCCTCCGGCGACAGCCGTACCGCGGCGCTGCCCAGCTCCATGCCGACGGGCTCGCTGTTGGCCGCCGAGGTGTGCTGGCCGGCGCCCGGCACCTTCAGGCCGTACGCCTGCCAGGCGCGGCGCGCCAGCGGCCAGTCCTGCAGCGCCGTGGCCGCGATCCCGACGTTCCACCAGTCCGGAGCGCCGGATTCCTTGTCGAGCAGCGCGACGGCCCTCAGGCCGGCGGCTCTCGCCTGTTCCCAGTCATGCCGGAACTTGTGCAGCAGGGCCAGGTTGAACCACGACTCGGAGAGCCAGGGTTCCAGGTCCGCCGCACGTGTCAGCAGCGCGCCCGCGTCCTCGTACCGGCCGTCGCCGATCAGCGTGAACGCGCGGTCCGTGGCCTGCCGCCAAGAGGCGGACGGCCGATGCCGTACCTTCCCGAAGATCCTCACGATTCCCGCCTGTCCCGACTGGACACCCTCGTTTTCCGCTCTTCTTCGCATCCAACCATGCCGGGCCGGACGCCCGCTCATTACCCATGGGTTACCCATGCGGGACAGGGGCCAGACCGCTCCGGGCCAGGACCCGGGCCAGTGATTCCACGACCTCGGGCCGGCAGTCGCGGACGGTCCCCGGCCCGAGCCGTTCCAGCGCGCCCGGCGGCCCGATGAGACCTTCCCCGGAGAGGTCGTCGTATGCGTGGACGGCCCCGACGATCCTGGCGGACAGCGGCTGCTCACGGTAGGGGTCGGCCCGCCGTTCCGCCACGACCGCGGCCTCGGGGCCCACCCCGGTCCGCCGGACCCCGGCCCCGCCGAGCAGCGCGATCCGGCGCTGCTCGGTGAGGGGCGGGGCGGCCGTTCGGCCGCGACCAGGAGAGGAGCCGTCCGGGGCGGCCAGCACGAGGCCGAAGGCCAGGGCGGCGGCGCAGGCCGGGCAGCAAGGGGTATGGGAAGCCGGGAGGTAGGCCGATGCGGATGCGGGTGCCGGGGCGGGGCCGCCGAGCGTGCCGATGCCGATGCCGTCGAGCGTGGCCGGTGCCGCCGAGCAGACCGTGGACGGACGAGGCCGCCCAGGCGGTGACGGCGAGCCGCGCGGCCCGCCGGACGCGCCGTACGGTGGCGGGCACCATGACCAATGGAGGTGCCACGTCGGCGAGTTGGGTGCGCGGCCGAGGGGCAACGGCCGGATTGACGCATTCGGGTGATGTGCCGGAGACGTGGACACATACGAGGGGGCGCCCCTACGCGTGGCGCCCGCCGGGCCTCATTCCTTGGCGGCGGTCGGCTGACCGGACTCCGACGCCGTCACATCCTGCTCGGGCACCGCCTGCCCCGAGCGGATCAGGTCGATCCTGCCCATCACCTTGGAACGCAGATCGCTCGGCACGTCGTCCTGGCCGCAGCAGCGTTTCACCAGCTTCTTCACGGCCTGTTCCAGACCGTACTTCTCCAGGCACGGGGAGCACTCCTCGAAGTGCACCTCGAACTTGGTGCAGTCACTGTCGGGCATCTCGTGGTCGAGAAACTCATACAGATGATCGAGGACCTCTGAGCAGTCCGTCTCGTGCGGCTCTCCGCAGCTCATGAGCCCGAGCCTTTCCGATCGTCCGACTCTCCGGCACCGGCCGGGACGAGCCCGCGCTCACGGGCGTAGTCCTCCAGCATGCCGCGCAACTGGCGGCGGCCCCGGTGCAGTCGGGACATCACCGTACCGATGGGAGTCCCCATGATGTCCGCGATCTCCTTGTAGGCAAAGCCCTCTACATCGGCGAGATACACGGCGATGCGGAACTCTTCGGGGATCGCCTGCAGAGCGGACTTCACATCCGAGTCCGGCAGGTGGTCGAGCGCCTGCGACTCGGCGGAGCGCAGACCGGTCGACATGTGCGACTCGGCGCGCGCCAGCTGCCAGTCCTCGATCTCTTCGGCGGCGCTGCGCTGAGGTTCACGCTGCTTCTTGCGGTACGAATTGATGAACGTGTTGGTGAGGATGCGGTACATCCACGCCTTGAGGTTCGTGCCCTCGCGGAACTGGTGGAAGGAGCCGTACGCCTTGGCATACGTCTCCTGGACCAGGTCCTCGGCGTCCGCGGGGTTGCGCGTCATGCGCAGCGCGGCCGAGTACATCTGGTCGAGGAAACCGAGAGCGTCCCGCTCGAAGCGCGCGTTGCGCTCGGCGGTCGTCTCCTGCGCGCGGCCGTCGTCGGTCCCTGTGTCGGTCCCAGTGACCGGACCCACCTCCTCCAACGCTGTGGCGGAGCCGAAACCGGACCCGCTCGAATCGGAGAATAGTCGACCTTGCTTGGAGGCGGGCTGTCGATCCGATCCGCTCAGCGCTCGCTCGGGAGTGGTCTTGGCCGCATGCAGCACCGTCCACTCCAGGTCAGCGGCGTTCGAGCGGCGCGGGCAGATGGTCGAACCCATGCGACGGACTCCCTCTCCACGTACGACGTTGATGTACCGATGACACGCACAACAGTGGCCCCTGGCTCAACATTCCCGGGGGTCGTCACACGAGCGCGGACAGCCACCCGGTCACAGCGGTGGTCAGGAACTCCATCGCCTGGTCCTCGGTCGGGCCGGACTTCTTCGGTACGGCGAACCCGTGGTCGGCGTACGGCACCTCGGTGAGCTCGTACTCCCCCGGAGGGAACTCGGCGGGCCGCCCGAACGGGTCGTTGCCGCCCTGTACGACGAGTACGGGTACGCCGGCCCCGAGGAGCTCGTCCTCGCGGGACTTCTCCGGCTTTCCCGGTGGGTGCAGCGGGAAGGCGAGCGCGAGGACGGCGTGGGCGCCGAGCTCCGCCGCCGTCCGGCAGGCCACCCTCGCCCCGGCGCTGCGTCCTCCCGCGACGACGGGCAGCCCGGCGGCGGTGAGCGCGGGCCACAGGCCCCGCCACCCGGTGTCCAGGGTCTTCGGGGCGGGCGCGACCTTCTTCCCGGCGACCCGCCACGGCTGCTCCACCAGGGCGACGGTCACCCCGTGGGCGGGCAGCGCGGCGGCCAGGGCCCGGAGGTCACGGGTCTCGACGCCGCCGCCCGCGCCATGGCCGACGGCGAGCACCAGCCGGGCACCCCGGGTGTGCTTCGCCGGGCACCAGGTGATCCTGGCCGGCCCGGCCTCGGTGTCGACCGTCTCGGTCTCGCGCTCGCGGTGTGTCTCTGCGGTGGTCACGCGCCCCATCCTTCCCGGTGAGCGGTCAGAAGAGCGTCCCCGCCTCCGGCGCGGCCAGTTCCTCCAGCAGTTCGGGGCCGTTGTTGCGGACGTTGCTGACGGCCGTGGCGACCGGGTACGCCCGCATCAGCCCGCCCGGCGGCGGTGCGAGCAGCGCCCGCAGTTCCCCGGTGTCGGTGCGCGACGGGTCGAGCCAGGCGTCCCACCGGTCCGGGGTCAGCATCAGCGGCATCCGGGGGTGGATGTCGGCGAGCGCGGCCGGGCCCTCGGCGGGGGCGACGGCGAGCGGGGTGGTCTCCGCCTCGGTCGTGATCACCGAGCAGGTCGCCCACCAGGCCATCGGGTGGTCGTCCGGCAGGGTCCGGTCGCGCCAGAACTCGTACAGCCCGGCCATCGCGAAGACCGATCCGTCGGCGGGTGTCACGAAGTACGGCTGCTTGCGCGGCCGCTTCTTCTTCCCCTTCTCCTCCAGCTGCCGTTCGTCCGCGCCGGTGACCCACTCGTAGTAGCCGTCGGCGGGCAGGATGCAGCGCCGGGAGAGGAAGGGGCGGCGGAAGGACGGCTTTTCGTGGACGGTCTCCGCACGGGCGTTGATCATGCGGGCGGCGCCCTCGGGGGACTTCGCCCAGGACGGCACGAGCCCCCATTTCAGGGCGCGCAACTGGCGAACCGGACGCTGATCGTCTGCGTCTTTCAATGGACGTTCCAGTACGGCGTAGACCTCCTTGGTCGGCGCCACGTTCCAATCGGGCGCCAGGGCCTCCGCCGGTTCCCACTTCTCGACCCGGAAGAGTCCGGTCAGGTCCTCGGGCCGCCGACTCGCTGCATACCGTCCGCACATGAGTGCCAGACTGCCACGACCGCCACGACGGCAGGACGCCGATACCGCAAGGAGCCGCCCGCACCATGGACAGCACCGATCTGGGCAATCTGTGGGACCGCGTCTTCGGCACCCAGCCCCTCCCCGAGCAGTGGCTGGTGGTGGTGACCGGCACGCTCGCGCTGATCGCCGTCGTGCCGAACCCGATATGGCGGCTGACCCGCAACGCGGTCACCATCGCGCACGAGGGCGGCCACGGGCTGATCGCGCTGTGCACCGGACGGCAGCTGTCCGGCATCCGGCTGCACTCGGACACCAGCGGGTTGACGGTCAGCCGCGGCAGGCCGACCGGCATCGGGATGATCCTGACCGCGGCGGCGGGCTACACCGCCCCGCCGCTGCTGGGCCTGGGCGGGGCATGGCTGCTGGTCGCCGGCCGGATCACGCTGTTCCTGTGGCTGGCCACCGCGCTGCTCGCGGTGATGCTGGTGATGATCCGCAATGTGTACGGGGCGCTGGCGGTGATCTTCACCGGATCGGCCTTCCTGCTGGTGTCCTGGCTGGCCTCGCCCGCGGTGCAGTCGTTGTTCGCCTGCACCGCGGTCTGGTTCCTGCTGCTCGGCGGCGTACGCCCGGCCTTCGAGCTCCAGTCGAAGCGGCGGCACGGGGGTGCGCCGGACTCGGACGCGGACCAGTTGTCGCGGCTGACCGACGTGCCGGCCGCACTCTGGCTGTTCCTCTTCCACGCGGTGTCGCTCTGCTCGCTGATCGGCGGCGGGCGCTGGCTGCTCGGTATGTGAGCGCCGGCCGTCGCGCCGGCATCGGCCCCGCGACGGCCGGCAGCGGTCCGACGGCGCCTTACCACGATCGCGTTACACCCCGATTTCGTCATGTTTGATCGAGATTCGGGTTTGCGGTGAACCACTAAAGTGAGATCCATGACCGAAAGTTCCGTGCACCCCGCCCTCTGGCCCGCCCCGCATGCGAGTGGAGCCGTCGACGCGACCGTCACCGTGCCCGGATCGAAATCGGTCACCAATCGCGCGCTCGTCCTCGCCGCTCTCGCCGCCGAGCCCGGCTGGCTGCGCCGCCCGCTGCGCTCCCGCGACACCCTGCTGATGGCCGAGGCGCTGCGCGCGATGGGCGTCGGCATCGAGGAAGGCGTCGGCCCGGACGGCTCCGGCGAGGCCTGGCGGGTCATCCCGGCCGGACTGCACGGCCCGACCACGATCGACGTCGGCAACGCCGGGACGGTCATGCGTTTCCTGCCGCCGGTCGCGGCCCTCGCCGACGGCCCGGTCCACTTCGACGGCGACCCCCGTTCGTACGAGCGCCCGCTGAACGGCGTGATCGACGCGCTGCGGGTGCTCGGCGCCCGGATCGACGACGACGGACGCGGCTCGCTGCCGATGACCGTGCACGGCAGCGGTGCGCTGGACGGCGGAGCGGTGGCGGTCGACGCCTCCTCGTCCTCCCAGTTCGTCTCGGCGCTGCTGCTGTCGGCGCCGCACTTCAACCAGGGGGTGGAGGTGCGCCACACCGGCGCCAGGCTCCCCTCGATGCCGCACATCCGGATGACCGTCGACATGCTGCGGGCCGTCGGCGCCCAGGTAGACGAGCCGGAGACGGGCGGCGAGCCGAACGTCTGGCGGGTCTCCCACTCCGCCCTGCTCGGCCGCGATCTGACCATCGAGCCCGATCTCTCCAATGCCCAGCCGTTCCTCGCGGCCGCACTGGTCACCGGCGGCCGGGTCACCATCCCCGACTGGCCGGAGCGCACCACTCAGCCGGGCGACGCGCTGCGGGAGATCTTCACCGCGATGGGCGGCAGCTGCGAGCTGACCGAGCACGGCCTCACCTTCACCGGTTCGGGCCGTGTCCACGGCATCGACGTCGACCTCGGCGAGGTCGGCGAGCTCACCCCGGGCATCGCGGCGGTCGCGGCCCTCGCCGACGGCCCGTCCACCCTGAGCGGCGTCGCCCATCTGCGGCTGCACGAGACGGACCGGCTCGCCGCGCTCACCAAGGAGATCAACGAGCTCGGCGGCGATGTCACCGAGACCGCCGACGGGCTCCACATCCGCCCGCGACCGCTGCACGGCGGTACCTTCCATACGTACGACGACCACCGGATGGCCACCGCGGGGTCGATCATCGGCCTTGCCGTCCCCGGAGTGGAGATCGAGAACGTGGCGACAACCGCCAAGACCCTGCCGGACTTCCCGCAGATGTGGACCGGAATGCTCGGGGCCTGAGAGATGCGCCGCTACGGCAAGAACCCCGACGAGGACGACATCCGGTTCCGCCCCAACCCGAAGGGCAACCGGCCTCGTACGCACACCCGTCCCAAGCACGAGGACGCCGAGGACGGCATGGTCCTCACCGTCGACCGCGGCCGCCTCACCTGCCTCGTCGACGGCCGTACGGTCATGGCGATGAAGGCCCGCGAGCTGGGCCGGAAGGCCGCCGTGGTGGGTGACACCGTCTCCCTCGTCGGCGATCTGTCCGGCGACAAGGACACCCTCGCCCGGATCGTCCGCATCGGTGAGCGCCGCTCGGTGCTGCGCCGGACCGCGGACGACGACGATCCGTTCGAGCGGGTGGTCGTCGCCAACGCCGACCAGCTGGCGATCGTCACCGCGCTCGCCGATCCGGAACCCCGGCCGCGGATGATCGACCGCTGTCTCGTCGCCGCGTACGACGGCGGGCTCTCCCCGCTCCTCGTCCTCACCAAGTCCGACCTCGCCTCCCCGGACAAACTGCTGGAGGCGTACACGCCGCTGGGCGTCCCGTTCATCGTCACCAGCCGCGAGGAGCTGGAGAACGGCGACGCGGCCGAGCGGGTCCGCGAGCAGCTGCACGACCGGGTCACGGCCTTCGTCGGGCACTCCGGTGTCGGAAAGACGACGCTGGTCAACGCACTCGTGCCAAAGGACCGGCGGCGTACGACAGGGGTCGTCAACGCGGTCACCGGCCGTGGCCGGCACACCACCACATCGGCGCTGGCGCTCCCGCTGCCCGACTACCGCGGCTGGGTGATCGACACCCCCGGCGTCCGCTCCTTCGGGCTGAACCACATCGATCCGTCCCGGGTGATCCACGCGTTCCCGGACCTGGAGCCCGGCACCGAGGAGTGCCCCCGCGGCTGCACCCACGACAGCCATGAACCGGAATGCGCTCTGGACGCCTGGGTGGCGGACGGCCACGCCGATCCGGCGCGACTGGACTCGCTGCGGCGGTTGCTCTCCACCCGGGAACGACGCGAAGGCGACTGATCCGGGCACGTTTGCGATCGGATGAGACCGGTAAATGCATAATCACGCCCATCGGGGCAAGGCGGTCACCGACGTGGGAGGGCACTGACGATGGCGTGGCTGCTGGTCGTGGTCGCGGGGATCCTGGAGACCGGCTTCGCCGTCTGCCTGAAGCTCTCGCACGGGTTCACCCGGCTCTGGCCGACCATCGCGTTCTGCGTCTTCGCCCTCGGCAGCTTCGGCCTGCTGACGCTGTCGCTGAAGAAACTCGACGTGGGGCCCGCCTACGCCGTGTGGACCGGCATCGGTGCGGCGGGCACCGCGATCTACGGCATGGTCTTCCTCGACGACGTGGTCTCCACCCTCAAGCTGGTCTCGATCTCCCTGGTGATCGTCGGGGTGATCGGGCTGCAGCTCTCGGGCTCGTCCCACTGACCGCCCGGCGCACTCACTCCGTGACGACCGCACGCGGGAAGGGGCCCGCGGCCGCGGGACAAGAGGGGCAGCAGAACGGCCCGGGGCTGCGCCCGGGTACCCGGCCCTGCAGGCCACCGCGCGTCCGGCCCGGTCGGCGCCGGCTGTGCCAAGGTCGGCAGGCTCACGCCGGGACCGGCGTTCATCCGGCCGGGAGCCGCTCCACCAACTCGCGCACCAGCGGCGCCGTCTCCCCCTCCCTGCCCCGCCCGGCCTCCGGGGAAGCCGGGACCAGCGCGTAGCTCAGCGCGAGCCGCAGCGCGATCTCGCAGGTCGCGGCCAGTACCTCCGGGTCGTGGGGGGGGGGGGCCCCCCCCCCGGGGGGGCCCCCCCCCCCCCCGGCCGGGGGGGGGGGGTGGGGGGGGGGGGGGGGGGGGGGGGGCCCCCCCCCCCCCCCGCCCCCCGCGCCGCCCCCGGACGCGGCCCAG
>NZ_JBIUVC010000022.1:0-113196 GCF_044742755.1 Streptomyces sp. NPDC087845
TCGACACTCCGAAGAATCACGGGCGGCCGTGCCCGTTGTCAGGCAAACGGCGAACCCTAACAAGCAATGATCTTGCCGCGATTAAACGCCAAGCTAAAGGTCAGTATCCGCCAGGCGATTCATGATCTCCGCGGCCTTGTCGAGTGCCTTGCGCTCGTTGGCCCGAAGCGTGGTCCCGATCACCTCGGCCAGCCATGCCTTGCGCGCCGCCGGGATCCGCTCGCACAGCACCCGCCCGGCGGGCGTCGCGCTCACCAGGGACTTGCGCCCGTCGTCCGGGTCCTTGGCGGAGGTGATCAGCCCGCCGTCGCGCAGCGCGGCCAGGGTTTCCCCCATCGACTGTCGCCGCACGTGCTCGGCCTGGGCGAGCTCGGTCGCGGTCACCGGCCCGTCCTGCACGATGCGGTGCAAGGTGGTCAGATGCGACCAGTTCCACGGCAGGTCGTCGAGCGGGGTCTCGGTGCGCAGCCGGGCCCGCAGCCGTGTCATGGCCCGCATCAGCTCGACGGCGGTGCCCTCGGGCGGAACCGATTCGCTACTCACCGGGCCAGCATATTGCACGGCGCACACGCCCTGACCAGCGCCGGGATCCCGGCGCGCGAACGGGGGAGGCGACTCCTCCGCGGCCGGCGCGGTGGCGGGTCTACTGGGTGTCGGCCAGCTGTTCCGTAAAGAAGGTGGTCAGCTTCGCGACCGCAGGCGTGACGTACGCGTCCTTGTCGTACAGGTCGGTGTGCACCGCGCCATCGATCCACAGCAGCTCCTTCGGGCCGGGGGCCTTCTGGAAGGCTTCCACACTCATCCAGGAGGTCACCGCGGAGCGTCCGACGATCATGAGCAGCGGGCGCGGGGCGAGCAGTTCGAGGGAGCGGAAGGCGTCGAACGCGACGATGCGGTCGATGCTGGTCCAGGTCAGTGTCCTGGCCGAGCGGGGGTGCTGCGCGCGTGTGGTGCAGTAGTACTCCCAGCCTTCGAAGACGTGCGGGCCTCCTCGGCGGGCCTCTTCCTCGGTGCCGGGGAAGAGCGTGAAGCTCTGGACGCCCTCTCCCCGGGCCTCGGCGGAACGCGCCGCCGAGGCCGCCTGGAGCATGCCCCGGATGACGGCCGGATCCTGGGTTCCGTCGGCTCCCGTGCGGAACTGCCGGGCGATGTCGACGGCGCTGACGGTGCCGACCGCCCTGACTCGCCGGTCGGCCGCGGCCGCGGCAAGGACGTACCCGCCGGAGGCGCAGATGCCGAGCGCGCCGATGCGGTCCGGGGCGATCTCCTCGCGGGTGGTGAGGAAGGAGACGGCGGCCTTGAAGTCCTCGACCCGGTGGGCCGGATCCTCCAGGCCGCGAGGCTCGCCCTCGCTCTCCCCCTGAAACGCCGCGTCGAACGCCAGGGTGACAAAGCCCTCCTCGGCCAGGCGTCGTGCGTACAGGCCGGAGGTCTGCTCCTTCACCCCGCTTCCCGGGTGGCCGACGACGATCGCCGGACACGGACCGGCGGCCGCGCCGCCGGGAGTGTACAGGTGGCCGGCGAGCTCCAGGCCGGCGCTGAGAAAGGTGATGTCAGTCCTCATGACGGGAGTACTCCGGTGACACGGGGAGGGCGGGCTCACCGGGGTGGGCCCGGTGGCCGCCGGGTCTGCCGGCCACATCTCCACCGTCCTCCTGCCGGGCACCCGCTTCCAGGGAGGACCCTGCCTATGCAGACCAGTACCAGGCACAGGGCCACGGCCGAGCGGACACTGGAGCCATGGACCACCGTGCCACGCCCGCCAGAGACAACGAGCTCGGCGCCTTCCTGCGCTCGCGCCGCGCCGCCGTCGATCCGCACCGGGCCGGGATGCCGGACGACGGCCGTCTGCGCCGTGTGCCGGGCCTGCGCCGGGAGGAACTGGCCCAGCTCGCGCACGTGAGCGTCGACTACGTCGTACGACTGGAGCAGGGACGCACCCGCCGCGTCTCCCGTTCCGTCCTCGACGCACTCGCCGACGCCCTCCAACTGGCCCCGGACGAGCGGGAGTACCTGCTCACCGTCGCCGACGTCGCCCCCGTCGCGGCGGTGCGCCGGCCCGGTCGGCCGGCGGTCGCCCCGTGTCTTCGGCAGCTGCTGGACACCATGCCCGGCATCCCCGCCGTGGTCCTCAACCGCCGCATGGACGTACTGGCCTGGAACCGAGGCTCCGCCGCCCTGCTGACCGACTTCGGCGCGCTGCACCGGGACGAGCGCAACCTGATCCGCCTGACGTTCCTCGACGACCACTTCCGCGCCCTGTACGCGGACTGGTCCCGCGCCGCCCGTGAATGCGTCGCCGTACTGCGCATGGAGGCCGGCCGTACGCCTCACGATCCCGAGCTGAACGCACTGGCCGGCGAACTCGGTGTCCGCGATCCGGACTTCCGCACCTGGTGGGCCGGCCATCAGGTGCGCGGTCCACGGCAACTCACCAAGACCTACCTCCACCCGGTCGTCGGCGCCCTCTCACTCGACGTCCAGCAGTTCTCCGTCGACACCCACCCCGACCAGCAGCTTGTCGCCTACACCGCGGAACCCGACTCGCCCTCTCACGAGGCACTCCGAGTCCTCCTGCAGTGGTCCGCGGCCGACACCGGCCGTCGGGACGACCGCAGCACGAGTTCGGAGAGCCTCCAGCCAGGACTTGTCCGACGGATCAGGTGAGTGGAGTGACTGCCTGTGAGGCACCGCGTCCTGCGCGGGGACCGGGAGAGCGCTGACGGCACAGGAACTCAGCGGCTCCGTGACCCCGCGGGCGCGGACGCCCCAGGCGGGAGCGGCTCGCAGGGCCATGCTCCACCATGCGGGCGGACGTCGGGAGCCGATTGCGTCCGGGGGCGAGGCGGCGACATGACGCACAGCCCGTCGGACCGGTTGGTCACTCTCGTCGAAGGCCGATATCGGCGGCCCTTCCCGGGCGCCGGATGGGTCGAAGGCAGTGGCACCTCAGGTCGGGCGGCGGATCCACCCGATGCGGAGGATGCGCAGTCCGGCGGATTCAGCAGCTCCAGGCTCGGACCGGCGACCGGCGACCGGCGACCAGCGACCGGTGACTGGTCCGGAGGATGAGCGGGGACGCCGCCGACCACGTCGCGACGTGAGAGTGCGGAACGGTGTCGAAAGCCCAACTGGAGGGTTTCCAGGGTGTGAAGGGCCGGACCGGGGCCCGGGCGTGAGGCGCTGTCCAGTGGCCGATGTCTGCCGAATCCGGGTCGGTACCGGTCCGTTCGAGGACCATGCCGGCGGTGCCGAGCCGCTCTTCTCCTCGGCACCCCCGGCGGGAAGCCCTCGTCACCCCGGCAGGAATTCCTCGTCTTCCCCGACAGGAAGCAAGACGCCGACAAGCAGAACCGGCCCTCGAATCCGGGGGCCGGTCGTTGTCCGGTAACCGTCTGCGCGGTACCGCGGGCCGGCCCGAGAGGCCCTCAGCCGGGCTCGTCGTCGGCCCGGACGTGGGGTGGCGTCTGCCGCGCCGGTGCCACGTTGTGCCGTCCGGGTGGCCGGGTTTTCGCCGAGGGATGAGGGCCGTGGGCCGGGGACCGTGTGTGCGGGTCGGTGTGCTTCGCCCGGGGTGTAGGGGTTCGGGGTGGAACCCCGGCCCGATTCCGGCGGGCCGGGGTTCTGCGTCAGGCGGGTGGTGAAGGTCGGGTCACCGGCCTTCGTGGTGGCGCTCGATCACGCGGAAGCTGCCCACGACTCCGTCGCGGACGTGGACGCCGCCCCGGACGTGGCCGGGGAAGACGCCGTCGCTGGAGCTGTGCGGGCCGACGGTGGCGATGGGGGCGCCGTTGTCGCAGGTGGCACCGCGGAAGACCTCGATGGTCCGGCGGCTGTCGTTGCGGATGTTGAGGCTCCGGGAGCCCAGACCGCTGACGACGGTGATGCAGCCGCCGCGCTCGTCGGAGTAGGTCCGCTCGTTGATGTGGATGCGGCCCTCCTCGTAGTGCCCGCGCTCCCTCTCGTAGCCCCTGTTGTTGCCCTTGCCCTCGTAGCCTCCGCCCTCGTTGCCCTTGCCCTCGTTACCCTTGCCGGCGTCGCCGCCGTTGAGGGCCGAGATGGGGGCGGCAGCCTGCTGGACGACGGGGGCAGCCTGGGCCGGCTCGTAGGAGGCGGCCGAGGCGTAGGTGATGCCAGTCGCGGCCAGGGCCGCGGCAGCCGCGACAGCGGCCGTAACAACGGTGGAACGGGTAGTCATGTCACTTCTCCTGTCTCAGAGAGGCCGACTGAGCAGCCGACCCGTGATTGAACGTACTGACGGTCCCCATAGCTGTCATATCGGACGCGTTGGGCGCCGGTGCCGGAACGCCGATCGAGGTACACAAGGTACGCCATATGCTATTTCCATATAATCTTACATAAAGTCAACTAGCCCATAAATCAGGCGACTTGAAATCTGGTTAGCCTGTCCAGGCGACTTCCCGAAACCTGCTCACCCCGGCGACCGCGTGTCTTTCATTGACACGCCCCAGGCAGCCGCCCAACACCACCGCCCTGAGCACCTGTCAACCACCACCCCACGCCCTCTTTTGCCTGCTCAGACGGGCTGCGCAGGCACGGGCGGGTTTCCGCTTCCGTCGAGGTCCACCGTGTGGTCCCGTGCCCACGGTGCACCGGGTTGCGTGAGTGGACGCGTCCCATGGGCGGTGAAACCCCACCCCTCGGAGCCGGTGATGCCACCGCTGGGCGACAGGTCCTGTGAGCGCGGCCCTGGGAGCGGCCAAATCGATCGCGGCGACATGCCGATTCTCACGCGAGGGCGCGATCGCGCGCGTTGTGGAGCATGCCGATGCGGATCCCGGCGCGTGCTCTGCGGCGGTCGGTCGTGCGAACGGGACCGTACGCACACTCGGCACGTGGCTCTCGGCGAGACGGAGGCCGTGATCGGTGGTGGGCCCGACAGATGCGTGCTGACCGTCGAGACTTCCGATCGAGTCCTGAACCGAACCACCGGGACTGATGCTGTCCGTCCAGACAGACATCTCCGTGTGCGGCCCCGGCCGGAGATGTCTGTCGACGAGGTGGAGCCGACCGGATTCGAACCGGCGTCTTCCTACATGCCGTGAAGGCGCGACGACCTCTGCGCTACGGCTCCATTCCGTCCGCGATCCTAATATCTGCCCACGGGATGTCGTCAAACGACGTGGAGCAGTGGAACGCGACCGGTGCTACGTCGCAACGGACGGGGTCCGAAGAATGGGGCTCCGCAGTCCGGCGCTCGAATGTTCCTGAGGCAGGGGCCTTGAACTCCGCCCCGCCCGCGAGACCTCCGACCGCCCGTTCACCTTCGTACGCACTTCAGTGGCGAAGAGCCCAGCCGTATTCGGCTCACCTCGCCCGGAGACAAGGGCCACGGCTCCCAGGTTGTCCGGGCCTGCCGGAGTCACAACGGCGCCCGCGGCCGGACGGCCTTCGCCTACGACGGGAGCAGGGGGAGGCCCACCTTGATATCGATGGGTTCCGCGTGACCGCTGACCTGGGCAGAACCGCTGATGTGCAGGGCCCGTGCCCGATCGAGTGTGAGTTCGACGGTGACGTCGCCGTGCTCGTGGAGGTAGAGGCCGACGTCGTACAGATCGGAGACGGCTTCGTCGATCCGCACGGTGGCCACATCGCCGGTCCAGGTGGCGGGAACCGCCGTGACGTAGAGCGTCGGCGGATGGATCGCCCAGCTGAACGGGTCTGTGTCCCGCTGCGCGTCCACGGCCTCGTCGGTTCCGCACACGACGACCGTCACGAGGCCGTCCGGGGCCACCTGGACCGACGACGCCGATCGATCGACGGCGAAGTCCGTGTTGCCGAGGACGAATCGATCCATGGTGGGGCCCCAGTGAATGCCGTGCGGAAAAGGCTGTCCCCGCAGTCTGGCATGAGGACGGCCGGGTGCTGGTCACAGTCCCCCCGTTGGGGCTGCGACCAGCACCGTTGCCTCATCGCCGACGTCGACTCCTGGCCCGGCCCGGGTGCCCGGACACGTTCCGGGACGGCCCGGACCGGGCGCAATCACCTCGCTGCCGGCCCCCTCGTCCGCGGCGGACGGGAGCCGGATGACGATCCGGCAGCATCACGCCACGGTGAACGCGACCCGACGCCGGCTTCGGGTGGGAGTGGGGGTCACTGCGTGCGGTAGGCGTCGACGATGGTCTGGGTGAGGGTGTTCCCGCCGATGTCGGTCAGCTCCGCGCGCAGGGAGACGCCGGTGCCCGCGTGCGGGTTGCGGATCGTGACGGCGCCGCGTTCGACCGGGACCTGGGTCCATGAGGCACCGCCGTCCTCGGACACCGAGACCGCCAGCGAGCGTGTGCGTCCGCCCGCGGCGGCGCCCAGCACGGTGACGGGGACGCGGATACTCGCGTCCGCCGCCGCGGTACCGGTCGGGCTGAGCGCGGGCGAGAATCGCACGACGCTCACCGGCGCCGGGGTCGGAGCGGTCGTTGTGTCCGAGGTGAAGGTCCACGACGCGGTGACACGCGTAGCGGTGCCGGGCGCACCGTCGCGCTTCGCCGTGCTGGTGATCCGGTACGTCGCGCGCCCCCGCGGCACGGTGAATTCGGCTCGCCCGGGGGCGCCGGACTGCGTTCCGATGAGCACGCCGTTGCGGTGGAGAGTGGTCGAGGCCGCGTCGTACGGCGGTGACGAGGGCACGTGACCGTCGCCGTCGGCGAGCAGTGGGACGTCGACGCCGACGTTGTTGCCGTCACGTACGACGCCGGGGCGGCCGGTGAGGTCGGGACCGAAGACGGCGTTGTCGAAGGTGTGTGCCGTGGTGCGCCCGGCCCGCACGGCGATGCCGTTGGCGGCGTAGCGGTTGGTCGGCGCACCGGGCGCGCTGGGGGTGTGGTAGGTGATGTCCCAGGTGCCGCGCTCGGGCGTCACGAGGTACGTCGCGGTGCCGGGTTTCGGCAGCTTCGCGGAGTAGCCGATGGTCAGCCCGACACTCGGCTGAAGGTCGACGGTCGCGGTCCCTTCGGTGCCCGGCCGGGCCGCGCCGCGGACCTGCAGGGTGGCCAGGTCCTCCCGGGCGGGGTGTCGGGTGAGCCCGGCCAGGGCGCGGTTGCCGGTGAAGACGTAGCCGAGCCCGTAACCGAGGTTCTCGGTCGTCCAGTACGCGTCGAACCACTGCTTCACCGATCCGGCTTCGGCGTCCGGACCCAGGTGCGCGACGCGCAGATTCGGTTGGGAGTTCATCAGGTTGGCGAGTCGTGTGGTGCCGCCGTGTGTCACCTCGACGACCATCGCGCTGTACAGGAATCCCGCGGACTTGTCGGGCGGCCGTACGTCGACGGGGCTGGTGGTCCGTGCGTCGACGGTGATGGTGGTGTCGCGATCGAGGTCGAGGCGCGGCTGGACGATCCAGTCCGTGCCGCTCGCTTCTCCACCGGCGGTCAGGGAACTGTCCAGCAGGTACCGGCCCTTGGGCAGACGCACGGTCGTCGTGCCGGAAGCATCGTACGGACGGACGGCCTCGTCGGCACCCGGGCCGGAGATTCCGGTGACGTTGGTGACGTAGTCCGCTGTCTTGCGGCCGGTGCGGTCCAGGTGAGTGATGGTGAGGGCGTACGTCTCCGGCTCTGCGGCGAAGGCAGTGGTGTCCCATGCGGGCGTCGCGCTGCCGACGAGGGCCAGAGCGACGGTCAGAGTCCGCAGGACGCTCCGGCGGGTTACGGAAGAACTGTTCATGACCTGCACTGCGCTGCCGGGCACCGGCGTTCCCGTGAGCCGCGTCACATGGGGAGCGGGATCGCGGCCGAGGGCGGTTTGTGTGGCACACGTCACCGGAACCGGTGCAACGGACGTGGCAGAGCAGAGTGTGGAAACACTCATGAGGAATCGCTTCCGCCGCGGAGACCGCGATGCCCTGGGAGAGCTGTACGACGAGCACGCCCAGGTGCTGTACCGCTATGCCCTGCGGGTGACGGGCGACTGGGCGGAAGCCGAGGACGTCGTATCGGCGACCTTCCTGGAAGCATGGCGCAGCCGGGAGAAGCTGCGCCCCGACGGGGACAGCCTGCGCCCGTGGCTGCTGGGAATCGCCACCAACGTCATGCGCCGCAACGCACGCGCACGCCGGCGCCGCGATGTCGCGCTCGCCCGCGTCCCGGAACGCGGCACGATCCCGGACTTCGTCGACGATCTCGTCACCCACCTCGCGGATGCCGAGCAACTGCGCGCCGCACACACTGCGCTCGCCCGCCTGCGCCACCGTGACCGGGAGGTCTTCACCCTCGTGGTGTGGGCCGGTCTGGACTACGCGGCTGCCGCCGAGGCGCTCGGTGTGCCGGTCGGCACCGTCCGGTCACGGCTGTCCCGCGCCCGTACCCGACTGCGCGAGCTCACCGACGCCGAAGCCCGCGCCGCACGCGCGGAGTCCACGCGGGCCGGAGCCGAACGGCCCTCGGAGGAGGAGAGCAGGAACCCCTCCGCCATCCCCGGCACGCCAGTACCGGGCCGCATTCCCGCGGCCCGGTTGTCGACCCAGGAGAACAACGGATGAACACCACCCCGTGGCGCCGTACGCACCACCGCTCCGAGGAGAACGAACGCCTCGGCCTCACCGGCCTGCTGCCCCCGCCGCCGGTCCCCGGTCTGGACCCCGACCGCGAACTGCTGCTGAAGCGGGAACTCCTGGGCGGGGCCGCGCTCGCCGAAACGCCCGGTCGCCCCACCGTCCGGGCCTCCCACCCGGGGCGACGTCTGGTCCGCGTCGTGGCGCCGGCTGCGGCCTGCGCCCTGGTGGTCGGCGGTGTCGTGGCGGTGAACCTCGCGGACACACCCGGTCGCGCCACCACCGCGGTGACGAATCGCGGGGCCACCAGTAGCCCCGCGGTGACACAACTCCTCGACCGCGTCGCTCTCGCCGCCGCCGGAGCGAAGCAACCGGCGGTCCGCGCCGACCAGTTCGTGTACATCGAGAGCAAGGTCGCCTACGCAGGGCAGAGCGCTGGGGGAGACCCGGTGACCGTGGCTCCCGCGCACACGCGGCAGGTGTGGCTGTCCGCCGACGGCAGCCGCTCCGGTCTGCTGCGCGAGGCCGGCGAGCCCGACTCCCGGCTCGGCGACGACGCACCGGTGTACCACCTGGGCGGCCCGGGGGCGACACCCCGGCCGAGCACGCTGCACGGGTCGGATCCGTCGATCGGCAACCCGACCCACGCGTACGTCGCGTCACTGCCCACCGACCCGGACGCCCTGCTGAAGCTGATCCGGGACGAGACCCACGGCGAAGGCCAGGACCCGGACCAGCGCGCATTCACCGCGATCGGTGATCTGCTCGCCGAGACCTGGGCGCCGCCGCGAGTCAGCGCCGCACTCTACCGGGCCGCCGCGAAGATCCCCGGGGTCACGGTGGTCCACGGGGCCGCCGACGCCGCGGGACGCGAGGGCGTCTCCGTGGCCCGTACGGCACACGGACGGCAGACGCAGTGGATCTTCGACCGGACCACGTACGAGTTCCTCGGTGAACGTACCGTCCTCACCGAAGCGGGCGACGCCGGCCCGGCCGGGACCGTTCTCGGCACCTCCGCGATCCTCACCAGGGCCGCAGTCGACCGCCCCGGCGAGACCCCGGCGAACAGGACGGCGTAGCGCGGCAGCCATACGCACCGGCGGCCCCGCGGCGGCGTGTCACCGGGGCCGGTCGGTGCCCCTCCGGGCGTTCACGTCGGCCGCACGGGCCCTGGCACGGGTGGGACGGGGCCGACGTGGTCGCTTCGGGCATGGGGCAGTCGGCGCACGGCGGTGAAAGCCAGCGGGATCACGGCCGCGGCGGCGGCGAGGACGCCGGCGGCCGCGGCCACCCGGAAGCCGCCGAACGTCTGGGCCAGCGGTCCGACCGCCAGCTGCCCGACAGGGATCGCGATGTACGACAGCACATCGTCGTAGGACGTGACACGCGACAGCACCTGCGCGGGGACGTGTTCCTGCAGCGAGGTGTCCCAGGCGACGGCGGTGACGGAGGAGCCGAGCCCGGCGATGAACGCGCCCGCGACCAGCCATGGGGCATGCAGGTGTGCGCCGAGCACGAGCAGCGGCAGCGCGGCGAGCGCGCTCGTCAACTGCCCCAGCCGCAGCAGGTGCCTGACCACGATCCGGTACATCAGCAGGCTTGATACCAAGAGGCCGACGCCGCGGGCGCTGAGCACGAATCCCCATGTCGCCTCGCCACTGATCTGCCGGGTGAGCTGGGGGCCCAGGATCTGCCATGTGCCGGTCTGGACCAGGTTCATCAGACAGAAGGACATCGTGCCGGCCCAGACCCAGGGGATCCGGCGGAACTCGGTCCACCCGACGCGGATGTCGGTCAGGACGGTGGCCCGCCGGGGTGCGATCGTGCCGGTGGCAAGGGTGAGTCGTGCGAGGAGACCTGCCGCGAGCAGATAGGTGAACGCGTCGAAAGCGATGGCGGGACCGCTGCCGACTGCCACGACGAGCACGCCCGACAGGCTCGGTCCAAGGATCTTGCAGGCGTTGCGTGCCGATCCCAGCACCGAGTTCGCCTGCCGGAGAAGGGTCTTGTCGACGAGTTGGGGCACGATCCCGCGCAGGGCCGGAGTGATGAACGCGGCGAGTGCGCCGTTGAGGAACTCCAGTACGGCCACCAGGACCAGTGAGTAGTGGCCGGACAGCAGGAGCGCCGCGACGCCGCCCTGCGTGAGTGCCGAGCCGAGATGGGCCGCCATCAGGACGGTCCGGCGTGAGAACCGGTCGGCCGTGGCCCCGCCCACCAGAAGGAGCGCCAGCAGCGGCAGCATATGGGCGGACAGGACGATGCCGAGGTCGTGGGCGCTGCCCGAGGAGTCCAGCACCGCGAACGCCAGCGCCACCGGAGCCATCGAACTGCCGAGCAACGACACCAGACGTCCGGCGAAGAACGAGCGGAATTCAGTTTGCCTGAAGAGAGGGGAATACACCGGCCGCAGTCTGCGACGGCGCGACAGCGCACGCTAACGTTTCGGCAGGAGGCGAAAGATGGTGCTGCTACGGCTGAACTCGATGGCCCTGTCGCAATCCCGGTTCGCGCTGTCGCCGATTGCCGAGACGCTGGGGTCGATGATCGTGTTGACCCAACCCTGCTCCGATTCGTGGCTCACCCCCTGGTACACCCGCCACCACGACGAGTTCGGCGCGGTCCTTGACGCCGACCCCTTCGCCAAGGGGCTGGTCGAGTTGATCGGTTCGACCAAGTACCTGCCGGGCTTCGTCACGCTCCCGCCGTCCGGCGGCATGCGAACGACCCTCGCGGACGAATTGGAAGCTGTCGCGGGTGCGCGCGACGAGGACGTACGCGCCGACCTCGAAGCAGCGGTCGCGCACAGCTGGAAGCGGCACGACCTGAAGTGGCTGACCGGGCGCGGATGGGGAGCCCGAACAGCCGACCTGTTCCGATACGCATGGAACAGCTGCATCTCCCAGGACTGGCCGCGCCGCCGGGCGCTGCTGGAACGGGACGTCACCTACCGCGCCGGTCTGCTGGCCGCCTACGGCTGGCCGCGTGCCCTGGAACACATGAACCGCCGCAGCGCATGGGTCGGCACCGACGCGATCCGCTTCAGCAACCAGCCCGGACCGGACCATGTGGTCGGCGAGGAAGGCATGCTGTTCGTCCCGGTCTGCATGACGAGGGGCACCTGGTTGTGCGAGGCGCCGCATGCACGGTACGCCCTGGTCTACCCGGCCCGGGGATCCGCCGCGACGACCGAACAGCCCAGACCGGCCCATGCCTTGGAGCGGCTGATCGGCGCCGGCCGTGCCGCCCTGCTGCACGAGCTCGAACGCCCCGCCACCAGCAGCGAACTCGCCGCGCAACTCGGTCAGTCACTGGGCACCGTCGGAGGTCATCTGGCCGTCCTGCGCAATGCCGAGCTGATCGCAGGTACGAGAGTCGGCCGACGCGTTGTCTACCGGCGCACGGATGCCGGCGATCTCCTTGCCGGACGGAGCGAAACCTGACCCACGGCCGGGAAGGCGGAGGTTCTGCACGGCCGGCGACTGGCGGCCGGCGGCAGCGGACGCGCCGCTCTCGAAACGGCCGGGCGTCGTTCCTGCCCACGGCTTCCCGGCCTCATTGAGGTCAACCGTTTCCGCAGGAAGAATCCAGTTGTTCACTGGTTCGGGTCCTTGCCGCTCTCCGGCATCTCCGCTCGGGCATGGTCGAGGGTGTGGGCATGCGCCGCGACGCGGTCGCACTCGTTCGCGCGACGGCGGTCGGCGGTCGCGCAGCCCGGTCGACGTGAGCAGCGAGAAGGGGAGATGGGTGGAGCCCGTGTGGCAGACCGAGGAGTTCGGTGCGTCTCATGAAGGCCGTCCGGGGCGGTCCTGGCCGACGGCAGCGAGCCGAAGCCGACGATGGGAGTGTGATCGACCCATGCGCCGCATGCCACCATGCTGGGCATGGATGCTTCCGACGTGACAACCACCGCGCACCAGGTGAACCACCGGTGGCGGGCTCGACAGGCGCCCGACGGAGATTTCGTCGTGTTCGCCGACGGCTCTCTGTCGGTGATGAACCTCCTGTGTCTCTCCGGGCCCGATGAGCACGGCAGCCCAGGGACGGAGGAGTGGCATTGGACGGAGCTCCTGCGAGCCACTGAGTGGAGCGCCGGCAACTGGGTGGAAGTCGACTCCGCGCTCTCCACGCACACTTGTGCCGGCAGCCGTGCCTGGGCAGGAGAGTCGGCCGACCACGGGAGTATCGGCTGGGTCGCGCTGACCCGGGACGACGGCGAAGACACCCTGGAGTGGATCGCGATCTCCAACTGGTCCAACCCGTTCTGCGAGGTCACCCTGGACGAGACCACGGTGACCGCTGCCAGTACCGCGGGCCGTATATGGGCCTTCCCGCGAAACGTGCCCCAGAACGTGAAGATCACCGAGGACCCGGCCCACCCGAGGGGAGCGGCACCGGATGTACGGCGGGTGGGGGCTTGAGGGCCGGCCCGGGGCGATGGACGTACGGGTGCCGCGCCACGCCACGCAGTCTCCTGTGCCTCGGGCCGACGAGCGCATTGCCCTCGGGGGCGGGGCTATGCGGGGAGCATGGCGCGCCGCCCGGGGGCCGCGGAGGACTGCATGCTCATGCCGCCGTCGACGACGAGGAGTTGGCCGGTGAGGTAGCGGGACTCGTCGGAGGCGAGGAAGACCATGGTGTGGCCGATGTTCTCGGGAGAGCCCAGGTACGGCAGAGCATTGCCCATCTTCAGCGCTTCGACGACGTCTTCGGGCAGGTTGTTCTCCAGGGCGGGGCTCGCGTGGTCCCGCGCGGGTGGAGCGGAGAACCCCTCAGCCGCAGGCTGACCGAGAAATGCGGGGGGAGGCAAACCCTGGCGGGGAGGGGGGGCGAGCCGGACCCGCTCCGGGCTGCGGGTGCCAGCACCGACCTGGGGGCCCGGACCGAGCCGGTGAGGAGAAGAGGCCGGCGGCAAGCGCCGTGACGGGGCGGAAGCCGGCGGCAAGCGCCGTGACGGGACGGCCGGATCGGACTGCTCGCAGCTCACCCACGTACTCAACCGGCGGTTGACCCAGGGGCATTGACCGATGCGCCGGGCGGCGCGGTTGGTGTGGGAGAAGGTGCCCGAGGACTTCGCGGCGGACATCGCATGCCGGGCGCGAAGTCCGCAGCCCGTCCAGTACGTCGGCGACATGGAGCCCGGACGGATGAAGCCCGCCGATGGCCTCGCCCGCCGATGGCCTCGCCCGCCGCGCGGGCGAGGATGTGAAGACGGGACAGGGCCGCCCGAGGCCCTCGTGCGACTACGAAGCGTGCCCGCACCTGGACGGCAAGGTGGTGGCACCGGCGCCGCCCCGGCGGGAGCGGCCGTACCGCAGGGCCGGCAGCGGCACCTCGGCAACTTGGTTTCATGGCTTGTTCCAGAACCATTGACCGGAAGCGTCCACAACGTTAAGTTGCCGAACTAATAGCTCGTTACCAGACAACGTGTTCAGATGCTCTGTGGCGTCGGATATCCGAGGGGCACCCCGGGGCGGGAGCGACGTTCGTCGCCTGCGGCCGCCCCGTGCCCGTCCTCCCGCGGCAGAGCAGTTCGCCCCTGCTTCTCTCGAACCGCGGGAGTTCCTCCGTGCCCTCACAGCCATCTCCGCCGCTGCCCCTCGACGCGTCCGGCGGCCTTGAGGCGCCGGTGTTCGACCGGCGCCGTGCCTGGCTCGTCACCGCGTTGATCGTCACGTTCATGGTCGTCAATTTCGCGGACAAGTCGGTGCTCGGACTGGCAGCCGGCCCGATCATGGATGAACTGGACATCAGCCACAGCACCTACGGCCTGATCTCCAGTGCCTACTCGGTGCTTTTCAGCCTCTCCGGACTGCTCATCGGCTTCTTCTCCTCGCGCGTCTCCAGCCGCGTCCTGCTGTTCACAATGTGCCTGGTCTGGGGTCTGGCCCAGCTCCCGGTGCTGATCGTGGCGGCTGTGCCGACGCTGGTCGCCGGCCGGATCCTGCTCGGCGCGGCCGAGGGCCCGGCAACACCGATGTCCATGCACGCCCTCTACAAATGGTTCCCGGTCGGGCGCCGCGGCCTCCCGTCGGCACTGCAGATCAGTGGTGCCGCGCTCGGCACGCTCATCGCGGCGCCCGTGGTGACCTGGCTCATCACGCAGTTCGGGTGGCGTTCGGCCTTTGCCGTGCTGGCCGTGACGAGCTTTGTGTGGAGTGGGGTGTGGTGGTTCGCCGGACACGACGGTCCCCACGACCAGCCGCCCGCTCGCGCGGTGGTCAAGACGGCCGGGTCTGTGCGCGTCCCCTACCGCCGGCTCCTGCTGTGCGGCACGGTGGCGGGGAGTGTGGCCAGCGCGTTCGGAGCATCGTGGGCGATGGGGGTCAGCCAGGCATGGCTGCCCTCGTACCTCAGGTCCGAGCTGGCCATGAGCCCGGGTGCTGCGGCGTCGGTCATCAGCGCCGTGTCCGCCTTCAGCTTTGCGTTGCTGCTGGCGCTGTCGCCGGTGGTCGACCGGCTGACCCGGCGAGGGGTGTCGCTGCGCTGGTCGAGCGGCGTGCCGCAGGGTCTGGCGGTGATGTGTGCGGGGGTGGCCATGGCGGCGTTTCCCTTCGTCGGTTCGCTCCCGGTGAGGCTCGCCCTGATCGCGGTCGCCTTCGGGGTGCACTCCATCGCATTCCCGTTGCACTACATGACGGCCGCGGCGGTCGTGCCCGCCTCCCAGCGCGGCGCGCTCTTCGGGATCGTCGCCGCGACGGGGACGCTTCCGGGGCTGCTCGCCCCCTCCCTCACCGGTCGTCTGCTGGATACGGCGTCCTCGGAGAGTGCGGGCTACACCCTGTCGTTCGTCCTGGCGGCGGCCGTCATGATCGCCACCGGGACGGTGGCCGTCTGCTGCATCCGCCCGGCGCGTGACGCGGGGCGCATGGGCGTGTCCTAGGCGGGGTGCGGGAGGGCCGCCGGTGGACGGTGGGGCCCGGCCGGCCGCCGACGGCGCAGAGAGGCGGGGGTTCAGTCCTGGTCCGGTGCGGCGTATCCGCTGGCCCAGTACCGGCCGTGCAGGGCCAGGTCCAGGAGCATGCGCACGACCTCTTCGGCGGGCAACGGAGAGGCGTCCTCGGCCCACCAGCGCAACACGGCGATCTGTTCGCCGACCCAGACCCGGGCCAGGAGGTCGGCGTCGATGCGGGGCTCGACGCCGTTGCGATCGGCGCGGGCCTTGAACTCCTGCGCCGTCGCGGCGGCGCAGGAGTCCACGAACATCTGCAGGGGCCTGCCGTCGCCCTCGCCGCGCAGGACGACGCGGTACAGGTCCCTTTCGTCGGCCACATGCCGCAGCATCTCCAGCAGCGGCTTGCCGGTGAACCCGACGGCGCTGCCGGCGACCGCCGGTTCCAGGCGCTGCGCCAGTCGCTCCAGCAGGTCGGCGGTCACGCACGTGAACAGGTCGTCCTTGCCCTTGAAGTGCGCGTAGAAGGTGGCGCGCGCGACATCGGCCCGCTCGGTGATGTCTTCGACGGTGAGCGCGCCGAAGCCGCGTTCCAGTACCAGCTCCACCAGCGCGGCCGCCAGTGCCTTGCGGGTCCGTCTGGTCCGCCTGTCCCCGGCCATGAGGCCCCCTTCGCAGCGGTCGTGATCCGCGCACAGTCTAGATGGCTCTTGACAGAGCAGCAGTTACCAAACAATCTGTCTGGAAAAAGTCTGCGCGTTTGTAATTGGTTGAACTGCAAGGCTGGAGATCGTTGATGAACCTCGGTACCTACCTCACCCGCAGCGCCCGCTACTGGCCCGATGCCACCGCCCTGGTCTGCGGCGAGCGTTCCTGGAGCTACGAGGAGCTGGACGGCGCGACCAACCGGCTCGCCTCCGCCCTCGTCGCCCGCGGGCTGCGCCCCGGCGACGCGGTCGCCTCTTTGGCCTGGAACCGCGGGGAACTCGTCGAGGTCGAATTCGCCCTGTACAAGGCCGGGCTGACACGTGCCCCGATCAACGCCCGCCTCGGCCGGGGCGAGATCGAGCACATCTTGCGGTACGCGCCCGTGCAGGCCCTCGTCTTCGACGCGGAGCACCGAGAGGACGCGCTCGCCGCCATCGCGGCAGCGGGCACCGGTTGTCTTCCGGTCCTGCTCGACGAGGGCGAAGAGCCGGACACCACCGCAGGCGCGGCACCGGATGCCACCGCGGTCCTCGGCTACCGGGCCCTGCTCGGCGAGGCGGCCGACGCCCCGGTGGCTGTCGAGGTCGACGAGGACGCGCCGTGTGTCCTGAACTTCACCTCCGGTTCCACCGGCGCGCTCAAGGCCGCGGTGCAGACCTTTGGCAACCGGGTGGCCAACATGCGCAAGCAGCTCATGAGCGACGAGTCGCGCCCGGGACCCGGCACGCGCTACCTGGCCTGCGGCCCGATCACGCACGCCACCGGGATGACCCTGCTGGCCGGTGTGTTCGGCGGATCGACCACGCATGTGCTGCCGTCGTGGAGCGCGGAGGCCTTCGTGGACACGGTGGAGAAGGAGCGCATCACCGCCACCTTTCTCGTTCCGGCCATGATCAACATGGTGCTCGCCCATCCGGAGGCGGCGGGCCGGGACCTGTCCAGCCTCACCAGTGTGCGCGTGGGGGGAGCCCCGATCTCCCCCCAGCGCCTGCGCGACGCCGTGCAGTTCTTCGGCCCGGTCGTGGCACAGGGGTACGGGCTCGGCGAGACCACCAGTGTGGTGGCCGGGTTGAGCAGCCAGGAGGTCGCCCACGCCGTCGCGGACGATCCCGAACTGCTCCAGTCCTGCGGGCGGGCGATGTACGACACCGAGATCCGCGTCGTCGACGACGCCGGCCGGCCGCTGCCGCCCCGCGAGGTCGGCGAGGTCATCGTCCGCGGCCCCGACTGCGTGCGTGAGTACTGGCAGGAGCCCGAACTGTCGGCTCAGACCTTCCGCGACGGGTGGGTCCACACCGGTGACCTCGCCTGGATGCGCGAGGACGGCTATCTGTTCCTGGTCGACCGCAAGAAGGACATGATCATCTCCGGCGGGTTCAACATCTACTGCACCGAGGTGGAGGCCGCCCTCTACGAGCACCCCGGCGTCCAGGAAGTCTGCGTCATCGGTGTCCCCGACGAAAAGTGGGGCGAAGCGGTCAAGGCCGTCATCGTGCCCCGCCCCGGCCACGCTCTCACCGCCGACGGGATCGCAGCGTTCTGCGCCGAGCGCCTCGACCGCTTCAAGAAGCCGAAGACCGTGGACTTCGTCGGCGAACTGCCCCACAACCGCAACGGCAAGCTCGACCGCAAGGCCGTCCGCGAACCGTTCTGGGCAGGCGCCGACCGCCGTGTGAACTGACCCCCCCGCCCTCCGACCGGCAAGGACCACTACGAAATGACCTTCTCTCTCCGCCCCGTCTACGACGCCCCGCAGGTCTCCGGCCTCGTCGACCGGCTCCGCACCTACCTCGAGGGCGAACTCGCCGACTACGAGCGCGAGCGCGGCATCACCCACGACACGCGGCTCACCCGCGCCGACCTCGAACCCGTCTGGCACCGCAGCCGCGAACTGGGCTTCTACGGCATCCACCTGCCGGAGGAGTACGGCGGCCAGAACCTCTCCTACACCGCACTGGCCGCTCTCAAGGAGGAGGTCGGGGCCAGCGGGCGCGTGCTGGGGCACAGCGTGCTGGGCGACATGGGCGGTCCGCTGCGCGCGGGCGACATCCTGCGGCACGCAACTGAATACCAACTGGACAAATTTCTGGTGCCCTTGGTGCGCGGCGAACGCGCCTGCTGCTTCTCGCTGACCGAGACCGATGCCGGTTCCGACGTCCGCTCGATGCGTACCACCGCCGTCCGCGACGGCGACGGCTACCGCTTGAGCGGCCACAAGGTGTTCAGCTCAGCGGGCCCCTTCGCGGACTTCGCCATCGTCGTCGCCCGGATGGCCGGAACCGGCGAACAGGAGGGTGACAAGCCGTCCTTCTCCGCCTTCCTCGTCGACCTGGACAGCCCGGGTTGCCAGGTCGACGACGGCGCGACCCCCATGTCCGGGGAACACATCGAGAGCGACATCATCCTGGACGACTGCCACGTCCCCGCCGAGAACCTGCTCGGCGAGGAGGGCAAAGGCATGCGGATCGCCCTCGGCCGCGTCACCACCAACCGGCTTCTGCACTGCCCCAGCGTCATCGGCGCCACCCGCCGCGCCCTCGATCTCACCCTTGAACGAACCCGCCACCGCAAGGTCGCCGGCGGACAGCCGTTGCTGGCCCTGCAGTCCATTCAGCACAAGGTCGCCGACATGGCCACCGACCTCTATGCGGCCCGGTCCATGACCTACGCCGCGCTCGCCGCCCTCGACCAGGGCAACGAGGTGCGCACCGAGGCGTTCATGTGCAAGCTGTTCGTCGCCGAGTCCGCCTTCAGGATCCTCGACCAGGCTGTCCAGATCCACGGCAAGGAAGGCCTCACGCAGGGCAATGAGATCGAGTTCCTGTTCCGCAAGATCCGCATGTTCCGCATCCTGACCGGCACTTCCGAGATCCAGCGCAACGGCATCGCCCACGGCCTCGCCTTCATGGCCTGACCCGTCTCACTGCCCCTCCACCGCAAGACAGGTGCATCCGATGACGGACTCCGCTCGACCCGCGGCCCCCACATGGTCGGCGCTGACGGGCAAGCGCATCCTCGACCTCTCCCGCCTCCTGCCCGGACCCTACGCCACGTCTCTGCTCGCCGACCTCGGCGCCGACGTCATCAAGATCGAAACCCCCCGCACCGGCGACCCCCTGCGGGTCGCCCCGGACCTCTTCGACGCGCTCAACCGCAACAAGCGTTCCGTGACTCTGGACCTGCGGGACGAAGACGGGCGTGACGCCTTCCTGGACCTGGTGCGCACGGCCGATGCCGTCGTGGAGAGTTTCCGCCCCGGTGTCCTCGACGGTATGGGCCTGGGCTACGCCACCCTTCACGAGGCCAACCCGCGCCTGGTGCTGTGTTCGCTCAGCGGCTACGGGCAGACCGGCCCCTACGCCCAAAAGCCTGGCCACGAGCTCAACTTTCTCGGCCTGTCGGGCTTCTTCACCGTCCCCGGACGCCTCGATGGCCACATCACACGTCCCGGCGTACGGATCGGTGACATGGCAGGTGCCATGCACGCGGCCCTCGCGCTGACCGCCGCCCTCGGCGCCGACGGTGAAGGCCAGCACATCGACGTGTCCCTCAGCGAGTCCATCACGGCGTGGTGCTCCCTGTTCGCGCTGCCGTTGCGCAACATCCCCGACCCTCTCGACGCAGGTCTGGTCCAGGGCGACAACGACGTCTTCACCACCGCCGACGGACGCTGTCTTTCCCTCGCCACGTACGAGGACAAGTTCTGGCACCGCTTCCGCACCGAACTCGCCGACGAATTCGAGGCGTTGAAAACGTCCGCCTACGACCGGCGCGCTGCCCGCACGGCAGCCAGGCAGGCAGTGGGAGACCTGCTGCGCGGTGTGTTCCAGGCCCGCGACTTCGCCTGGTGGGAGAAGCGGCTGGCCGAGCTCAACGCACCATGGGCCCCTGTCCTCACCAGTCCCGGTGAGCTTCTGGCCGACCCCCACACCACTGCCCGGCAGCTGTTCACCGTGCCTTCCGACTCCGCGGTCTGCCCACAGGCTCGATTCCCCGTCACCTTCGGGGCCGGCCTCGACACCTTCCGCAGCCCTGCCCCGTCCCTCGGTCAGCACACTCAGGAACTATTCGACGAACACGCACTCACCACCCGGCAACAGATGTACTCGGACCATCACGCGAGCACCTGACAACGGCCGCACGCCACGGCTGTCCGGCGGTCACCACTGAAGACCGAACAGCCGTGGCTGCCACAGCATCCACCGGCCACCGCATGGGGCTCCGATGGCCCGGTGCAACGTCCACCTGCGGCAGGTGAACGGGCCCAACGCCCGCTTGGCCCTCCTGTTCCGTGACTACCTGCGCGCCGATGAAGCCGCCCGCCAGGCGTGGGGGGCGTTCAAGAAGCGCCTGGCCCTGAGCGTGCCGGACCTGCTCGACCACGGGCAGATCAAAGCTCCCGCCACGGAAGTTCTGATGGCGGCCGCCGAACGATGGGCCGCCGAAACCCGCTGGCAGCCCGCTCCGACTCCAGGCGGTCCTCAGCTGACGAAAGCGTTGGCAGCGTGCCACCGCGAGCTGTAAGGGTGAGGGAAGGACGACAACGTGCAGGAAGTAGCGTGCCACAGCGCCGGCGAGGAGCGGATCGCCCAGGCCCTGGAGAACATCTACGGGCGTGCGTTTGGCCGTTGGCAGCGACTGCGCTACGGCGCCCTGACCCTGAAGTCCCTGCAGGAGATGTGCGCCGAACTCCTTGACCACGCCGCCGCTCGTGCCCTGGAGGACCCCACGCTCAGTGCCGCCCCCTCACCCGTGGTCCTGCGCACGGCGGCGGAGTGCGCCCCTCGGGGTGCTGAGCCTCGGCGCCTTCCCCAACGGCGACTTCGAGGTCCCTCTTCCTCTCATCGACGAGACGCTCAGCAGCGAGGACCTCAGTTTCGCAGACACGGTGGACCAGGCGCCCACCACGAGGACCTGGCTCGACGCCTTCGCGCTCTGCCTGGTCAGCGGCGCGGTCTGGGAGCGGGACCGGGCGATCGGACTGCTGCTACGGGGGGACTACGCGCCCGCGATCCGCGACGGGGTGCCGTACTCGCCGCTGGAGTCGCGGTCGGATCCGGCGGGCCTCGCGGAGATGGACGCGCTGTGGGGCTACTTGACCGAGGCACACGGGCACCTGCCCCGGGACTGGCCCTCTGTGACTCTGTGCAAGCCAGCCGTCGAAGCGCGCGTCGAGGCGGCGACGCGAGGACGAGCCCGGCTTCAAGCAGACCTGGCACACCTGCCCGAACGGGCACGGCTTCCCCGGCCGCACCCCGTGCGCCTTCCGCGACTCCGAGACCAAGGCCCGCACCGCTGACGGCACACCGATCGAGCACCAGCGGCGACCGCAAACCACCGGCCTCGACGACCTGGTCCCCAAGGCCCGCGCGTGGGCCACCGTGCTGGTCTCGCCCACGTGATGGCGCCTGCCGGCCGAACACCGGAACGCGCACCGCTCCGGCGTCGAACTCGCCTTCTGGGCCAACCGTCAGGTACGCCGCAGCGGGCTGTGCACCTCCTTCTGGATGCGCGGGCGCGAGCCCGACATCCTGTTCTGCGAGGGCTGCAGCTGTCACAACTCCACCCGTCTCCTGGGGCCTCCTCGCCTGAACCACCCATGGCTCCGGGCCTGGCCGCATTGCGTGTGATTGGCTGCGGCCAGCCTGGTTGCGGGCTACGGCCGGGCCGGGAGCAGGGTGATCCGGATGTTGTGTTTCAGGTACAGGCTGAACGACGCCGCCAGGTCCTCGCCGACGTTCTCGGCCAGCCACCCGTGGTCCCCGGCCTCGCCGCAGCGCACGTACGGCGTGCCGTCGGCCTCCAGGAGCAGCAGGGCCCGCTCCAGTCGCTCACGGATGTGGTCGGCGTCGATGTTCCGGCCGGTGTCCAGGCGTCGCGGACGCGCTTGTGCACGGTGGCAACGTGCTCGGCCTCTACAGCTTCACCGCCTCCGCCCTGGCAGCCGGCGTCCTGCGCCCGCTGCGCGATCCGGATGCGCCGGAGTTGGACGAGGGCGACGAGGTGGGCTGAGCACGGCCCCGTCGAAGGTGAGAATTCAGGTTCTCAGCGCGGGTCCCTGCGCATGCACCACGTGCGGGGGCCGTTGTCGGGGAGCAGGACATCGGCTGTGACCTTGAAGCCGAGGCGCTCGTAGAATTGCACGTTCGCCTCGCTGGAGGTCTCCAGGAACGCTGGATAGCCAGCGCGCTCGGCCTCCTGGATGCCGGGAATCAGCACCGCACTGCCGAGGCCCTGCCCCTGGGCCTCGGGGGCGGTTCCCACGGTTTCCAGGAACCAGCCCGGCTCTTGGGGCCGGTACGGGGCAATGGCCGCGTCCGCGGCCGCGGACGCGGCGGCCCGGTCGCCGCTGAGTTCGCCGAGGATCGGCCCGAGTTCGGCGAAGGCGGGCGAGGGATCCTGGCCGGGAATGGCCCAGACAGCCACAGCGCGGCCTTCGTCGGCGACCCAGGCTCGGCCGTACACCATGCCGATGCGGGTCAGGCACAACTCCTGGAACCGCCGGATCCGCTCCTCGTGATCGTCCGCTGCGATCACGTGCCGCGTGTAGGGGTAGTCGGCGAAGGCGCGGGCGAGGGTATCGACCGCGGTGGGAATGTCGGCGTCGGTGATCGGACGCACGACAGGGGCTTTCTGGTTCTGTGCCATGTTCACCGAGCCATCCTGCCACCGGGTGAATCCCTAGCCAACGCATTTTGACCAGGGGAGAGTGTCGGACACCCCAGCCCAGAGAGGACTCGTTCACAGGCTTGGCGCACAGACCGCAGCTCAAGCACCCTGGAGGTTCTCTGACGCCAAGGTTTCCACCTCCATAGGGCGTCGCCCTCGCGGGCCCGGCACTCCCGTGTTCTCACAAACGGCCCTTTGCCCGAGCAAGATCAAGAACGGTCCGCCGGAGATCGACAAGACCGGTTCGGGTTGCAGAACCCGTTCTCACTCAAAAACGGGACGCACCCCCTTCCGAGAGTTGCATTTGTGCGAAAAACCGGGCTCAGGACGGCTCCTCAGCAGCCCTCCCCAGCCGACCGGCCGGACGCGGACGACATCGAGCAGCACGCCTGTCCGAAGTGTGACGCACAGCCGGGCTCGCCGTGCCGCTCGCGCGGCGGCGCGGTCGCCTCCGCCCACCACACCCGTCGCTTCACCCAGGTGCCCCGCCTGAAGATGGCGCTGCGGGTGCCGACTCCCCGCGGACCGGAACCTCGGCAGGCCCTGGCGGCCCGGACACCCGCTACCCGCGGCCGTCGACCCGGACCTGCCGAGCGCGGACATCCGCATCGGCTACGCCCGCTGTCCGCACCTCAGCCAAGAACTTGACTCCCAGCTCGACGCGCTCGCGGGGCACGGAATCCCCCGGGACAAGATCTTCAGCGAGGAGATCAGCACCCGCGTGCGGGTCCGCCGCCAGTTCGAGCAGGCGCTGAAGACCGCGCGGGGGATCAAGGCGCAAGCCCCCGCACTGCCGGGTCATGTTCACCGTGTACGAGATGAAGCGGCTCGGCCGCGACGCTGCTGAACTCACCGCGCTCGCCGACCACCTCACCGCCCACGGCCTGGTCCTGGAGATGCTCGCCGGGCCCCTGCCCGGCATCTACGACCCCACCGGCGCGGCGCCGTTGCTGTTCGCGTTCTTCGCCGCGATGGCGGAGACCGAGCGGGAGAACATCCGCGAGTCGACGCTCGAAGGGCTCGACACCGTGGCCCGCAAGGGCAAGCCCGGCGGCCGGCCGCCGGTCGTCACCGACGACATGCTCCACACCGTGCTCCCCCGGAGGGCGAACGGCGAGCCCGTCGAGCAGATCCAGCCCGACCTGATCATCCCCACCGGCAAACGCAAGGGACGGAACCCTTCCGTCGCCAGCATCTACCGGGCGCTCGCCGAGCACGCCAAGCGCGAGGCGTACCCGGAAGCCGTCGAACAGGCCCACGCCGACTTCGCCGCCCTCCAGGCCGGCGAGCTCCCGGGCCCAGCCGCAGACCGTACGGTGACCCACTTCAGACTTCAAGATCACTCCGTGGCCCCTTTTGGGCTTACCTCGGAGATCCCCCGGAAGCGGCTTCTGAGCCCGAGCAGCGTTGATCCCGAGTCGGGGCAGGGAGTGAAGAGATCCGGCCGCCGGACGGATCCGTGGCGGAATGCGGGGAAGGGGGCTTCCTCCTCCCGGTGCCGCAGATGATGCGGAGCGTCATGAGAGCGACCACAGCCCAGATGATCAGTGTCTGGGAGTGCTGGACGAGCCGTTTCTAGTGCCGGTCACGGCACTAGTCCCAGGGGATGCCGGCGAGCGTGCGTGATCCCCGCAGGCGGCCGTTCCTCAACGACGTGACCGTCAATCGTCACCGCGGGCTGCCCGAAGAGGTCGCCGACGCCGCCGTCGACCAGGCATGCCAGATGCTCAGGTTGCCCACTGTTCGGCCAGTTCCCGGAACTGGCCGAGGCCGCCGCCGGGGGATGAGCGTATGTCTGAGAACCCGTCTTCAGCGGCCGCTACTCCTTGGCGTGCGGCGCACCCAGGCCGAGAATTTCTGTCGCGGCGGTCGAGCGATGATGTCGCCTCCGCGGGACCGTCCGGTCAGTTGCACATGCAGGGTAGTGGCCGTGTCCGGGCCGGATACAGGCCGGATCTTGATGTCGCCGCTGCCGCGCTCCAGGTCATCTGTGTCGACGACGATCCCGGGCCTGGTCACCAGGGTCAGGTTTCCTCCGATGCGCAGGTCGACATCGATGTGCAGGGTGTGGTGGGTGATCACCGCGTGGGTGAAGTCGAGCTTCGCTTCGCCGAACATCAGCCGGATTTCCATGCGACGCGGAACCAGCCAGCGGCCGGCGCGTGTGACGTCGCCGAATCGCTGGTCGATCCGGACCAGATCCCTGGCTTGTGGGGGTAAACCTTCTGAGGGCAGGTCGGCGGTCAGTCGAGCCAGGTCGCCGGTGGTACGGGCGGACAACGCGGCGTCCAAGCGCTCGTCCATCTCAGCCACAGTGAGCCGACCGTCGCCCGCGGCAACCTGCAGGATCTCTACGACATGGTCTCGCTCCCGGTCGGATGCCCGTAGCTCGGGCGTTGGGCTGTGCCCGGAAGAGTCGTCAGCTGGCTGGAGTTCACCCGTCATGCTCGCATTCTGGTGGACAGCCTGGAGTCCCGCAACGATCGGTGATCGCGACTGAGCCAGAGGCTGTCGCGGCATTGGGCCAGGGCGTCACTGCGGCGACGGTCGTGTTCCAGCGTGAGCCCCGTGACCTGCATCGATCCGAACTGACCAGCACGCTCCCGGCAATACTGGTTCAGCTTGAGGAGTTGCGTCAGGGACGGGCCTTCGCGGCGGGCCGGGACGAGCTCCCAGTGGGGCCGCAGTGCGCTCACTCCCCAGCTCCTCGTCTGTTGCCGGGGATCTCGCGTCCGGCCGTGTGCGGCGTCGCACACCTCGTGTGCGATCCGCAGGGCCTCGGTAAGGGGAGTCCGCCTCGGCGGCGCCTTCTCCTCCATCGAGTGGCTGAACGCCGCCTTCATCGAAATCAGCCAGCTCGTCGACGCCCGGCCGTCGCCGACCTGGGCTGCGGGCCCGGTCACGTGACGGCACCTGCACTACCTGCCGGACGATGCTGACCACGCACCGAGGCAATCCAGGGCATTCTGTCACTCTCGTCCGACCACGACGAGCGCGTAAGAATCCTATTCTTCTCCGTCACGTAGGGACTTTTCGAGGAGCGTGAAGGACTTGGGCGTACCGTTCGGCTGCGGCTTGCCCTCCTTATGCCCGACAACCTGATAGCCGGCGTTGAGGTAGTACGCAGTCAGGGGGACGTTGTCGGCCAGGCAGTCCAGACGTACCAACGGTCGGCCCGCCTCGGCCACGCGGCGCTCCGCGACCCGCAGGAGCTGCCGTCCCGTCCCGGGCGGCACACTGCTGTGATCCACCATCAGCCGGTGCACATAGCCGGCCGTCGGCAGCTGTGGCCCCCACGCCTCCTCGTCCTCCCACCACAGCTCCCAGGCCCCGACCACACGATCGGCAGCCTCCGCGAGCCATACCTCCCCGTTTTCCATGATTCGGCGGAAGTGGTCCCCTCCCAGCTCGCCGGGCCGCCACTGACCAGTGACGCCCTTGGCAAGCATCCAGCGGGCAGCGTCGTCGCGTAGACGTACGACGGTGGCAAGGTCCGTGTCGTGAGCGAGACGGAAGCGTAGAGCATTCACGTCGCGATCTTCGCACGAGTGTCCACCCCTGCGTCGACCGGCTGCAAGGGGCCTCCGGGAGAAGGAAGTTGAGTAGGAGAAGGAAGCAGGAAACCGATGTTGTTGTCGGAGGAAGTGTTGATAGCCAAGCCTCTGAGATCCAACTCCAGGTGCGAACCCAGCAGTCCTAGTGCCGTCTCAAGCGACCCTGACCTGCTGTGATGTGACGCAGCGTCTGGGATCGCCGAGGTCAGGTTCACGAGAGCGGACCGGGCGCCTGGGGTGTGGTGCACAAATTCAAGGCCGACGGCTTCGACTTCCTGTAGCCGAAGTACCGGGGTGGGTCGCCGAGAATCTTCACCTTGCCCGAGCGCCGGGAGATCATGAGGATCACCAAGTCCAAGCCGGTCGAGTACAACCTGCCCTTCTCGACCTGGAGCCTGGTCAAACTGGCCGACATCCTGGTTGCCGAGGGGGTGGTCGACAACATCAGCCACGAGGGCCTGCGGATCCTGCTCCGCGCGGAAGGCGTCTTCCTCCCAACGTACAAAGACCTGGAAGACCTCACGCGGCCCCGACTACGCCGCCACGAAGGCCAGGGGCGAGCAACTCTACGCAATTGCCGACGGCGAGGTCATACCCGAGCCGGGCGAGCCCGAAGTCTCCTTCCTCGTAGATGAGTTCGGCCCCCTCAACCTCCAGCCTCGCCCCGGCCGGCACGGGGCTGAGCGCGGCGGCAAGCACAAGGACTGGTCGGCCTTGTACGGGATGGTGCAGCGGATGCCGCGCCTACGCAGGTGGACGCGGTTGCAACGGGGCGCATACGCCTTGTCCGCCCGTACCTGCCGGGGCCGGGTCCGGGGCCCGCCTGGACCAGGGCGAGGAACCCGGATAGGCTGAAGAACCGTCTCGAACTGGGGAAAGTCGCCCCGCCGCCCGGCGGTCACGACGATCGACATGGGCTTCCGTCCCTGCTCGACAGCCAGGTGCACCGTGGTGGTGAACCCGCCGCGCGAGCGCCCAGCCCGTGGCCACTCGGCTCGACGAAGACGCCACCGGGCGGCTCCTTCTGCAGATCCCCCTGTTTGCGGGTCCCGGCCGCGTGCTGATGGGGTCGGCACACCGTGGAGTCGACGTTGAGATCCCACGTGATGGCTCCTTCCGCGGCGGCCCAGGACTGGCAGGGAGAGGATCCGGTGCCAGGAACCGTCCCGTTGCCACGGCGGAACAGGTCGTAGATCCGACCCCAGGGCACGTCCGCCACGGGACGCCGGTACGGACCCGGGATCGTATGCCGTCGATCAACTGCCGCCGCGACCACACCCGCGGCCCCCCGGGTTTGCGGCCCCTCGGCAACAACGGCTCCAGCACCGATCACTGCTCGTCTGCGAGATCTCCCTGCGCCACGAACCACGGTCATCCAACGCTAAAGATCCGCTTTCGATACACGTCCTAGTTGTATTGATCACGAGCGTTGTTGACGGTCGTGGGTCTTGATCACGGCGAAGACCTCCGGTGTGGTGGAGGTGTCTAGGCTCCACACCGCACACAGAGGTCTTCATGTCGCACCGTAATGCGGCGGCTGGCGGACGGTCGGCAGAACAACCGGCAACCAGAAACGCTAGACCACCACCGGTCAGCGCAAGAGCTGCAAGCCGGTGATCGGTTACAGCTACGTCCACTCTGCCGTCGACGACCACTCCCGACTGGCCTGCAGCGAGGTCCTGGCCGACGAACGGCAGCACACGGCCATAGGCTTCTGGCAGCGTGCCCAGCGTTCTTCACCCGCCACGGCGTCACCATGGGGCGGGTCCCGACCGACAATGGCCTGCCGCACGTCCAAGCTCTTCACCCAGGCCCTCACCGCAGCCGGCATCGCACACAAGCGAATCCGGCCCTACCGGCCGCAGACGAACGGCAAGGTCGAACGCTGCAACCGCACCCTGCTGGAGAATTGGGCCCATCTGCGGCCCCGCACCTCCAACGACGAGCGCACCGCGGCCCTGGCAGGCTCCTGCACATCTACCACCACCGCTGCCACACCGCACTCGGAGGCCAGCCTCCGAGCAGCCGCGTGAACAACGCTGTGGGTCAATACGCCTGGCCTTGTCGTTCAACCTCGGCGTGAGACGAGTCGGATGAGTGCCTCTGTGGGCCAGCAGAGCCAATCGAGAAGAGGGTTGGTGACCACGAACCAGTGGAAGCTGATCCGACCCCGCTCCTTGTCCAGGATGTGTCGGGCCTCATCCCGGTAGACGTAGCGGAGGTATCGACGGCGGACTGTCGCTCCGGCTATCAGCAGTACGGGTGAGGTGACAAGGATGGCCACCGGGGCCAAGGCTCTCGCGAAGGTGAGCTTCGCTTTCTCCGCGTATCGCATGTGCTCAGTGTGCTGATCCTCGATGTCGCTCGTCAGCCCGTCCTGCGGGGTTTGGTGCCGACCTTGTGGTGGGCGGGTCGACTGTGTGACTCGCCGGTGGCGAGGATTCTGCACGCTCGATCGACTGCTCGAAGTGTTCCTTGATCCGTCGTAGGTACCGTCCGGGCCGGTTCGTGCGGCGTCGAGCACCGGCAACGCCCCGCCACCACACCAGATGACGGGGCGTCGACGCGCTCAGACGGCAGGCGCCGTCACCCGCCGGACGGGTACCGAGTCACCTTCGACACCTTGCACTTCGTGTCGGCCGGCGCCTCCCCGATCCCCTGCGCCTTCTGCTCGGACTTCTGCCCCGCAGCGAGATTGTTCGCCGCGGCGATGCCCTCAGCCAGCCGCGTCCCGGACCCGTCGACGAACTCCACCGACACGATGTAGTTCGACTGCGCGTCGCTGTGGTTCTCGATCTCCACGGTCACGGACGGCCACTTGGTCACACTGTTGACCTCGCACCCCGTCAGCTTCACGTCCGACTCGGCACTCGCGTCCGCGCCCTTCTCCTTCTCGGCCGGCTTCTCCGCAGGGGCGTTCTCGGCCGGTGCGTTCTTCTCGGGCGCCGCGTCCGCCGGCGATTCCCCCGTGGCGCTGCTCTCGTGCGTCGAGCCGCTGCTCACCGTGGCCACCAGGGCGCCACACCCCCCGAGCAGGACCAGGCCGCCGAGCACGGACAGGGTGACGATGAGCCCGGTCTTCGACTTCTTGGGCGGCGGCATCGGCGCACCCCACCCCGGCCCCGGTTGCTGGGGCCATTGCTGATACGGCTGCTGCTGCGGGGGCTGCTGAGGCTGCTGACCGGGCGGCGGCGGGTACGACATGGAATCCCCCCATGGGATGCGCAGGTGCGAGGAAACATCGTATGACCCACCCGGAATGCATGACACCAGAAGTGGTCAAATTGTGACGACACCGTGAACGCTCGCCACGCATGGAGCCCGCCGCCACGCCGGTCGACCAGCCGGGCTGCTCGACATCCGAGGACTCGCTGTCGTGCCAACGGCTCCGGCGTCGACGCGCCCGGGGTGACAGCGGCGACGGTGAGGGCTGCTGTTGAGTGTCAGCGCGCGCAGAATTCCTGTCAGTCCCTGCCTTGAGCCACTGACTTAACCTCTCGACTCATGACTCCGATCGAGCCCCGGTCCAAGCGGCATCGGGCGGTCAGCCGCTCTGCTTGACGCAGGTCCGGTCGTGTGCGGGCAGCTTTCCGGTGGCCAGGTACCGGTTGACCTCATTGTCCACGCAGGCGTTGCCGTACTGGCCGTAGAGTGCGTGCCGGTTGGCGCCCTTGAGGGTGAGCAGCTTGGAGCTCGGCAGCAGGTTGTGCAGTGCCACGCTGCCCGTGTACGGGGTGCGCGGGTCACCGGTGGCGGCCACGATCAGTGCCGGGACGTCCTGACGCACCTGGGTGGGCTTCTCGCGGGGCCGGTCCCAGAAGGCGCACGGCCCTATGTTGTTGGTGAGGGGGCCGAACAGCGGGTGCGCGGCGCGGCTGCGTTCGATGTCCCGCCAGTAGCTCTCGGGGGCGCGCGGCACGGAGACATCGCCGCAGAGGATCGCGGACTGCGCACTGCCGTTGCGTGACCCCTCGTTGGTGAGCGCGCCCCGCAGCATCGCGGCGAACTGCGGTGACAGCTGGGTAGGTTGCCCTGCCGCGGCCCTGGCGAGCGCGGACATCTGCTCCCCGGCCGCCGCTCGTGCCTCCTCGGTGTCGTCCGCGGTACCGGCGAAGACCACGAAAGGTACCTGGGTGTCGTCCAGCCGGAATGTGTCGGCGCCGGTGCCGAGGGTCAGCGGGTGGCGCGCGGAGGCCGCGACGACCCGGTTGATCGTGGCGAGCACCTGTCCGCGCGTGCGGCCGAGACCGTAGACGCTGTGGCGCCGCGCCGCCCAGGTGGCCCAGTCGGCGAGGGCCTGCTCGTTCTCGCGCTCCACTCCGCGCATCAGCCGCGGGTTGTAGCGGCGCGGATCCAGTGCCCCGTCGAGGACCATCCGGTCGTAGCGGCCGGGGAACATCTGGGTGTAGACCGTGCCCAGGTAAGTGCCGTAGGACCAGCCCAGGTAGGAGACCTTGCGCTCGCCGAGCGCGCCCCGGACGACGTCCATGTCGCGGGCCGTGTTGCGGGTGGTGACGTACGGCAGTACGGACGCGTTGGTGGCCCGGCACTTGTCGGCCAGGCCCTTCTGCAGGGCGACCTGACGCTCGAAGCCCGCCCGGCTGCGACCGGCCGAGAACACGGAGGAGCCGACGGGCCAGTCGCAGTCGAGTGGGGCACTGCGGCCGACGAAACGCGGGTCGAAGCCGATGACGTCGTAGCGTGCACCGGTCTCCTTCATCATCTGGCGAACGAGCGGGGAGTAGCCGAGGCCGGGTCCGCCCGGCCCTCCGGGGTTGAACAGCAGCGAGCCGACCCGGTGACGGGTGTCGGTGGCAGTGAGCCGGGATATCGTGACCTTGAGAGTACGTCCCCGGGGGGCCGCGTAGTCGAGCGGGACGGTCACGTCGGCGCAGCGTGCGCCGGCCTTCTCCAGTTCATGGCCCGTGGCGTCGTCCGGGCCCAGGACACAACTGCCCCAGTCGAGGTGCTGGTGGTAGTAGCGTTCGAGGCCCGTTCCGGCCGTCACCGCTCCGCCGTCACGGTTCGCGGCTGTCGCCGTCGCGCCGGGCAGCGCGGTGAAGCAGGCGGTGAGGGCGAGGCCCACGGCCGAGGCGCGGCGCACGGCTGCGCTGATGGGGGTCACACGGTCTCCTTGAGTGGGTGCCTGAGGTGTAGCGGTACATGGGATGGTGGCGAGAAGAGCGCGGCGGTCCGACCCGACCGGGGCCCCACCGGACCGACGTCCCCGAGAATCCGGCGGCTGGGCCGCACGTCCGGGTACCGGCGTGCCGGGCCCGGCCCACCAGTGGGGCGGATCGGACCGGCGGGGCCGTAGAAGATGGATCAGGGAACGCGGAGCGTGTCCTCAGCCGCCCTCTGCCCCGGGCGTGCTCGTCATGAGGGCCAGCCTTTCACCGCACCTGACACCGCGTCATCGTCTCCCGGGAGTAGCGTGCGCATACGTCAGTGGCCCTAGCCGGCCCATGGGACAGGGCGTCGGGGCGTACGCCGGAAGCCGCGGTCCCACCGAATACGACAGTTGCTCCTCGGCCCCGGGCGTAGCCGCGCGCTGCCTCCGCCGCGGAGCGGGGCGCGAAGCGGAGCGCGGAGCCAGGCCCTCGCCGAGCGGAGCCAGGCCCTCGCCGAGCGGGGCGAGGGACATCGACGTCCGGGCCGACGGCGTACCAAGGGCAGGAACGGCCCGGCCCCGCGCAGAAGATCCCGTCTCACCGGCGGCTGCCAGCGGCTCGTCGCAGCAAGGACAGGGCGTCGCCGCGCCATCGCGACGGCGAACGCAAGGCCGATCAACGGTGCGGGGTGCGCGGCGAAGGACACGCCAAGCTCGTCTTCGACCGTGAGACGTACACGCAGCAACTCATGTCGCCGCCCCGTCGACTCCGCTCCGGGGCCGCTCCCGCCGGGCCGGGACGCCGTCCGCACTGTTCGGGCAGGGACGAAACCATCGCGACCCGCCAGGATCGCCTCGCATATTTGTGGTGCGCCGCGGTGAAGCGAAAGCGGTCATCCGGACAAGCGAACCGTCGACGTGAACAGGGTCCAACGCCCGTGGTCCTGATGAGGGCCACCCCACACCCGGGCTCCGTGACAAGGACCCCGCGACCTCACCAAGGAGGACACAGATGAAAGCCGCACGCTCACGCGTCGCTTCACTCGCCCTGGCCGCCGTCATGCTCGGGGGCGTGACGGCCGCCGCGACAACGGTCTCGGCGACCGCCGCCGAGCCGGAGGCCGTTACGGCGATCCAGTCCTGCTACGGCAGCGCGCAGAACTACACGGCCAAGGCCTACCCCGGCCAGGACATGGCGCACTGGCCGTACACCGGCTACGCCCACACCACTGCCAACTGTGCCGACATCAACGTCAAGACCAGCTACGACCGCAAGGTCAGGGTCTGTTTCGCGCCCAAGAACACCTGCAACGCCTACCGGTTGGCCAAGAAGGGGCGGTGGACGGTCGCCGCCTCCGACGTCCTCGACGGCTCGGGTTTCTACATCCAGTTCACCGGTGCCGACAACGGGACGGGGCAGATCGCCTACTGAGTCCGGAGCCGCCGCGACGCCGGGGCCCCGCCGTCCGTGCATCGGACGGCGGAGCCCCGGGCGCCCGGCACGGGCACGCACGCACGACACGTCCGGAACCGCCGCACAACAACCCGTGTGATCCCGCCGCGAAGCCGGTCCTGAGGTGAAACCGGTCTCATGGCGCGGCTGGACACAGCCGAGTCGGTCACTCGGCGGGGCAGGTCACGCGGCCGTCCGGGAGTGGGTCTTGCCCTCCTCGCTCCCGGCCGCGTCATGGTGGATGGGCACCCTGGAGTCCGTCAGTGGCAAACCCGTCCCGCCCCGTCGCAGCGCGACGATCTCCGCCGTGATGGACAGGGCGGTCTCCTCAGGGGTGCGGGCGCCGAGATCGAGGCCGATCGGGGAGCGCAGGCGGGCCAACTCCCCTTCGGTGATACCGGCTTCGCGCAGGCGACGGCTGCGGTCCTCGTGAGTGCGACGCGATCCCATAGCACCGACGAACGCGACCGGCAGCCGCAGGGCCGTCGTCAGCACCGGGACGTCGAACCTGGTGTCATGGGTGAGTACGCACAGAACGGTCCGTTCATCGGTTTCGGTGCGCCGGAGGTAGCGGTGCGGCCAGTCGACCACGAGCTCGTCGGCGTCGGGGAAGCGGGCGCGGGTGGCGAAGACGGGCCGGGCGTCGCACACGGTCACGTGGTAGCCGAGGAACCTGCCTGCCCGTACGAGCGCCGTCGCGAAGTCCACGGCACCGAAGACGATCATCCGGGGCGGTGGCACCCTCGACTCCACGAACAGCGTCACACCGTCCCGGCAGCGCGACCCGTCCTCCGCGATCTCGACCGTGCCGGTGCGGCCCGTGTCCAGCATCGCACGTGCCTCCGCCGCCGCTGTCCGGTCCAGGTCCGGATGTCCGCCGAGGCCGCCCTCGCAGGATCCGTCGGGACGGACGAGCAGTGCCCTGCCGAGCAGGTCGCCCGGTCCTCGGGCCACCCGGGCCAGGGCCACCGCCTCCTTGCGTGCGGCGGCCGACACCCCGACCCGCAGGGCCGGCGCCTGCGCACCCACCGGCGTGACGAGGACGTCGATGACGCCGCCGCAGGTGAGTCCCACCGCGAAGGCGTCGTCGTCGCTGTACCCGAACCGTTCGCGTACCGTCCGGCCGTCCTGGAGCGCCTGGACGCACAGCTCGTACACCGCTCCTTCCACGCACCCGCCGGAGACGGAGCCGATCACGGTGCCGTGGGCATCGACGGCCAGCGCCGCGCCGGGCCCCCGCGGCGCGCTGCCGTCGACGGCCACGACGGTGGCGACGGCGAAGTCCCGGCCCTCCTCGACCCAAGGATTCAACTCCTCGGCGATGTCAAGCACGCGGCTCACCCCGCTCTGCGCGACGGCGGGCTGCGTCCGCGGCGCCCAGGACACGGTCCGGGCGGATCGGCAGGTCCCGGTGGCGTTCACCGGTCGCGTGCCACACCGCGTTGGCGATCGCGGCGGCGACGCCCACGACACCGATCTCACCGATGCCCTTCATCCCGACCGGGTCGCCCGGGACGGGATCATCCACCCAGTCCGCCTCGATGTGCGGCACGTCGGCGTGCGCCGCGAAGTGGTAGCCGGCGAGGTCGGCGCCCACATGCCCGCCGGTGGCCCCGTCCCTGATCGCCTCCTCGTGGAGGGCCATGGACAGTCCCCAGGTCATGCCACCGATGAACTGGCTGCGGGCGGTGAGCGGGTTGACGATGGTGCCCGCGGCGAAGATGCCGAGCAGCCGCCGCACCCGCACCTCACCGGTGGTGACGTCCACCGCGACCTCGGCGAACTGCGCCCCGAAGGAATGGCGTTCCTTCTTCTCCAGCGCGCCGACGGCTTCGGCGGTGTTCGAGCGGGTGGTGATTCCCCCGGGCGGAATGGCGCCTCCGAGGGCCAGCCGCTTCACCAGTTCGTCCGCCGCGAGCGTCACTGCCCAGGCCCAGGAGCGCGTCCCCATGGAGCCGCCGGCGATCATCGCCGGCCCGAGGTCGCTGTCCGCGATGCGGACACGGACGCGGTCCGGAGCCACCTTCAGCGTGTCCGCGGCGACCAGAGCCATCGCGGTCCGTGCCCCGGTGCCGATGTCCGCCGCGTTGATCCGCACCGTGAAGGTTCCGTCCGTCTCCGCGGTCACGGCCGCCGTGGACGGGCCGACCCCCGAGGGGTAGGTGGCCGCCGCCGTGCCGGTCCCGAGCAGCCAGCGCCCCTCGCGGCGCACTCCGGGACGCGGGTCCCGGTCCGTCCAGCCGAACCTGCGGGCCCCCTCCTCGAAGCAGGCGAGCAGATTGCGACTGCTGAACGGCAGGCCGGACACCGGACCCGCGTCGGGCTCGTTGCGTACGCGCAACGTGATCGGGTCCACGCCGCACTTCTCGGCCAGTTCGTCCAGGGCGGATTCGAGTGCGAACGATCCCGGTGCCTCGCCCGGCGCACGCATCCAGGACGGGGTCGGCACGTCGAGCCGGACGAGCCGGTGAACGGTGTGATGCGCGTCGGCGTCGTACATCACCCGCCCCAGCACGGCGCTCGACTCGATGAACTCGTGCACCGTCGACGTCAGACTCTGCGCCTGGTGGTCGAACGCGTGCAGCCGGCCGTCGGCGTCGGCGCCGAGCCTGATCCGCTGCGCGGTCGGGCTGCGGAAACCGACGAGGGAGAACATCTGGCGGCGGGTCAGTACGACGCGGACCGGGCGGTCCAGCACGGTTGTGGCCATCACGGCGGCCACCTGGTGCGGGCCGACACCCTTCGATCCGAAGGCGCCGCCGACGTGTTCGGACCGCACGCGTACGGACGCCGGATCGAGGGAGAAGAGCGACGCGAGTTCGCCCGCCACCCATGTGCTGCCCTGGTTGGCGTCGACGACATCGAGCCGGCCGCCGTCCCAGCGAGCCGTCGCGGCATGCGGCTCCATCGGATGGTGGTGCTCCTCCGGAGTGGTGTACTCCTCGTCCACGACGACGGCGGACTCCTTGAGCAGGGCCGCCACGTCGCCCTTTGTCGTCTCGGCCTGGACCATCGGATTGCTCTCCGGCGTGTACGCATCGGTGCGTCCGGCGGAGAACCCGACGTCGTGCGGCTCCTCGTCGTACCGGACCGCCAGCGCCTCGGCGGCTTCCCTCGCCTGCTCGGGCGTCTCGGCCACGACCAACGCCACCGGCCAGCCCGAGAAGGGCACGCGGTCGTGCTGGAAGAGGCCGATCACCGGGTTCGGCCGCCCCAGCATGCCCACGTAATCGGTGTCGACACGCGGCGCGTTCCCGTGGTGCACCACGGTCAGTACACCCGGCATGGCCAGGACGGGGGCGTCCTCGACGGAGCGGATCCGGCCGCGGGCCACCGTCGACAGCACCAGCCAGCCGTGCGCGAGGTCGGCGAAGGGGATCTCTCCGGCGTAGCGGGCCGCACCGGTGACCTTGTCGCGGCCCTCCAGGCGGGTGTGCGCGGAGCCGACGGCCCCGGTCGACGCGGGGGTCCGGGTCGTCGTGGTCATCGGGCGGTCTCCTCGGCGAGTTCGGACAGCACGGCCACGACCAGGTTGCGCATCAACGTCACCTTGTACGCGTTCCCGGGAAGCGGCTGGGCGGCGGCCAGTTCGGCGTCCGCCGCGGCGGAGAACGCCTCCGCCCGCGCCGGGCCGCCGACCAGGGCCCGCTCGGCCGCACGGGCCCGCCACGGCCGCGACGCGACCGCCCCGAACGCGAGACGCGCATCGCGTACGACCCCGTCCCGGACGTCGAGCGCGGCGGCGACCGAGCCGATCGCGAAGGCGTAGGAAGCGCGCTCGCGCACCTTCCGGTAGCGCGAGAGGGCGGCGAGCGGGGCCGGTGGCAGCGTGATGGCGGTGACCAGCGCTCCCGGTGGCAGGGCGGTCTCGACGTGCGGGGTGTCGCCCACCGGAAGGAAGAGCCCGTCGATCGGCAACTCGCCCGGTCCGTCGGCCGTTTCGTAGGAGACGACGGCGTCGAGCGCGGCCAGCGCGACCGCCATGTCCGAGGGGTGGGAGGCGACACAGTGCGCGGAGGCGCCGAGAATCGCGTGGTTGTGGTGCTCGCCGGTGCGGGCGGGGCAACCGCTGCCGGGAACACGCTTGTTGCACGGCATGCTGACATCGGTGAAGTATCCGCAACGGGTCCGCTGGAGCAGATTTCCGCCCACCGTCGCCATGTTGCGCAACTGTCCCGAGGCGCCGGCCAGGACAGCCTGCGCCAACGCCGGGTAGCGGCGCCGTACTTCCGGGTGCGCCGCGAGATCGCTGTTGGTGACGGCCGCTCCGACACGGAGCCCGCCGTCGTCCGTCACCTCGACGGCGTCGAGGGGGAGCCGACGTATGTCGATGAGCAGCGTCGGGCGTTCCACGCCCGCCTTCATCAGGTCGACGAGGTTGGTGCCGCCGCCGAGCAGCCGGGCGTCGGGCGCGGCACCGAGCAGGGCAACCGCTCCCGCCACGTCGAAGGCGCGTTCATAGGCGAACTCCTTCACGCCGACGCCTCCTCGACGGCCTCGGCCCGGGTCTCCCGCGCCGCCCGCGCGACCGCCTGCACAATCGACACATAGGCGCCGCAGCGACACAGGTTGCCGCTCATCCGCTCGCGGATCTCCTCGGTGGTGAGGGCGGGTGTCCCCGCTTCGGGCCGGACGTCGTCGGTCACGGCACTTGGCCAGCCGGCCGCGTGCTCCTCGATCACCGCGAGCGCCGAGCAGATCTGGCCCGGGGTGCAGTAGCCGCACTGGTAGCCGTCCAGGTCGAGAAACGCCTGCTGAACCGGATGCAGCCGGTCACCCTCGGCCACACCTTCGATCGTGGTGATCGCGCACCCCTCGGCCGCAACCGCCAACTGGAGGCAGGCAACGACCCGTCGCCCGTCGAGCAGCACCGTACAGGCGCCGCACTGGCCCTGGTCGCAGCCCTTCTTGGTGCCGGTCAGACCGAGACGCTCGCGCAGGGCATCGAGCAGGGTGGTGCGGTGGTCGACGGGCAGCGTGTACTTTTCGCCATTGATGTGCAGTGTGATGGTGCTGGACGTCGTGAGGGCGCCGGACGTCGATGGAGCCATGCTCAGCCTTCTTTCGCCTTGCGGATGCGCGTCGAACGAGACGATCCCTCCGGAACGGTCCGGGAGGGAGAGGGTGATGCAGGTCGATGAAGCCGGTGACGAGAGGCGTCGGCCGACCGCACGGGCCGGACGGGCCGCTATGGTGAACGCAAGCGGACAACTGTCCGGTAGTCGTCGAACCTAGCGGACGGCCCTTCGCTCAGCAAGGCAGGGCCGGACCGCGACCGCGGGGGAGGAGGACAGGTGCGGGAGGAGAAGGGCGCAGCTTTGCGTCCGGACGCGCAGAGGAATCGCGAACGCATCCTGGAGGTCGCGCTCGTCGAGCTGACGCGGAAGGCGGACGTCCCGCTGAGCGCGATCGCGAAGCAGGCCGGGGTCGGGCAGGGGACCTTCTACCGGAACTTCCCCCACCGCGAGGCCCTCGTGCTGGAGGTCTACCGCTACGAGATGCAGCAGGTCGCCGATACCGCGGTCGAACTGCTCCGCACCCGGGCGCCCGATCACGCGCTGAGGGAATGGATGGACCGGCTGGCCCAGTACGCCATGGCCAAGGCCGGTCTGGCCGACGCGCTGCGCAAGACCACCAGCAGGTACGGCAGCCTCGCCCAGTTGGGGCACGGCCCGGTGACCGGGGCGGTCACGCTGCTGCTGAACGCGAACGAGGAAGCCGGCACCATCCGTCCGGGCCTGACCCCCGACGACTTCGTGCTCGCCATCGCCGGGCTCTGGCAGATCGACCCGCACGGCGACTGGCGGCCCCGGGCGACGCGCCTGCTGGACCTGGTGATGGACGGGCTGCGGGCGGGGGCGCCGGGAGCGCGCGAGGCCGCGGCGGGCGGCTCCGACGCGGAGGAGGGACGGCCCGGGTGACGAGGCGGGCCCGAGTGCCGGCTTCCGGCGCTCCGAGGTCCGGCCGGGCTGCCGGGATCCGCCTCGACGGGGACGTCACGAGAGGGCGGACGTCACGAGAGGGCGGACGTCACGAGGGGGAGTCGATGCGAACCGGCGGATGGGCACCGTGTGCCGTCCGGGCTCCTTGCCTCTCCGGATGTGGCATGGCCATGTTCTTGTTCGGGGAGGGAGTCGCCCATGCAGCCGATCGCACCGCAGTCGCCGCTTCAGCCGACGGCCGTGCGACGTGGGGCGCTCGCTGCGGCTCCGCGGCGAGCCGGGCAGGGCCCGGCACGCGCCGACGGCGTGCTCCCGGCCGGGCGGCCGGGAACCGGTGAGGTGCGCGACCGGGTTGCCGGCGCGGGGCACAGTACGCAGGACAGCCCCGGCACCAGCAGGCAGAACCTCCGCGGCACCACCGACCCGGACTGAGGGCCACGATGCTCCGGCAGAAGACAGGACCGGTCACCAACCGGCTGTCGGGCAGGACCCACAGAAACGTCGTGATGGCGGGCCACATAGGGCGTGTGGTGCTCGCGGTCCGCCTGAGCGCCCCGTACGCCCTCATCGCCTTCGCCGTGGTGCTTCTGGTGGCACGTCCCGCGCTGCCGCAGCCGGTGGGACACACACTCGGCGCCGCGCGGGCGGGCTGGCTGCTGATCGCCGCAACACTCGCCTTCGAGACATGGGTGCGGGTGCGTCGGCGGATCCTCAACAGGCGCGGGGCGGCATGGCTGTCGGAACAGTCCCTGAGGCAGGCGGCCGAGGAACTGACCGAGGAACTTTCCTTCGTGTACGGGCAGGACGAGCGCTGGAAGCAGATTCGGGACCCGGAACCCATCGAGCTCGCCTGGCGTGTCCCGGACCGGCCGTCCGACCTCCGACTGGGCTCCCCCTCACGGTACTTCGTGAGAACGGCCGGGCAGCGTCTGGTCGTCCTGGGGAGCGCCGGTGCGGGCAAGTCGGTTCTGGCGCTGCGCCTCGCGCACGAACTCCTCGAACTCCCCTCCGGCATCCGGAAGACGGCGATGCACGAGCTCACGCAGAGCCTGCGGGGCGGGCACCGCTCCGTGCTCACCAGCCGTGAGCCCGAGTACGGCGCGCACGTGCCCGGCCACGGCGTCTTCATCAGGGACGAGATCGTCCTGTGCCCCCTGACCACCGGCGCCGTGGCCGCGTTCCCGAATCCGGGCGGCCGGACGGGAACACAATGGTCCGGGATACTCGACCGTCTCGGCGACACGGACGACCGGGCCTCCGAAACCGTGCGCCTGCGCAAGACGCTCCGCGTGCCGCTCATGGTGACGCTGGCCAAGGTCGCCTACGGCCGTGAGGGCGCCGATCCGGCGGTGTTGCTGGAGTACGGGCGGTTCAGCAGCCGGGCGGACATCGAGAGGCATCTGTACGACGCCTTCCTCGACGCGGTCTACAGCCGGTCGCACGACGACCTCGCTGCGAGCGGTGGATGGACTCCGGACCAGGCGCGTGCGTGGGCGGGCTTCCTGGCGGCGCGCATGCAGGCGCACCACCAACAGGACCTGGCGTGGTGGCACCTGGACGACGAAGTCCCCACCTGGGTCAGAGTGTGTGGGCTCGCCCCCGCCTACGCCCTCAGCGTGGTGTTGGTGGCGTGGCTGGGACTGGGCAGATCCTCGTTCTGGTGGCCGAAGTGGGACGGGGCGACGGTGTGGGGCGCCCTTGCCGTGCTGTGCGGTTCCGCCATGCTGCGGTCCTGGTCGACGGCCAGGACCGACTGGCACCGGGCCCCGAGTCGCCTGGCACTGCACCGCGCGGGATTCGACGCCGCTGTGAAAACCGCCGACGCCCGGACCGTGGCCGACGTACCACGCGACAGGGCCCCCGCCGAGGGCACCCGGTTCAACGTCTACATCGACCGCCCGTACCGGCCCCTGTACGGCGAGGTCTGGCGGCGCGACGAGAGCGCGTACATCGAGCAGATAGTCGAAGTGCCGGACGACCACTCCGATCTGGCGCAGAAGATCGTGAACGACATCTTCGGGCAGACCTGCAACTTTCCCTCCGCCAAGCCCGGTTGCTCCTCCTGACTTCCACGTCGCAACGCCGTCGCTCTTGTGGCCCCTGGGCGGGAAGCGATGCGTCGGTACCCCGTCTGGAACGGCTGGGCCCGGGGGACCTGACTCGGCCGTGTCCGCCTCAGCGGCGGACCGGCTGGTGGGTGAGGCGGGGCGCGCGCGGAGGAATGAGCCGCGGTGCTGGAATAGCCCCATGGCCGATACACCGTCCCACCCCGGTACGCCCCTCATTCCCGACAGCGATACCGATACCGACTTGATCGTTGTCGGCGGCGGCCCCGCCGGCTGCGCCGCCGCGCGCATGGCCGCCGGCGTCGGCATGCGCTCCGTCCTGATCGAGCCGGACATCCTGTGCCGCAACCTCTACCGCATCCCGGCACTCGACAACGTCCTCGGCGGCCACACCAGCGGCCCCGAACTCGCCGACTCCATCACCACCGAGCTGAAAAGCACCGAACCGTGCCGCCTCGAACTCGGCCGCCACGCCACCCGGCTCCGCGCCCACGACGACCACGTTGCCGTCACCCTGGATACCGGCGCCCGCCTCACCGCCCCGTACGCCATCGTCGCCACCGGCGTCGGACCCCTCCAGCCTGCGGACGTCTCCTGGATCACCGACCCCACCAACCGCGTACTGCCCCCGCTCTGGCAAGCAGACGCGGACGACATCCAGGGCCGCACCCTCCTCGTCCTCGGCGGTGACCGCCCGATCGGCACCTTCCTCCGCGCCCACCCGACCGCCGACACCCGCCTCCTCGTCGCCCACCCGGAGAACGACGACTACAAAGTCGAGGAGATCCGTGACGACCCCCGCGTCATGCTCCTTCCCACCAGGCACCTGACCCTGCGCACGTCGGAAGGCGCGGTCACGGCCGAAATCGTGGACCGGTCCGGCAACCAGCAGACACACACGTCCGATGCTGCCTTTCTCAGCATCGGAAGCGCCCCCGTCTCCCCGCCCGGCGACCTCGTCCGCGATGAAGCCGGGTACTGCCCCCCTGCCGATCAGCACCCCCGCGTCATGGTTGCCGGAGACCTGCGATCGGCCCGCTACCAGCGCATCATGACCGCCCTCGGTTCAGGCAGCGAAGCTGCCCTCCGCGTCTACTACGCCGCACAGGAACTCCGGATGTGAGGACCCCGGGCGGGTTCACGGCCGGTACCGGCGCGGCGGCCACCGGGTCCACCATTGGTCCGTGCGCCCGCCCAGTTCCATCGTCGGCGTGAGCGGACCGCTGCGGCCACCCTCGTCGCAGACGGCGGATGGTGTCGGGCCCGTCTGCCATATGTTCGCGGCTCATATGCGGGGAGTCCTGGGACCTGGGATCCCGGCCGGAATGAAGACCGTGCCGTCGAGTGCCTGCACGTTGTCCGGCGCCGTCAGCGCGAACGGGGCAGAGATGCGGGAGGACATCTCGTCGGGGCGGCTGACGCTGCGGTGGGCGATCACCCAGTGACGCGGTCCTCCGACTGCCAGAGCCGCAGCTCGGCACGCGCTCGACACCGCCCTCGCAGGGGGCGCGTAGAGGACACTCCGAAATTCCAGAGAGAGTTTCAGCGCTACCTGTCGCAACAGTCAGAACGCGCCGATCAACAAGAAAAACAGTCGATCAAAATAAATCAACTGACATCGCAATGTGACCCGCAGGGTCGATTGAGTGTCGATGCTGTCGATGTGATTTTCTTTTCGCGTCTCGGTTCCGGGCATATATATCGGATTACGGTGGGAGTGCGTGGCGAGGGCATACAGAGTCGCGTTAGTGTCGCGATCGAGAGGAGGCCTGGGCCGGGATCGAGGACCCTGCGAACCGAGCCCCCTTCAGTATTCCGTCCAGACATGAGATCCCGAAGGGGAAGCACATGCCTTCCGATATGCGATCCGGAGCGCCGTGGCGTCTCGGGGCGTCGATGACGGTAACAACGGGGGTGGGGATTTCGCACGGCTCCGTGCCTGCATTGTCACGTTCAACCCGGGGGAGTGTTCGCGCTGCTCGGCCTCTGCGTGAGCACAGGGGACGGCGTCTTGGCGGGACCGTGGGGCCCGGAGGCCTCGGGAGTGGTCGCTTGGGTGTGCCGGGGCTCCCGGATCTCCTGCCTGCGGGCACAGCTCTCCTGCCTGCGGGCACGAACGGACTGACTCCGGCTCAGGAGTCCTCTCGTCACGAGGTGCCGCGGGTCGCGACGAGCCCCGTGCTGCGTGCCGGAATGTGCCCCTGCCGGAAGCGGAGAAATTGAGACCAGATATCGGATGGCTGTCTCCCCGGTGCTCCACCGCGGAGAAAGCCTGGGCAGCGATGGTGGATGGGGAAGGGATGCATGCCCAGCCGGACAGGCGCACGTGCGGTTTCTGCGGGAAGGAGTTGCCTGAGGTCAGCGGGCCCGGGCGGCGCCGCTCGTACTGCGACAACGGGTGCCGAAGGCAGGCGCAGCGACGCCGGGAGCGCGAGAGGCCGCGCATCGGCGAGGACCGGCGATCGCTGGGTCAGGAGATCGCGGCTGAGGTGCACCGGCTCGCGGGCTCCCTCACGGAGGCCGCGTACGCGGGGGAGGACCTTGCAGAACTGGTTCAGCGCGCCCGCACGGTGGAGAACGAGATTGTGTGCTTCCTGGCCGCTGTGGTTCGGGAGAACCGTGCCCGGGGTGCGAAATGGGAGGACGTAGCGAAGGCCATGAACGTGACGGCCGAGACAGCACGAGGCAAGTGGAACTCCGACCGCGTCCGACGCCTGCTGGACCACCGGGCGGCCGCGCAGAGAGCGGTGCCGATACCGGGACCACGAGTGGTTGCTTCCCTTCAGGGGGAGGGCTACGGGCCGGCGCGCGAGCCCGGTGCGACACCCGGGACGGCGGGACGCCGGCTCGCCGCAGCACTCTCTCAGCTCCAGCGGGAGAGAGGCATCAGCATCCGCGCACTGGCGGACCACACCATGCTCTCCCCCTCCTTCATCTCCCGGATCCTGTCGGGCGAGCGGCTTCCTTCATGGGACCTGGTATGTCACATGTGCAGCGTCATGGGGCAGGAACCGCGGGACCTGCGCCTGCTGTGCGAAGTGGCCCACGGCATCACCCAACGTCCGCGGCAGACAGCGACCGAGCACATCGCCTCCTTGAAGGCCGCACTGCGGGGGCTCCACCTGGCCGCGGCCAGACCGACTCCCCAGCAGATCCAGCGACGCAGCAACGGCAAGGTGCCCGCCCGCGTCGTCACCCAGGTACTTCGAGGAGAACTGGTACCGGAGTGGGAGACGCTGGGAGCCCTCGTCATCGCGCTCGGCGGCCAGGCCGCCGACCTGAAACCCTTGTGGGAAGCCGTCCACTACAGCTTCCTGATGACGGACGACCCATCCGTCACCGATCTCGCCGCCGACCCGGCAGCAAACTGATGGTGGGACCAACGAGATGACGACGACACACCGCTCCATACGTTCCCAGGCCGACAACTGCCCGCGCCCTGCCCGCCGGGCCATCGGCGGCCGGGCTGCGGTGATGGCGTTTCACGCGTTCCGCGCCCTCTACAAGGAGAGCTACCTCGCCTACGCGACGGCCCGTCTGGGATCCCGCCAGTCGGCCGAAGAGGCAGTCGAGGACACCCTGACCGCGCTCGCGGTCAACTGGTCCAGCGCTTTGGGCTGCTCGCATCCGGCTGCCGTGGCCTGGCGACTGCTCTGCGAACACGTGGACCACGCGGGAAAGGACGCGCCGCTGCTGCCGCCCTGCTGTTGCCGCCACCGCTGCGTGAGCGACGCACTCATGCTGTGCGTCCAGTTGCGGATGGATACCGCAACGGCGGCAGAACTCATGGGACTTTCGCACAGCGAATTCCTCGCCGCACTACGCGGAGCGAACGAGCCAGGACTCGGCCGGTGTCCCTGCAGTCCACCAGGACGGTGCGAAACGGGACAGCCGCCTTGACGCGCGCCGATTCCACCTCCCCGAGCCCCGCAGACGCTCCGCACGCCTCCCTCTCAGCCGTTCGTGGTCTCGTGCCCGCGCTGAAATCCCACTAGGCTTTCGGCTTCCGAGCGGGCCGACCGCGGCCTCGCTGTGACTGCCGGGGGACACATGCGGGCCGAGAGCGGACTTCCGTACGGAGTGGATGTCCGGACACCGAGCGTCGCGCGGATGTACGACCATCTGCTGGACGGCAAAGACAACTTCGCAGCCGACCGCACCGCCTGCGCCCACCTCTTACAGCAGGTGCCGAGCATGAAGGCGCTTGCCCTCAACAACCGCGCATTTCTCAAGCGAGTGGTCGGTGTGCTGGCCAAGGACTACGGGATCAGGCAGTTCATCGATCACGGGTCCGGGCTGCCCACCCAGGACAATGTGCATCAGATCGCCCAACGAGTCGACGACCGTTCCCGCGTCGTGTACGTGGACACCGATCCGATCGTGCGAAGCGTGGGCGGCGCACTGCTGGAGACCAACGACCGCACCGCGGTCCTTCAGGCAGACATGCGAAACACGGACGTGATCTTCGACAGCCCCCAGGTGAACCGTCTGATCGACTTCGGTGAACCCGTCGCGGCACTGTTCGTGTCCGTGCTGCACTGCATTCCGGACGAGGGCCGACCCCTGGACCTGATCAGAAACGTCAAAGCCCGGCTCCCCAGCGGCAGCGTGATGGTCATCTGCCAGCTCGTCAGCGAGCGCCCGGAAGTTCGCGACGGCGTCTCCGACTTCATGGACCGGGAGACCCACGGGCACTGGGGCCGGGTCCGCACACGAGCCGATGTCAGGTCCTACTTCGAGAAGAACGACCTCACCGTCCTGGACCCCGGCCTTGTCGAAGTGTCTCAGTGGCGGCCCGACCGGACCGCGGCCGCCCCGCCGCAGCTCAGCTTCGAGTGGGAAGAGTTCGGCGGAGTCGGCCTGGTGTCCTGACCGGTCGCCGGTCGCCGGTCAAGGGCGGTTTCGGGCGAGTTCATCTCGCCGGTCCTCCAGCAGAGTCAGGGTCTGCGCAGCAGGATTGGCCATCGCGGACAGGCCGTTGATGCGGGAGCGGTAGCGCTCCGCCTCGCCCTCGCCCTCAACGCACCGCGCGTTCTCACTCTGCTCCAAGTAAACGAAGTCCGTAAGGAGCGCGTCCGCGAACCTCAGATGGACGATCGGATGCCCCACCGCTCCCACCGTCCCGATGGCCAGCGGCGCGATATGCAACTTGATCCGGTGCCGCAGATCCCCCTGGAGAATGCCGATCAAGTGCTCGATCTGCCGGTACATCACTCCGGGACTTCCGACGGGGCGGCGCAGCACGTCCTCGTCCATGACTGCGACCAGGACCGGCGGTTCCTGCGACCGCTCGAACATGGACAGCCGACTCGCCCGGGCCCGCGCCCTCGCCTCGATCTCACGCTGATCCGAGTCGGGGAACCCGGCCCGGATCACAAGCTGGGCGTATTCCTCCGTCTGCAGCCAGCCCGGGACCAGCTGCGGCTCGTAGGACATGATCCGCTGAGCCGCAGGCTCCAACGCGAGCAGCGGCTGCACCCACCGTGCGATACAGGAGCCGTACGCCTCCCAGACGTCCGGGCGCTCACCCTCGGCCGCGACCGACAGTGCGTGGGAGACCTCACCCTCGTCGGCCACACCGCACACCCGCAGCAGAGCGGCGGCATGATGCCCGGCGTTCTCCGTCCGATCCCCGCTCTCCAGCCGGCTCACCGTCGACCCCGACGTACCGATATGCCGTGCTGCGGCCTTGCCGGTGATGCCGCGGCTGTTGCGGCAGCGCCGCAGGTGCTCACCCAGAGCCCTGCGATGCGCTGCCGCCCCGAGATACGGACGTGGCTGGAACCCCCGTATGGATGGAATCCCCGTGTGCTGGCCAGCCATGCCGAAACCTCCCCTGGGCCGATGTCTGAGGCGACAGTATGTCAGCGCATTCAGCCGGGGACAGCCAGTGGGGAGAGCCTGACTGTGCGTCTACAAGACAAAGTCGAAATCACCCTCCTTCACGCCCAGGAGGAACGCCTCAGCCTCGGCAGGTGTGTAAACCAGCGCGGGACCCGACGGGAACCGCGAGTTTCGCACCGCCATTCCTCCATCCTCCAGACGGGCGACCTCGACGCAGTTCCCCGCCGCATTGCTCCGAGCACTCTTCCGCCACACCACGCCCTCGATCCTGCCGGCACTGACACCATTGACCTGCATCATCGCGACCACTCCGATTCCTGACGATCACGCACCCCGCATTCGCGCCATCGCGAAAGCAGAACAGTTGTACGACAGGATGCGTGCTGAAATTTCAGCTGTACTTGCAGGAACGAGCATTAACGCCCTGGGTAGCGGGACAAAATGCGGTGAGCGCACCGCACGCGCCCACGACCGGGAGACGGGTATGCCTGAAACGCACAGCCAGCACCGCGGCGAGCAGGCTCCGCGCAGCCATCAGCCACCCGGACCAGCCGACCTCGCCCCACATCTCAGTCTCGGCGCGCCTCCCTTCGCAGCACACCGCATCCAGAACACCACCTCCTGCCTGAAGGAAGCCCGGCAGTTCACCGCAGAGGTGCTGCACCGCTGGAGCTTGGACCTCGTACGCGAGGACACCGTCCAGATCGCTTCCGAGCTCGTCGCCAACGCGGTACGCCACGGGCGCCGCCGCACACCACTGCCCGACGGGAGCGCTCCGGCCGTCTGGCTCGCACTCACCCGACGTCCTCAGACACTGCTGTGCATCGTCTACGACCCGAGCCCACGCCGACCGCACCTCACTCTGCCCGCACCCCTGTCCGAACGCCACCGTGGTCTCCCCATCGTCAGAGCCCTGAGCGAGGACTGGGGATGGAAACCGTCCGGCCACACCGGAAAAGCCGTATGGGCCCGCGTCCCCCTGCATCCGCCGGACACACAACACCCAGGGTCACGCATTTGACCATTTCCAACGGCCTCTGCCTCTTGCCGGTCACGCAGCCCGGCGAAGACCTGTGGGACCAACGCCGGCCGCGCTCTTGCGCGGAGGGGCTTCCAGAACGTCTTCTCCCGTACGGCAGCGATCAGTCGTCCCCGGGTGAAGTTCTGCGGCTTGTGTCTCAGGGTGGCGTTCGCGGCTTGAACGGTGTCCTTGTACGGTCCTGGGCGCCGGGCGGCGCTCGGTCCCGATCGTGGGGTCGGCCTGGATCCCACGCCGTGTTGGCCAGCCGCCGGTGGTCTTGCGCGCGATGGACAGCTCCCGGTTGTCTGGGTCGGCGTCCGGCGTTCGCTGATTCCCAGGCGAGGGCAGTGGGTGCGAGACTGCCGGTCGCACGGTGAGTAAAAGGTTCTGCCGGTAGAGGTTTGTATGAGGGGAAGAACTCTTCAGAGGCGCGCGGAGAGGCCGTCTGGCGCGAGGTCGGGTAGGAGGGGCCGTGACCCATTGGGCGGGTGGGCGCCGGTGAGCACCGGTGGGTGGCTGCGCCGGTCGGGGAAGTGGGCTCGCGTTGCAGGCAAGGTCGCGTGCGGGGTGGCCGTGACGGCTTTGGCGGTGTGTCTTGTCGTTCTGGGGTACGGGTTCGTCCGTATGGGACTCGACGGGCTGAGCGAGGCCTCCGCGATCGCCGCGCGAGGACGGTCGGTCGACGGGGTCGTTCTGGCGAAGGACAAGGTGAGCGGGCCACAGGGGAGCAGCACCAAGAGGATCGAAGTGCGTTTCACCTTGCCCGCCGGGAGGTCCTACCAGTTCTGGGAAGGCGGTGACGCGGACATCGGCGACAAGATCCGCGTCCACTACGAGCCGGGGCATCCTGAGACGGCGAGCACCCACTCCGTGATGGGCAACAGGGTTGGGTACGGCATGCTGACCATTCTCGGGCTCGCGCTCGTGATCCTCATGCCGCTGCTGGTACTCAGGCTCGGCTGGGATGGCCAACGCAACATTCGGCGGGCGGTGCGGAGACGGTCAGCCGTGGAATGACGCTCCCGACGGGGGGCGTCCGCATCCCAACGCCACTCCCCGAGCGCCTTTCTCGCCTCCGTAACCCCGCACCACCAGGGGGTCCGCTCGGGTCGCGGGGACGTGCGGCGCAGCCGGGCCGGCAGGAACCCGGCGAAGACGTGCGACCAGCCGATCCGTTCGGCGTCGGTCCGGTAGCCAGTGTCTGCGACGAAGGCGGCGAACCGGTCGTTGGTGACCGGGTGGGCGTCGAGGTGGAACGGGCCGATGCGGACCTCGCGTACTGGGCCTTCGGCGTCCGAGGGGAACCCTTCTGCGTCGTTGCTGCCCATGAGAAAGGTGCCTCCCGGCAGCCGCACCATGCCGTCGAGGGAGCCGAGCGCGGCGTTCACGGCGGGGCGGGGCGGGGCGCGGCGGGTGCGAGGGCGCAAGCGGGGGCGGAAGCGGGGTCGTGCGGGGGAGCGCAGCATCGTTCGACGGGCGGAGACATGGGGCATCTCCCAGCAGATGAATCGATTGTGAGTTCGAGGTGAGGGGTGAGGGGGGTGGCCAGTACGGCAACATTGGCCGAGGCCGTGGAAGGCAGCTACGTCCTCGCCCTGGTCGAAGTCTTCCCCAGTAGATGAGTGCAAGGGTCTCCTGGGTTGCCGACACCAGCTATGACGAATTGCTGGACCAACTCATGAGCAGTCAGGCCGGCCGCGCACTGCGCGGTTTCGCGGAAGCCGGTGATCTCCGTCGAACTCTGTGCCTCCGAGCCGCAGGCACAGTCGGGCAAGCTGATCGACACCATCGAACCCGAACTGACGGCTTGGCCGGACCGCGAACTGGTCTACGCAGCAAGGAACTTCACCCGAACCCCCGACAAGCTGTCGAACGACCGCGACATCACCCGGCTCACGGCGGCGAAGCTCCGCCCCCAGCGAGTCGTACGGCGCCCGAAGGAGAGCTGAACGGGCTGGCCCGATGGGAAAGTTGTGCGAGAACCTCTGATGAGAACGCCGATGCTGCACCGAGCGCATCAGGCGGATTTGCCGATGCCGGCGCTGCCTCCGCCGTACCCTTGGCATTTCCAAGAACCAGCGGGGGTGGGCAGTGAAACCGGGGGAGCTGATCGCGGGCCGGTACGAGTTGGTCAAGAGGCTCGGGCGGGGCGGGATGGGCGAGGTGTGGGCTGCACGGGACCGCAGTCTCCGCCGTGACGTCGCGCTCAAGCTGCTCGACCTGGGCGGGTCTGTCCACCCAGACCTGCCTCAGCGGTTTGAACGCGAGGCGGTAGCCGCCGCGCAGATCAACCACCCGAACGTGGCTGCCCTTTACGACCGGGGCGTCCACGAAGACATGCTGTTCCTGGTCATGGAGAAGGTCGGGGGTGCGACGCTCGCCGATCACCTCCACGCCAAGAGCTCCATGACCCTGGCCCGCGCCCTGGAGATAACCAGCGAGATCTGCGCGGCGCTGATCGCCGCGCACCGGGCCCAGGTCATTCACTACGACATCAAGCCCCACAACGTCATGATCACCTCGGACGGGCGGGTCAAGGTCGTCGACTTCGGGATCGCGGGGTTCGTCCAGACCGCGTTCTCCGTGGCGCGCTCCTCGCAGCTGGAACCTGCCGGCACCGTGGAGTACGGCGCGCCGGAACAGTTCCTCGCCGAGCGCGGGGACGAGCGCTCCGACCTGTATGCACTCGGCGGGGTGCTGTTCGCCCTGCTCGCCGGTCGACCTCCCTTCACCGGTCACAACTGGCTCGCAGTCATTCGGCGCAAAGATGAAGAAGAAGCCCCACGCCTGGACGTGCTCCGCCCTGACCTGCTGCCCGAAGTGACCGCGCTCGTCGCCGAGCTTCTGCGACGCGATCCCGGGCAGCGCCCCCGGTCGGCGCGGCAGGTCTACAACCGTCTCCAACAGCTGCGGTCGGCCCTCGAACCGAGGGATGCGAGCAGGCTGACTCCGCAGGCCATCATGGTTCCGCCGAGTTCCATGAGTGCCAAGGCTGCTCCCAGGATCCACGTGGCCCACGTTGCGCGTCGAGACAGGTCGCTGGACAGAGGAAACTACAGGTACCACCGAATCCGCGTCTTCCTCGAAGGGGATGACGACGGCGATCTCGATCGCGTCACCAAAGTCGTTTACCACCTTCATCCGACCTTCCCCGAGCCGGATCGTGTGGTCACGGACCGGGCGACAGAGTTCGAGCTGAGGATGTCGGCATGGGGAGAGTTCACGATGACGGCAGACGTCCATGTGGAAGGCCGTCAGGAGCCCTTGAGACTTGAGCGATACCTCAACTTCTGACCTTGCCGGACACCCGGTCGGGTCGTGATCCGACCGGCGCAACCCGTCGGCGCGCACCGGGCCGGTGCCGTCGGCGGCGACGCGTTTCTGCTGATCACCATTCTGCGAGGCCGGGCGTATGACGTCGCCGCGCACCAGCAGGCTGTGCTGCCCGAGCAGTTGCTCCCGTACCAGGGCGCCGACGCCGCCGCCGTGCCGGACCGTCCGGGGAGCGGGTCCCGGTCAGGCTGACGAGTGCCGTACGGGGTGCGCGAACGTTCCCGGCCTTCGCACCGGGGGCACACGGGTACGCTCAGCGGAGTGTCAGAACTGGACGGGGACCAGGACCGCCTTCGTCGCGCCGGTGATCTCCGGCGGCTTCTCAGGAAGCTCTGTCGGATCGTAATCGAGCTTCAGGTACGGCGACTTGGCCCAATGGCCGCACACCCCGGGGGAGTAGTCCTCCCACGCGCCAGAGGGGGTTTCCCAGTAGATGTACCAGGCCACGCATTGGCCGTCCGGCTCGCCCCAGCCGCTGCCCGGCAGCAGGTCCTCCACGTAGCCGGTCACTCGTGCATTCCCGTTCTCGACGCAGATCTTGATTTCGCCGCGGCCCCATTCCTCCTCCTGGCTGTTCGTGAGGCACGAAGGGCGCGCGGGGCCGGTGGGTGCGGCGGTTGCTGTCGGAGCCGTGATCAGGCTCATCGCTCCGACGACTGCGGCGAGTGCTGTCGCGACTGCGGATCGGTGCACGATTGCATCCTTTCGTTTCATCTTGCCCCCCTGAGCAGGGCCCGAGGGCGAATGGCTTGCCCAGCTCTACGACGACCTCCCGTTCGCCCTGGCAGGGCTGGCGGTTGTGCGTCGTACGGACGTTGTCGATACGGGAGGACCGCCGCGCTGCCGCTGCTCGCGCATGGTGTGCTTCTCGTGCACCGCGTCGATGTCGTCGACGGTCTCCCGGCCGAGCGTCGAGTCGTCGCTGACGAAGGCGTGTGGAACGGGAGATACGCCCGGCCGATCTCGCTGAGGAGATACTCCTGTACCTCCGGCGCCACCGTCCACATGTTCAGAAACGCGATGGGGCTGAACCATGGCCCGAACCACCATCGTTCAGCCACCTTCCCCCCCCGTGGCCCGGGGCGGTATCCAACTGCGGCCAGGGAGCATTTGAACAGCCCTATGCGGCAGCGCACGAGCCCCCGTGCCGTTGAGAGAGGTGTTCGAAGCCTCAACCCGACGACACAGGAGCCTCGTTGGTTCCCTGCCCTGCCGCATTCGACCTGTTTCAGGCGCTGGTCGAGTAGGTCGCGATGCTTGTCGCGCCCGCGAGGGTGACCACCGCTGCCGCCTTCCGTCGCATCAGCGTGCCCTGGTCGGGCTGGTGCACCTGCGCAGGTACGACGCCCTCGCCCTTCCGAGGGGTCGCGTGGCGCCGTGTCCCGCATCGGCCGGTCCTCGGGCTTCCTACCGCCGCCGAGCAGTGCAGACGCTCCCGGCTCCCAGATTCCAGGCAGGTTGTCCCTCAGATGAAGCGGACAACGGCCGTGGTCGTCGCAGACCCGGTGCGGAGGCGTTCACCGGCTCACCCCGGCCGTCGAACGTGGAGTCCAGCAGCCTGGTGCGCAGCCCAGGGGAGCCGACCTGCTCGCAGGGGCGCAATTCCGCTCCCGAGACACCCTCGTCCTGCAGGGCGATCCCGGCCCCTTCTCTGGGCCAGGCAGAAGACGAAGCGGAGGCCGTCGTGCCGGTGCTCCGGCCCGCCCTTGGATGTCAGCACCTCTCGGCATCGGCGGTCGGGTGTCAGCAGGCTTGACGTGCGAGGGGTCGGCGAGGATCACTTCGCCTCCTCCTCCTCGACGGCGGCTGCCGCGGCGCGGGGCCGGTAGCCGCCGGCCTGCAGGGTGAACATGGCGGCGTAGGCGCCGCCCAGGGACATGAGGTCCTCGTGGGAGCCGGACTCGACGATGCGGCCGCTGTCGAACACGAAGATCTTGTGGCAGTCGACGACGCTGGCCAACCGGTGGGAGATCAGCACGGTGATCTGGTCCTTCCGTAGCCGGCCGCGCAGCACCGCCTCGTAGACAGCATGCTCGGACGGCGGATCCATACTGGCCGTCGGCTCGTCGAGCAGGAGCAGTGGCGCCTTCTTGTACAGACCACGGCCCACGGCGATCTTCGCCCACTGCCCGCCCGACAGCTCCTGGCCACCCTTGAACCGCTTGGACAGGAGTGCCTCCCACTGCCGGGGCAGAGCGGCGATGACACCGGCAGCACCGGAGGCTTGCGCGGCGTCCATCGCCCGTTGCGGATCGGCCTTCATCAGACTGCCGGTGGAGATGGTGATGTTCGACAGGGCACTGAAGGGAAAACGCGCCGGTTCCTGCAGCACGCAGGCAACCTGCCGGTGAATCGACTGGGCGTCCATCTCACGCACGTCGACGCCGTCCCAGCACACGCTGCCCCGCTGCGCCTCGTACAGGCCCGCCAGGAGCTTGGCGCAGGTGCTCTTGCCCGAACCGTTGAGACCGACGAACGCGACCGTCTCCCCGGCGCAGAGGCGCATGTTGATCCCGTCCAGGGCCGGGGTGTCCTTGCCGGGGTAGGTGAAGTGCACGTCCCGCAGCGCGATCGTCTTCACACGCCCGGGCGCCTTCAACTCGGCTTCGCGAGGCAGCAGCCGGCGGCAACGCTCCTGCACGGCGAGGAGGTCCGTGACCCACAAGGCGTGCTCGTAGACGAGATGGGCGACTTCCACGAGCCGGGTCAGCGAGGCCTGGCCGGCCTGGATGGCGAGGACGGCGCCGGCGCCGGCCGCGAGGGGCAGCCACCCGGCGATCAGCATGGCAGCCAGCGCCGTGTAGGTAATGCCGGTACCGAGACCGCCCACGGCCCGCCCGGCCAGGTTCAGCAGGGCGGAGTGCATGCCCAGACGCGTGTCCTCCGCCGCGATCTTGGTGGTGAGCCGGCGGTGCTCGTCCAGGAGCGCACCTTGGGCGGAGTCGGAACGCAGCTCGGCGGCGGCGTCCACGTCGAGCATCAGCCACGAGAAGACCCGGACCCGGCGCTGCAACGCATTCCAGCGTTTGAAGGAATGGAATCTGGCGCGTGCGCTACGGACCGCGGCTGCGCCCACCGGGACGACGGACAGCAGAAGCAGCGGTAGCAAGATCGGGTGCAGGACGCTCAGTACGCCGGCGGTGCCGATGAGCCCAAGAGCGGCGGAGGCGAGGGAGACGACCTGCCCGACGATCTGGCGCGCGTAGAACAACCCCCTGTCGTTGGCACGGTGGACTTCGTCGTGCCACTCGGCGTCCTCCACCGCTTCCAGACGTACGTGCGCGGTGAGCCGGAAGAATTCGCATTCGAGCGCGGTACGGATCTTGGGCGTCACCCGGGCCTGAGCGGCCGCGACGGCGGCCTCCAGGAGCGCGCGGGTCGCGAGGAAGCCGACCACGAGGAGGATCTGGGGAATGGCGTCACGTACGCGATCAGGTGTGGGGCCCTGGGCGAACAGGTGCTGGAGAACGGCGACCGAGGCGATCAGCCCGAAGGCGCTCATGGCAGCCGATGCCAACTGGCAGAAGAGGACCGTGACCGTTGCGGCGCGGTCCGCATGCCAGGCGAGCCGCCCGATCAGGGCCGTGATCCTGGGCAGACGGGCGAGGACCTGCCGCACAGTGGCGTTGGCGGCCGCGCCGTCGTGGACGGACCAGTACGCCTCCTCCATCTCGTCGGTCACATCGCCGTCCTGCGGGCCGGCGGGGACCGTCGCGGGAGGCAGGGGGAGCGGGGCGGGCCGCGGCGCCGGAACCCCCCTGCCGTCGGGGACCTCTGCATCGTGACGATCGGTCATGCTTCCCACCTCGTACTCGGTCGAGCTGAGCAGCGGGCGAAAACGCCCGCCTGCACCCCAGGGGTGGGAAGAGCCGGGACGGGCCGCTGTCGTTCGAATTCGAGGAGCTGATGTGCGGGGGCGGGTACAGGATTCATCGTGTCCTCCAGCAGGTCATCGAATGGCACGGGTGCTCTAGAAACGGGGCCTCTGGCTCGCCGTAACGGGTGACGGCGGGGGGAATTCGGAACGTCTGTGCGAATTTCATGGCAGATGCCGGGCTTCGTGGGACGGGTCCTTTGAAACGCCCTCGTTCGAGGGATGGTCGCCCGTTCGGCCGCATCCCCGGGGGATTCCGGCCAACCCGAATCCCCGGCCGCCCGGGGCGGCCAATGCGCGGCGACGGCGCGCACCGCGAGGAGTCACGGTGGCGGCAATGGCCGATTCCGCGCGGCCGCATCCCCGTTGACGAGTCGGTGTGCCGGACCGCCACCCGCCGAAGCGGGTCGGAGGGGGCTTCCTTGCCGCGGTGCCTGGCGCCCGCCTTCCTGCCGCAACGTTGTTCATATCGCGGAGGACATGGCCGCCTGGAAGCGGGGATCCACCGCATCGGCTGCCAACTGCTTCCGCACCGCCCTCGTCGGTTCGGACATCCAGATACAGCTGCGGGCCTCGGACGCACCCGCAAACGGGATCCGACCGCCTCTTCTGCCAGAATCGCCATATGGCTGAACACGACACGGATCAGGGCTACCTGCTGGACAACCAGCAATCGGAGGCAGGGATCCGCTTCGGCGCCCTCAGCGAGTTGTTCGATCCGGTGACGTTCCGGCATGTCGACCAGCTCGGGATCACCACCGGCATGCGGTGCTGGGAGGTCGGCGCCGGCGCCCCGTCCGTACCTCTCGGGCTGGCCGAGCGAGTCGGCCCGACGGGAGCGGTGATCGCCACCGACATCGACGTGTCCTGGACCGGAGACATCGACGGCGGCGTGATCGAGGTGCTGCGGCACGACGTGGCGGCCGACCCGCCGCCGCCCGGCGTCTTCGACCTCGTCCACGCCCGATTGGTCCTGGTACATGTCACCGACCGCGCCGAGGCGCTGCACAGGATGGTCCAGGCGTTGCGGCCCGGCGGCCGGCTGCTCCTGGAGGATGCCGACCCGGGGTTGCAACCGCTGTTGTGTCCGGACGAGTCAGGTCCCGAACAGCGGCTTGCGAACCGGCTGCGATCCGGCTTCCGCGCCTTGATGGCGGCACGCGGCGCGGACCTCGCGTACGGGCGAACCCTGCCCCGGCTGCTGCGTGAGGCCGGTCTCGAGGACGTTCAGGCCGACGCGTACTTCCCGATCACCTCGCCGGCCTGTGCCGTTCTCGAGGACGCGACCGTACGGCAGATCCGCCGCCTCCTGGTGGCGGAAGGGCTCGCCACCGACGCGGAGATCGACCGCCACCTGGCGAACGTCGCCACCGGACGCCTCGACCTTGCCACCGCTCCAATGATCTCCGCGTGGGGACGCCGCCCGTGACCCTCCCCGATTGCCTCTCACGCGCACCCGTCGTCCAGACGAGGCTGCCGTCGAGGTGATGGCACCCTGGGCGGTGCTACCAGAGAAGGACGCCCTCGGTATCGAAGCAGCCTCCCGTGGGGACGCCGGGGCCCAACTGCGCCATACACACGATGCTCCCGGCACCCTGCTCGACGGCCGGGACGCAGTGTTCCCGTTCAAGTCGGTCTTGGTGAACCCGGGCTCCGTTGCGTTGATCCGCGTGTTCGGGAACGCCTTCGCGTACTGCACGGTGATCACGTCGACCGCCGCCTCGGACGCCGAATGGGCGATGCCCGGGTAAGCACAGACGGGGCACCGGGAGTGGTGAGCCCGGTTCCATGTTGCCGGGTTCGTAGGCCCAGGGCAGGGCACGGTGCCCGGCTACATCACGCCAGGCGGGCACCGGTTGCTGGACAGACTGCTCAAGACGCCCGTCGCCGCCTTCGACGGGGCGTGGACGCTGCTGCTGGCCAACTCGATGTACGCGACACCCATGGGCGAGTGGCACGGCCGCGAGCACAACGGTGTGTGGCGCACCTTCCTCGGCTCGGGTGGTCGCGTTCGCCACACACCGCAGTTCCGGTGCGCGAGGGAGACCGCGGTGGTCGGCGCCCTGCGTGCGACCGCCCCGGCGCCCGGATGGCCGGCAACTGCGTCGTCCGGTGGAAGAGTTGCGGACAAACAGCGACCGGTTCGCCGAACTGTGGGATGTGGGCGCCGCGGGTCGGCACGATGCCGCGCGCAAGACCATCGATCACCCGCAGGTGGGCTCCCTGACGCTGGATTGCGACGTGCTCAGCACAGCGGGCAGTGATCTGCGCATCGTGATCTACACGGCTGAGCCCGGTACCCAGGACGCCGAACGCCTTCCACTCCGATGCCTGCACCTGGTCCCCGCTGAACTACAGGCCACCGGCGCACACCCACGCTGTCCTGCCCGGGCCCTTCAGCGCGCGATGAGACTGCATGGAGTCCTTCGGCGGAGACCCGCACGCCGGTCGACCCCGAGGTGCTCATGACGCCGACCAGAACCTGTCACAAGGAGGTCGAGGCCGGCCTCGACCACTCGTCCGGGAACGAGGTGCGACGGCGACGGCGACAGATCGAGCCCTACCGCCTGGTCGCCTCCGACCGGCGCTGGTACCTCCTCGCCTGGGTCCTCGGACACGACGGCTGACGCAGCTTTCGCGTCGACCCGATGGGCGCATCAGCCCGCAAGCGGAAGAGGACTTCCTTGGCCGCGTCGCGGTCGGTCATGTCGGCCGGGGTGACCATGACGACCAGCGGCAGGCTTTGGTGTCCGCGACCAGTTGCCACTTGCCGCCGTTGATTTCTTTCGCGCCGTCGTAGCCGCCGGCAGGTCCGGCGCGTCGGGCCGTGCAGCGCGACGTGCGATCCTGGAGGCGTGGAGATCGAGATCCTGGTCGTGCCCGACTGTCCGAACGAGAAGCCTGCCGCCGAGCAGCTGCGCCGTGCGCTCGACGGCCTCGGGCTGACCGACACCATGTTCACCACCCGGATCATCGCCGATCAGGCCGAGGCCGAACGGATCGGCTTCACCGGCTCTCCGACCGTCCTCATCAACGGCCGCGATCCCTTCCTCGAATCAGGTCGCCCCGCCGGCCTGACCTGTCGCGTGTACCGCACGGCGGGCAGGCCGACCGGGCTTCCCGGCGCCGACCAGCTGCGCGAGGCTCTGATCAGCGCTCTCTAGGCTGGGCACGAAGTCCGGCATCGGCCGGACAGCAGGGGAAGCGGGCACCACGGCGGACATCGCGTACGACCTGGTGGACGCGCAGAGGCAGTATTGGCGGAACACTCACACCGCCCACCCCGGCGTGTAGGGCGACCAGCCCGCCGTCCCCGCTGTCCCCGCTGTCCCCGCTGTCCCCGCTGTCCCCGCCGTCCCCGCCGTCCACTCGGCCGGAGCGCGGGACGTGCTGGGACGCGGTGCCGGGCACGGCCACGGCACCCTGTACTTCGCCCGCGAAGGGCTCACCGTCCGGGCCGCCGACTTCTCCGCCACCGGACTCCAGCAGCTGCAAGAACCCGCCCGAGCCCAGGACATCGACCAGCGAGTCACCACCGCGGCGCACGACGTGCGCGACCCACTGCCGCTGCCGTACACCTCCATCGACGCGGTCTTCGCCCACGTGCTGCTCCGCATGGCCCTGTCCACCAAGGAGATCCACTCTCTGGTCGGCGAGATCCGCCGTGTCCTGCGGCCCGGAAGCACCTTCGTGTACACCATCCGACACACCGGCGACGCGCACTACGGCACCGGCACCGGCACCGGCATCGCGCATGGCGACGCCATTGTCGTCGCGCTCACGATTGCGAGGCAGGCGAGGAACGTGATGAAGCCCTTCTCCGGTTGGGGGAAGGGCTTCGTGAGTGAGCGCTGAGAAGGCCTTGCACCTGCATTTCCCCGCAGGAAGTGGGGCGTTTTTCAGCGGACTAGGGGTAGCGCCGAGGGAAGCCCAAAAGCCGCCAGTTGTTGATCCTGGGGTTCGGTCCGGTGGCACCTGTCACCCATTCGGCCGAAGGCCGTTGGTGGTGATGGTGACTGTTGTCTGGGCGTGGCGCGGGACTGTGACCTTGATCGAGCTGACTGCGTATCCGCGGTTCAAGCGGCTGATCACCGCGCATGAGCTGCACTTGTTCTTCGCGCCGACGCGGGAGGAGACAGCGTGGGCCGCTGAGCGGATGGACTCCGACGGTCATCAGCTCGCGCTGTTGTTGGCTCTCAAGTCGTATCAGCGGATGGGCCGGTTCCCGAAGCCGGATGAGTATCCGGAGATGGTGGTCGACTTCGTCCGTCGTGCGGTCGAGCTGCCGGAGGGCACGCTCCCGCTCTACGGGACGGGCCGCACTGCTGAGCGGCAGCGTACGGAGGTGCGCCAGCGGGTGGGGACGAAGTACCAGCAGTCCCAGGCGCGGCGGATCGCCGAGGCGGCGATCCGCAAGGAGACCGCGTCGAAGAACCGGCCCGCCGACCTGATCAATATCGCGTTGGGGAAGGTGGTGGCGGCCGGGCTGGAACTGCCGGCGTTCTCCGCCTTCGACACGATGACCTCCACGATCCGCACCGAGGTGAACACCTCGATCTGCTGCGGCATCCACGACCGGATGAGCCTCGCCGAGCAGGCGGGGCTCATCCGGCCGCTGGAAGAGCGCGACAGCGACGGCACCACACAGTTCAACCGGCTGAAGCAGACCGCCCAGGGCCCGAGCTGGTCGCACTTCAAGCGCCTGTTCACGCACCTGGAGTGGCTGGACAAGCTCGGCGACACCACGGTGTGGGTGGACGGCGTCGCGTCGCCGAAGGTCACCGACTTCGCCGGGGAAGCGGATGCGGCGGATGCCTCCGGACTACGGGACTACGCGGCCGTCAAGCGGATCGCGCTGCTGGCCCGCCTCGCTGACACGGCGCGGATGCGGGTGCGAGACGATCTGGCGACGATGCTCTGCAAGCGGGTCGCCATGGAGGTCGGACTGCGCGAGGAGGGCGAGGCCGAGGCTTTCGACGCGGTGTCCTTCCGCCGGCAGCCGGAGGACAAGCTGCGCGGCGCCGCCGCGGCGGCGGATGCCGCGTATCCGGACAACGAGGGCCTGGTCATTGACCCCGAGACCGGAATCCCGTCACTCAAGCCGCACCGCTACGAGGGCCGGCGGCCCTCGGCGAAGCGCCTGGAGCAGGAGGTCAAGGCGAGGATGCCGGAGCGCACGCTGATGGGGATCGTGGCCCGCGCCGCGTACTGGGTGGAGTGGTGGCGCCGATTCGGGCCGCCCTCGGGCAAGGACCCGAAGCTGAAGGATCCGTTCGGCCGGTACGTGCTGACCACGTTCGTCAAGGGCACCAACATGGGTCCGTACGAGGCGGCGAAGCACATCCCCGGGGTGTCCGGGCATGAGCTGTCGTACGTGGCCAACCGGCACTTCTCCATCGCGCTGCTGAACGAGGCCGTCGCCGACCTGGTCAACGCGCACGCCCGCCTCGACATCTCCCAGGCGTGGGGCGACGGCACCGCCGTGGCGGCGGACGGCACCCACATGGACACCTACCTCGACAACCTGCTCGCCGAGCCGAGCGTGCGCTACGGCAAGGCGGGCGGGATCGCCTACCACCACATCTCGGACACCTACATCGCGCTGTTCACGCACTTCATCCCGTGCGGGGTGTGGGAGACCGTCTACATCATCGAGGGCCTCCTCAAGAACACCTCCGAGGTCAAACCGACCACCGTGCACGACGACACCCAGGGCCAGAGCGTTCCCGTTTTCGCCCTGGCGCACCTGCTGGGCTTCCATCTGATGCCCAGGATCAGGAACTGGAAGGGCCTGACCTTCTGCCGCCCGTCCGAGCAGAGCGAGTACGTCCACATCGACTCCCTGTTCGGGGAGGCGGGCAAGAAAGATCGGTGCGGGGACGGGGATGTTCTGTGCGGCTCTGGCGTGCTGGCGTCAGACATCGCTGGTGGTCGGTGTCGATCCCTCGGTGGCGATGCTCGCTCAGGCCGGGCGGTTCACCCCCTACCTGGACCGCAGCGGCGTGTCCCAGCGGGTGAACGGCAAGCCGTTCCTCGCCCCGGGCGCGGCCAGCGTGCCGGCCTAGCGGACCGCAGGGACGGACAGTCGAAGGCCGGCCCCCGCCACACGCGGGGGCCGGCCTTCGTCGTGCTCAGTGCGTCGCGCGCACCGCCGAGACCAGTCCGCCGGTGCCCTCGTCCTGCTGCGACGGGGTGAGCACGGGACGCCCGTAGGCCTCGGCGCGCTCACGCAGGGTGAAGGTCTCTGCCTCCCAGCCGAGGCCGGCCAGCCAGCCGACCGGGTTCTCCGGCATCTCCGAGACCCACATCGACGCTGCCGATCCCGGAGCGGCGTCCCCGCGGAAGCGTTCGACCACACCGCGCGGGCCCAGTGTCAGGCCCATCCTGCTGCCTGCAGCGGACAGCGCGCCAACCCGTTCGAGCAGCGACTGCACCGCGTCCTCGGGCAGGTAGATCAGCAGTCCCTCGGCGATCCACACCGTCGGCTGCGCCGGATCGTGCCCGGCCGCGGCCAGGGCGCCGGGCCAGTCCTCGCGCAGGTCGACCGGGACGGTGATCCGCTCGCAGCGCGGAACGGCCCGCTCCTGACGCAGCACCGAGGCCTTGAAGCCCAGCGGTTCGGCCGTGTCGACCTCGAACAGCCGGGTTCCCGCAGGCCAGTCCATCCGGAAGGCCCTGCTGTCCATCCCGGCTCCGAGCAGCACGACCTGCCGGACGCCGGACGCGACCGCCCGGTCCAGCAGGTCGTCCAGGAACTTCGTCCGGATGACGATCGAGAAGGCCACACCGAGCCAGCGGCGCCGCGCCGCCTCGTCCGCGCGCAGGGGCGGCGGCGCCCCGGGGCCGATCCCGCCGGCCGTGGCGAAGGCCAGCGCCAGCGGGTCCCGGAACAGCGGCTGCTCGCGTGCCGTCTCCATCGCCCTCACCCGGGCCACGCCCACGGCTGTGGCCCACACCCCGGACGGCTCGACCCGTCCCGCCGCATCAGTCATGCGTTCAGCCTAGGCCGCCGGGGCGTGGGGTGTTGACCTGTAGGTCTGGTCAGCCTCGGTGCTGGGCTCTTGGTGATCGTTTCCCACGTGTCTGGAGATCGTTTCCCGAGGCCGAACAGTTCTGCTGGGGCTGGGGCTGGGGCTGGGGCTGGGGCTGGGGCGGCGGTCAGGCGGTCTTGCTCGCGAATGTACTGCCGGGATTGGACGCACGCCGTTTCATAGGTGGTCACTTGTGAAACACCCCGACGCCCGGCGGCCTACCTGTAGCGATCATGTTTCATGAGTTGTTGCAAACGGCTGGACGTCTGAAACACCCTCATGAAGCGGTCGGGGGTGCGAGCGACGAATTCAAGCGCGTGGAATCGCGCGCCTGTCCGATGTCCACCTGCGCCACCCCTGCGGGCTCCTCGTGTCGGACCGGAAAGGGCAGGGTGGCAATCCAGTACCACACCGCCCGCTTCCGGCTCGTGCCCCAACTCGCCAAGGTGCTCAACGTGCCGACTCCCGCGGTGCGTAAGCCGGGCTCGGTCTGGACCGAGTTGCCCCGGCCCGCAAGCGCCGGCGCCGGGCCGGTCGGACACGTCCGTCTCGGGTACGCCCGCGCCTCGACCGCGCGGCAGTCCCTGGACGCACAGCTCGACTCGATCGCCGAAGCCGGGGGCACCCGGATCTTCTCGGAGAAGATCTCCACCCGCGCCACCAAGCGCCCCGAGCTGGAGGCCGCTGTGAAGCTCGCCGGGGAGATCCGCTCCTCCGGCGTCGCTGTCACCCTCGTCGTCCACGAACACAAACGTCTCGGCCGCGGCATCGAACTCGCCATGCTCGCTGAGGAACTGAAGGCGAGCGACGTCGGCCTGGAGTTCCTCACCGGGGAGCTGAAGGGCTCGCACGGCCCCTCCGGCATCGTCTTCACCGTGCTGGCCGCCATGTCCGGCATGGAGCGCGAGTATATCCGCGACCGCACCCTCGAAGGCCATGAGTCCGCCCGCAAGCGCGGCAAGACCATCGGCGGCGCGGGCGTCACCGACGACGACATGCTGTCCATGGCCCTACACCTGAGCGAGCAGGAGATGAGCCTGCGCGACATCGCCAAGCGGCTCGTCATCACCACGGGTGCGAAGAAGGGGCAGCACCCCTCGCCCGCCACTGTTGTGCGGATGCTGCGCGAATACGACGAACGCACGGCCGCGGCCTTGGCTACGTAGAGAAGTCAGTGCAGTGGAGCCGCCAGGCCCTCAAGATCAAGAACTGGCGGCTTTTGGGCTTACCTCGGCGCTACCCCGACTACCAACGCAGCGTCAGGCTCACAGCGTGCCGCAGCAGGGGTGTCATCAAGGGCACAGTGATCCTTCTCCAGGCCGACCGCCTGCCCAGCGGCGTCGAGCCGAAGCAGCTGTGGCCGTGGTGGTCGAGCACCTGCGCTACGGCACGGGAGGTCGACCCGGTCCGGCAGGCGTTCCTGCCCCCACCCGACCAGCAGCGCCGTGGATTCACGACCAAGCTCACCGTGACGACCAGGCGGCTGACCCGGAAGGGGCCTGCGACGAACTGGTCGAAGAGACCCGAATGGTGAACCGGGCCCAACGAGTCATCCATGAGGTGGTCGAGAGGAAGGGGTGACGGCGCGCCACTCGTCTTCGAGGATGCTGAACATCTCGGAGTCTCGCCAGCCGTCCCGGATCAGCAAGGTATGACGATGACGTCCTTCTCGTGTCATGCCGAGCTTGCCGAGCACCCGTGCCGACCCGAGGTTCCGCGGGTCACAGGTGGCATGGATGCGGTGGAGGTCGAGATCCTCGAACCCTCGCGCCGGCAGTTCCTTGCCGATCGCCGTTCCGACTCCCTGTCCCCAGACTTCAGGATGCACCGCGTAGGTGATCTCGCCTTGGCGTTGTCCTCGGCTCCGGACATGGAGCTCACCCATGCCGACTGCGTCGCCATCGACACGTGCTACGTAGGCGAAACGCCGCTGCGGTGTGTGCGACCAGGCCTCGACCGCACTCGCCACGAACGCGCACGTTTGCTCTTCGGTGTTCGGTCCCCAGGCCTGGAAGCGGCAGACCTGGGCCAGAGAAGCCCAGGAGTGGACAGCTCGCCAGTCTGCGAGCTCGATTCTGCTCAAGGTCATCGAACGTTCAGTCACAAGCTGATCTTCCTCGATGCAGTCGCGCCGACCCGCCGGTTCAAAAACTACCCAGTGTCGGCACTGCTCAGCGCTGACGTCACCACGAAGAAGGCCGTGGAAAGGGGCCGGTCCCCTTCTTCCGCGTCGCGTTCAGCCTGAGCCCAAGGGGCTGCTGTGTCGCTGTACGCCTCATGGTGTGCACTGCAGCACAGTAGGCAGGTTTCTCCCGCACCCGGCACGGCCGAATCGCGCCCTACCCACACTGACGACCCGTCCGGACCCTGAAGAACATGGGGGATACCGGAAACATCACACCAGGTCCGGACAGTACCGACGACACGTTTCACGCCCTCCTCGAAGGCGCTACCGCCCCGCGACCGCCCGACGCACCCGACTGCCCGTTCTGCGACCTCCCACAGGACCGCTACCCCACCCATTACGAGGGCCACTGGGTCCTCCTCGAACCTCGCATCATCGTCCCCGCCCACACCGTCCCCCCGCGCCGGCGCTGGATCATCACCTCGGAGGGTGCCGCCATGAACCTGTGGGACGCCGAACCTCTCCCCGGAACCCAGTGCCGGATCGCGCACCGTACGGTCTGCCCCTACCTCCGGCCCGAAGACCCCTGGCCCTGGACGAGCGCGCTCCGACAGGAGAACGAACGACGGGCACAGCGCCTGTTCAACCTCCCCGACACCGGCTGACCACCGGGCCGAAGCCCTCAAGGACCTGCCCGATGACACACCCATCCGCATCGGTGTCGCCGGAGATCCCGGCGATTTCGACGGTACCGGGAATCCGTCCCCGTCGACGCCCACCAGGTGGAGAACTGGTGGGCGGCCACCTCGACCAGGCCGGAGCGCACAGAGACCGAGAAGGCGATGGCCCTGTTCACGGGCTGGACGGCAGGCGAGTACAACGTCCTCGGCTGAATCCCGCCGCAGGTCTCGGCCGTGCCGCGGGTGCTCAGCAACGCCTGGCAGGACATCGCCGTTGCCCGCACCCCACTCCGGAAAGCCACCGGACCCGCCACCTGGTGCCTGGAGCTGCCATGGACCAGCGGGGACCGTTGCTGGACGCCATACCCCGCATCCGCGGACTGCGTGGCCGGCCACGCCACCGCCTTCGGTGGCTCGTCGCCGACCGTGCCTACGACTTCGACAAGTACCGTCGTCCCATCCGGGCTCGTGGGATCACACCCGAGATCGCCCGCCGCGGAACAGCGCACGGCTCAGGCCTGGGCAAGACCCGATGGGTCGTCGAGCGCGTCTACGCCTGGTTCCACCAGTTCAAACGACTCCGCATCCGTTACGAGGCACGCGCCGACCTCCGCCTCGCCATGCTCCAACTCGCCTGCAGCATCATCTGCTTGAGACCAATCCGAACCTTATTCGGAAACGATCAGTAAGCCTGAGATTTGAGAAGCAGGAAACGAGTGCCGCATCAGGCGACGTTCGCCATGCTGTGAGGTGCTGTCTGTCGACGGCTCGGCTGCTGGTGATAATCGACCGGTGAGTATCATCGAACGTCCTCTGCCGCCCCTGAACGCTGACGAACGCACCACGCTTGAAAGCTGGCTCGACTTTCACCGCGCCACACTCGCCAGGAAGTGCGAGGGCCTGGATGATGAGCAGGCCGCCGTCGCGCCCGTGCCACCGTCCGGCTTCACTTTGACCGGCCTCGTCCAGCACATGGCAGAGGTGGAGCGGAACTGGTTCCGCCGAGTGTTCGCCGGTGAACAGGCCCCGCCCATCTACGACCCGCAGGCCGACCCGAACGGCCCCGACGGCGGCTTCGAACTGGCCGAGGGCGCCACCTTGTGCGACGCCCTCGCCACCTGGCACGCGGAGATCACCCACGCCCGCGAGTACTGCGTCGACCGTGCTCTAGCCGATACTGGTCGCTTCATGGAGCAGGACGTCAACCTCCGCTGGATCTACGTCCACATGATCGAGGAGTATGCCCGTCACAACGGCCACGCCGACCTGCTCCGGGAACGTATCGACGGCACCACCGGCGTATAGCGCCGGACCAGGCAGCGCAGGCGGGCAGCGGTGGCGCCTTCTTCGAAGAACGTCTCGCCCAGGAGTGCGGGTTCACCGGCGTCGAGGCGACGCACTGGGACGGCCTGCCGACCGGCAAGGGACGCCGGACTGCCACCGGCGACATCTCGCCACCGGCTCAGGAACCGGCTCAAGGCCGTCGAGCGGGAGAACGAAGCGGCCTGATGTTCTCTCCCGGATACCCGTGGGCAGGGCGAGGCTTTGACCTGCGGTGTCTACGGATATCTGGGACGGAGCGGGTGGACGGTATCCCGCTCATCGGTGGGCAGCCGTCTCTAGGATGTTCATTGCGGAAGTCCAGTGGTTGCCCCGGAGGTGTCATGCCCCTGCAGATGAAGTTGAGCGCGATAACACTCGACTGCCCTGATCCATTGGCCCTGGCGGCGTTCTATCAGCAGGCCACCGGCCTCGAACCCCACCCGAGGTCGGACGCCGACTTCGCGGGTCTCAACCGTGGGGACGGCCTCTTCATCGGTTTTCAACGGGTCGACGGCTACCGGGCTCCTCGCTGGCCCGACCAGACCGTTCCCCAGCAGCTGCACCTTTGCTTCGACGTAGTGGATCTGGACGAGGCCGAGGACCGGCTGCTGGAGCTGGGCGCGGGCAAGCCGGACCACCAGCCTCATGAGGCCGCCAGGGCGCGGGTTCTCACTGATCCGGCTGGTCATCCCTTCTGCATTTGCCGAGGCTGACCGAGGGCAGGAGGGGGAGAGCTTGCCTCCACATGACCGGGCCCCAGCCGCACATGCCTACCGAAGAGCGGGACTACCACCATCGCGGACACCTGACACCGGACATCCAACACCGGGATATTTACCCGCTCGACCACGTCGCGGCCGCGACCGGGCTCGGCTCGACGGAGTCCGACATCGATGACCAGGATGTGCGGAACGGACTGCACTGGAAGACCCGCGCACTTGTCGAATGGGCTGCGGGGCGCCCGTTCGCCTGGGTCGACGACGAGATCACCGACACCGATCGGGCCTGGGTTGCCGCCCACCACCAGGGACACGCCCTGCTCCATCGTGTCGATCCCCGTTATGGTCTGACTGACAGCGACTATGCGGCTCTCGACTCGTGGCTGCGACAGCTGGTCTGAAACTCGGCTGGAGAACGTGAAGAGGCCGCGAGAAGGACCGAAGGGCAGTGCTCGCTGGTCTCATGTGGGCTGCCTGTCAGCTTGGGTCATGCGGTCTCGACGCCTCTATGCGTACGGTGGTGACGACCTTGATGGACACCCCGGACTTCCCGCAGCAGTACCGGGCCCGCGCCTGGGCCGAGGCTCACCTGGAAGAACTCGTCACCCTGCTCGTGCGCGCTCGGGTTGCGGACTGCCGCGTACACACGCCGCGGGCGAATGCGGCTGCGCCGTCGTGCCGACCGCGCCAGGTGTCGCTTCTGCCGTCGGGGGCGAATCGAAGCCGCGGCCTCGCTGCGCGGTCGGCGACGCAACGACTGTGTGAGGACCTGCGGTGCGGCTCGGCAGCATTGGTTTCTCGATGAGCAATGCGGACCGAGGGTAATCAAAGATGGTTCCAAAACGCTTGGGAGGCAGGGGTGTTGTGAGAGGAGGAGCGCGCGTCGTGGGCAGACTGCATCGCTACGCCGTCCTCACAGGTTCCTGACAAGCGGAGGCCAGTTTGGGGTGTGTCCGTCCGTGATGTGCGCAGTACCGCGGCCAAAGCCGCGGTCGGGCACGCAATGCGAGAAGTCGATGGAAGACGCCGCCAGATGTCCGCTGCGCACTGTCGGCGCCAGGATTTCGTGGGCCGGATATTCCGTCGAAGAGATCTGAAAGGTGGGACCGCGCATGGCGGTGGAGAAGTACAGCAGGGAAGCTGTCGGCGGCAGGGTCCGTACAGCAGCCCTTTTCACGGGTGCCGCTGTGGTCGCGCTCGCGGCGGCTGCTCCCGCCCTGGCTTCGGGCAGCGGGCCCTCGTCCGTGTCGGTTCCTACCCCCGCGGCCGCTGGGTCCAGTTCGCCGTCAGTGGGAAAGGCGACCTACAACCTGGGCAGCCTGGCCTTCGTCCCCGGGGACCCCTACAAGGGGAAGAGCGAGATCGCCGGGGTGGTGCACTACCCCAACGGGTCGGGTTCCAAGGGCCTGGCACATGGCCGGCACTCGCTGATCGTCATGCAGCACGGGCTGTGGGCCACCTGTGCGGACCGTGTCGCACAGAACGCGTTGACGAAGGCACAGAGGGCGCTGATCCGGGCAGAGAGGACCGGTGACAAGGCGGGGGAAGCCAAGCAGCTGGAGATCATTGACAAGATGAGCGAACGGTTGTGGGCCTGGCCCTGCCGGGCGGGCATCCCCCCGCTGCCGAGCAGTTCCGGCTACGACTACCTGGCCGAGCGCCTGGCCCAGCAGGGCTTCGTCGTGGTCTCCATGGGAGCCAACGGCATCAACTCGACCAGCAGCGGCCAGGCGGATTCGGTGTACCAGGCACGCGCCGACCTCATCAACAAGCACTTGGACCTGTGGCGACAACTCAACTCGGGCGAGGGGCCCTTGAAGGGCGAGCTCAAGGACGCGAAGACCGGCCGGGTCGGCGGTGCTGCCTTCACGGGGCATCTGGACCTGAAGCGTGTCGGCACCCTCGGGCACTCCATGGGCGGCGGGGGTGTGATGCAGCAGGTCTCCGACAAGCGGCACGGCGACTGGCCCGCCGGAGTGGAAGGGCTCCACAGCGCCTGCGGCGGCCGCGCAGTGTGCCCGCACGTACCGGGCATCGCCCCCGGACCGCACCCCGCCGTGCAGCGCTACTTGGAAGGCGTACCGGACGATGCTCTCCTGGTCTACCTGCGCCTTCACGTCTGACTTCCGTGGCGAATCTTCGCTGCGTCGAGGTGGAGCGACAGTCTGCGGGGGCCGGCATGGGCACCCTGCCGTTGTTGTCCTCGACGCCCCAGGTCTCCGATTGATCGACGCCGAGGCTTGTGGGTTCGCCGAGGACGTGCTGATCGCCGTCCTGACCTCGGATCGACTGGACCATGGTGAGCGTGGGCTGCCGAGCCCCTGCCTCATCCGAAAGATCACACCCCGCTCCGCACGGAGCGCAACGATGGGCTCACAGGAGAGTTACCTGACCCATCGGACAGGCTCTGGTCAGTGTGCGAGCCGGGGTTCAGATGGCGGTGCGGCCGCCATCGACGGCGATGGTCGCGCCGGTGACGTAGCTGGCCTTCGACGAGGCGAGGAAAGCGACGACCTCGGCTACCTCGGCAGGCTCGGCCGCGCGCTTCATCGCTGTGGTTTCGGCGATCGCGTCGAACAGTTCGCGGGCCGCGCCCCGGGTGTAGACCGGGCCGGGGGCAACGGTGTTGAAGCGGATGCCACGGCCGCTGTACTCAGCCGTCCAGCTCTGCGTCAGTGATGCCAGCGCGGCCTTGGTCGCGCCGTACGCGGCAGCGTTGGCCAAGCCGAGGCTGCCGGCCATGCTGCCGATGTTGATCACGCTGCCCGATCCCTTCGCCGCCATCGCCGGAGCGAAGGCGGCCACGAGGAAGAACGGCGCGCGGACGTTGCCGGCGAACATCGTGTCGTAGTCGGAGACCTTCATGTCCTCGGTCGGTGCCCAGACGGCTCGTCCGGCGTTGTTGACCAGGACGTCGATCTCGCCGACCTCCGCGGCGAGCCGGTCGATGCCGACCGGGTCCTCCAGGTCTGCCGCGACGAATCGGGCGTGGCCGCCGGCTGCGGTGATCTCATCGACGGTCTCGGCGCCGCGCTGGGCGTTGCGGCCGGCCACGACGACGGACATTCCGTCGGCGGCCAGCCGCTCGGCAACCGCCCGGCCGATGCCGGACGTGGCCCCGGTGACCAGGGCAGTGAGGGGGTGCGGGTCGAGGCTTGCGCGCTCCGCAGACATGGGATGCACCTTTCGGCTGGTCGGGGCAGCGCACGCCCGACAGGCGGGTGAACCACGATGCGCGTCCCCCTGGGTCCTACGTTCCACTGTCCCTGCCATTGCAGGCTCCAGCACCTGCGGCTACTCCGTTTCGGGGTGGTGCCGCACAGTCGTCTCCACGGTCTTCTCGACCTCGTACCTTTTGGCCCTGGTAGCGGCCGGGCCGCCAGGATGCACACCGCCCCTCGCGCCATACCCGCCACTGTGCCGCCTGAGCGGCGGGCCTCCAGGCCCGCTCGGCCGGTGGCGGGAAGATCGACAGGTGTTCGAGGGGATTCTGCACCGGGTTCGGACAGGGGTGCAGTGGCGTGACCTGCGGGAACGGTTCGGCCCCTGGAAGACGGCCTCTGAGCGGCACCGGCTGTGGTCGGCCGATGGAGCCTGGGAACGGTTGCTTGAGGAAGTTCAGGCCGAAGCCGACGCGGCTGATGGAATCGATGGGGATATCGCGGTGGAATCGACGGAGGCATCGCGGTGGACTCGACGGGCCGTGCCGTCAGCACCTGCGTCGACGCGGTATCCGGCACAACGATTCCAGAGAAGACCGACAGCCGATGCCGCCTGTCTGCGCAAAGGATCACGCGGCGGACGGCCACCTGGTTTCGATGAAGAGCGGTACAAGAAATGCAACACCGTCGAACGGGCGATCAACCGACTCAAGCAGTCCGGAGTGGTGGCCAGCCGCTATGGCAAACGCGGCTACGTCTTCCTCGGCACCGCCACAACGGCAGCCCTGGCCATCTGGCTCCGCACGTGATGTGGGGTCTGTCGTCAGCCGGCGTCGCCGGGACGCTGATGCCCGCACGGGGCCCGGTTGCCGCACTTGTCGAAGACATCGGGCTCGTCCGGCGAACTCGCCGAGTTCACCCAGACCGTGATGCCCTGGTCATGGACCACCACGTTGAACTGGGACTCCTCGGGCTCGGTCCCGGTCACGTCGGCGAACTCCTCGCCCGGACGCATCCAGTGGTCAGTTCCCCACGGCTCGACCCAGAGGCAGAGCATGCTGCCCGTTTGGTTAGTCACGCTGGTCTTGGACATGTGGGCACTCCAACGAGCAGCTTGATCGACCGGACGAGTCCTCATCGGAACGCACACTGATCCTGAGTCAGGTCGCGGCGGAGTGATGTGGCAGAACCCAAGTACCAAGATCAGTTTCGGCGCCATTTCTCGCAGGGGCAAGAGGTCAGACAGGCCCATGATGCTGCGCACCACCGAGGCGGTAGCAGGCTTGCTGCTTCGTTTCCCTGAACTGAGTGCAGACCGCAGCCCCGTTGGGCGGCTTCGGTTCACCGGGCTGGCCGCGGTGTCCCCGCAGTGTTTCCACCGCGACACCGGGCGTCCGCCTGTTCCCGCCCGTCCAGGGGTACCGCTTCCATTCGCCCGGCCTTCGTTGCACGGCCCGGTTTCCTTGCACGGCCACCGGGCCGAGCAGGCGTGTCCCTTCCTCCCGGAGACCTCATCCACATCGTGGCTGGAGCTTGACCAGACGGCGCCACCCGGTCAACTCATTGGCGACCCGCGCTCAACCACCGTGGTCACAACAGCCCTCCTCGTCCACCAAGTCACAGGCTCGTGAGGAGACCGTCGAGCGGCGTTGGTACCTGTTCGGGGTCGAGGGCCTCGACCAGGAGGCGGCCGTAGCGGATCTTGCGGCCTTTCTTCGTGCCGAGGAAGCGCCGCAACTGCTGCTGCCTGGGGCGACCGTGCTGTGCGGGCTGGTGCAGGAAGGTCTGCCAGGCGCGTAGGTCGCCCTCGGTCCGGACGATCTCCTCGACCCTTGCCGTGCCGAGCGCGCGGATGAGCTCGTCCTCCAGGTCTGCCGCGCACACGAAGATGTCCCGGCGTGGCGCCTGCGCCCGCTGCAGGCCGCGGTCGAAGAAGCGCTGCTCGCGCTCGTCGCACAGTCCTGCCAGGCGCAGGCCGAGACCGGGTGGCCCGAGGAGGCCGGCGTAGCGGCCGACGCTCATCGCCCCGCCCATCGACACCACGCACACCCCCTCGGCGGCCAGGTCCCGGCCACGTCGTGCGGCCAGCGCTTCAACGGCCGCGAGGTCGCTCGGCCCTTCCAGCAGCACCGCCGTCCGTACCCCCAGCCGCACAGCCAGATCACTCGCCGACCCGCCAGGGCCGCCGCTCGCCCAGTCGCTGACCGCGTCCTGGAAATCCTGCATCCTCGCCATGGAGTGAGTCTGCACTTCCACCGACAGCACGGCACGGGATTATTCGACGGCCCCGCTCGGCATGGCCGACGCCTCGTCACCTGAGCAGCCATCACCCCGAAAATCAAAGGCACTTGGGATGGGCGAGGAGACGTACCGGCAGTTGGAGAAGACCGGACACCGGGGCCGCAGCAGCACGAGCTGCTTCGACCGGCACCAGGACCGCTGCATTGCGTGGGCGGAGTGGGCGCCGCCTGCCTTTGGCGCAAACCTCGATCGGCTGCGCGCGGCCGAGCAGCACACTCACGGGTGCTGGGAGGCAGAAGAGGCCCGATTTGCGGCGCTCCTGAGACCGGAGCTCCGCGCAGGTCGATCCCGTGACAACCACAGCTTGCCGGCCCCGCGACATCATGCCTCCGAGGTCAGTAGCGGCCACATGGTCGTGGAGCGCGCCGCGACCGACGGCCCGGGCGAGGCCCGCGATGTACCTTCCGCGGATCATTCGCGACGGCTACCCGGAGTGGGGGCTGCCCTCCTACGACCCTGCGGCACCAGAGGGGACGAGCGCGCCGATCGACATCCCGAACGTTCCCGACGGTGTGGGCGAATCGGCGTGCGCGCGCTACGACCTGCTGTACCCGCCGATCTGCTCGACCGCGCCGGCTCTGCAACTGACGAACATCCTGTTCACAAACCTCAGCATCATGCAGCCCGTGAGCCTGAGCTTCTCCGCCACGGAGCCCGTTTTCACGGCCGTGGTCAGCGTCGGCACCGTCACCCAGCCGTTCACCCTCAATACGAACGACCTCTCCAAGTCGACTACCTCTTCCAGATCGGCTGTTGCGAGCCCGTCTCGCTCGACTCGCGCGACTGCAGCGAAGAGCACTGGGCCGCCAAGGCCAGTGGGAGGTTCGTCGCCCGGGCACACACGGCGCGACCGTCCCCCTCATCGTTCAGCTGAACGCGAGCGAGCCCGGGCCCATGACGATCAATGTGCTCGGTGTCGGCCTCACGGTCGACCCCAAGGCGGTCACCGTCGACTTCGACGTCGGCGATGAGCCGCGGTGGGTCAGGCAACTCGCCCAGATCGCGGTGAACGAGGGAGTCGGCAACGGGGGTCTGGTGAACGGCATGCGGACGTTCCTGAACCAGCCCGACGTGATCGAGAACATCGAGACGTTCGCCAACGAGGCACTCAAGAACATCCTGGCCGAGATGCCCGGCAGTGGTCACACACCCCTACGACCGGGCGCGCTCGCTGGTGGCGGCGGAGGTCGCGGCCCTCGACGCACGGCTTGAGGACCTCCTCGAGAAACAGCGCTCCTACGTGTCCGACGCCGAGTTGGCGTTCTACCGCGGCGGCAAGCGTCTGCGTCCGTTACTGCTCCTGCTCAGCGCGCACGTCGTCGCACGCGCCCCGGTTGAGGTGCTGCCCGAGAAGGCCGTGGCGGCCGCGGCGTCGCTGGAGCTCGCGCACGTCGGGTCGCTCATTCACGACGACATCGTCGACCGGGCGCCCACGCGTCGCGGCATGCCCACGGTGAGCGCCTCCCGCGGCTACGAACTGGCGCTGATCATCGGCGACCTGCAGTGGGTGCAGGCCACCCGGACCATGTCGGCCCACGTGGAGACCCGCGAGGACATCGCCCTCATGCGCGACTTCCTCGCCTCGGGCGAGGAGATGTGCCGCGGCCAGCTCGACGAGATGCTGGCGGCGGGGCCGGGTGACCGCTCCGAACTCGTGCGCCGCTACTTCCGGACCGTCGACCGGAAGACCGGGCGGCTCGTCGCCTTCGCGTGTGAAAGCGGCGCGCGCCTGGTCGGCGGGCTGCCTTCGGTGGTGGGCGGCCTGCGGCGCTTCGGCGGGTGGCTCGACCGGGCCTTCCAGGTCGTCGACGACGTCCTGGACGTCGTACGGCCCGAGTCGGCCGCCGGCAAGGAGCCGCTCACGGACCTGCGGCAGGGCCGCCTCTCCCTGCCGCTGCTCTACACCCTCGACGACCTGCCCGGCGACCACCCGCTCCACAAGATCACCGACGGACGGCCGCTGTCCGAGGACGAGCTGGAGGACGGCATCCGGCTCGTACGCCACGGGAACGGCTGGGTCCGCGCGCTTGGGGACGCGCGCGCGATCGTCACCACCGCCCGGGCCGAACTCGGCCTGCTGCCCGGCGGCCCGCACCGCGACGCGCTCGACGCGCTGGCCGCCCACCTCGTCGACCAGCCGTTCCTGGACTCCTACGGCACCGCGACCGCCTGCTCGTCCGAGAAAGGACACCCCCGGTCACCACAGCGGTCATCCCGGAAAGGTCGCGGTCGGCCACGATGTCCTCGGTGGGGGTGGCAGCGGAGAAAGGGGAGCCGAGCGGCTGCTGATCAGTAATGGTCACGCCCCTGACGCTACGATCTGAAGCGAGGTCTAGATCAAGTCCAGGAGTGAGCGGCATGACGGCCACCGAAGATGCCTCGCAGTCGCTGAGCATCGGCGAGGTGGCCGAACGAACCGGACTGAGCGTGCACGGCCTGCGCTTCTACGAGCGCGAGGGCCTGCTGGTCGGGCCGGTCCAGCGCACGTCGGGTGGCAGGCGGCGCTACACATCCTTCGATGTCGACTGGCTGCTGATCTGCGTCAAGCTCCGTGAATCCGGTATGCCGCTGGCTGACCTCAAGCACTTCGCGCAACTGGTTCGGCAAGGTTCGGGCAACAAGGCAGAACGCTTGCGACTGCTCGATGCCCATCGACAGCGCGTCGACGCACAGATCCAGGCGCTGGAGGAGTGCCGATCCGTCATCGCCTGGAAGGCCGGCGTTTACGCCGAGCATCTCGCCCGCGGCAAGGCCGGCGGGCTCTGGGACCGGACAGCCTGAGGCAAAGCCTGGACAGCCGCGTCGTGTGCGCTGTGCCGGCGATGGCGCGACAAGCCATGGCTCCACCGCTTCAAGCGTCCTCCTTACCGAAGCGTCAACGACGTTCTGTCCCGCAACAATTGCACACGAATGAGCCGATCGGAGGTCCGGCGGCGGAGAGTACCCCCTGGCCCCAGGATCACCCACGCATTCCGTAGGGTCTGCTGTCCGGCGGACCTACGGCCCCCCTGGTTCGTCCCTGACTCGCCCCGGAACGGCCCCTGACAACGGCACCGGGCGGCCGACAGTGCGCCTAGCGTGCTCAAGGAGTCCCGGCCGGGTCTGCACATTTCTTGAGCACGTCCCTCACGCCCAGTCTCGTCAGGAGGATGAAGCATGCCGTTCAGAGGCAGGTCCGCGTTACGGCGCGCCGCCGTACGGAGCACGGCCATGGTCGCGGGAACCGCCATCGCCACCGTCGCCGGTTTCGCCACCGCACCCATCGTGAACGCGGCGCCGGTGGCCGCCAGAGCCCTGCAGTGGGCTCCCTGTGACGACCCGGACAACCCGGGCGCCGAGTGCGCCACCCTCACGGTGCCGATCGACTGGGCCCACCCGGACGGGCCGACGTTCGGCCTGTCCGTGGCCCGCCGCCAGGCCACCGACCCCGGTGCACGCGTCGGCTTGATGGTGTTCGGTCCCGGGGGTCCCGGCGACTCCGGGGTGGTACGGGTGGTGAGCGGCATCAGCCGGTTCAGTCCCGAGATCCGCCGCAGGTTCGACATCGTCAGCTTCGACCCGCGTGGCGTGGGCCGCAGCAACCCGGTGGCCTGCTCCAACGACCTGCTCGCCCAGCGGCCGTCACCGGAGCTGGCAAGCCAAGCGGACTTCGACGCCACTCTGGCCTACAACAAGCGGCTCCGCGCCGACTGCCGGGCACGCACCGGCCCGGTGTTCGACCACCTTGACACCGCCCAGACGGTCCAGGACTTGGACGCCCTGCGGGCCGCCCTCGGCGAGGCCGAACTGACCTTCCACGGCAGCTCGTACGGCACACTGCTCGGGGCGGAGTACGCCGAGGACCATCCGCACCGGGTCCGGGCGATGGTGCTGGAGAGCGTGATGGACCACAGCGTTTCCACCACCCGTGAGTTCCTGCGGTCCGAGGCGACCGCTGCACAGGACTCCTTCGACGAGTTCGTGAAATGGTGCGCCGGCGGCTCGACCTGCGCACTGCACGGTCGCGACGTCCGCGCGGTCTGGCAGGGGCTGCTGACCCGGGCCCAACGCGGCGAGCTGGAAAACCCCGCCAAGCCGGGAACCCCCCTCTCGTCAGCGGATCTGGTCAACAAGATCGCCTTCGGGAAGTTCTACGTCGTCGACTACGCAGGCCTGGCGAAGGACATCGCCGGGATGGCGTCGAGCAGCCCGCTCCCCGCCTCGCCCACCTCGGTAGCGCCGCTTCCGCCGACGACCCCCGTCTTCTGCGCAGACTGGCACCTGCCGGTGCACGACTACCAGGAATACGCCTCACTCGTCGGCGTGATGAACAAGACCGCACCCGACCTGCCCTCCCTGCTGCCCATCCAGATGACAGCGGCGTGCCTGGGCGCGCCGACCGCTAACCCGCAGCATCCCCTGGCGGCCCGCGGCGCCCCGCCGATCCTGGTGTCCAACGCACTCCACGACCCCGCAACCGGCTACCCCTGGGCGGTCTCGGTGGCCCGGCAACTCGGCCGCAGCGGCGCGCTCCTTACCTACGAGGGCCAGGGCCACGGCAGCGTCACCAGCGGCCCCTGCATGGAGCACGCCGTCGACGGCTATCTGACCGACCTGACAGTGCCACCACGCGGCACCAGGTGCCCGGCCGTGCCGTTCTGAGCGGGCCGGCCTCCCGGCAACCCCGGCGGACGACGTGGACCGGCGGGCTGGAGCGCCGAGTAGCCGGGGGAATCTCATCCCCCGGCTACTCGGCACACCAGAGGGCCTCCCGATGCTCGTATGGCTTCAGTACCCACGAGTTGTTCAGGAGGCCCTGCTTTCGTGCACCAGCCACGCAGGCTCCCCCGAACGAGACTTCAGTTCGACCCGCAACCCCAAGGCCGGTATGAAGACAGCTCTTTATGCGCTTCCTGGTCCTCTGTGCAGTGCGGGTGGTGTGCCAACTTGGTCGTCGGGCAGCAGCTGGCAGGTCGCTGGAGGGCTGCGGCGTCCCGAAGGTGCTGTCGAAGGTGAGGGAGAGGTATCCGGCGATGAGGCGGTGGGGGAGGTGGTTCCGGCGTGTGAGTAGGAGTCTGTGACGCTCCATCCGCGCCAGGTGAGTTCTTGGGCGACGCGCAGCCCGTGGGTGTTTCCGACGGCCTTCCTGTGCTGAAGCTCGGCGTGCAGTCGACCGGGGCTGCGACCACGACAAGTACCGCCGCCTCGTCTGGGGTATCCGGAGTGAAGCCGCTGATCGCCCGCCGCAGCATCGAGCAAGGCTCCGGCCGGGGCGCTCAACGGCGTTTCGTGGAGCGTGCGTTCGTCCATCTGCGGTGGTTCCGCCGGCTGCGGAACCGCTGGGAGGTACGCGACGACATCCACGAAGCATCCCTCGCCCTCGGATGCGCGACCACCTGCTGGCGTCGACTGCACGCTCTGCCGAGTGAGGGCTGGCTAGCCCTCCCGCGCCCACGGCCGCAGCTTCTCCGGGTTTCGGACCACCCAGATCCGGGTGACGCGCCCGTCGGAGACGTCGAACGAGGCTACGGTCATGACGACGCCGGCACGCTGGGCCACCAGGCCCGGTACACCGTTGACCGACCGCTCCAGGAGTTCGAGCCCAGGAGCCTTGTCGGCAATGGCGACCATGTACTGGGCGATGCGCGCGCCGCCCTCGACCGGGCGCAGGACGGTGCCGACCATGCCGCCGCCGTCGGAGGTCATCACGGCGGCCGGGTTGAGAAGACCGACGAGGGCTGCGATGTCCTTGGTCTCCCACGCCTCTTTGACGTGCCTCACCACGTCGGCCCGGCCGGTCGCCGTCACCGGAGCGCGCGCGACGCCCACCCGCCGCCGGGCGGAGGCCGCCAGCTGCTTGCAGGCCGCAGGGGTCCGGTCGAGAACGTCGGCGATCTCGGCGAACGGGTACCGGAAGACGTCGTGCAGGACGAACGCCACCCGCTCGGCGGGCGTCATCGACTCCAGGACGACGAGGAAGGCCATGGCCACCGACTCGTCCAGGACGATCTGGTCGGCGGGGTCTGCAGGGCCGGTGGGGTCGGCGCCGCCCGCGTGGTCCCACTCGGTGCGGTTGGGCAGCGGCTCGGGCAGCCACGCGCCGACATAGCGTTCGCGGCGGGCCCGCGCCGAGCCGAGCAGGTCCAGGCAGATGCGGCTGGTCACCGTCGTCAGCCAGGCGCCGGGGGACAGGATCTCCTTCTGCCGGCTTCGTGGCAGCCCGTACCAGCGTGCGTAGGCATCCTGTACGGCGTCCTCGGCCTCGGTCACCGAACCGAGCAACCGGTAGGCGACATTGATGAGTTGGCGCCGCTCGCCGGCTATCTCCTCTGCGCTGGTCCCGACAGTCCCCATGCTTCCGGCCGCCCCCTCGCCTTACCTTTCGCAGGCCCGTGTCGTCGGGCTGGTGAGACCTTATCGATCTACTGCCCGAGGGCGGAAAAGGGGACTGTGACATGGACACTCAGGTGACGGCGACAGTGACGGCGACCGCACAGCGGAGCTCCTCGTTCCTTCAGGTCGCGATCGCCCTGCAGACCCTGACCATCTTCCTTCAGGCGGTCTCCGCCGGACTGCTGCTGACCTCGTCCTACGGACAGACGCTGCACAGTGCCGGAGCCCGTGTGATGTACGGGGCGTCGATGCTGTACGTACTCGCGGCGGTGCTGGCGTGGAAGCCGGGCGGCGGCTCGCCCCGGCCTGTCTGGCACGCGTCAGGTTTCCTCGTACTCGCCTCGGTCCAGGTCGTGCTCGGCATCGCGCACGTCCCGTCGGTCCACCTTCCCCTGGGTGTCTTGATGTTCGGCCTGAGTGTGCTGGCGCTGGCCCGGCGCTAAGGTCCGATACGGGGCCCGCCGGGTGACGGCGTGTTGCGTAGGCAGGTGCGGATCCTGCGGAGCCGTAGCCTTTGTCGCCGAAGATGTGGTCGGGTCGGGTCGGGTCGGGTCGGGTCGGGTCGAGTGCGTGGGCGGCCGGGGCCGGTGCGCGCGATGTGGATCGTGTCCATGACTTGCTCGAAGCGTGTGGAGTCGTTGACGTTGCCGCCGGTGAGGACGAATCCGAGAGGCTGGTCCCGCCAGGCTCCGGCGCGTATGGCAGTTGCCAGTCCGAGTGATCAAGTACGACGAGTCGTTCGACCTCCGAGGTCAAAGGATCAAGCTAGGCCGTTTCGTTTGGCTCACCTCGCGGTGTCCTGCGTTTGCGAGTGAGGGGGCTCTGCGGCTACAGGCAGTGCTGTCGCCGCGGAACTGAAAGTTCCGCATGTTCAGCCGGTGACCTACGGCATCACGCCGGCGCGGGTGCAGCGGGGTCTGACGCTTCGCGAGACGTCGGAACGCCTCAGCGTCGGCTTCGATCCCGATGCCGGCCTTCCCGAGCTCCGACCTGCGGACGCCCATCCGACCGTGAGGGATCGCATTGAATCCGCGAGCGCACCGATCCTCCCGCCGCCGTCACGAGTCCGTCGGCCCAACCGCCCATGTGAGACCGCCTACTTCATCGGTCGCCGTGGACTCATCCTTTTCCATGGAGCTCGACAGCGAGCGCCCTGACCGGCGCTCAGTCAGGGGGCAGCTGCGGTGACCGAGGCTCTTGTGCCTCCACGAAAATCAGAACGGGTCATCCGATCGAGTGGTGAGAGGCCGGAAAGAGCGGGCGTTCGTCGAGAATGGTGTCGGGGGCGCTGACAGCGGGGCTCGGAAAGGGGCCGACGGTGGCTGATCGACGTGTGAGTGTCCTGGTGTCCTCGGCGGCTTTCGCTGTCCGTCTTGCCTGGCTGGCAGACCGGCGGGCGCTGGTCCATGTGGTCCTGGTGCAGGTTCTCCTGGCGGGCGCGGTGGCCGGAGGGCTGGTTGTGGTGCAGACGGTGTTCGGGTCGGTGCTGGCGCACGGTCCTGCGGCAGCCGGGCGGTCACCCCTGCTGGTGCCGGCTGTCATCGTGCTGCTGGTGGCGGGCGCCGCGGCCGGTGCCCTGCGGCTGTCCGGGGCGGCGCGGATGGCGGTGCTGACGGTGAAAGTGGACCGGCTGGTGGCGGGGATGGTGCTCCAGGCCGCGGTAGCGGCCGAGCTGCCCCGGTTCGAGGAGCCCGGCTTCCACGATGGTCTGCAGCGTGCGGTGTTCGCCTCGCGTCGCCAGCCCGCCATGGCCGTCGTCCTCCTCGTCACCGCTTTCCAGGCGGCCTTGACCGTGGCGGCGGTGGGGGGAGCGTTCGTGGTCATGGCGTGGTGGCTGCTCCCGCTCGTGCTGCTCAGCGCCCTTCCCGCGATCAGGGCAGCGGGCAACGAGCGCAGCGCCCACCACGACCTGCACCACGGGCTGTCGGAGAACCGGCGGCTGCGGGAGTATCTCGAGCAGCTGCTCACCGGCCGTAGTGAGGCCAAGGAGATCCGGGCTCTGGACCTGGGGGCAGTGCTGACCGGGCGCTGGCAGGACCAGTACGCGCGCGAGGTTCAGGACACCGAGGCTTTGCTGAAGGCTCATGCGCGGCGCCGGATGGCCGCCCAGGCCACCGGAGGGGCGTTGACCTGTCTGGCGGTTGGAGGCCTGTGGTGGATGGCCGGTAATCATCTGCTGCCCCTGTCGGTGGCCGGGACGGCCGTGGCGGGAGTGTGGCTGCTCTCGGTACGGCTCAACGCGTTCGCGGGCATGCTCACCGGTATCGGTGAGAATCTGCTGCGTCTTACCGATCTGAGGAGCTTCACCACCTCGGCCCCCGGCATCCCGGCAGCGGCGACAGCACTGACCTGCGGGCAGAGGCCGTCGACGGGGACGGAGCTGGGGCCGTTGCGCGCTGAGCGCCTGAGCTATACCTATCCCGGCGCGGACAGCCCAGCGGTGAGGGAAGTGAGTCTGGAGGTGAAGCCGGGGCAGCTCGTGGCTCTCGTGGGGGTGAACGGGTCGGGCAAGACGACGCTCGCCAATCTCCTGGCCGGGCTCTACCCGCCGGACAGCGGCCGCCTGCTGCACGACGGGGTCCCGGTCACGGACCTCAGGGCCCATCGAGCGCGGACCGCGGTGGTCTTCCAGGACTTCACCCGCTACAAGTTCCCGGCCCTGGACAACGTCGCCTTCGGCCGCCCCCACGGCACCGCCGACCCTCACCGTGTACGGGAAGCGGCACGGCAGGCCGGCGCACTGGACTTCCTCCAAGAGCTCCCGGACAGCCTGCACACCCCGCTGGGCAAGGAATTCACCGGGGGCGCGGACCTGTCCGGCGGGCAGTGGCAACGCCTGGCCCTGGCCCGCGCCTTCTACCGCGACGCTCCCTTCGTCATCCTCGACGAACCCACCGCGGCCCTCGACGCGCACGCGGAGGACCAGCTCTTCACCCGCCTCCGCCAGCTCTTCACCGGCCGCACGGTGGTACTGATCTCTCACCGGCTGCGCAGCGTCCGCCACGCCGACCGCATCTACGTCCTGCAGGCCGGCCGCGTCGTCGAAGAGGGCAGCCACGACACCCTGCTGCGAGCGGACGCCCACTACGCGGCCCTCTTCCACACCCAGGCCAGCGCCTACCACGACACCAACACCCCGTGACTCATCGGGAACCGCCGCCCACATCCCGCGATCAGCTCGTCGGCCTTCCCTCACTGTTTGTGACAGGTTCAGTTGACTCCGCATCGGCCAGGACCGGCATTCGTTCCGACCCCGCCCCCGGCAGAGAGCCGACCATGGGCCTGGCGAGGGACGGCCGCCTCCAGCTGCGCCTTTCTCTGTGACCTGTCCATCCGCCGTGTTCGCCGGTCGAACATCCGATGGCGCCCACTTCGATGCCGGCGGGGGCTCAATTCACCTGTCACAGACACATAGCCTTGCTTCATACGTGTGGGTGATACACACAGAGTCGCCGATCGTGCACTCTTTACGCATGGTCACCTACCTGCAAGAGACGCGTCCCCTCACCCCCGACACAGAGATGATCGCGGAGATCGAAGAGATCTTCACCGACGCCTTCATCGCCCCCAGCGCCTGCCGGATCCAGGGAGAAGGCTGCACCGGATCCGTCGGCTGCTGCCCCGGGCTCGTGTGTGTGTCCACCAACGGCTTCAGCGGCTTCTGTCAGCAGCCGTAGTCATGCTGCAACCGGGAGTGGTCGTGGCTGAGCTGGGCAGTGGCGGGGTCCTGGTGGACACCGGCAGGCCCGCCGCGGCCTACCTCAGTCCGACCGCCCTCGGCTGGCTCCGCGGCCGGCCCCCCGCCGCCGAACACCACGCCCAGCACACCCACTGCTTCACCCAGTGGCGGGCCGTCGGCCTCATCACACCGGATACCGAATCCGCCGAACCCGCGGTGCACGGCGACCTGCAGGCGCAGGCCACCGACTGCGCCGCGCTGGCGCCGCACCCGGTGCTCGTGGTGGCGATGGCCGCCACCTGCAGCTTCTGCACCCAGCTGACCGCCGATCTCACGGCGAACGCCCCCAGCCTGACGCGCCTCGACGCCTCCGTGCTCCTGGTCGACGGTGACGACACCCGCCTGCTCGGCCGGCCCCTGGCCGAACCCGCACACCAGCACCTGACCCGCCTCGGCCAACGCGCGGCGCACCAAGGCACGCCCACCGCCATGCTCCTGGCCCCCGGCCGGCCACCCCGGGTACTCACCGGTTTCAACGAGGTCAGCCACGCCCTGGTCGAACTCACTGGCGCGGACCCGCAGGCCACCGTCGTCGAGGCGCCCACCAGTTGTTCGGTGAACGTCGCGGCCCAGCCTGTCGACGCGGTCCTCACCGCCCAGGTCAACGGCACCCGTCTGGGCATCGCGGTGCGCGGTCACGAATGCCTCCAGATCGCCAAATCCGCCACCGGCGGTCTCTGCGACACCGGCTACACGCCCGTCACCCTCACCGTCGAACGCCCCGACACCTTCTACCTCCTCTTCCGCGGCGGCGAACTCCTCACCCGGGCCCGCACCCCCATCGCCCTGCAGCAGAGCCTCGACGCAGTCCTCGCCGGCTACGCACGCCATGCGTCGCCGGAACGGGGCGCGATCCCGCTGCTGTGCGGGGCCGCCGTGCACGACGGAGGGCATGCCGTCCTCTTTCCCCGCACCTGGATGTCCGACCTCGTCAAGCGCGCCCGCCAGCTGGACCAGGCCGGCTGGCGGCTGCCGCCCGAGCCCTACACCACACTGCGGACCGCCCCCGCCACCGGTGCCCTCCACCTGCCCGATCCGGCCCGGCCCGGGCAACCCGGCCCGGCCGTCTCCGCGGTCCTGACCGAACCGCCCCACACCGGCTCTCCATCCACACGGGCTTGGCTGCTGGCATCCATCGTCAACTGGATCGCCCGCCCGGCCACCACCGACGCCATTCACACACTGGCCACATCCCTGGAAGCCCTGCCCGTCCACACCGGCACATGGGAAGAAGCCCTCACCCACCTGACACACCCTCACACCCCCGAAGACGACCCGTACAGCAGGCACAACCCCTCCGGCAGCCGGAAGGAGTAGCCGACGCGGCGCTCCCTGGCCACACCCCGAACAGCGGCGACGGTTCAGGCCGCTTGATCAGGCCGAGAACGCCGCGCGCCCTGAACCGGCTGGTGGCGGAACCCCCGGGCGTACAGCGCCCCGGGGCCTCCGCCGTGCGGAGCCGGTCAAGGGCAAAAAGACGCCCGGGCCGATGGCGGGTCTGGCCCGGCACGGGAGGGGGCAGAAGGCGCCGACGCTACGGGATCTTGCCCGCTATGCGGCTCCGAGAACCTCCAACCGCGGAACGAGGCCCCCGGCCGACTGCCTGCTGCGGACGAGCGGTGGGTGTTCGAGGTCGAAGCGGACGGCCGGCGCGCCATGGTCTACCTGCCCGGTGACGGCACCGTGCTCCTGCGGGCCCGGTCCGGCGCGAACATCACCCCCGCCTACCCGGAACGGGCCGCGCTGAGCCCTGCCCTCGGCCGTCCCTCGGTCCTGGACGGTGAGATCACCGCCCTCGGCCCGAGGGGCGTAGCGACTTCGAGCGGATCCAGGGCCGGATGGGGACTGGCCGGCTCCCCTGGGAAGGCGGCCCGCATTGCGGCGTCGGTGCCCGTTCATCTGGTCCTTTTCGATGCTGTCTACCTGGGACAGGACTCCTTGGTCCGAAAGCCGTACACCGAGCGTCGTGCCGTGCTGGAGAGCCCCGGCCTGGACGGGCCGTACTGGTCGGGGCCCGCGGCCACCATCGGGCACGGGCCGCAGGCCCTGGAGAGGACCCGGACCGCTGGTCTGGAAGGGCTGGTCGCGAAGCGGCTCACCTCCCTCTACGAGCCCGGTGCCCGCTCCCGTGCGTGGTCTGTCAACTGCACTGACTCGGAGACCCGCTCGATCCGGGGGGTCAGGATTCGTGACCACGCGAACGTGCATGAGACTTCTTCGCTGCATCGAGATCTGATTGACGGGCGGTTCGGCTACCTCGGGGCGGGGCTGTGGCCGCGGGCACGCTGCCGTCGCTGGTGGTGGGCGCCGCAGGCCATGAAGGCGAGCCGGTCAGCGTCTACCTGCGGGATCGGATGCTCGGCGACGCCAGTACGGCGACCTGCCGGAGCTTCGGCTACGACCTGCTGAGGCGGTACCGGGTGCTTCTCTGCACCATGTCGAACGGAACCAGCAGCCGAGGTGGTGCCGGCGCACGATCGAACCCCCGCGACCAGGTGCAGGGGGAGGTGCTCGCTCTGCGTGGGTGTGTCTGACTTGTCGATTGCCGGGGCCACCCGCATTTCGGGGTGTGTGGCAGGCCCGCCTCCAGGGAGCCCCGAGATGTGGCGGCGCTCCCCGGACTGCGGTCCCTGCCCCAGAACTGGGGCGATGCTCTCGCGCTGAGGCTGCTGGTCTGTCAGGAGATGGAGCGACCAAGGTAGGCGGCCAGACGGTCGAGTGCGCTCGCGTCTTCGGGCACCGACTGTGGCTGAGCGAAGGATCCGGCGGTGGTTCGGGGCAGGTCACCGTAGATCTCCCGTACGATCGGAAGGGCCGACTCGGCAAGATCCGGGACGAAGTCGTGGGGGCGTCCGATGGCTCGGGCCAGGTCCCAGCCGTGGACCAGCATCTCGATCACCAGCTGCTCGACCAGCCGTATCCCCGGTGCCGGCCCGTACCTCTGCTTGAGCATGCCCGGTCGGCCGAAGGCGCTCAGTGCGTCCCGCGAGGCGGTACGGAACGCCTCGACATGGTCGTCGCCGAGGTGATCGGTGCTGAAGTCGGAGCGAGGATTGCCGTTGGCCAGGCCGGCCCACAGCAGGTTCTCCCAGACGAGATGGTTGAGCAAGGTGCGTACGTCCCAGTCGGCACATGGCGTCGGTCGGCCGAACTGGCCCGGGGCCACGGCAAAGATGAGGGCGCTGACGGCATCCAGGACCTTTTCGCAGGCGTTGAGTACGCCTGCCGGTTCCCATGCGTCGTCCCCGGCGTCGTACACCTCACCGAGTTTCGCGGCACGCGCACCGGGCGAGGGGTTGGATCGCAGCGCCGTCTTCAGCCATTGGCCGGCGGCAGCCATGCTCGGCCGCCTGGGCCGGCCGTTGACGACGCACAGCAGCTGCCAGTACCGCTCGACGTGTGTGTCGGAGGCGACGTCGAGCTGTTCCAGAAGCAGGCTCCGCGCCTGCGCATCGTCAACGAGCACCTTGGCCGTCGTAGACGCCTGTGTGGGAATCCAGGCCGCGACGATGGCGGCGACGACGGGGTCGGCCGCCGGCGAGTCCGGGGCGGTCCCCTCCTCCGTTGCTGTTTCCACCCGCCGCAGCCAGTCGTCGGCCGCGTGCTGGGCCTCCTGCAGCACGCCTTCGTCGTGCTCGCCCGGGTTGTGCTCGGCGGCATACCGGGCCATGCGGCGCATACCAGCGCGGAGAGCGGGGTCCCTTACAAGTTCGCCCAGTTCGAGCCACGCGTCCACCTGCTCGTCGGTGGGGTCGGCGGGAAGGTCCGGGGCCACCGCCAGCAGGCCCTGACGGTAGGTCGGAACATCCAGCTCCCCAAGGGTTTCCGTCACGAAGTCGTGGATGATGGTGCGGCGTTCGGCGGCGGACATGCGCGCCAGGTCGGTCATGGTGGTGAGTCCCTCGGTGGTGGTGTCTCGGCGGGTGACGGAGCGCAGCACGGCCTGCTGCGATCGCAGCGTGCGGATCTGCGCCTCCAGCGCATCGACGTGGGTCGCGGCCACCTCCGCCAAGGTGCGTTCGCGCTCCAGTACGTCCCGGATCGTCGCCAGGCCCAGGCCGAGATCCCGCAGTGTGCGTGCCAGTTGCAGACGGGCCACGGCTTCGGTGCCGTTGACCCGGTAGCCGGCGGAAGTCCGCTGAGCCGGGTGCACTACCCCGATGTCGGACCAGTGCCGGATGAGTTTCACTGTCAGCCCGGTCTTCCGCGAGACCTCTCCAATGCTCCAGAACGTGTCGTCACCGACGTGCATGCGCTCCACCCTTGGGTCTCCCACGGTGGGAGAGTCAACCAGCCGGGCCCTCGGCGTCCGCCGCGGCTCCGAACCGCACTTTCGTAGCACCGGATGACCGATCGGCCGACTGAAGCACAAAATCCGGCCGAGTGCCGGGCGACCACGACGCAGCCACGTACGGTCGAGCGGTGGCAGGACACCGAGGTCGGGGCGAGTCCAGAGATGCCCAGCGACCTACGATACGGCTATGACGATCACGTATGAGTGGCGCGGCGACTTCGACAACACAGGTCTCAACGCACTTCATGCGGAGGCGTTCGGGCACGGCCCAACGCTCACCGACTGGCACACACAGGTGCATCGTCACAGCCTCGGCTGGGTCTGCGCGCGGAAGGCCGGCAGGCTGGTGGGCTTTGCCAACGTCGCCTGGGATGGTGGCGCCCATGCCTTCATCCTCGACACGATGGTCGCTCAGGACCTGCGCAAGACCGGCGTCGGAACCGAACTCGTGGCCGCAGCGGCCCGAGGAGCCCGTTCGGCGAACTGCGAGTGGCTCCACGTTGATTTCGAAGAGCACCTGCGCCCCTTCTACTTCAACGCCTGCGGCTTCAGGCCGACGGACGCAGGGCTCATTGCTCTGCGCTGAACCAACTTCGTCCCCGACCACGGACGCGGTTGGTGCGGAGAAGGATCGAGATCCGCAACGTGCGCACCGTCGACGTGGTCGTCCGCGGGTGGGTGCCCGGCCGCGGCCGGCTCGCCGGACTTCCCGGCGCAGTCCTCGTGGGTGAGCGGCAGCAGGACGGTGGCCTGCGGTACACGGACAGCGTCGGTACCGGGTGGAGCGGCAGAGAACGCACGGCCCTTGCCCGCCTGCTCCAGGCCGCCGCGACCGACACCTGCCCCTTCGACACCATGCCCGCAGTAACCGGAGCACGGTGGGCGCTGCCCCGGCTGGTCGGCGAAGTCCGCTCCGCGACCCGCACCCGGGCCGGGCTCCTACGGCATCTCTCCCGGCACCGCCTGCCCCCCGACCTCGCCCCGGACGGCATCACATGACCAGGACGAGCCCACTTCATGAGGAGCGAGGGGCCAGTCCTACCCGTTCCGCCACCCCTGTCTCGGGCCGGCAGACCGGCACGACATCTTCGTCCGCCCGCTCACGGACCCGCTGCTTCCGCTCCTCGGCGACTTCGAGATTTCGGATCCGCACGGTGGGCTGTCCCCACATCAACCAGTCCGAATCGCTCGACTTGACGGCAGTCCCAACTCGAACCAGACCACTTTGCCGGTCGAGAGCCGTGTCGCTCCCCACCGCCGGGCCAGCCGGTTCACGACGAGCAGGCCGCGGCCGCCCTCGTCCATGTCCTGGGCCCGGCGATGCCGGGGGAGTTGCGGGGTGTCGTCGCCGACCTCGTAACGCAGGATGTCGGTGCGCAGCAGCCGTAGCGTCACCGGTCGCTCCGCGTAGCGGACCGCATTGGTCACTACCTCGCTGACCAGCAGCTCCACCGAGTCGGAGAGATCGTCGAGCCCCCAGTGGCTCAGTGCCCGGCGGGCCGGCCTGCGGGCCCGCCCCGGAGCGGTCTCTTCCGGTTCGAGGTGGCAGTACGCGACATCGCTCGGCGCGATCCCGTCGAACCGAGCGGAGATGGCCACCGCGGTGAGTACGTGACCCCCCGCTACTTTGCGGCTGGAGTCTGAGCTGGGGCACCGGGGCCATGATGGACAACTCCATGCCCCGTCCGTCGGGAAGACCCAGGCAGACAGGCTCCTCGTCTACGTGAGGTCAAAGGGAGCCGGGTCGTGTCGCTCCCAGACCTGGCGAGAGGCCTCTTCTGGGTAAGGCAAGGTCTTCGACTCGATATCCAGGACGCGAGTCAGCTGTCCCTCGGGCCGGTGGGCGGGCCACCCCGGGTCGCCGGCCGTGGCGAAGCGGACCCATCCCCGCTGCAGTTCCCGGGATACTGCCGAGACCTCCGGCGTTGGGCGGTCGCCGAAGAGGTGCCGGCCGGCGGGGCTGTCCAACGTGCCGAACACCAGGGGAACGTCGAGGCTGTGGCAGGCGCCCAGGACTCCGCCGGACGCCGGAGCCGCCAGTTGCAGCTCGAAGAGAAACGACGTGCCTCCAGCCGCTTGGTTCGCCTGGGCCAACTTCAGTGAGGGCATCCGGAAGAGGGCATCGGAGTACACCAGTTCGAGCAATTCTTCAGGGGTGGCCTGTGGGTAGGCGGCACGGTAGGCGTCGGCGCCGTCTGGTGCCGGGGCGAACAGATCCAGGGCCGTGTGGGCCTCGTCCTCAGTGAAGGTGCCCAGCCGCCCCATCATGACGCTGAACAGCCGGAATTCATCGCGGGTGTGGCCGACGAGGAGCTCGATTCCGCCTGTACGGCCGCCGGCCAGCGCCCTCCAGGGCGTTTCGGTGAGCACCACGCCGTCGAGGACAGGGCACACGGCGACACCGATCTGCGAGAGCCGACCCCAACTCTTGCGGTGGCCGGGAAGGTCGACACCAAGGGCGGTGAGCTCGCCGGCCAGGCGCAAGGGGTCGATGCCGGACAGGGCTTCAGCGTCAGGTGCCGCACCGACCCGGCCCGCGAGCGTGGCGGCGACTTCTTCCGCCAGCGCGCGGGTGCACAGCGATCCCGGCACCGAGTGCACGATGGCCCTGCGGAACAACCCGTGTGCCCGCTCCATCGTCAGCAGGGCCGCGATCGACCCCGCCCCGGCGGACTGTCCCGCTACCGTGACCAGGTCAGGGTCTCCGCCGAAAGCGGCGATGTTGCGCTGCACCCATTCCAAGGCCGCGATCTGGTCGAGAAACCCGCGATTGGCCGGGGCGCCCTCGACAAGAGCGAAACCCTCGACTGCCACCCGGTAGTTGATGCTCACCACGACCAGGCCCGCGCTGGTCAGGGCCGCAGGGTCGTACATCGGATCACTGGAGGCCCCTGCGATGTAGGCACCACCGTGGATCCACACCAGCACGGGCAGCCCGGCCGTCCCCAGGGCCGGGGTGCTGACGTTGAGCGTGAGCCAGTCGTTCCCGACTGAGCTCTCGGCCGTCGGTCCCACCTGAGGAACCACGGGGCCGAACTCGGTCGCCTGCCTCGTCCCGTCCCACCCCTGGACCGGGGCAGGCGCCTGGAAGCGCAGCGGCCCGACCGGCGGCTGAGCATAGGGAATGCCACGGAACACCGCATGCTCTCCCCGCCAGCACCCTTCGACGAGGCCCTCCGCAGTCCGTGTTCTTGGTTGTTCGGACATGCCACACCCTTCCTCCACGAACGGACTCCCAGCTTTTACCGGTCAGCTGTAATATGTCAACTGTATTGAAATAGAGGAGGCCAATGATGCCCAAGCAGGTGGATCACCGCGAACGCCGCGAGACGATCGCCCGAGCGCTGTGCCGCGTAGTGGAACAACGCGGCATCGCGCACGCGAGCGTCCGCGAAGTGGCCCAGGAAGCAGGCATTTCCCACGGTGCGGTGCAGCACTACTTCGCCACCCGAGAAGAGATGTTGGTCTTCGCCATGGACTTCGCGTCCGAACAGACATCACTACGCGTCGCCGAAGGCGTCAGAGAACTCGGCAACCCACCACACCCCCGTGACATGCTCCGAGTGATGCTTACGGAGATGCTCCCTCTACATCCCGACGCACGCGCGACGAGCCGGATGAGCGCCGCCTACGTCCTGGAGGCACTGCACAGCGCGAACATCCATACACGCGCACGCGACGGGCTGACTCACGGCCGCGACCTCATCGAGCAGATCGTCCGCCAGGCAATCACCGATGGCCACATCAGCCCCGACCGCGACCCGGCGACAGAGACCAACCTGCTCCTGACACTCACTGGCTTGACCCCGCTCATCGAACTGAGCGTGATCGGGCCCCAAGAGGCCCTGACCGCCGTCGACCAGCACCTCAACCGACTGTTCATCAACAAGACCTGACCGCACCCAATCGCCGGCGGTCACGTTCTGGTACGGACGGCCGCTGAGACCGACGAAGCCCAAGAACGCCGCTCCCGGCTCGCTGAGCACTGTCAGTCGTAGGGTCAGATCCCGGCGGGAGGCGCTCACTTAATTCATCGCTGTCAGTCGTCTTCGTCGTCGGCGTCGGGGCCACAGAGTTCGCGGACGCCGGTCGGGCCGAGATCGGGTGCGCTGAAGGAGTAGGTGCCGATCACATTGATGTGCTTGCGTCCGAACGGCGACAAACCGCCAGCAAGAAGTGGCTGCTGGCGCATCCGCGCTTTCAACTGCACTTCACACCGACGAGTTCGTCCTGGCTGAACCTCGTGGAGCAGTGGTTCGCCGAGCTCACCCAGAAGGAACTCAAGCGAGGCGCCCACCGCTCCGTCCAAGCCCTCGAACGAGACATCCGCAGCTGGCTCGCCGACTGGAACAACAACCCCGGCCCCTTCGCCTGGATCAAGACCGCCGACGAGATCCTCAAATCCCTCGCCGACTACCTCGCCGAGATCAACCCATCCAGCCAGCCATCAAAGGAATAGTTACGCTCGTGATTTGCGGCGCACCACACGAGCGGCACTCGCCGGGTATGCGGGCCTTCGTCGTTGGCGGGGTCGGTCAGGCTGCCGAGATCAACGCAGTCAGGGCGAGGGCGACGCCGGCGGTGGGGGCGGCATCGGTAGCGGCACGCAGCATCTTGGCGAGGCAGATCTGGGAGAGGTGGTGTAGGCGCGGCTCAAGCGAGATGGGTCAGGAGGTGGTACGACGGGGCCGGCTACCTGGGTAGCTTCGCGGTGCGCTCCGGGTAGACGGTGCCGACATGGCGCATGGCGGTTTGTTCGGTGATGCCGAAGAGCTGAGGCGACCCCGGCGGTGTGGACACTCTGACAATGGATCTTGCAGATCCAAGGAAGGGTGTCCTGGTGGGACGGAAGTCTCCGTATCCGGCGGAGTTCAGGAATGATGCCGTCGCGCTGTACCGCGCGGCGGGTGGGAAGCGCACGTATGCGGCGGTGGCGGCGGATGTTGGGGTGACCGGCGAGACGCTGCGCAGTTGGGTGCGCCAGGCCGATGAGCAGGCGGGCCGCGGCAACCGCGATGAGCCGGTTGCCGAGGGCAGGGATGAGGAACTGGCCCGGCTGCGGGCGGAGAACGGCCGGCTACGCAGGGCGGAGAAGGAGTGGGAACTCGAGCGGGAGATCCTGCGGCGAGCGGCCCAGTATTTCGCGAAGGAGATGAGGGCATGACCCTCCGCTGGGGCTTCATCTCCGACAACCGGGCCGACTTCGGCGTGCAGCGGATATGCCGGGTGCTTCAGGTCTCGCGCTCGGGCTTCTACCGGTGGATCGCCGGCGCGAAGGCCCGCGAGGTGCGGCAGGCCGCCGACGAGGCTATGGCCGCGGAGATCCGCGAGATCCACACCGACCACAAGGGAACGTACGGAGTGCGGCGTGTCCATGCTGAGCTGCGGGGCTTGGGACACGCAGTGAACCGCAAGCGCGTCGAGCGGCTCATGCGCAAGCACGGCCTGGAGGGCCTCCATCTGCGGCGCCGTAAACGCACCACGGTCCCGGACCGCCTCGCACCGCCTGTCCCGGACCTCGTCCAACGTGACTTCTCCGCCGGGCAGCTGGACGAGAAGTGGTGCGGTGACATCACGTATGTGCAGGTCGGCGGGTCGTGGCTGTATCTCGCCTGCGTCCTGGACATCTACTCACGCCGGGTGCTCGGCTACTCGATGGCCAACCATATGCGGGCCGGGCTGGTCATCGACGCCCTCAAGATGGCGGTGGCGGCCCGCGGCGGCCACGTGGACGGCGTGATCTTTCATGCGGACAGGGGCTCGCAGTACACCGCTGCCGCATTCGCGCAGGTCTGCGACGGTTTCGGAATCCGCAGGAGCATGGGCCGGGTCGGCTCGAGTTACGACAACGCCCTCACCGAGTCGTTCTGGCAGGGCCTCAAGAGGGAGACGATGCACCAGAGGCTGTTCTCGACAATGCGTCAAGCGAGGCTGGAGATCTTCCAGTGGCTGAGCTACTACAACGCCCGCAGACGCCACAGCGCCCTCAATTACCTCTCACCGGTGGAGTTCGAACAGCAGCATCTGCGAGCAGCTAATCTCTCAATCGCGGCATGAGCCCCTGTGTCCACACTCCGGGGGACGCCTCAGAGCCTCATGAGCTTGAGCGGATCGCCGGTGGCGAAGGCTTCGTCGAGGATGCGGTCTTGGCGCAGCCTGTCGAGGGTCGGTCCCTTGGGCAGGACCTGGCGCAGGGTGCCCCTGTGCACGGCTGGGTGACCGGGTCGAGTAAGGTTTTCCGGCTGACCAGCAGGTGGGGGTTGACGGAGGCGGGCCAGCGCTGGTGACGGTAGGCCAGCCAGCCAGCCAGCCAGCCAGCCAGCCAGCCAGCCAGCCAGCCAGCCAGCCAGCCAGCCAGCCAGCGACGACGCCTGGGGTGTCTAGCGTGAACGTGCAGGTCGGGGCGATTGTCACGCGGTAGACCCCGACATGGATGCGCAATACGCCAACGCTGTCGAACGCGCCTTTGGGGCGCGGTTCGTCGGTGAGGTGATCGACGGCGGTGAACACCTGTTGCCCCTGGCGGGGACGTCCTTGGCTAGGGCCTGTTGTCGAAGTGGATCTTGGTCGCGAATGATCACGTCCTGTGGGGCGTGGTGATCTGACGAACGGCAAGTGGGTCCGGCTGGAGCCGTTGCTGCCGAAGGGCATCAAGCCGGGCCGACCGCTGGTGTGGACGTGGCGGCAGCTGATAGACGGCATATGGTGGCGGACCGGACCGGTGCGCCGTGGCGTGATGTGCCGGAGCGGTACGGGTCGTGGGACCGGGTCTACGACCTGTTCCGGCACTGGCAGCGTGATGGCACGTGGGCGCGGATCGTCACCCGGCTTCAGGCCCAGGCCGACGCGAGACTGCACTGGTCCCACTGGCCCAGGCAAGCACAACACCGAGCACGCATCAGCCACTACAAACGACGAGGCCACAGCCCCTGAACTGCCCCACCATCACACCAAGCACGGTTGCAGTACTAACCGCTCGGCCTGGGGGAGGGCGGCCTGCCCGTCCTGTAGGCCACAGAGGCGAGCCTGACGCTGCTGCACCCGGGGATGTGACCGGGAGGGCATCAGTGCGCGAACGCGCTGTGTCCGCAACGGAACAGCGGTTCGGAGGTGTCGAACGGGACGTCCTCGCGGGAGTCCTCGACGGCCCGCATGGAGGAGGGGAGGTCGAAGGGGAGGGTGCCTTCCGCGGTCGTGCGGCCGAAGGCCACGTCGAGGACGATGTCGTCGTCGGCGCCGAAGCTGCCGAGGAGCAGTGTCGCTCCGGTGGCGAGCCCGGTGAGGACCGCGGGCCGGTCGAGGTGCACGTCGATCACGGTGGGGACGGTCGCGGACAGCGCCTGCAGCCGGGCCAGTTCGGCGGCGGGGAACTCGAGGGACCCGGCGTGGAAATGCTGCTCCAGGAATCCGTCTCGCTTCTCGTACGGGGCGGTCAGACGCAGTACCGCGAGGTCGGCGTCCTCCGGGCGGTCGACGAGACGGCCGTATCGGGCGGCGACTTCGGGGGCGATGTTCTCCACGTAGAGGGCCGGTGTTTCGGGCAGCGCCGTCGGTGTCTTCGCACGGTCGGTGAGCTGGACGAGGGAACGCAGCTGGACCCGGCGGCCCAGGCGACGGGTCTCGGCCGCGCCGACCAGGGCGCTTGCCGCGTCGGTGTCGACATAGGGGTCGTCGAAGAGGCCGAGGCGGAACTTGTCGCGCAGAATGCGGCGTACGGAGGTGTCGATGCGTTCCTCGCTGACGGCGCCGGAGCGGACGGCGTCGACGATCCAGTCGGGGCGGGTCTCGCCGCCGAGCTGGTCGACGCCGGCGTCGAGCTGCATGAGGACCTGCTCGGGGAGGGAAAGGTGCTCGACTCCCCAGTTGCGGGGCGGGAGCCGGACGATTCCGGGGATCTCCATGCCAGTAAGGGAGTTGAAGTCGGTGCACACCACGCCGTCGAAGCCGTAGCGGCCGCGGAGAAGCCCGGTGATGACCTCGTGGTTGAAGTTCGCGGCGACCTCGGGCAGGCCGCTGCCGGTGGGGATCGAATAGCAGGGCATGACCTGAGCGGTGCCGGCGGCGAAGGCCGCTTCCCAGGGCTTGAGGTGGTATTCGAGGTTGTCGCCGGGGAAGGCCTGGTACTTGCCGTAGGCGAAGTGGGAGTCCTCCCCGCCCGCCTGCGGGCCGTGGCCGGGGAAGTGCTTGGTCATGCAGGCCACGCTGTCCGGCCCCAGGGTGTCGCCCTGCATGCCGCGGATGTAGGCGGCGAGCATCCGCGCGGCACGGTCGGCGTCCTCGCCGAAGGTGCCGCTGATACGGGCCCAGCGCGGCTCGGTCGCCAGGTCGGCCATCGGGTGGATGGCCACGCGGATTCCGACGGAACGCAGTTCCCCGGCGGCGGCCGCGGCGAATTTCTCGACGAGCGTGGGGTCGTCGGTCGCGGCCAGGCCGATCGGTTCGGGGCCGGGGCTGAATCCGCCGTCGGTGTGGGCGGTCATGGGGTTGGCGGTGAATCCGTGGCGGGGGTCGGAGGAGAGGGTCACCGGGATGCCCAGGCGGGTGGCGGCGGCGAGGTCCTGGACGTGGTTGTTCCACGCGGCCATGGCGCCTGCGGAGGGGACCTGGATCATTGCGAAGTGGGTGATGTGCCGTTCGGCGATGAGGTCGGCACCGGACGGCATGAAGCCGTTGTCGCCGGCGGCCATCCGGCCGTGGCACATCTGACCGGCCTTCTCCTCGAGCGTCATCCGGCCGAGGAGGTCGTCGACGCGGTCGTCGACGGGGAGGCGGGGGTCTTCGTACGGCTCCATGGTGCCGTTGTGATTGAGGTCGCGAAACGGTGTGCCGTCGTGGTGGTGGAGGCGGGAGGTCACGGTCGTGCCTTTCGTCGGATGCCGGGGGATGCCGGGGGATGCCGGGGGATGCGGTGGTGGCAGGGTGTCAGTCGCGGGCGAGGCGGGGGTGCCGGATCAGCGGGGTCAGGGCCACGGCCGCGAGTGCCGCGAGAGCCCCGCCGAGGTAGAGGGCGAAGTAGTTCTTGCCGTCGGTCGCCGGTCCGATCGGGTCCGTGCCGAGGTCCAGGAGGAGCGGGGCGAGCAGGGGGGCGATGGACTGCGGCAGGGATTTGGCGATGTTGAATACGCCGAGCCAGCGGGCGGCGTCGGTGCTGGTGGGCATGACGCGCAGGACCAGGGCCATGTCGACGGCGTAGAAGGCGCCGAGGCCGATGGCGGCGACGGCGGTGGAGAGGTAGATCGGCCACACGGACGCGGACAGCATCTTGATGACCATGGCGGTGGCCATCAGCAGGCCGGAGGCGACGACGAAGGCCCGGTAGGCGCCGGTGCGGGAGGCCAGCTTCCCGAACGCCGCCGCGGCGACGACGTTGCCGACGACGGAGAACATGCCGGTGACCGAGACGAGGGCGGCGGCCTCGGCCGTCGACATCTCCAGGCGGGACATCAGGTAGTAGAGGCCGAACGTGCCGATCAGGGCGTTGGCGCCCTGGAGCAGGAAGCGCTGCAGCCAGACCGCGGTGAAGGCCGGGGAGGTGCGGGGGTCGAACAGCAGGCTGGTGAAGACCGAGCGCAGGCTCACCGGGCGCCGCTCCTCGGCGGGGACGGCCTTCTCGCCGCGCAGCAGGGTCCAGGACACGGCGGCGCCTGCGGCACCGGCGATGCCGGGGATCAGCAGCAGGGCCGCCGTGTTGTCGGGTATGAGGCCGACGAGGAAGAAGGCGGGGAAGACGGAGGCGAACTGGGCGGCTCCGAACAGTCCGGACACGGTGGCCTGTTGCGTGGCCGGCACCCGGTCGGCGATTACCGCGGCGAGGGCGGCGAGGGCCGCGTTGTACGCGGCCTGGGCGAGGACCCAGCCCAGCATCAGCTGGGCGGCCGAGCTTGCCGTGGCCATCACCACGGTGGCCGGCAGCCCCGCGGCGAGACCGCCGAGGATCCACGGCCTGCGTCTGCCGAAGCGTCCGACGGTGCGGTCCGACAGGTGGCCGAAGACCGGGTTGAGGACGAACGCGGCGACGGCCCCTGCCGCCATGACGGTGCCCAGCACGCTCTCCTTGGCGTCCGGTGCGATCTCGTTGACCTTCAGGCTGAGGGAGGCGACCAGAGGCATGGCGAACCCGATCCCGATGAGGAGCTCGGTGAAGACCAGCCCGGCGATGACCCGGCGTGGAGCAGGGACCTCGCCTTGGGGAAGGCGGTCGGGGGGCAGGGGTTCGGGGGCGGGGGTCTTGCGCAGGATGTCGGTCATGAGAGGGGTTCTCCTGTCGGGCGGAGGGCGACGGGGGAGTGGGGGAGTGGGGGAGTGGGAGAGTGGGCAGGTCAGGGAGCCGCAGAGGCGGTCGTGGGCAGGGCAGCCTTGGCGCGGAAACGGTCGATGACCGCAGGCTCGGCCCCGCAGCTCAACAGGAAGCCCTCGGCGCTGCCGTGACGGGCCCGCATTGTCTTCAGGAAGACCTCGATCGCCTCCCGCGGGGCCTGGAGCAGTGGTGCGGGAACGACCGGCCGTCCCGCCGTTCCGTGCCCCTCGTCGCCGCCCGCGCCGTCGGCCGTACCGGCGTTCAGCGCGATGCGATGCCGAGTGGAGAGCGCGGCGAGGATCTCCGGGAGCGCCATGGCCGTACGGACGTAGTCGTCGGCGATCCCGTCGTCGGACACTCCGGCGAGTTCCAGCAGCAGTGCCACCAGGAAACCGGTGCGGTCCTTCCCCGCGGCGCAGTGCACGAGTGCCGCGCCCGGTCCGGCGGCGGCCCGGACCGTGTCGGCGACGGCCGTGGGGGCGGACTCGGCAAGGTCGGCGTAGAACCGGCCCAGGTCGGCGGAGGTCCGCAGGGAGGCGATGTCCGGGCCGGCGACGGCGCCCGTGCCGTCCGGAACGATGGGCGCCCGGACGACGCTGATGCCCGCCTCTTCGGCGGCCGCCCACTCGTCGTCGCGCTCGTCGGGGCTGCGCAGGTCCACGACGACGCGGATGCCGTGGGTGAGCAGCTCCCCGATGGTGCCGGCGTCGGCGACGGGATCGGGCTGGGCGGAGCGGAACAGGATCCCCGTGCGGATGCGATCGCCCCGGAGGTCGGCGACGGAGGCGGGGTCGCGGAAGTTCAGCAGCGGCATGGGAGCCTTCCTGAGTCGGTCACTTCACAGAACAAGTAAGACATCTAGATGTCTACATGCCTGCTGTGGGGTTCTGTGTAGAACTCAGTGGTCGGTCCGCTGAACCTTGGATGAACGGGCGCTCCGCCGGGCCGCCTTCGTGTGTGATCGAGCAGGTCGTCGCCGTGGCGACCTCATAGGCGTCCGGGTCCTGACCCAGAGCGCCGGCGTCGTCCTGGAATACGACTGGCGGGCCTTCAGCGCCATCGGAGCCGACATCGGCGACGCCGACCTGCTCGGCGTCCCCGCGGGCACCCCGCTCCTGGTCCGCGAAGGCGTGAGCTGCGCCCCCGGCGGGCAGCCCGTGCTGTTTGTGCGACGCCGCATCAACGGCGAACGCGCCCGCTTCGTCCTCAACTTCCGCCCGGACGGGGAAGGCTGAGGAACCAAGCGGGCTGCCCGGACATTCTGCGGGGCTCAGGCCAAGGCCGGCGGGCAGCGGGTGCCGTACGCCGATTCGATGGTGCGGGTGGCGGTGCGGGCGAAGTCCTCGCGGTGGTGCGGGGGCGATGAGCCGGACAGCGAGGGGCGGGCCGTCCGGGCGATGCCGGTGGGGATGCTGATGGCGGGGTGGCCTGTGTTGTTGAACCGCTGTGCAAGAGATCGGAAGAGCCCGCTCGCATACCGCCGTGGCCACGTCAGGGCCGTCGGCCGGCCAAGCGGTGGTGGGCGTGGTCGGCATCGGCAGCAGGTTGTACCGGTCGTAGAGCGCGGCCGCCCAGCGGTCGAGCCGTGCGCGGTGCGCCCAGTAGGCGGCGAAGTCGGCCCGAGCGCAGGTCGGGTTCCTCGTCAAGCAACACCACGGCTCCGACAAAGCGGTCGCTGGACTCCTGGGATGGCTGCAAACCCGGCTCCATCGGGTCGCGTCCTCGCAGATACAGGTTGCGCGCGTGTCTGACGACTGCGCTCAACGGCGAGCACTGGCCGGGACACACCCGCCCTGTGCCACGGGCACGGCAGGTACCTGCCGTGCTCCTGCCAGACCCGGTACCGAGGTACGGAGAACGACTGCACAGACCTCGAGCGGGACGCGATCCGCGTCTACGTCCGCCGGGGCGGCAGATGTGTGATTGCTGCCCGTCACGAGGGAGTGCTCAGGGCCTTCGCGGCTGTATCCGAAGAAACGCCACAGTCTGAGACAGGAACAGGAAGAAGAAGAGGAAGAGGCCCGGCCGGGCTTCGCAGGCCTTTGGGCCGGGTCCTCCACCGAATGCCGCTGGAAGGCCGTATCCACAGGTGCATCGCAGGATCCTGCGGTCATGGCCTTCCCCGAAGCACAGCAGCAGAGTCACGTCCCGCTGCCGTACGCGGCCCGGCTGTTCGACGCGCAGGCCGTCGGCGCTACCAAGCAGCAACTGCAAAAATCGACGCCGAAGGACTCCAGAAGATGTACTTGAGGGACCGCGGCCGTTCCGTGCCCCCGGCCTCCTGGTGGAGCTCACCGAAATCGACTGCCCCGAGATTGGCCTATTATCGCCGCACAGCACCGCGGGCCGCTGAACCTCCGTGAGCCGAAGCACGATAGCTGTCACATAGGCAGGCTTGTTGTCACCGGGGAGGCCGCGGCCCGTTGTCGATCGCTGTGGCCGGCTGCTCGGCGTGAGATCCCCGGGCGTCGCCTACAGCGACCACGACCTGGTCGTCTTCCTCGAAAAGGCCGACGTCACCGACGCGCATACAGAATCTCTCGCTGAGTTCACCGTCGGCTCCCGGCCTGCGGCGATCGATGAGGGTCGGTGCGTACGTGCGCACGCATTCCTTGCAGGCCGAACAGGATGAGAAGCTCAACCACGCCGCCGTCGGCGCTGCCCAGCCAGTGGGGCAGGGACGTGTCGAACTCGGCTGCCTCACCGGGCGGCAGTGTCAGGTCGTGCTCGCCGATCACGAGCCGCAGGCGTCCGTTGAGCACTTAGAGCCATTCGAAGCCTTCGTGGGTCTGCGGGGTCGGTTCGAGTGGTTCCTGCTGGGCGGGGGTGATCATCTTGAACGCGTGCACACCGCCCGGTCGCCGGGACAGGGGCACGAACGTCATCCCAAACCGCCTGATCGGCTTGAGGTGTATCCAGGGGTCGCCAGTGCGCGGGGCACGAGGTCGTCCAACGGAACGTCATAGGTACGGGCCAGCGGCAGCAGCAGTTCCAGGCTCGTCCGGCGCTGCCCGCTCTCCAGCCGGGACAGAGTGCTCTCCGACACGCCGGTCGTCGCCGCGAGGGCGGCGAGGGTGATGCCGCGGTCACGACGCAGCGCACGAAGCCGCGGCCCCACCGCGTCAAGCACGTCGTCGTCCGTCTTGCGATCCATCAGGCCATCTTGTCGTAACCGCAAGATTTCGTGCCAGGTCGTGGGGTGCCTGGCAAGACTGGGTGCATACCGACACAAGGAGTCTTGATGAGCACCACTGATGCGGTCGCGTTCTGGGACGGCCTCTACGCGGCCCGACCGGCAGCCGGCAGCCGGCAACCCGCAGCCGAATGCCCGCCTCACCGAGGCGGTGACGGGCCTGTCGCCCGGTGACGCGTTGGACCTCGGATGCGGCGACGGCGGCGACGCGCTGTGGCTCGCCCGCCTGGGGTGGCAGGTCACCGCCGCCGACATCTCGGCCGTGGCGGTCGAGCGGCTTGCCGCCCTCGCCCGGTCACAGGGCCTGGGTGACCGCGTCACCACCGTGCGGGCCGACTTGCACAAGTCTTTCCCGCCCAGCGGATTCGACCTGGTCTGCGCCCACTACCTGCACACCCCCTTTGACCTGGACCGGGCAACCGTCCTGCGCTCGGCCGCGCACGCACTGCGCCTGGGCGGGCGGCTGCTGGTCGTCGGCCACGGCTCGGCCGCGCCGTGGTCGTGGAACCAGGATCCCGACATCCGCTACCCGAGCCCGCGGGAAGTTGTCGCGGGTATCGACCTGGCACCGGAGACATGGACGGTCGAGCGGGCCGACGCACCCCGCCGGATCGTAGCCGGGCCAGACGGGCCCGAGCATCGCGGCGGATCACCCGAGAGTCTCGTATCACGGCCTGGACCGGGTCAGGCACCTCGGTGCGCACACCGGATCGCCCCCGACTTGAGCGGCGGCGAACTTGATCATCTCTGCGGTCACTATGCCCGCGTGTGGACCAGTCGGGGCCGCTGCCCCGCCATACGATCAACGGTGTAGTTGCGACGTCGATATCCTCCAGACCCGCGCGGCGTCTTCTTTTCTGTTGACGGAAAGGCTGCTGAACGAGCACTTGTGACAAGCCGGGTGCCTCGTTTGTGGCAACCAGGCTGCTTCGACCACTCCCATTCGCCGGCTCATCCGGCCTGCCGGTGACAACTCCTGAGCTTCGGCTCACTCCACCAGATCCGGTCCGTAAATGCTGCGAAGCTGCCGTGCTTCGAAAGACCGCCCGTAGATCAGCCGGCCGTCTCGGTGCCCTTCTGCGCAGCTGACTCGGCGGCGTGAATGCCGTCGTCCAGGACGATGCGGACGGTGCGCTGTCCCGTTCCGCTAGTGACGGTGTCGAGTTCCGTGGCAATCCGGCTGTAGGCGGTGGCGGCCAGTGCCCAGTCGGCAGTAAGCGGGTCCGCCTGATCGCGCGTTTCCCAAAGGGCGATGAGCAGGGCAATCAAGGAACGGCCGGAGAGGGCTGCTTGTACACGTCCGTCCTTGATGTCATCCACGGAGGGTGGGGTACGGAAGTGGGTCTGGTTGGAGCTCAGCCCGGTGAGGTACTCCCAGGTGTCGCGGTGGCAGACGAGCTCGGCGAGGGCAACTCCGGCCGCCTTCATCAGCCGTGCTCCGTGCAGGACTTCCGGCGAGGGAGCCGGGGCGGTTGCCTCTTCGTGCTGCCGTCCCTGCTGAGGGATGGCCGACAGAGGATGGCGCGTCGTTGCCGTTTCTTGGTAGACATCTTCTGACGCCGCCTTCAGCGCAGCACCATCCAACGCCTCACTGCGGTCACCTTCGACGCGACCCGTACTGCCCGTGCGGTCCTGGCCGTCGGCGGCGTTCTGGTTCATGAGCTCCTCTTCGGGACTGTCACTGGCCGATGGTCGAGTCCTGCTCTCCGGCTGCTGCTCTTCGCCGCCCGTCGCCGGAGGCTCTCCCGTTTCGGGGGAGGGCTGCTCTGCGGGAAGGGCCATCAACAAGGACTGCAGCCCTTGGGAGAGCTCCAGACGCAGGGCACCGATGTCGGCGCGGGTGTCGGCGAGGTCGGTGAGCATCCGTTCCTGCCTGCGGCGTAGTTCTCGGTTCTCCTCGCGGAGCCCGGTTGTTCCGGCCTGGACGGTTTCCAGCGTCTTGTGGCCCTGCTGACGCAGGGCCGGCAGACCGCTGGCTTCATGCTGAAGCTGAGCACCGATCCCATGGAGTATCAGCCCAACCTTCTCGAACTCTTGTTTCCACCGCATGTATCCACCTGATCACTTTCCGCTGATAGCTGCGGGAGCCTCCCCATCCGACGGTCCGGTAATGCGATCGTTTTCAGCCCTCCATGCAAGGGCTACTCAGGGCATCTGTGGACAGAAGATGGCGGTTTCAATTCCTGGTTGGCGGATGGCCCTCTGTCCGGCGCGATCCTGCGCGCGGCCCTCACATGAGAAGGGTGTCCCCCCTGCAGGGGACGGACACCTTCGTCGGCCAGCGTGGGCCCTTGCAGGCATTTGTCACTGACCATGCCCCCGCCGCAGGTCTCCCCGTTCCACAGGTTCTATGGGTTCGGGTCTCACCGGCTGGCGTCGAGGTCCAGAGTTGGGCAGAGGACTGGTGACGGAAGCGTCGCCAGAACCGCGTGGCGGTGGCAATACAGCTACCGGTCAAGACCCCCGAGTGTCAGAGGCATGCGCTTGGATGTGCGCGTGACCGTTTATGACGTCGCTCGGCGTCTGCCCGAGATAGCCGCCCTTCGAGATCACTGCCGTTCCATGGCGATGCTGGAGGCGGTGCTGAGTCCCGACTCGGCAGACCGCTGCTACTCCTTCGATGCCCATTGGTCCGAGCAGGCGTCGATGGCCTCGATGCGTAGCGGGTCGGGCGACGAGTACTCGATCGTTTTCTCGGCCGCGGGCGCCTATGTTCGTGGGTTCGATCACGAATCATCCATGAGCCCCTATGCAGAGGACGGGCCATGGCCCGGCGTGCTCGACGATGTTCCTGAGGTCTTCCGTTCGTATGTTGAGGAGCCCGCGTTCTCGGACGAGGACGGGATGCCCGTCATCACTGCGTGCATATGGCGGGAGACGGGGGACGATGCCTGGAAGACGGGGACGATCGACTTCCCCGAGGAGACCGCGGGAGATCCGGACGGCGCCGGATACTTGTTCCATCTGCTGATGGACCGCTCGGCGGAAGCGTTTCAGCGGTGGGCTGAGGACTACTACGAGGTCCCGGTCGCCTTGGAGGCCGTTCGGCACGTATTTTCCTCACGCCCGTTGACCGAAGGCGTGGTCGGCGCGTTGAGCGCCGAGGTCACGCTTGCCAGCCTTGAGGGGTGCATCGCGGAGATCGGCTATCCACTGGGCTGAGACCCTCAGCAGGAGCCGATGGTCTCGTTTCGGGCGGCGCTTCGTTCGTCGAGGGCGACGATCGCGTCGCGTATCTCTCCACCAGAGGCCGCTTCACGAAGTACACGTCCAACTTCCCACCCCGGAAACGTCATCCCGAAAACGTTTCGGCCGTGATCTGCCATGTTCAGGGTCTCGTCCGTACAGCGACGACGTACTGACCGGTCTGCGACACGTGCTGCGGCAGAGATGTGGATGAGGGCGTCACCGCGTGCGGAACGCGGCCGCAGCCGTCACTCGGTCGAGAGTCCGGACGGGGCACTGGGCAGTTACCGGGCTGGGCTGCCTGAGGAACCGTCCTGACCCCGATTCGTTACCGCGAGGGCTCCGAGCAGTGGCTCCGCCTCTTCGAGGTCGGGAAGAACGAGTGGGGCGCCGGTCTCGCAGAGGTGTGCGGCGGTGGAGCGGCCGGTGCTGACTGCCAGGACGCGCACCCGGTTTGCGAAGCCGGCAGCGACATCGGCGGTTGTGTCTCCGACCAGCAGGACATCGTCTGCGGTCAGGGGATGCCCAGATGGCGGCTGGTCCGCTGCATCGCGATGCGTACCGGCTCGGCGCGTTCCTTGTGGTCTTCGGCGTAGCCGCCGAACGGGAACCGGATGCGGGTGTCGAGGCCGAACACGGCGAGTTTGGTCTCGGCGACCGACCGGACGTTGCCGGTGACAACGGGCAGCGCCACATCTCCAACGGTCTGCGTCACATCTCCGAGCGCGGCGGCCGCTGACAGAGCGTTCGCAGCGCCGGGCAGGGCTTGGCCGTGCTCGCGAAGCTCGTCGGCGCGGAGCCTGCTGTTCGGCGGAAAGCCGGCAACGACCTTCACGAAATGTGTGCCAGAAACTGAACTGCTCTAGAGACGCTGCTCCTCGACGTGTACAGAGCCAGCTGGCTGCGTCGATCCTTGGGAACAGCTTTTCTTGATGGGTTCCGGAGTCAGTTGGCGATCAGCCGTTCGTGAATGTCGAGCAGAAATGGCTGCATTGCCGTGGGGCCGGCGTGAAAAAGGGAAGGCAGGAGCCAACTGGCCGTCGGTAAGATGTTCGCGCTCAACATCCGATGGGAAAGGACCCGACGACCGTGGCTCGTGCCATCACTCTGATCCGCTCCGCCTCCCTGTCCGACATCGCCGAGTACGCCTACGCGGCCACGGCGCCCGCCGAGTCACGCCTGATCTTCCTCGCTGGGGCGTGTCCGCTGAACGATGACGGCTCCACAGCAGCGATCGGGGATTACGCGGGCCAGGCAGCGAAAGCCATGGAGAATATGCAGACTGCTCTATCTGCCTCAGGCGCGTCACTGCAGGACGTCATCAGTACCCGGGTCCTCGTCGCATCGGCCCGGCAGGAGGACCTGGTGGCTGCCTGGCAGGTGGTCCGGGACTTGTTCGCTGACCATGACGTCCCCAGCACCTTGATGGGCGTCACCGTGCTCGGCTACAACGACCAACTCGTCGAGATCGAGGCCGTCGCCGCCGTGCTCGATTCTTGAGACCTCTTCCAAGGACACCGCGAACGCGGAACGGCCGGCCGTCTGCAAGGACAGCCGGCCGTCGAGGAACACAGGCTGCGGTCAGCGCTCTCCGAGTCGCGCGGGCGGGTACGGATAGCGTTCCGCTCCACGAGCACCGCGCATCTGCCTCCCGCCGAGTACTACGCCTCCCTGCCCAAACACATCGCTGGAGCAGGAGCGATCATCCACGACGTCGCCGGCCGCATCCTCCTGGTCCAGCCGTCCTACCGCGACGACACCTGGGAGATCCCCGGCGGCGGACTGGACATGGGAGAGAACCCGCGGCAGGCAGTCCAGCGTGAAATCAAGGAGGAGCTCGGTTTCGACCTGACGCCGGGCCGGCTGCTGGTCGTCGACTGGGTGCCGGAGCAGCCCGACGGCCGACCCCCATTGGTCAACTTCCTCTTCGACGGCGGCCTGATCACCAAGAACGAAGCGCAGACACGCAGCCGTAGCCAATGGGTGGGTCGGGTACTTCGACGCGTTCACCGACCTCCTGGAGGACTGGGGGCGCGTTCTGACCGAGGCCACCCGGCGGGGCTGGGGCGTCGTGGGGCTGAGCGAGTAACGCAGGACCGGGCGCCTCGCATGACGGCGGCAGCCCCACCGGGGCTGCGCACACGCCCCCGTCATAGCTGTGTTCATGAGTTTCAGTTCTGGCCCGACTTCTGGATGAACGTGAATCAGGAGGAGCCATCCAGTAGTGCCCCCATCCACAGCCCGGGGCTCGATCTCGTTCCACGGGCGCTACGCGGCCCACTCCGGCCCCAGGACGGCCAGAGCGGCACGCTGCGGTTCGCTCAGCCTGTGCCGTCTTGTTTTGGTGTGGGAGATCCACACTCCCCGCCTCACGCTGTGCTCCTGGCCCTGGAGGACAAACCGTCCGATGTGGGAGCGCTCCATGACGTGTGCCGTCGCGTGCGACGTACTGACGCAGGACTGTGACTCCCCGCTCGAATGCCCCCGAGTTGCCGCCGGCCATCGCGGGGGTCTCTTGCGGTGCTGCGGGAAGCGGCCGGATACCGAGTCGTTCCAGGCGTCCGCCCTGCTCGGGCATGAGGTTGTGCCACACGGTGTGGTCGCGCCGGCGCCGGAGTCATTTGCCGGCGTCGTAGTTTTTGCCCGGCTGAGTGATGGCGGTGGTCCTACCGGTGCCCGCCGAGCCGGAGACGATCAGCCCGCGACGGGCCGAGTGCTGGTCGCCGATGGTCAGGATGGGTTCGCGTCCGGTGGTGGTGGCGTGGTGGTGGTCGGTGTCGAGGTGGTCACCAGCTGGCGCATGCTGGGATTCGGCCGGGTGCCGGGTGAGGCGAGTGAGAAACCGCCGGGTCCGGTGAGATCGGACGAGCGGTACTGGTCGATGCGGGTGCTCAAACTCTGGTGGGACGAACAATGATCTGTGAAACCGCGCTGAGACTGGCCAGACTTCATTGAGACCGGAGAGTTGGGAGCACGCTCCCGAACCGATCACCAGTCCTACTGCGCTGTCACGCTGCTTCTGTCCCGCGTCCCTTCTGCTGGTGTCACGTTGCCCGGCCCGGCCCCCGGACTGCCGGACCGGGGTGGGTGCGGCGAACCGAGCCCCGGTGTCCGGGCTGCGGCGATTCCGTAGTAACACACGCCAGGTCACATCCAGGGAGCCCTGGATGAGCGGGCAGTCGGCTGCCGCGCCTGTATCCGACCGTGAGGCCCTCGGCGACCACGCGGCCGTAGCCGTCCGTGCGTAGGCGGCCGACCAGCGCGCCAAGGTCGGCGTCCTCGCCTCCGTGCTGGAGGGCATCGCCGTCCACGGCTGCTCCACGGCCGAGACCGGAGTGCTGTGGGGAAACGTCCGCGACGCTCATCTGGAACACCTCGCCGGTGAGCCGCCTCGTGTCGCCTGACCACGTACCGCGCCGTGCCCGCCCCGTCCTGGTCGAGCCTGCCCTGGCCCAACTTTCAAAGCTGACCGCGGGCGAAATGCACCGCCTGGACCGCGCGATCGTCGCGATCGGTGCCGACCCCGGTTTGGCACCGAGGGATGCCGACCGGGCGGGTTCATTCCGTGTAGCGACTCGGCCTTGTCGCCGCCCGCCGGAAGTGGATTCCTCAGCATCGCGACCGCGAGCTCCTCTCCTGGAGTACCCGGGTCATCGCATCCACCACCGGGTGCGGTACGAAGTCCGGTGTGAACGATCAGACTCAGCCCGCGACTGTTCGCGTGTTCATTGCGCTCGCCCCGCCCGATCACGCGAAAGAAGAACTGGCCCGGGAGTTGCGCCCGGCCTGTGACACACACCCTCACATGCGGTGGAACCGCATCGAGGACTGGCACATCACCCTGGCGTTCCTCGGGGAGTTGCCGGCCGAGACAGTTCCGCTCCTGCGCCCGCCTCTCGCCAACCTCGCGGCGGGCCACCAGCCATTCTGTCTGGCGCTGCGCGGCAGCGGAGACTTCGACGACCGGGTGCTGTGGAGCGGAATCGACGGAGACCTCGATGAGCTGCACAGGCTCGCGGCCGATGTGCGTTCTGCCGTCAAGAACTGCGGTGTCGCCTTCGCGGATCGACCCCTGCGTCCCCATCTGACGTTGGCCCGTGCCCGCCGAGGGGATCGAGCTTCGGCAGGAGAAATCGCCGAGAGGATCGCCGGATTCGCCGGGTGTCAGTGGCCTGCCGAACGTCTGCACCTGGTCGGCAGCAACGTCGGCCGTAGCCGAGGACCGATCCACTACCGCGACATCGAGGCTTGGGCCCTTGGCAACGGGAACTCCACTGGATCTTGAACAAACCGACGGCGGCCTGGGGAGGCGTGATCACCTCGATGTCTCCCGCAGAGCTCGCGCGTCAAGCGCTGGGCGGATCACGGCTCTGTGTTTCCTCCCGCACTTGTGAGGCAGCCTTCATGCTCCCGGACGAGCCACCTGTCCGTCCTCGCCCGCGCCCCGTTTCGTGTCTTGCGTGAGTACGCCGTGCTCAGGGGCCGGTGAGAATGCCGTGGCCGCCGATCCAGGGCCACACGATGTGAGGGATGCCGGCCAAGAGGATGCGGCCTGGGGTGGCAACACGCGGCCGGTGACTTTGTCCTCACCACTGTTGGGCGAGGACGGCGGTCGGGTTGTCTTGCGGGGTCGGCTGAGCTTCACGGGCGATGGCGGGGCCGTGCTGGAAGTGGCCGGCACTCACATCCTGCTGGACGAGAAGGATGCCCAGGCCGCCACCGCAGCGCTGGTGCGCCGGGGCAAGGTCTTTGAGCCGGTGGGCGCGATCGTCATCCCGGCCCAGCGCGACGGCGTGCTGTTCACCGTTGGCGGCCGGGACGGCCGCCCGGCTCGATCGCGATCGATCGCAGCCAGCCAGTCGGCCCGGTACTTGACCGGCGGTGCCGCTCGGACAGGCCCGGCACTTGCTCGACAAACGTCCAGCGGGAACAGCTCTTCCGGTCGCAGAAGTACCGGCGCACCCGTAGCCGTACCACGACCTGACGGGAGCCCAACGGCCGCTCATCCAGGGCGCGCTGGTAGGAGCTGTGTACGCGTCAATGCCTGCTTCCCGCAGTCTGGCCACCGGCCCGGCTGGCCGGTGGTTACCGCCTCCATCACCAGGACATCGGAGGAGTCGCTGACGCGTTCCACGCGCACGTCGATCCCGGGATACAGCACAGCCTCGACCAACTCGCTCGCCACAGCAGCAAACACCCTGTCGAATCGATCCCCCGTTCCCAAGGCTGGCCTGGGGATTCACGGAACAGCGGCCAGTGCCATTTTCAAGGAGTCCCATCACCACTGGCTGAGCGAGTTCGCGACGTCAGTTTGTTCTGATGTCACCAGGGGGCTTGAGGCGTTCGCCTTTCGCCCGTGTGACCGCCTGCGGGTTGTCCGTCCTGGCCGCCGTCCGTGGGCCATACGGGTCATCGAGTGCCGCCGTTCGATGCATGCGGCGGTTGGGGCCGATGCGGCTGCCTTTCGGCTGGGACAGGCTCCTTGCGGGCGTACCGGCAGTTACGTCCCAGCCCGAAGAGGAACCCAGTGTCGTGTGGTTCCGAACCCCTTGCCCGGCGTTCACCTGGGTGGTTGCAGGAAGGACTCTCGACATGTCTGATCCCGTTGTCCTCATCACGGGCGCGCTCACCGGTATCGGCCGCGCCACCGCCTTGGCTTACGCCCGTCAAGGCGCGAGCCTCGTGGTCTCCGGCCGCCACGAGGACGTGGGCGAACAGCTTGCCGGAGAACTCTCCGACCTCGGTGCCCGGGCCGAGTTCGTGCGTGCCGACGTCCGCTTCGACGCCGAGGTGAAGGACCTCGTCGACCGCGCGGTGGCACGGTTCGGGCGGATCGATGTCGCCTTCAACAACGCCGGCACCGAGGGAACACCCGGCCCTGTCACCGAGGTGACCGACGAGGCTTACCAGGCCACCTTCGACACCAACGTGAAGGGAACGCTGCTGTGCCTGAAGCACGAGTTCCGCGTCATGAGGGAACAGAGCGGCGGCAGCATCGTCAACGTCAGCTCCAGCTTCGGCCTGATGGGTTATCCCGGGGCGACCTTGTACGTCGGGAGCAAGCACGCCGTCGTCGGCATTACCAAGGCGGCCGCACTCGAAGGCGCCGCTCACGGTATCCGGGTCAACGCGGTCGCGCCCGGTTTCACCCGGACCGCTATGTACGAGCGGTTCACCGGCGACGATACGGCTCGTGCCGCGGTCGATTCGGTGCTGCCCATGCACCGGGCGGGTACCCCGGAGGAGATCGCCGAGGCCGTCCAGTTCCTGGGTTCGGACAAGGCGAGCTACATCACCGGGCACATCCTCCTGGCCGACGGCGGCCTCATGGCGGGCGGACCCCTGTTCCCGAGCTCGTGAACCGCGAGGTCGGCACAGGCCGGGTCGGCCTCGGCGGCGCAGTGCCCGCTTGAGGAATGTTCCGGTTCTCCGGGAACTCTCACGAAGTAGCCGGCGTCTCCAGTGATCATGAGGGAACGCATTGAAGCACTGAGTGGTACCGGGGTGGCCCTGGCCGGTGGATTCGTCGGGCTGCTGGGATGGGCCGCGGATGCCGAACTCCGGGCGCGCGCCGGATTCGAAGCAGGACCGGACTGGAGCGTGCTGTACGCGGAGCTTCCACTGACCGTTCTCACCGGAGTGGTAGCCGCTTTGTCGGCCTGGTTGCTGCCCCGGCGATGGATGATCGAGCCGTCCGTTGCCGGTTACGCAGGCCGGGTCGCGCTCGTCGCCATAGTACTGGCCGGATTCTGGCTGGCCGTCCAGGGCTGGTACGCAGGACTGCCCGAGTCAGTGCCGGACCACAAGCCCTAGAACGGTGGAATGCCATCACCCGAGATCGGCGCAGGCGGGCATTCACTTTCGTGCAGATGGCTCTCCAGCCGCTGATACACCCGCCGCGCACTGAGCGGTCCCCCGTACGCTCCCCGCCGTAGACTTGTCAGGGAGCTTGAGCTTTGCCGGACGTCCAATTCAGGCGGGCCCGCGAGATTGATCTCGCCAGGGCGGCGGGATTGGAGTTTCGCAGGGCTCCAGCCATTGTGGGCTCTCTCCAATGAGCGGAACCCTCTGCTTCGCTTTGTGAGCGGTGGACTCCCCTCAGGAAGGACGTGGGCCGGATGAGCCACCTTGTGAGCCAGGTGTCCATCAGTGACATCACGCTGGCAGCTTCGGCTGTGCGCTGGATTTTCCCCGTCTGTATAGCAGTGGTCGTAGTCGCTGTTCTGCTTGGCCTCGTCTGGTGGGACGCGCGCCGTCGGTCTCGGGCACGACAGCAGGGGCCACGGGCCGAACGTTCCTCCCGAAGCGGCGAAAACTTGAGGGCTGCAGATGATTTCGGGGAAGGTCTCAGCCCATATGAGATCAACCGGCCCTCTTCGCCAAGGGACGTACCCAAGGATGACAATGGTGGGGCTTTTGGCAGTGGAGGACCCGGCGGCTGACGGGGCGGCGACATCGGTGGCAATGGACGCCAGTCTTCCCGTTGCACAGCCGGTGGACCTCCAGGCGGAAGCTCACCAGGCCTGAGTTGATGGTGGCCTGAACCCTGAAACGCCGCGGCCACCGTAGCGGCAACCGCCCCCACCCTGCGCACACTGCTCATGGGCGCATGGTCCCCGCGAACCTGGGACGAGGGGAACACGCGCAGGACTCCTCGCGGCCGCCAGTCCGCGTCGGCACAGCTGACCACCCGGACCGCGCAGGGGTGACTGATGCGCGGCCGCCGCGAGCATCCAGCTCTGCTGCCCGGCATCGCCAAAGCGCGGATCGTCGGCGACGACCAGGCCGTGCACGCCGTCCTCGACGCGCTGCGCGCAACGTGCACGGTGACCGAGCCCGCGCTGTACCCGGGGGCCGGGCCTGTGTCGACGTCGACGCCACGCGGCCGCCGGCGCCCGAGCAGGGACACGGAGGACCGTCGGACATGACATGGCCCCACCGGAGCGGGGGCCATCGTCGAACAACTCGCCGGTCGGTGTCGGATCCGGATCCAGAAGACCAGCGTCCGAGGCGGAGCGCCGTGCGGCCACCGAGCAGCGGCTGCACGAGGACGTGACGTCGAGGGCGTGGGCTCGCGGGCATGGGCGGGAGCAGGTCCGCGCCCGGCAGGCCGCCGCCGCGTGGCCATCAGTAGTTGACTGCTTCGACGATGAGTAGCGGCGTCAGATGGCCGCGAGCCGCGGAAGGAGATTCACCGCGCTGTAGACATCTTCCGTGAGCGAGCGATCCTCAAGATCTGCGGGCAGCCGTTCCGCGGCCAGCTCGTACGCTGCCCTTGCGGGAACGTCGGGCAGCTCCGCGGCGTCCATGCGCAGCGCGCGTACGGCGACCACGAGTATGCAGGCGAGCACCTGCCGGAATGCCTCCACCGTGGTCTCGGCCAGCCGGGCTGCGTGTGATGCGAAGCCTGCGTGGTCCTCCAGCCCGCGGGAGACGACGGCGCTGGCGAGGGTGGCCGGCCTGGCCGCCTCGTGCATCCGCGCAAGCGCGTCGTGGGCGACGTAGTCAAGGATCATGACTCCGGAGCTGCCCGTCTGCGCCTCTGCCAGGTACAGCGGTAGCTCGGTCATGGCCGGTTCGGCAAGGTGGCGCAGCAGCGTGGCGGACAGGGCGGCCACGTGGTGGACCGTGGCGCGGACCTGGTCGAGTGCGGTGGCCACTTACGCGGTGTGGAAGTGTCCGTGGTGGAAGACCGTCTGTTCGTCGGTGTCGACGAGGGGGTTCTCCGCGCGGGCGTTGATCTCGACGTTCAGGACGCGTTCCAGGTGGTCCAGGCTCTCCAAGGCAGGGCCCTGGACCTGGGGGAACGCGCGCAGTCCGTACGGGTCCTGGATGCGGCGGCCGGGCGCGGGCCGCGTGTCCAGGGCGAGGAGCCTGCGTATCTCGGCCGCACAGTGCACCTGTCCCGGATGGGCGCGGGCCCGGTGCACGGTTGCCGCATACGCCTCCGCGTTGCCGCCGAGCGCGGGGAAGGACAGGGCTGTCACCGCATGGTTGGCACGCAGCAGCTGCCGCAGCTCGGAGCCGGCGTGCACCGATCCGGCCAGGGTGACCGCGCTGCTGCTCATGAAGGCAAGCGCGTCACCGGTGCTCAGGTTCACGGGCGGCGCGTCGCCCTGCGCCCACGGGCGTTCTCCAGCCAGGTGAGGGCGATCTCGGCCAGTGCCGTGAGGTCGGCCGAGCCCAGGGTGCCGTACTGGTGCACCACGGGCAATACGCCGCGGCGCAGCGCTCCTTCCAGGGCCTCCAGGACACGGGGGTGCACCCCGGACCCGCCTGCCGCGAGCTGGTTCAGGCGGATGGCCAGGGCCGCCCGCACCCGCCCGGGCGAGTGGAGGGGGCCGACCCCCGCGGCATGGCTGCGCAGCAGGCGCAGTCCATGGCCGCGGGCGTCGGCCTCGTCGACCTTCTCGTGGCGCTTGGAGCCCACGCCCGTGGTACGGCCGTACACGGGCTGCAGCGTGGCGGTGTGCTCGGCGAGCTGCCACGCCTCCTGCGCGCGCTTGCGCGCCTTGTCATCGAGGCGCACCGCCGCATCGCCGCGAGCGATCCGCTCGATGTCGGCGCAGCACAGTGTGCGTCCGTCGATGAGGACAGTGTCGGTGTGCCGGACGTGGGCGTCGGTGTGTGGCAATGCCATTACCTCCTCGGATCGGTTGTATCTAACTTGATCTTTAACCTGTGCGGCGTGGACGTGGGGTCGTTGGCTTCTTCGTTCGTCGCTTTGGAGGGTCCGTTTTGCTGGCCGTGTGCACGTCGTGGCGTGGGGTTGGCCGGGTGTTCTTGCGGCCGGGTGGCCGGCC
>NZ_JBIUVC010000023.1:0-99021 GCF_044742755.1 Streptomyces sp. NPDC087845
CGAATGCTCCTGGCGGACTGGTGATCTTGGTCGTGAACCCGTCTACCAGGAGCTTTCTTCATGCCCGCCGTCGGGGTCACCCGTCCAACCACCCGTCAGGTTGGAATCGGCTCACGGCGTCAAGGAAAACGTGGCCACTCTGATCGACCACCTCGAAACACGTCTGGGGCAACTTGTCGGAGCGTGGTCGGTCAGGGACGGCGCCCCCGACGGTGCGGCGCAGGTGGGGTACTTCACCGGCGGCGTCTTCGAGGGCCTGCGGTCCTACGCCACTATCACCCTCCATGAGACGCACCTGGTTTCTCCCACCAGTGGTGAGCCCCAACATCTGGAATTGCTCGGCTGCGGCCGTCCCCTCGCCGGGGATGAGGATGGTCCCTTCCCCGGAGTGCTGGAGTGGGTGGCGGAACGCCTCGCGACGACGGGGCGGGCGGTGCTCCGCGGGGAGGTCGTGTCGTTGCCCATGCCGCTGACTCCGGACGGGCCCATGACCGCGCTCTACGCGGCCATGCCGGTCTACTTCGACGACGACTTCCTCTCCGTCACTCTGGAGAACGGAACGAACGTATCCGTGGTGTGGCTGGTGCCCATCCACGGTGCCGAGGCGGAGTACGTGGCGAAGAACGGCTGGCCGGCCTTTGAGGACGAACTGAGGAAGCAGGACCCCGATCTGTTCGATCCGAGCGCCCACATTTGAATCTGTAAGTCCTTTCTGGCCCTTTCTGTGGCGCTTCTGAAGAAGTCGGCGAGAGGGTCAAGGGGTCAGTTGTCGTTCCGCAGGGAGGGAGCACCGCCGGCGGGCCTGCGTCGAGCGGACGGTGGGCGTACGGCTGCGTTGGTGCACCTCTGTTGACCCGGCCCACGGATCATGGCCTCTGCGGCCCGCGGTGCCGGACGTGAAGGCAATGAGCACGCCAAATTTCTGCAACGGCTGCGCAGAACACCCCTTTTGTCGGCGAGCCGGCGATCACGGCATGAGACCGTGATCTGCCGCCGGGGCGGCTGACGACCCGCCTGCCCCGTCGGCCTCACACTTCTTTCGAGCAAACGAGAGGCCCTAGTTCCCGGGTCTCGCGTCCCGTCGTCGCCGCCGCGCTCCCCACACCCCCGCCACGAGCAGGGAGAGCGCCGCGCCCGCCCCCACCGTCGCGCCCGCCCGCAGACCCGGGGGCCGGAACGAGCAGTCGACGGAGGCGCCGCGGGCGGGGACCGGTACGGAGAGCAGGCCCAGGTAGCTGCCGGCGGGGCGGCCCTGGCAGCTCCAGCCCGCGATGCGGGGCGCGGCGATCACGACCGTCCCGGTGCTGCCGGGCGGCAGTTCGGCCCGTATGCCGTGGGCGGTGACGTGGACGGCGGTCGCACCGGTGCGCTTCAGGCCGGTGACCGCCGAGGCCAGCCGGGTCCGGTCCAGGCAGCCGATCGCCTCGTGCGGCACGGTCCCGGCGCGTACGGCGGTCAGCGTGACCGTCACCGGCCCGCTCCCGCCCTCCGCACCCAGGCGCTGCATCGGGGCGCGCCGGCCCGGCAGCTGCCCCCGGAACGGAATCTCCGGACCGCTGCCGAGCCGCGCCGAGCCGAACAGGTCGGGCGCCCACAGATACGGCTCGGAGGCCGCCGGGCACCGGGCGGTCAGCGTGTACGTACCGCGCCCCACCCGGTAGTCGTACGCCCCCCGGTCCGCGACCGGGCCGCCCCCCGCCGCGCGCAGCACCGTCGTCGGCACCGTGTAGACCGCCGTACCGAGCAGCCGCTCCTGGTTCCGGAAGGGGGAACGGCCGTACGGCACCGGCGCGTCCGGTCCGCGCACCGTCACCAGCGGCGGCGCCTCCGCGCGGCTCACCGTCACCGGCCGGTCGTCGGGGGCGTTCCACCCCTGATGGGGATCGCGCGGCATGTGTACCCGCGCGCCGACCGAGAAGACGGCGTCCGTGACGGGGTTGTCGAGGCTCTGCACGGCCCGGCCGTTCGACGTCCACCCGTCGCCCAGCGCACGCAGGGTGCGGGTCAGCACGTCGGGGGTGAGGCTGCTGTAGTACGCGGCGCCCTGCCCGCCCACCAGCAGCGGATCGTTCGCCGTGGTCTGTTCGCGGCCGGGGTCGGTGCGATAGCGCGGCCAGCCGTCGGCGCCCGCGACCGCCGCCGCCTGGGCCCGCTGCCGCTCGCCCCAGGGCGCGTAGTCGTCCAGCCGGTTCAGCCGCTGCCGGTCGGCGTAGGCGGTGGTCGCGGCGGCCTGCCCGGCCTGCGCGCCGACCAGCAGCACGGCGGCCACGACCGCGAACCTCCGGCCGCGGCCGACCAGCAGCAGCGCCCCGACCGCCGCCACCAGCCCGGCCGCGAACAGCGGATACGTCCACGGTGTGACCAGGTCGCTGAAGCCGGCCCCGGCCGCGATCAGCAGCAGCACCGCGCCCCCGCCGAGCAGCGCCCGCCACCCCGGCCAGTCGTACGAGACGGAGATCCAGGCGGCGATCACCACCAGCCCGGCCAGTACGAAGGTCTGCCGGTACGGACTGCCGTTGGGTGTGGCGAAGGCGTGCCAGAGCAGATGCGTGGGCGCCCACTGCAACGACAGCGCGACCCCGGCCACCAGCCCCGCCCACGCCCACCGCTCGCGCCGCGGTACGGACCGCTGGAAGGCCAGCGCACAGGCCAGGAGCAGGGTGCCCGTGCCGAGGAAGAGGGCCGGGGTGAAGAAGCTGTACGTGGCGGGCAGCAGCCGGGCGAACACATCGGGCCAGTGGGCGGGCGCGAACGTCCGGTTCCAGCCCGGGTAGGCGTGCTTCGTCCCCAGGTAGACGGGGATCAGGACGGGCGCCGAGAGACCGATGCCCACCCCGACCGTGGCGACCGCTCGCACCAGCCCCCGGACCACCGCCCGCCGGTCCTCCCGCTCCGTGAAGAGCCGCACCGCGAGCACCAGAGCGGCGCCGAGCGTCGCCATGTAGGCCGTGTAGAAGTTGGCCGCCCACATCACCGCGACGAGCAACGGCGCGGCGATCCGGTGCCGCCCCGTCCGGGCCCACTCCCCGGCCAGGCAGAGCAGCGGCAGCGCGACCAGACCGTCCAGCCACATCGGGTTGTACGACGCCTCGACAACCGACCAGCCGCACAGCGCGTACGAAGCACCGAGCACCCCCGCCGCCCACCAGCGCCCGCCGCGCAGCGTCAGCAGCAGCAGGGCCATCAGCGCCGCGGCCGACGCCATCTTCAGGAGCGTCACCACGTAGACCGCGAGATCCGTCCGGTCGCGCGGGAAGACCCCGACGAGCAGGGCGAACGGGCTGGTCAGATAGGTGCCCAGATCCGGCAGGAAGCTGGTCCCGTACCCGGACGACCAGTTGAGCAGCACCCCGCCGTCGGCGTTCCCGTGCAGCAGGTCCCACAGCCGGGCGTGGAACGGGACGAACTGATTGCCCAGGTCGTTGACGCTGCGGGTATGCGGTCCGAACGGGAAGCTGCGCGCCACGGCGTCACCCGCGCAGACGGCGGTCACGGTGAGCAGCGCGGCGAGCGAGCCCGCCCACAGGCGGGGACGGAAGGTCGGCATACGCAGGAATATGCCAGCCTCGAACGCCTGAATCCGCTCCGGAATGGGGCAGTTCACGTGATGGACGCTCATCGGCCATATGGAGCGTCGGATTCCGACACGTGAGCGGGTTGATGTACATGCGTGCTGATCTCGCTGGTGGTGCCTTGTTTCAACGAGGAAGAGATCCTCGAACGCTTCCATGAACGTGTCACGGACGAAATGGCGCGCCTCGGACATGAATTCCAGCTGGTGTACGTCGACGACGGCAGCGCGGACCGGACCCTGGTCATCCTCCAGGAACTGGCCGCGGCCGACCCGCGGGCCCGCTATGTCTCCTTCAGCCGCAACTTCGGCAAGGAGGCCGCCATGCTGGCCGGCCTCCGCCACGCCGAGGGGGACGCGGTCGTCATCATGGACGCCGACCTCCAGCACCCGCCGGAGCTCGTGGGCCGCATGCTCGAAGAGCACGCGGGCGGCTACGACCAGGTGATCGCACGCCGCACGCGCAAGGGCGACCGGGTCACCCGCACCGTCAGCGCCCGCGCCTACTACTGGCTGATCAACCGCCTGGTGGACGTGGAACTGGTCGACGGCGTCGGCGATTTCAGACTGCTGTCCCGCCGCACCGTCGACGCCGTACTGGAACTCACCGAATACAACAGGTTCTCCAAGGGCCTTTTCGCCTGGGTGGGATTTCGCACCACGACGTTCAGCTACGAGAATGCCGTCCGCGAACAGGGCCGTTCCGCCTGGACCTTCGGAAAGCTGCTGAATTACGGCCTCGACGGCCTTCTCTCCTTCAACAACAAACCGCTGCGCGCGGCGCTCTACCTGGGCATGCTGCTGCTGTCCGTCGCCCTCGCCTATGCCGCGTGGATCGTCGGCGTCGCGCTGGTGCGAGGCGTCGACACCCCCGGCTATGTCACCCTCCTCGTCGTGGTCACGGCACTCGCCGGGGTCCAGATGGTGATGATCGGGGTGGTCGGTGAGTACGTGGGCCGTATCTACTACGAGGTGAAGCGCCGCCCGCACTTCCTGGTGAAGGCCACGAACACCACACCGGCGCCGCGGCGGACACGGGAACCCCAGGAGTTCGCGAGCCGATGACGGTCACCGCGCAGATGGCCCGATTCGCCCTGGTCGGAGTCGTCAACACCGGCACGTACTACGGCTGTTACCTCGTCCTGCTGACCTGGCTGCCGTACATCGCCGCCCATGTCCTCGCCTTCGCGCTGAGCATGGTCGGCTCCTTCTTCCTGAACTCCCTCTTCACCTACCGGACCCGGCCCACCTGGCGGAAGTTCCTGCTCTTCCCGCTCACCAACGCCGCCAACTTCGCCATTACGACCGGCGGTGTCTATCTGCTGGTCGACCTCGCCGGGTTCAGCAGCCGGTACGCGCCGCTGGTCGCGGCCGCGGCGGCCATCCCGATCACCTTTGTCGTCTCGCGGGCGATCATGCTGCGTCCGGACAGCGGGATCCCGGCGGCCGAACGCGTCTCCTGACCCTGAGAGGCGCCGTCGCAGGGGCCGTTCCAGGCATCCCGCGAGCTGCCGTCGCGGGGAGGGCCGGGCGCCCCTGAAGGGGCCCACATCCCCAACTCCTTCCGAATCGTTGGTCGAACCGGTGGCCCCAACCACATCCACTGCCTAACATCGATCACCGCAAGGTCTTGTGCACTGATGCACAAACTCTCCCCGGGAGGTTCCTTTGCACCGCCGCCGTCGCACCGCGCTCACCGTCTCCGCCGCCCTGCTGGCCGGGGCCCCACTCCTGACCGCCTGCGGCGGCCAGGCCCACCCGGGCGCCGCGGCCCTCGTCGGCGGGGACCGGATCGAGGTGTCCACGCTGCAGGGCCAGGTGGCGGCGGTACGGGACGCCCAGCGCGACTCGAAGGACGCCTCGCAGCTCATCGACAAGTCCGGGCAGCTCAGCCGGGCGAAGCTGCACGGCATGATCTTCGACCGGGTCCTGGACCGGGCCGCGCGGAACGCGCACGTGAGCGTCAGCCGCAACGAGATCCAGCAGATGCGGAAGGCGGCGGCCGCCCAGTCCGGGGGAGAGGCGCAGCTGCGGATGGCGATGCTCCAGCAGAGCTGGGTCGCCCCCGACCAGATCGATGCCGTTCTGCGCGAGCAGGTCCAGCTGACGAAGCTGGCCCAGGCGCTCGGCGCCGACCTGCAGCAGCCCGAGGGGCAGAAGGCCGTCGGCGACGCGCTCGCCAAGGCGTCGAAGGAACTGAAGGTCGACGTCAATCCGCGCTACGGCACCTGGGACGACAAGCAGACCCAGCTCGCCAACTACAAGGCCCCCTGGATCAACCAGGTCACCAAGCCCGCGACGGCGGGCGCCGAGCCCGAGGCCTAGGGTCTTTCGTCCGGATCAGGCCCCGCGAGCCCGGCGTGATCCAAACGACAGGCCCTGAGGGCTGTCCCGTAGTAGACCGCGGAGACGGCGACCGGACCGACCGGAGTAGATTCGAACGGTGAACGCTGAAGATCCCGGCCGTATCGTCCTGCTCACCGCCAGCCACCGCGTCGCGCCCGGACTTCTGTCCTGGCCCGCCTGGCAGACGCTGCACGCCGCCGACCGGGTGCTCTGCGCGGAGCAGGACAATCCGCAGCTGCCGTACCTGCGCGAGGCGGGTGTCGCCGTCGAGTTCTCCGAGCCCACCGCGCGGGAGCTCGTCGACGCCTGTGCGGGCGGCCGGAGCATCGTCGTCCTCACCGGCGGCGAGGGCGACCGGCCGCTGACCGACGGGCTCGCGCGGCTCGCCGGGTCGGGGCGGGTGCGGATGCCCGACCTGGAGCTGCTGCCGGGTTCGTACGACCTGCCGGGCGCCCGGCTCCTCGATCTGGTCCAGGTCATGGACCGGATCCGGATCGAATGCCCCTGGACCTCGCAGAAGACCCACGAGGGCCTCGCCAAGTACGCCATCGAGGAGGCGTACGAACTCGTCGAGGCGATCGAGGACGGCGACCGCGGCGAGCTGCGCGAGGAACTCGGGGACGTACTCCTCCAGGTCGTCTTCCACGCCCGGATCGCCGAGGAGGACGGCGAGGAGCCCTTCTCCGTCGACGACGTGGCCGCGACCCTCGTCGAGAAGCTGATCCACCGCCACCCGCACGTCTTCGGGGACGAGACCGCCGAGACCCCGGAGGACGTGCACGCGCACTGGCTGCGGACCAAGGCCGTCGAGAAGCAGCGCGACTCGGTCACCGACGGAGTGCCGCTCGGCCAGCCCGGCCTCGCCCTGGCGGCGAAACTGGCCGGCCGGGTCCGTACCGCGGGGCTCGATGTGGCGCTCCCCACGGGCGACGGCATCGGCTACGAGCTCCTCGCCCTCGCCGTACGCGCCGAACAGGACGGCATCGACCCCGAGGCCGCACTGCGGGCCGCCGGCCGCGCCTACCGGGACGCCATCCGGGCGGCGGAGGGCAACGGATAACGTCGAGGGGTGAACCACAGCCCCGCCGACCGCCCCGCCGATCAACCCGCACACCGCCCCGCCGACCGCCCGGCCCGCCCCGCCGACCGCCCGGCCTGTCCCGTCGACGAGCCCGCGCACGGCCCGGCCGACCAGCCTGCGCCGGGCTCAGCCAGCCAGCCCGCGCACGGCCCGGCCGACCGCCCCGCGGACGGCTCCGCCGGCCGCCCCGCCTGTCCCGTCGGTGCGCCCGAACTCTTCACCTGGGAGTTCGCCACCGACCCCTACCCGGCCTATGCCTGGCTGCGCGAGCACAGCCCCGTGCACCGCACCGCGCTGCCCAGCGGTGTCGAGGCCTGGCTGGTGACCCGGTACGCGGACGCCCGGCAGGCGCTTGCCGACACCCGGCTCTCCAAGAACCCGGCGCACCACGCCGGGCCGGCGCACGCCAAGGGGAAGACCGGCATCCCGGGCGAGCGCAAGGCGGAGCTGATGACGCATCTGCTCAACATCGACCCGCCCGACCACACCCGGCTGCGCCGCCTCGTCTCCAAGGCGTTCACCCCGCGCAGGGTCGCCGAGTTCGCGCCGCGCGTACAGGAACTGACGGACCGCCTCATCGACCGCTTCGTCGCGGAGGGGAGGGCGGATCTCATCCACGACTTCGCGTTCCCGCTCCCCATCTACGCGATCTGCGATCTGCTCGGCGTTCCGCGCGAGGACCAGGACGACTTCCGGGACTGGGCGGGCATGATGATCCGGCACGGCGGCGGCCCGCGCGGCGGGGTGGCCAGGTCGGTGAAGAAGATGCGCGGCTATCTCGCCGAACTGATCCACCGCAAGAGGGAGAACCCGGGGGACGATCTGATCTCGGGGCTGATCCGGGCCGGCGACCACGGCGAGCACCTCACCGAGAACGAGGCCGCGGCCATGGCCTTCATCCTCCTCTTCGCCGGATTCGAGACGACGGTGAACCTCATCGGCAACGGGGTGTACGCCCTGCTGCGCAACCCCGGCGAGCGCGAGCGGCTGCAACGCTCCCTCGCCGCGGGGGAGAGCGAGCTGCTGGAGACGGGGATCGAGGAACTGCTGCGGTACGACGGTCCGGTGGAGCTGGCGACCTGGCGGTTCGCCACCGAGCCGCTGACACTGGGCGGACAGGACATAGCGGCGGGCGACCCCGTACTCGTCGTGCTCGCCGCCGCCGACCGCGACCCGGAACGCTTCGGGGACCCCGACACGCTCGACCTCGCCCGGCGTGACAATCAGCACCTCGGATACGGGCACGGCATCCACTACTGCCTGGGAGCACCGCTCGCCCGGCTGGAGGGACAGACGGCGCTCGCCACGCTTCTGAGGCGCCTTCCGGACCTGCGGCTTGCGGTGGAACCTACCGATTTGCGGTGGCGTGGCGGGCTCATCATGCGTGGACTGCGCACGCTGCCGGTGGAGTTTGCACCGAGGCCGGCGCCGACGCGAGATGACGCTCAGTCAACTCTGTGACTTCCACGTGATCTGCGCTGCATCGACTTGTGACACGCGTTCGAGTCCCGCTAGGTTCACCGTTCGACCCACCCGTCACTTGTCAGTCACACGGAAGGCATCTCCATGGGCTCCGCGAACGGCAGACACCGTCGCCCTCGTCAGGCACCCGCCATCGTCGTCGCCGCGGGCGTGACCGGATCGGCCATCGCCATCCCGCTGCTCGGCGCGGGCGGCGCGCACGCGGCCGACGCCAAGACCTGGGACCGGGTGGCCGAGTGCGAGAGCGGCGGCATGTGGAGCGCCGACCTCGGCAACGGCTTCTACGGTGGCCTGCAGTTCTCGCAGGAGACCTGGAAGGCGTACGGCGGCGAGTCGTACGCCGCCCGTGCCGACCTCGCCAGCCGCTCGCAGCAGATAGCCGTGGCCGAGAAGGTCCTGGAGGACCGGGGGCCGAAGGCCTGGCCCAGTTGTGCGGTCATCTCCGGCCTCGCGGAGGACGGGACGCTGCCGGGCGTCGATCCCGGGGTCGCGCCCCCCGCCGAGCCGACACGGAGCACGGAGCCGGCTGACGGCGCGTCGACGCCCCCGTCCGAGGACGCCGCACCGTCGGACGCCGCCCCGGACGCCGCCTCGGGCGGTACGGGCGGTACGGACAGCGCGGACCGTTCGAAGGGGGCGGGCGCCGCCCACGGGCCGGCGGACGGGACCGAGCCGTCCCGGACGCCTTCTGACACCCCGTCCTCCGGTGCGCCCGACGCGTCGGACCCGGCCGGCCCGGCCGACTCGACCGACTCGACCGGCGGCACGGGCGGCAAGCACCGCGGCGCACCTGCCCCCGAGGAGGGCCGGAACGCGAACGGCGGTGTCGAGCGCGAGTCGGGCCGGCATGCCTCCCGCGGTGACGGTGACGCGCGCGACGCGGGCGCGTCGGCCGCCGACGGCACGTACACCGTCCGCTCCGGCGACAACCTCTGGGCGATTGCTGACGCACAGAAGGTCCCCGGCGGCTGGCCCGCGCTGTATGAGGCCAACAAGGATGCCGTCGGAACCGACCCGGACCTCATCCTCCCTGGCCAGAGCCTCGATCTCGACGTGAAGGCCGAGTGAGAGCGGTCTGATAATCGGCTGAAAGAGCCTCAAAATCTGGGGTAGTTCAGAGACCTATGTCCGCTTATGCGTAAGTGAGACATGGATCTCTTTGCGTCAACTGGCGTGTTGCGCCCGGGGAGCCCTTCCGCATCGCCTCCCACCTGCGAAAACGACGGTTCCTCAGATGCAAGTAAGGGCTGATTGTCCGATGTGTCCATCTTTGAATGTGGGGGTTGCGTGTGTTTACGGTCGGAACCGCTCGCACCGCGGGCCCCGTCGATCGTCACGCCGAATCCTGCCGTCGGTCGAAGGGAACAGACGCGTAAAGCGCCGTAGGCAGGAGCGGGGGACCCAGGTAAGCGCCGGGCCCGATCGTCGAAGGACGCATCAGGACCGGCTTGGGGTGAAGTCGCGTGCTAGGACGTGCGACCGGGCAACTCACTTGGCCCGAACCCGACAGCTCACCTCGTAGGCGTCGGTGAGGAGAAGTTCCATGCTGTTTTCCAGCAAGGGCAAGCACCGCCGCCCGTCCAAGGCCGTCCGTGTCGCCACGCTCGCCGGTGTCGCCGGTACCGCCGTCGCCGTTCCGCTGATGGGTGCGACCGGCGCCTCCGCCGCCTCCGTCGCCACCTGGGACGCCGTCGCCCAGTGCGAGTCCGGTGGCAACTGGTCCATCAACACCGGCAACGGCTACTACGGCGGCCTGCAGTTCTCGCAGTCCAGCTGGGCCGCCGCCGGCGGTACGAAGTACGCCCCCCGTGCCGACCTGGCCACCAAGGCCCAGCAGATCACCGTCGCCGAGCGGCTGCTCGACATGCAGGGTCCGGGTGCCTGGGGCTGTGCCGGCGCCGGCAACCTGACCAACGACGGTGTCAACCCGGGCGTCGACACCGGCTCCTCCTCGAAGTCCAGCTCCAGCTCCAGCGCCACCGGGCAGCAGAGCACCCCGGCCGCGCCGAAGCAGCAGTCGCGGCCGGTCCAGCAGGCCCAGCCGAAGAAGGCCGAGCGCACCGAGGCCCCCGCCGCCTCCCGCTCGGACCGCTCCGCCGCCCCGCAGGCCGAGTCGAAGAAGACCGTCACCACCCCGACCGGCGAGAAGGTCAAGAAGGGCGACGGCGAGTACAAGGTCGTCTCCGGCGACTCCCTGAGCGAGATCGCCGCCGAGCACCAGGTCGAGGGCGGCTGGCACCAGCTGTTCGAGCTGAACAAGGACATCGTCAAGGACGCCGACCTGATCTACCCGGGTCAGCAGCTGCACCTGACCAAGTAGTCCAGGCTCTCTCCTCCCGGAGCACCCCGGCCCGGCGCGCATTCCCCCGTACGCGCCGGGCCGGGGTTTCCTGTGTCGTGCGCCACCACCGCGAGGTGCCGGCGCCGCCACGCGCCGCCTCCGCGAGGTGCGCCACCTCTGAGCGATCGTTCAACTGTTGTAGTTACTGACCAGTAAAATTCTGACTGTTTGTCCGCTTACGCTCGCCCTTGGGTCCTTTTTCGTCCCAGGGGACGGGCGGTCGTCGGGCTGAGCGGGCCGGGCCGGTTAGGCTCTTGTCGCAAGGCCAAAGTGACCCTGCACAACCAGTGTCATATCCCAGAAGGAGATGCCTCGTGCCGTCCATCGACGTCGTCGTAGCCCGGGAAATCCTCGACTCCCGGGGGAACCCCACGGTCGAGGTCGAGGTTGGCCTCGACGACGGCAGCACGGGCCGTGCTGCCGTGCCGTCCGGCGCCTCCACCGGTGCGTTCGAGGCCATTGAGCTTCGCGACGGTGACCCCAACCGCTACCAGGGCAAGGGCGTCGAGAAGGCCGTCCTCGCCGTGATCGAGCAGATCGGCCCGGAGCTCGTCGGCTACGACGCGACCGAGCAGCGGCTGATCGACCAGGCGATGTTCGACCTGGACGCCACCGAGAACAAGGGCTCGCTCGGCGCCAACGCCATCCTCGGTGTCTCGCTGGCCGTTGCCCACGCCGCCTCCGAGGCCTCGGACCTGCCGCTCTTCCGCTACCTCGGCGGCCCGAACGCGCACCTGCTGCCCGTTCCGATGATGAACATCCTCAACGGTGGGTCGCACGCCGACTCCAACGTGGACATCCAGGAGTTCATGATTGCCCCGATCGGTGCGGAGTCCTTCTCCGAGGCCCTGCGCTGGGGTGCCGAGGTCTACCACACGCTGAAGAAGGTCCTGAAGACCAAGGGTCTTTCGACCGGTCTCGGCGACGAGGGCGGCTTCGCGCCGAACCTGGAGTCGAACCGCGCCGCCCTCGACCTCATCGTCGAGGCCATCAAGGAAGCCGGCTACGTCCCGGGCAAGGACATCGCGCTCGCGCTCGACGTCGCCGCGTCCGAGTTCTACAAGGACGGCACGTACGAGTTCGAGGGCAAGTCCCGCTCGGCCGCCGAGATGACGGAGTACTACGAGGAGCTCGTCTCCGCGTACCCGCTGGTCTCCATCGAGGACCCGCTGTACGAGGACGACTGGGCCGGCTGGAAGGTCATCACCGACAAGCTCGGCGCCAAGGTGCAGATCGTGGGCGACGACCTGTTCGTCACCAACCCGGAGCGTCTGGCCCGCGGCATCGAGGAGGGCTCCGCCAACGCCCTGCTCGTCAAGGTCAACCAGATCGGTTCGCTGACCGAGACCCTGGACGCCGTCGAGCTCGCCCAGCGCAACGGCTTCAAGTGCATGATGTCCCACCGCTCCGGCGAGACCGAGGACGTCACCATCGCCGACCTCGCCGTCGCGGTGAACTGCGGCCAGATCAAGACCGGCGCCCCGGCCCGCTCGGACCGTGTCGCCAAGTACAACCAGCTGCTGCGCATCGAGGAGATCCTCGACGACGCCGCGGTGTACGCGGGCCGCTCCGCGTTCCCCCGGTTCCGCTCCGCGAACTGACGAGCACGGCGCTCCGCGAACCGGCCGGCACGGCGCTCCGCCGACCGAAAGGCCCTAGGGCTGAGCACAGGCCCGTCAGGAGCCAAAGGCACCGGCCTCCGTCCGTCCCCGCACTCGGTCCCGTACCGTGTGCGGGGACGGACGTGCGTAATGGGGAGGCGGGGACATGGCCGCGAAGGACCGGGACCGGTTCTCCACCGCGACCCGGCTGCGGCTGCTCGGTGAGCAGACCGCGGCCCGCGTCTACCGCTCGCAGACCCGCCGTCAGGCCCGCCGCTCCCGGCTCACCGGCCGGGCGGCCTTCCTCGCCCTCGTCGTCTGCTCCCTGGTGGTCGCGCTCGCGTACCCGATGCGGCAGTACGTCTCGCAGCGGGACGAGATCGCCGACCAGGAGCGCCTGGCGCGGGAGGCCCGGACCCGCACCGAGGAGCTGCGCGACGAGAAGGCGCGCCTCCAGGACGACGCCTACATCAGGCAGCTGGCCCGCAAGCACCTGCACTACCTTCTTCCCGGGGAGACCGGTTACACCGTGATCGACCCCGACGCGGTCAAGGAGCGCAACGGCGACACGGACGGGTCCGGCCGGCCGTGGCACTCCAACCTCTGGGACGGCGTCGACAGCGCCGACCGCGACTGAATCCCTTCTCATCCCTCTGCAGAACCGCAGTTCGAGCAGCCCGATCAGAACCTAGGCAGGCATGGAAACCCCCCCTCCGCAGACCGAGTCCACCGCGCCCACCGAGGCGGACATCGCCGCGTTCCAGCAGCAGCTGGGCCGCCCGCCGCGCGGGCTGCGCGCGATCGCGCACCGCTGCCCGTGCGGCAATCCGGACGTGGTCGAGACCCAGCCCCGGCTGGAGGACGGTACGCCGTTCCCGACGACGTACTACCTGACGTGCCCGCGTGCCGCGTCCGCGATCGGCACGCTGGAGGCGAACGGCGTCATGAAGGAGATGACCGAGCGCCTCGGTACGGACCCGGAGCTGGCCGCCGCGTACCGGGCCGCGCACGAGGACTACCTCGCCCGGCGCGACGCCATCGAGGTGCTGGAGGGCTTCCCGAGCGCGGGCGGCATGCCGGACCGGGTGAAGTGCCTGCACGTGCTGGTCGGGCACTCGCTGGCCGCCGGGCCCGGGGTGAACCCGCTGGGCGACGAGGCCATCGCGATGCTGCCGGAGTGGTGGCGCAAGGGGCCGTGCGTTACGCCGTGCGGCGTGCCGGAGGAGAAGGACGGCCGGACCGTCGAGGAGTCGGAGGGCGGGCACTTCGCGTTCCGGCCGGCCGACGGCGCGCCGGACGAGGGCTGACCGTTCTGCGGGGGCTCGCGCCCCCCGACCCCCGCTCCTCGATCGCCGGAGGGGCGTGATTGGGGGCTGCGCCCCCGGACTAGGAGCACCCATGACCCGCGTGGCCGCCATCGACTGCGGTACCAACTCCATCCGCCTGCTCGTCGCCGACGCGGACCCGTCCACCGGTGAGTTCGCCGAGCTCGACCGGCGGATGGAGATCGTCCGCCTCGGCCAGGGCGTCGACCGCACCGGCCGGCTCGCGCCCGAGGCCCTGGAGCGGACGTTCGCCGCCTGCCGCCAGTACGCGGAGGTGATCAAGGAGTACGGGGCGCAGAGGATCCGCTTCGTCGCCACCTCCGCCTCCCGCGACGCGGAGAACAGGGACGAGTTCGTCCGCGGGGTGCTGGACATTCTGGGTGTCGAGCCCGAGGTGATCAGCGGCGACCAGGAGGCGGAGTTCTCCTTCACCGGCGCCACCAAGGAACTCGCGGGCCGCGACCACCTCGCGAAGCCGTATCTCGTCGTGGACATCGGCGGCGGTTCCACCGAGTTCGTCGTCGGCGACGACCACGTGCGGGCCGCGCGCTCCGTGGACATAGGGTGCGTCCGGATGACCGAGCGGCACCTCGTGCGCGACGGTGTCGTGAGCGATCCGCCGTCCCCGGAGCAGATCGCCGCGATCCGCGCCGACATCGACGCGGCCCTCGACCTCGCCGAGGAGAGCGTCCCGCTCACCGGCGCCGCCACCCTCGTCGGCCTCGCCGGGACGGTCACCACGGTCGCCGCGATCGCCCTGGGGCTCGACGCGTACGACTCCGAGGCGATCCACCACTCCCGGATCTCCCTCGACCAGGTCCGGGAGATCACCGGACGGCTCCTCGCCTCCACCCACGCCGAGCGCGCCGCGATCGGCGCGATGCATCCGGGACGGGTCGATGTGATCACCTCCGGGGCGCTGATCCTGCTCGCCGTGATGGAGCGGACCGGGGCCCGGGAGGTCGTCGTCAGCGAACACGACATCCTCGACGGAATCGGCTGGTCGGTCGCGTAGGCCCGCTCCCGCGACGGCGGCCGGGGGTGCCCGGCGGCGGGCACCGGCCCTCGGGAAGGCCGGTGCGCACCGGCTCTCCCGAGGGGTGCGAGAACGGTGCTCATACGCATTTTGGCCTGCACTTTTGAGCTGGCGTGGGCCACCCGGGGGGCGCTTCGCGGGACACGTCGCGACGAAGTTCGTGAACTTCTTCACAAGGAATTCGGCCCCGTGGAGGGCAGTTCTGGCCCGTATGGGCATCCAGGGCCCCTCGCGGGGGCGTTCCGTGCCGATACGGGAACGTTCCGGGTGCGTTGCCGGCGTGTGAATCGGGGCGGCGGTTCACCCGGTCCGGAGGCTCAAGGTCCAGCTCACAGGCGGTGAGCAACGTTCGCCGCCGCGCCGTGGTTCCCCTCCGGCGCCATGACCTCGGTCACGCGGGCGGCGGAGTGTAGCAGAGGGTGGGCGATACCTTGTGAAGGGGCTCACGAGCCCACCCTCCGAGGGGGGTGGATACTCGATGGCATGAGCACCACGGAGCGTCCCAGGATCCTCGTAGTAGGCGGTGGGTACGTAGGCCTGTACGCAGCTCGACGCATTCTGAAGAAGATGCGCTACGGAGAGGCGACCGTCACGGTCGTCGACCCGCGCTCGTACATGACGTACCAGCCCTTCCTCCCCGAAGCTGCTGCCGGCAGCATCTCGCCTCGGCATGTCGTCGTCCCGCTGCGACGCGTACTGCCGAAGGCCGAGGTCCTCACCGGCCGCGTCACGACCATCGATCAGGACCGCAAGGTCGCCACGGTCGCGCCGCTCGTCGGCGAGGCCTACGAGCTGCCCTTCGACTACCTGGTCATCGCGATGGGCGCGGTCTCCCGCACCTTCCCGATCCCCGGCCTCGCCGAGCAGGGCATCGGCATGAAGGGCATCGAGGAGTCCATCGGTCTGCGCAACCACGTCCTCGAGCAGCTGGACAAGGCCGACTCGACGACCGACGAGGAGGTCCGCCGCAGGGCGTTGACCTTCGTCTTCGTGGGCGGCGGGTTCGCCGGTGCGGAGACCATCGGCGAGGTCGAGGACATGGCCCGCGACGCGGCGAAGTACTACACGAACGTGAAGCGCGAGGACATGCGCTTCATCCTCGTCGACGCCGCCGACAAGATCCTTCCCGAGGTCGGCCCGAAGCTGGGCACCTGGGGCCGGGAGCACCTGGAGTCCCGTGGTGTCGAGGTCTTCCTCTCGACCTCCATGGACTCCTGCGTCGACGGTCACGTCGTGCTGAAGAACGGCCTGGAGGTCGACTCCAACACGATCGTGTGGACGGCCGGCGTGAAGCCGAACCCGGCGCTGGCCCGTTTCGGCCTGCCGCTCGGTCCGCGCGGTCACGTGGACACCTCCGAGAAGCTCCAGGTGCAGGGCACCGACTACATCTGGGCCGCGGGCGACAACGCCCAGGTTCCGGACATGGTCGGGCGCCGGGCCGGCAACCCGAACGCCTGGTGCCCGCCGAACGCCCAGCACGCGCTGCGTCAGGCCAAGGTCCTCGGCGACAACGTCATCTCCGGGATGCGCGGCTTCCCGCAGAAGGAGTACAGCCACGCCAACAAGGGTGCGGTCGCCGGTCTGGGGCTGCACAAGGGCGTCGCGATGATCGTCATGGGCAAGATGAAGATCAAGCTCAAGGGACGCCTCGCCTGGTACATGCACCGTGGCTACCACGGTCTGGCCATGCCGACCTGGAACCGCAAGATCCGGATCTTCGCCGACTGGACCCTCGGGATGTTCCTCAAGCGTGAGGTCGTCTCGCTCGGCGCCATGGAGACGCCGCGCGAGGAGTTCTACGAGGCCGCCAAGCCGGCCCCGGCACCGGCCGCCGCCAAGGCCGAGGGCGAGAAGGCCAAGGCCTCCTAGTCCGCCCGCGGGCCCACTCGCCCGCGCCGTACGCGCACAACGCCCGAAGGGGCCGTCCGCCATCCGTGGTGCGGGCGGCCCCTTCGGCGTGCCCGCCCCTTCGGTCCGCCACCCGGTCGTCGTACACCGACAGGTAAGTGTGTCGTGCATGTATTTTGCCGTTCCGTTGCGCTGTGGCGGGATGGAGCGCGCCCCGCAGACTGTTGACGGGTAGGTACCTCGCCGTGGCGTCGTAGGTGCTCCGGCGTGGTTACAGGCATGTTCGAGCATGTTTGGGCACATTGGGAACACCATCACGGAGGTGTGCGCCATGGCAGACGCCGCATTGCGGCTGACCGCTCTCGCCGAGGAGTTGCTGGGAGAAAAGCTGCCGGTCCGTATCCGGGCCTGGGACGGCAGCGAATCAGGACCGCCCGGTGCCCCCGTCCTCGTCATCCGGAACCGCCGCGCGCTGCGCAGGCTGCTCTGGAAGCCGGGCGAACTGGGCCTGGCCCGCGCCTGGGTGGCGGGCGAGCTCGACATCGAAGGCGATCTGTACGGGGCCCTGGACCTGATGGCCTCGCTGATCTGGGACCGCGGCGCGGAGGCCAAGGACAGCGTCCACCCGGTCCGCGACCCGAAGGTGCGGGCCTTCGCCAGAGGGCTGCTGCAACTCGCCGGCCCCTGGCTCCCGCCGCCCCCGCCGCCCGAGGAGGTGCGCCGCCGTACCGGCACCCTCCACACGAAGCGCCGGGACAAGGAAGCCATCAGCCACCACTACGACGTGGGCAACGACTTCTACGAACTGGTCCTCGGACCGTCCATGGTCTACTCCTGCGCCTACTGGGAGGACGGCGGAAGCCTTGAGGACGCCCAGCGCGACAAGCTCGACCTGGTCTGCCGCAAGCTCGCGCTGAAGGAGGGCGGCCGCCTCCTCGACGTCGGCTGCGGCTGGGGCTCCATGGCCCTACACGCGGCCCGTGAGTACGGTGCCCGGGTCACCGGAGTGACCCTCTCCGTCGAACAGGCCGCCTACGCCAGGAAGCGCATCGCGGACGAGGGCCTGACCGACCGGATCGAGATCCGGGTCCAGGACTACCGGGACGTCAGGGACGGCCCGTACGACGCCATCTCGTCCATCGGCATGGCGGAACACGTCGGCTCGGTCCGCTTCCGTGAATACGCCGACGACCTCTACGCACTCCTCAGGCCCGGCGGCCGGCTGCTCAACCACCAGATCGCCCGTCGCCCGGAGAAGGACGAGTCCGCGTACCACGTGGACGAGTTCATCGACGCCTATGTCTTCCCGGACGGCGAACTGGCTCCGGTGGGGCGGACCGTGGCCACCCTCGAAGAGGCCGGCTTCGAGACCCGCGACGTCGAGTCGATCCGCGAACACTACGCACTGACCCTGCGCAGCTGGGTCGCCAACCTGGAGAAGCACTGGGACCGCGCGGTCCGGGCGGCCTCGCCCGGACGGGCCAGGGTCTGGCGCCTCTACATGGCCGCCTCCGCCCTGTCCTTCGAGCACAACAAGATCGGCGTCAACCAGATCCTCGTGGTGCGCCCGGCGGAGGGCGGCGCCTCCCGGATGCCGCTGCGGGCCCGCGTCTGGCCGGCACCGGCGACCGGCTGACGGCGCACCGGCACCGGGAGGACCCGGCGCCGGACAGGACAAGACCGGGGGCCGGTACCCGCAGCTCCGCGCTGCGCGTACCGGCCCCCGGCCGTTTTGTCCCCGTCTTTGTCCGCTGCCGGCGGGCCGCTACTCGGTCTTGATCGCCGTCAGCATGTTCAGCTTCGCGGCGCTGCGCGCCGGCCAGAGCGAGGCCAGCACGCCCACCAGTGCGGCGAGCACCAGGAAGATCCCGATCCGGTCCCACGGAATGACCAGGGCGTAGTGCGGGATGTCGGACTTCAGGGTCTGCCCGATCGCCCAGCCGAGGAACGTACCGAGTCCGATGCCGATCACCGCGCCGAAGAGCGAGATGACCACGGCCTCCAGCCGGATCATGCGCTTCACCCTGCGCCGGTCCAGGCCGATCGCCCGCAGCATGCCGATCTCCTGCTGGCGTTCGAAGACCGACATGGCCAGGGTGTTGACGACGCCCAGCACCGCGATGATCAGGGCCATCGCCAGCAGCCCGTACATGATGTTCAGGGCGGTGTTGATGAAGCCGCCGAAGGTGTCCCGGATGTCCTCGCGGTCCATGATGCTCATCGCCGGGTTGTCGCCCAGTGCCTTGACGATGGCCTTCTCGTTGGCCGCGGACTCGCCGCCGTCCATCTTCAGCCAGATCTCGCGGATGTCGGCGTGGGCGACGTGCGGGTCCAGGAGGTTCTTCGGGATCATGACCGGGGAGAGGAACTCGTTGCCCTCGTAGACCGCGCCGACCTTCAGGCTCGCCTTCTTGCCGTCGTCGTAGGTGACCGGGACCGTGTCACCGGTCTTCCAGTGGCGCGACTTCGCGGTGTCCTCGGACACGGCGATCTTGCCGTCGGTGAGCGAGTCGACCGAGCCGGAGACCGTCTTGACGGTGAAGAGCTTCGACACGTCGCCGGGGGTGACCCCGGCGGCACCGATTTCCTCGTTGCCGAACTTCATCCAGGCGTCCTGGCGGGGCGAGACGGCCGCGACTCCGTCGGCCTTCTCCAGGGCCTTGAGCGCCGACTCGTCGAGCGAACCGCCGTTCGCCATCGAGACCAGGTAGTCGGCCCTGATGTTGTCCGTTGTCATCCGGTCGATCGCCTGGCCGAGGGTGACGCCGAGCACGGAGATGCCGGTGACCAGGGTGAGGCCGATCGCCAGAGCGGAGGCGGTGGCTCCGGTGCGTCGAGGATTGCGGACCGCGTTCTGCGCGGCCAGCTTGCCGGAGACCCCGAACAGCCGCTTCAGCAGCGGGCGGACCAGCGCGATGACCGGCCGGGACAGCAGCGGGATCAGCACGATGACGCCGACCAGTGCGAAGAACGCACCGACCCCGATGATCGTCCGGCCGTCCGAACCGGCCGCCGCACCCGCCACGATGCCCGCGGCGCCGAGCAGGGCGAGCGCCCCGCCGATCGAGTTGCGCAGCACCAGGGACTTGACCGTCGCCGTCGCGTGCACGCTGTTCATCGCGGCCACCGGCGGGATCTTCGCGGCCCGGCGGGCGGGCAGCCAGGCGGCCAGCACGGTGATCAGTACGCCGACGCCGAACGCCGCGGCGACCGCGGTGGGCGAGACGATCAGCGGTCCGGCCGGGATCTTCCCGCCGAACTGGCTCATCGCGGAACGCAGACCGGTGGCGAGGCCGAGGCCGAGCACGAACCCGATGACCGAAGCGATCGCGCCGACCACTGCCGCTTCCAGGAGCACGGAGCGCTTGACCTGGCGGCGGGAGGCGCCGACGGCGCGCATCAGTGCCAGTTCCTTGGTGCGCTGGGCCACCAGCATGGTGAAGGTGTTGGTGATCAGGAAGACGCCGACGAAGAGCGCGATGGCCGCGAAGGCGAGCAGCATGCCGTTGAGGCCGCTCAGGCCCTTCTGGATCTGCTCGGCCTGCTCGTCGGCGAGCGCCTTGCCGGTCTTGGCCTCGGCGTCCTTGGGCAGCAGCGGCTTCACGTCGGCCAGCAGCTTCTCGTCGGAGGCGCCCGCCGCGGCGGAGATGTTGACGTCCCTGAACTCGCCGGGCCTCAGGTACAGCTTCTGGGCGACCGGGGTGTCGAAGAGGACCAGGCTGCCGCCCGCGTTGACCGTGCCGTCCTCGGTGGTGAAGACACCGGCGAGGGTGTACTCCTTCACCGGCCCGTTCGTGGCGACCCGGACCGGGTCACCGACGTGGTACTTGCCCTTCTTCGCGGTCTGCTCGTCGAGCGCGATCCGGTCGGCCGCGTCCGGACCCTTGCCGTCGACGAAGGTGTACGCGGAGTCCTTGCCGTTCTTGCCGGGGGAGAAGTTGCTGCCGGTGTTCGTCCAGCCGTTGCCGATCAGCTTGCCGTCGGGGTCGGCGACCCCGGCGAAGCCGTCGACCCGGCCCGTGGCGGTGCCCACACCGTCCAGACCCTGGATCTTCTTCAGGGTGGCGGCGGTGATGCCGGGCGTCTTCTCGTCGCGCTGGTTGGCGTAGGTGGTGACGGCGACGGCGACGTCGTCGTAGCTCTTCGCCGACTGGTTGCGGAAGGCGTTGCCGAGGGTGTCGGTGAAGACCAGGGTGCCGGATACGAAGGCCACGCCGAGCATCACGGCGAGGACGGTCATCAGCAGCCTGGCCTTGTGCGCGAGCACATTGCGCAGGGCGGTACGGAACATGTCTGTCAGTCCTGGGATGGGGAGGGGTTCCGGAGGAGGGCGCGGGGCGGGGCGGGCGTCAGCTGGTGCGGCCCTTGGCGTCGAACGCCTTCATCCGGTCGAGGACCCCGTCCGCGGTGGGGTGCATCATCTGGTCGACGATCCGGCCGTCCGCGAGGAAGATGACCCGGTCCGCGTAGGAGGCGGCGGCCGGGTCGTGGGTCACCATCACCACGGTCTGACCCAGCTCGCGCACCGAGTTGCGCAGGAAGCCGAGGACCTCGGCGCCGGAGCGGGAGTCCAGGTTCCCGGTCGGCTCGTCACCGAAGATGATCTCCGGCTGCGAGGCCAGGGCACGGGCCACGGCGACGCGCTGCTGCTGGCCGCCGGAGAGCTCGGTCGGCCGGTGGGTCAGCCGGTCGGAGAGGCCCACCATGTCGATGACCTTGCGCACCCACTCGGCGTTGGGCTTGCGGCCCGCGATGTCCATGGGGAGCGTGATGTTCTCCTGCGCCGTCAGCGTCGGCAGCAGGTTGAACGCCTGGAAGATGAAGCCGATCTTGTCCCGGCGGAGCTGGGTGAGCTGCTTGTCCTTGAGGGAGCCCAGCTCCGTGTCACCGATCCGCACCGAGCCGCTGCTGAAGCTGTCGAGGCCGGCCACGCAGTGCATCAGCGTGGACTTGCCGGAGCCGGACGGGCCCATGATCGCGGTGAACTCGCCCTGCGGGAAGTCCACGGAGACCCGGTCCAGGGCCGTGACCCTGGTCTCGCCCTCTCCGTAGACCTTCGACAGATCCGTGGCGCGGGCAGCCACCGTGGTGACGCGGTGTGCGGTGGAAGTGGTGGTCACGGGAATCTCCTGATTCGGGCTCCGGCCGAGAACCTCGTCCGGGTGCGCTTCGGTTGTGCTCGGTTGCTGGGGAACCTCTCCATCGTCACCGCCGTATTGCCGCGGTTCGTCAGTCCCGGTGCCCGTTCCTGAGGCCGCCTTGAGTCGCACCGGGGGACCCCTGCGTCCTCCTCCGGTATGACATCGACCCTGAGGGCGTCCGTCCGGGGCGGTGGCGGGGGCGTCAACCCGCTGCCGGGAGAACACCGTGTTCCGCGTCACAGCGGCGGATTCCTCGCCCCTGAGGGGCTCTCAGAAGGCCCGGTACCGGGATCCGTCCCGGGGTGCGCCGGCGGCGCCGTTGTCCGGCCGGGTGGCGCGCCCATGGCGATCACTGGCGCGCGCCTGGCGAATACGCCCGGCGAATGCGCCGTCCGGGTGCGGCGACTTTACGTCAATCCGGATGGCCGCTCGCCGTGCCCGCTATCCGGCCCAGGCATGTGACGATGCCGTCCCACAGGTGCTGACGACCCCTCAAACGGTCAATAAAATAAGACAACATCGCGCCACCGATCCGCTGATCGGAGGAAGTCCCCGGATAGGGTCATGTGCCAACGCGGAGCCGCGCGCCAGGCCCGGATGGTGGAATGCAGACACGGCGAGCTTAAACCTCGCTGCCCCTCGGGGGCGTACCGGTTCGAGTCCGGTTCCGGGCACCACCGCGCGCAGGGGGCGAGCGGGTGGCGCGGCGCGCAGCACATGATCCTTCCGGCGCTCAGCGCTCAGCGCACGGCACACGCGCGGCTGCGGCGGGCCGGTCCGACGGCCGGACCCGGGCATCCGCGCGCCACTGGTCCCGACCGGATCCGGGCGCCACCGGAACCTGACGTATGCCGTCGGTTCCACAAAGATCCTCCCCAAGCACTAGTCTGAGTCTTTTGCCTACCCATTACTCTTGTGGGAAGGCCACGCAGGGTGGCCATGGAGGAGTGAGATGAGGAGCAGCAACCCGGTCTTCTCGCGACGGGGCTTCAGCCGCGACAACGGATATGCGGGCTTCAACGCGGCGCCGCAGGCCGGGGCCCCCGCGGCGGGCGCCAACCCGTACGCGCAGGGCACCGCCGCCAACCCGTACGCCACCAACCCCTACGCCCAGCAGGACACCCAGTTCGGCGTTCCGCAAGCACCGGCGCGCTCGGGCGCGATGACGATCGACGACGTCGTCACGCGCACGGCGATCACGCTGGGCACCGTGGTGCTCGGCGCGGTGCTCGCCTGGGCCCTGCTGCCGGTCGACGAGGCCAACCTCGGCAAGTCCTACGGCATCGCGATCGGCGCCGCCCTCGTGGCGTTCGTGCTGTCGCTCGTCCAGTCCTTCAAGCGCAGGCCGTCCCCGGCGCTGATCGTCTCGTACGCGGCCTTCGAGGGTGTCTTCCTCGGAGTGATCTCCAGCGCGGTCAGTACGTACATCGGGCCGGGCGTCGTGATGCAGGCGGTGATGGGCACGATGTGTGTCTTCGCCGGTGTGCTGCTCGCGTACAAGATGCGCTGGATCCGCGTCACCCGCCGCTTCTACGGCTTCGTGATGGCCGCCGCCATGGGCTTCATGCTCCTGATGGTGGTCAACCTGCTGTTCGCCGTGTTCGGCGGCGGTGACGGCCTGGGCTTCCGCAGCGGCGGCCTCGGCATCCTCTTCGGCGTCATCGGGATCATCCTCGGCGCGTGCTTCCTGGCCCTGGACTTCAAGCAGGTCGAGGACGGCATCGCCTACGGCGCCCCCCGCGAGGAGTCCTGGCTGGCGGCCTTCGGCCTCACCATGACCCTGGTCTGGATCTACCTGGAGATGCTGCGTCTGCTCTCCATCCTCAGCGGCGACGACTGACGCACGGCCCCGCGCCGGGAACGGCGCGGGAAGCGGAACGGAAAGCGGAACGGCCCGCAGACACAGGGCCGTTCCGCTTCGCTCTGAGGTGCCTAGAGCAGCTTGCGCGCGGCCCTTCTGAGGTCGTACTCGTGAATGAGCGCCTTCGCGTGTCCGTAGGCGAGGTCGTGTTCGCTCCGCAGCCAGCTGACCTTCTCCTCGAAGCGGAGAGCGGGGCCTTCCTCTACGGTGCGGAGCCAGTCGGCGACTTCACGACCGGTGCAGCGGGGGATCCGGGAGAGCAGGTTGCGATGGGTCTCTTCGGAGAAGACTTGGGACATCGGCGCCTCCGACGCATTGCGCGTTGCTGGTCCTTCCCGACACCGTGCCCGAGCATCGGCATGTTGGCAACCGTCCCGGAAGGGCGCGTAGGGTCGCGGGGTGCTCGATACGACCCCGCTGATCACCGCCGTGGACCGATTCGCCGACCGGCTGCGCGCCGCCCCGCAGAGCCGCCTGCAGCGCGGAGCGGCTGCCGAAGGACTGGCCGCGGCCAGGGAATTGGCGCTGCGTGCCCAGCGCATCGAGGCACCGGGCCGGGAGCCGCGGATCATGCCGGACGCCGGGATCTTCGCGATCGGTGACCAACTCGCCGTAGCGGGGGGCGACTTGGCGGTGGCACTGGAAACGGCCCCGTCGGCTGTGCTGGACGAGGCCGTGCAATTCGTGGAGGAGGCGGCTGCGCGGGCGTTCGCGTAGCGGTGGACGGGCGGGCCGGTGGCCCGGAGGGCGGCGGTCGGCGAGAGCCGCTCTGCCCGGATGTCCCGGGGTCAGAACGAGGCGATGACGCGGTCGGCGAGAACGTAGACGTTCTCCTTGCCGCAGGAGAAGGTCAGGGCGTAGGCGCCGGAGACACCGGAGCCGCCCAGCAGGACCGGGTGCTCACCCGCCAGCAGCGACTCGGCCAGGCGCTCGGCCGTCTCGCGGTGGCCGGGGGTCATACAGAGCGTGGTGCCGTCGGCGAAGACGTACACATCGAGGGTGCCGAGCGGGCCGGGGCGCACGTCGGCGAGTTCCGTACGGCTGTCGGCGAGCTCTTCCAGGCGGTTCACGGTGCGCTCGTGGTCGGTGACGACCGGGGTCTGCACGGGGACGAAGTCGGGGTGCGAGGGGTGCCGGCGACGGGCCGCGGCCAGCTCGGGGGAGTCCTCGGCGAACTCCGCCGTCTCGGGCAGCTCGGTCACGTCCGCCAGCTCGGCGAGTTCCGTCAGCTCTTCGAGCGCCTCGGCGGCGTCGAAGTCCATCGCCTCCAGACCGGCGAGATCGGCCTGGCGCGGCAGGAAGAACGGCGCCTCCTCGCCGATCCCGGTCAGACCGCCCAGCAGGGACGGGGTGTCGGCGGCGTCGCGGGCTTCCTGGGTGGCCCAGAAGGCGCGGGCCTCGGCGAGCTCGCGCTCCCGTTCCTCGGCGAGTGCCTCGGCGACGGCCGCGCGTATCTCGGCGGCCGGGGTGGCGTCGTTGCGGCTCTGCGCGGGCACGGCGGCGCCGTGGACGCGGGTCGCGGCCAGCTCGGTACGAAGGGCCGTGATCTGCTTGCGCAGCCCGTGAGCAGCGTGCAGAGCAGCGGCGCCCACGGCCGTGGCAGCGGCGGTGGTCAGCAACAGGGCAAGAGACATGACGCTCACTGACATACTCCCGGTTTCAATCGATCCCCCGACTTCCTACCTCAGCTTGTCTCCTACCTGCGCCCGGTGTCAGTGCATTACGTCACGAATTGGACAGGTCTTTGGGCCTAGGGTTTAACCCTGAGACGGGTGTGACCTGCGGGAATGACTCTCCCCCAGGAGATAGATCACATCCTGGGGGAGATTCGGTCACGGTCGGGGCTCGGAGCCTGTCGGTTCCTCGGCCGGGAACGACCTGACGGCTATGTCAGCCATTGTCCGGGAGATCAACTGGGCCGCCGGGTTTGCAGTCGCGCTTCGGTCTGTGGTCGCGCTTCGCTTCGCCTCCGCTGTGGGCAGGTGCCGCCCTCGTGCCTCGGGCGACCCCTACCCTCCGCTGCGGCTCAGCTCAGCCGCTCGGGTCTGTGGTCGCGCTTCGCTTCGCCTCCGCTGCGGGCAGGTGCCGCCCTCATACCTCGGGCGACCCCCTACCCTCCGCTGCGGCTCAGCTCAGCCGCTCGGGTCTGTGGTCGCGCTTCGCTTCGCCTCCGCTGCGGGCAGGTGCCGCCCTCGTGCCTCGGGCGACCCCTACCCTCCGCTGCGGCTCAGCTCAGCCGCTCGATGACCATCGCCATGCCCTGGCCGCCGCCCACGCACATGGTCTCCAGGCCGAACTGCTTGTCGTGGAACTGCAGGCTGTTGATCAGCGTGCCGGTGATCCGGGCACCGGTCATGCCGAACGGGTGGCCGACGGCGATGGCGCCACCGTTGACGTTGACCTTCTCCAGCGGCAGGCCGAGATCGCGGTAGGAGGGGATCACCTGGGCGGCGAACGCCTCGTTGATCTCGGCCAGGTCGATGTCGTCGACGGTCAGCCCGGCCCGCTTCAGCGCCTGCTTGCTGGCCTCCACCGGTCCGTACCCCATGATCTCGGGGGAGAGGGCGGAGACACCGGTCGAGACGATCCGGGCCAGCGGGGTCAGGCCCAGCTCGCGCGCCTTGGTGTCGGACATGATCACGAGTGCGGCGGCGCCGTCGTTGAGCGGGCAGCAGTTGCCCGCGGTGACCAGGCCGTCCGGACGGAAGACCGGCTTCAGGCCCTGCACGCCCTCCATGGTGACGCCCGCGCGCGGGCCGTCGTCCTTCGCCACGATCGTGCCGTCCGGGGTGGTGACCGGGGTGATCTCGCGCTCCCAGAAGCCGTTCTTGAGGGCTTCCTCGGCGAGGTTCTGCGAGCGGACGCCGAACTCGTCCATGTCCTGGCGGGTGACGCCCTTGAGGCGGGCCAGGTTCTCCGCGGTCTGCCCCATCGCGATGTAGGCGTCCGGGACCAGGCCGTCCTCGCGCGGGTCGTGCCAGTCCTCGCCGCCCTGCTCGGCGCGGGCCGCGGTGCGGGCCTCGGCGTCGGCGAACAGCGGGTTGTGCGTGTCCGGCAGGCTGTCGGAGTTGCCCTTCGTGAAGCGGGACACCATCTCGACACCGGCCGAGATGAAGACGTCGCCCTCGCCGGCCTTGATGGCGTGCAGCGCCATCCGGCTGGTCTGGAGGGAGGACGAGCAGTAGCGGGTGACCGTACAGCCGGGAAGGTGGTCCATGCCCATTGCCACGGCGATGATGCGGCCGAGGTTGTTGCCCTGCTCGCCACCGGGAAGGCCGCAGCCGAGCATCAGGTCGTCGATGTCCTTCGGGTCCAGCTCGGGAACCTTGGCCAGCGCGGTCTGGATGATCACGGCGGTCAGGTCGTCCGCACGCAGATCCTTCAGTGAACCCTTGAAGGCCCGGCCGATGGGGGAACGGGCAGCAGAGACGATCACGGCTTCGGGCATCACGCGGCTCCATGAGGGCTGGAAGGCGGGTTCTGGCAGGTGCTGACTTGGAAGTTACCTGTACGTAGATGCTGGGTCACCGGGCAGCGCATGTGACGCGGACCTCTTTTCTAAGCGACCGCTCAGCCGGTCAGTTGGCGGGGAGGTTGCGCGGCTCCCCGTGCGACTCCCCGTACGGGTTCTCGCGCGGCTCCGAGGGGGTCTTGTCGCGCGGCTCCTCGTGCGGCCCGGAGGGTGTCTCCGGCTCGGCGCCCGGCTCGGCGTCCGGTTCGGCTCCCAACCGCTCGGTCTGCGGTTCCGCCTCCGCCTCCGGCACCGGCACCGGCTCCGGCTCCGTCCCCGGGTGCGGATGGGGCTCCGTGGTGGCGGGCAGACGACGGCGCCTGCGGTGCTTGAGGAGCGCCCAGGGCGCCCGCGCCCCCGTGACCTCCGTACCGGCCTCCCTGGCCGCCTGGGAGGCCGCCTTGGCCACCGGCAGCATGTCCTCGCGCCGGGCCCCGTCCAGCCGGTCGGACTCCGGCCACAGCCCCAGGACCGCGCAGAGCGTGGGCAGGACCGCCATCGCCGCGGTGGCGTACCCCTCCGCCGACGGGTGGTAGTTGTCCGGCCCGAACAGCTCCCGCGGATTCGCCTCGAACTCCGGCCCCAGCAGGTCGCCCAGCGACACCGTGCGCCCGCCCTGCTCCACCGAGCCGATCGTCTGGGCCGCCGCCAGCTGCCGGCTCACCCGCCGGGCCAGCCAGCGCAGCGGCTGGTAGACCGGCTCGATCGTGCCGAGGTCCGGGCACGTGCCGACCACCACCTCCGCGCCCGCCGTACGCAGCCTGCGCACCGCGGTGGTCAGACAGCGCACGGACTGGGTGGCGGGCATCCGGTGCGTCACATCGTTCGCCCCGATCATGATCACGCAGACGTCGGGCGCATGGGACGGATCGGCCAGCAGCAGCGAGACCTGCCGCTCCAGATCGTCCGACCGGGCGCCCGGCTGCGCCACATTGCGCAGATCCACCGGCCGCTCGGACACCGCCGCCAGCCCCGAGGCGAGCAGCGCCCCCGGCGTCTGCCCGGCCCGGCGCACCCCCTGGCCGGCCGCCGTCGAGTCACCCAGCAACCCCAGCCGCAGCGGGTCGGCGGGGCCGGTGAACGCCACCCCGTACCGCCCGTCCGCGCACGGCGGGACCGGTGCGATACCGCCGCCCACGTGCCGTTTCGCCAACTGGACCTCCGCCAGCAGGACGCCCACCGTCGCCGCGCCGAGCAGCCCGATGCTGCCGCCGCCGTAGGCCGCGCCCGCCGCGATCCGCCGTGCCACCCTTGCCCTCGACACAGTCCGGTCCACCTCCTCGTTGCCGTACCGCCGTACATACAGCTAACTGCCCCGCGGGGACCGTCGCTCAATCGCTTCGCCCAATCCCGGGCCCGTACGCATACCCTTGCCGCACCATCTCGGAGACCCCGGAGTACACGGTGCAATTCCACGATTCGATGATCAGTCTCGTAGGCAATACCCCGCTGGTGAGGCTGCGCAGTGTGACGGCCGGCATCCAGGCGACGGTCCTGGCCAAGGTCGAGTACTTCAACCCCGGCGGTTCGGTCAAGGACCGCATCGCCCTGCGCATGATCGAGGCCGCCGAGCAGAGCGGCGAACTGCAGCCCGGCGGCACGATCGTCGAGCCGACCAGCGGCAACACGGGCGTCGGCCTGGCGATCGTCGCCCAGCAGAAGGGGTACAAGTGCATCTTCGTCTGCCCGGACAAGGTGTCCACGGACAAGATCAATGTGCTGCGCGCCTACGGTGCCGAGGTCGTCGTCTGCCCGACGGCCGTTGACCCCGAGCACCCCGACTCGTACTACAACGTCTCGGACCGGCTGGTCCGGGAGACCCCGGGAGCCTGGAAGCCCGACCAGTACTCCAACCCGAACAACCCGCGCTCCCACTACGAGACCACCGGTCCGGAGCTGTGGGAGCAGACGGACGGGAAGATCACCCATTTCGTCGCGGGCGTCGGCACGGGCGGCACGATCAGCGGCACCGGCCGCTATCTGAAGGAGGTCAGCGGCGGCTCGGTGAAGGTGGTCGGAGCCGACCCGGAGGGGTCGGTCTACTCCGGCGGCTCCGGGCGTCCCTACCTCGTCGAGGGCGTGGGCGAGGACTTCTGGCCGAGCGCCTACGACCGTACGGTCACGGACGAGATCGTCGCCGTGTCCGACAAGGACTCCTTCCAGATGACCCGCCGCCTCGCCAAGGAGGAGGGGCTGCTGGTCGGCGGCTCCTGCGGCATGGCGGTCGTCGCCGCCCTGGAGGTCGCGAAGCGCCTGGGCCCGGACGACGTCGTCGTCGTCCTGCTGCCCGACAGCGGCCGCGGATACCTGAGCAAGATCTTCAACGATGAGTGGATGGCCGACTACGGCTTCCTGGAGGACACCGGCCCGTCCGCACGCGTCGGGGACGTGCTCGACCACAAGGACGGCCCGATTCCGACGCTCGTCCACATGCACCCCGAGGAGACCGTCGGCGAGGCGATCGACGTCCTGCGCGAGTACGGCGTCTCGCAGATGCCGATCGTGAAGCCGGGCGCGGGCCACCCGGACGTGATGGCCGCCGAGGTCATCGGTTCGGTGGTGGAGCGGGAGCTGCTGAACGCACTGTTCGCCCAGCGCGCCTCGCTCTCCGACCCGCTGGAGAAGCACATGTCGCCGCCGCTGCCGCAGGTCGGCTCCGGCGAACCGGTCGAGGACCTGATGGCGGTGCTCGGCGGCACGGACGCGGCGGACGCGGCGATCGTGCTGGTGGAGGGCAAGCCGAAGGGTGTGGTCAGCAGGCAGGACCTGCTGGCGTTCCTCGCCAAGGACGCGGCGGCCGCCAAGCCGTGACGGCCGCCATGCCGTGACGGCCGGCCGGGCTTCGCGGCCGGGAGGCCGGGCTTCGCGAAAACGGTACGAGCGCGACACGTACGCGCAGCACCCGCTTAACACGAGTCCGGCACATTGATGGGCGTCGGCAGGGAAGCCCGCCGACGCCCGATACGGCGACACGGACTACGGAGCGGCTCCCGGACCTCCACCGTCGCCCGGACGCGGTGACCGGCCCTGACCCGGACCGTGTCCCTCGCGGGGACCGCCGTCGTCCCGCCCCCCGGGAAACCGGGGGTGCGGCGGTCCCCGCGTATACACCTGTACGCCCGTGTACGCCCGCGATACATCTGTACGCCCGCATATGTCCCTGTGCGCCCTCGGGCGCGGACCGGCGGCGCCTCCATCCGGCCCCGGCGCGGCCGCCCGGCTCGCGAGCAGTGCGGTACGTTCCGCGGTCTCGCTGCCGGGCTCCGGGGCGTGGAGGCGATCAGGGACCGGCGCGGGACCACCGGGCATGCCGAGCACGCCCGGCGTGCCGGGGTCTCCGCGCCCTCGCTCCTCCGCCCCTCCGCCCCTCCGCCCTCAGCCCTTGGCCCTCAGTCTTCCCAGTCGGACTCCGCGCGCCCGGAACGGCGCTGGAACCAGGGCCAGTTGCGGGCCGCGTGCACGGCGTTGACGGCGACGATCCCGAGCCAGGCGACGATCAGGCCCTCGGCGTGGGCGGCCGCGGCGCCGATCGCCGACAGCGGGATGGCCAGAATCAGCGAGATGATCCCGAAGCCGTAGCGCTCGCCGAAATTCCCCAGCGGCTGCGGCGTGCGCGCACCCCTGGCGACACTGACCTGCTGCTCGGCGAGGTGGCGCCGGACGCGACGGTCGAGCGTGTTGTCGAGGCGCTGTTCGACCTTCTCCAGGAAGGACTCGACGAGCGCGGACTCGTAATCCGAACCCAGCTCACTACGGGCATGCAGGGTGGCATCGAGCTCGCTCTTGAGCTCAGGGTCACGGGTTTCCATGTCCCTTACGGTACGAATCGGGAGCGCCCCGGGCAGTGGGGCTAACCCCCCTCTTTCCCTGCGGCGGCGGGTGGGGCCTCCACCACCGTTGCATATGGACATGCAGGCGCCTTGCTGGCTGAATGGATTTGTCGGCGCCGGACCGTGGTGCGACGGATCTACCGAGGGGACAGCATGAGCGGGAGCAGCCCGGCCGCGCGGTTGCAGCAGCTCTTCGAGGGGCGTCGGCTCACACCGACCCAGCGGCGCATCGCGCACTCGATGGTGCGCCGGGCCGGGGAGGTTCCGTTCCTGTCGAGTGTGGAGCTGGCGGAGCTCGCCGGGGTCAGCCAGCCGTCCGTCACCCGGTTCGCCGTGGCCCTCGGGTTCGACGGCTATCCGGCGCTCCGCAGGCACCTGCGGGAGGTCGCTCCCGCCGAGACCGGGCCGGGGGGCGGGGACGACGCGTACAACGAGTACCAGCAGGCCGTCCTCGGCGAGATCGAGAATCTGCGGCATCTGGCCGAGCTGCTGGCCGACCCCGGGCCCGTCGAGCGCGCGGGCAGGCTGCTGGCGGCCTCGCGTCCGCTGCCGGTGCTCGGGCTGCGGGCCGCCTCCTCGCAGGCGCGCGGTTTCGGGTACTTCGCGGCGAAGGTCCACCCCGACGTCCGGGTGCTCGACGAGGGCGGCAGCATGCTGCCCGACCGGATCGACGCCGCGCGGCGGGCGGGTGCCACGGCGCTGATCTGCTTCGCGCTGCCCCGCCATCCGAAGGAGGTCGTGGACACCCTCGCGTACGCGCAGGGGCAGGGGCTGGCCGTCGTGTCGGTCGCCGACTCCGCTTTCGCGCCCGTCGCCAAATACAGCGACCTGCTGATCCCGGCCGCCGTCGGCACCGGGCTCGCCTTCGACACCGCGTGTGCGCCCATGCTGCTGGGCCGGGTGCTGCTGGAGGCGATGTGCGACGACCTGCCCGACGCGCAGGCGCGGTTGGAGGAGTTCGACGCGCGGGCGGCGGCGCGGGGGCTGTTCGTCGAGTGACGGGCGTGCCCCTGTCCCGGCGGACCCCTGTCCCGGCGGACCCCTGGCCGCCGTCCCCCTGCCCGGCGTCCCTCTGTCCGGCGTCTCCGTGCCCGGTGTCTCTCTGTCCCGGTGTCTCCCTTTCTCAGGCACCGCTCATCTGCGGCTACTAATCTCCGGGCTCGAAAGGGCCAGAAGGAGCTGTGGAGGGTACGGACGTGGGGCGCGGAGCGCAGTCGTTGGCGAGAGTGGCCGTGATCGTACGGGCCGGAGCCGCACCGCTGTGGTGGCCGGGGCTGCTCGCCGCGGCGATCGGTGCACTGGTGCCGGGGCTCACCGGACGCCGGATCGGGCTGCTGGCCGGAGCGGCGCTGTTCCTGATCACCGCCGCCGTGGTGGCGCTCGTACGCGACCGGCGGTACGCGGAGCTGGCCGGGGGCGCCACTCGGGCCGGGCGGTCCGACTTCCTCCAGGACCGGGCCGTGACCGTACGCAACTGGCGGCGCGGGCACCGGTGGTGGCTGCTCGGGGCCTTCCTGGCGGCGGTGGCGAGCGCGTTCCTGCTGCCCGGGGCCGGTGGGCTGCTGCTCGCCGGGGCCGGGGCCGGGCTGTGGCTCAAGGCCGTCAGGATCGGGCAGCGAGAGCGCCGGGACGACGCCCTGTACTGGGTGCGGACCGACTGGGCGGAGCGCGGACGGCCCGCGGGCAAGCGGGTGAAGGGGTACCGGACGACCGGCCCGATGGCGGGCGACGCCGCGCCCGGCGGGGCGCGGCGCCGGCGCTGAGGCCGCCGGATCAGATCTCCGGTGCCGCCGGATCGGACCTCCAGTTCGGCCGGATCAGACCTCCAGTTCGGCCTCGATCCGCTTGAGCTGGTGGCGGGCCATCGCCAGGTTGGCGCGGCCCGAGTCCAGCACCAGGTAGAGGAACAGGCCGTTGTTGCCACGGGCCTTGAGCAGTCGGATCAGGTGGTACTGGGTGCCGAGCGTGATCAGGATGTCCTCGATCTCGTCCTGGAGGCCGAGGTGTTCCATGGTGCGGAGTTTGGCGCGTACGACGTCGGTGTTGCCCGCGGCCGCGATCTCCAGGTTGAAGTCCTTGCCGCCGCCGAGGGTGCCCAGCGACATTCCGCTGGTGTAGTCGACGAGGGCGACACCGAGGGTGCCCTCGATGGACGTCATCGCTTCCTTCAGTGACGCTTCGGTGTTCGCCATGCGTGCTCGTTTCCTTTCCTGGCCGGCCGGGTCGACCGGATCCTTGGGCTGTCTGCGGGGCATGTGGTGTTACGTGCGGTGGGGCAGGGGACCGGGCTGCGGGGTGTGCCGGTCGGGGGTGCGGGCAGAGGGCGCGGGGTGTGCGGCGCGTTCGAGTGCGGTGTCGACGAGTTCGCCGATCCGGGTGCCCGCCCGCCGGCCCTCCAGATGGAGCCTGCCGACGTTGATCCGGTCCTCGGCCAGCAGCGTGAGGACCGCCGAGGAGCCTGCGGCGTACGTGGCGATGTAGCCGGTCTCGCCGCGGACCAGGAGTTCACGGAAGCCGCCCCGGCCGGTCGCCTCCGCCAGCCGGACCGCGACCCCGAGCGCGGCCGCGGTCAGCGCGGCGACGCCCTCCGCCTCCACCCCCGGGGTGTCATGGGCCAGGACGAGGCCGTCGGTGCTGGCCGCCAGGGCGCCGGAGACGAGCGGGACCCGGGCCCGCAACCGCTGGAGCTCGGCCAGGACATCCTGCGTTTCGGCCTCGGGCACCATCGGCTGTCTCCTCCCGGCGCGCTGTCTGAGCGCGCGTATCACAGGGCCTCCAATGCGTCTCGGAGCCGGCGCAGCAGGGCGACGTCGGGGTCGGCCGTGACCTCGGGCAGCGCGATCCTGCCGGGGTCGGCCGAGGGGGGCGGCTCCCGTACCGCTTCGACCAGTCCGGCCGCGGCCAGGCGCCGCAGACCGACCAGGACGTGGAACGCCGACCGGCCCAGCTCCTGGGCGATGTCCGACGCGGTACGCATCCCGTCCACGAGATCGAGCACGCGGCGCCGGCCGGGCGGCACGGGTGTGTCGACGGGCCGGTCCGTCCGTGCGAGCGGGGCGCTGTCGGTCACCGCGTCGGGCCAGATGCGCGTCAGCAGTTCCCGGCGCCGGAGCGTCTCGCGCTGCACGGCGTCGACGGGGACGGGGCGGACGGGGCCGATCCAGTGGGAGACCCCGTAGCGGAAGCGGGCCGGGGACCGGGTGGGGGCCAGCGCGAAGAACGCCGCGTCGTACAGCGCGCCCAGGTGGCACAGTTCCAGCGCCCCGCCCGGTACCCGCCCGCTGTCCACCAGATAGCGGCCGACCCGCTGCCCGGCGCCCGCCCTGGCGACCGCCTCCCACCAGCCGTCGCGGTGCAGGGCGCCGCCCGTGGTGAGCAGGACGTCGATCCCGGGTGTCGCCGGGCTCTCGGCGTGCACCACCTGGCCCTCGTCGAGATAGAGGGTGCCGCGGTCGCGGATCAGGGCGCCGGTGGCGTGCTCGTCGGCGAGGCGCTGCAGCATGGGGGAGAGGGGCGTGGCAGGGGCGGGGGCGGCCGTTCTCATGCCAGGACCAGCCGCTCGGCCATCTCGCCCAGCCGTATTCGGGCGAGGGCCAGATTGCCCTCCGCGCGGTCGAGCCAGAGATGGACGAAGACGCTGCTGTCGAAGGAGGTCTCGACGAAACGGAGGACGTGGTACCCGGCGCGGGTGGTGACGATGACGTCCTCGACCGGGGGCGGCGCTCCGGCACCCGCCCGGTCCGGTAACGCGGTCGGCGGCCCGGTGGCCTCCCGCGCGAAGGCGGGCTGCTCGGCCGCCATCCTCGCGACTTCCGCCGTCTCCGCGGCGGTGGCCTCGTGATCGCCGTTGGGTGATTCGCCGATGGTGCCGAGGGCGAGGCCGCTCGTCCAGTCGACCACCGCGGCGCCCCGGGCGCCGGGCAGCCTCATGACTTCGAGCAGGCACTCGTCGATTCCGGGCACGCGCACTCCCCTCCCGACGTGGCGTACGGCTGTGACTACGAGGCTACGCAACGTGCTCCCCCGGGGCAGGGGTTCTGGCATTTTCCACGGGTACATGCGCAAGAGATCTTCGGACGGCGCGGAAGGTGTGCCGGGGTTCGCGCGGGCGAGCAGGCGAGCAGGCGAGCAGGCAGGCAGGCAGGCGAGCGGGCGGGTGGGCGCCTTTCGGCCAGGCGTCGGTGCGGGACTGTTGACTACGAGTATTCAGACCCTCAGGATGTGAATAGAAGACTTACATTCGCGAGGAGGCACCGCCATGTCAGGACCCCGCCCCGTACGGGCACCGCGCGGTACGGAACTGAGCGCCCTGGGATGGCAGCAGGAGGCCGCCCTGCGCATGCTCCAGAACAACCTCGATCCCGAGGTCGCCGAACACCCCGACAAGCTCGTCGTCTACGGCGGCACCGGCAAGGCGGCCCGCGACTGGCGCTCGTTCGACGCCATGGTGCGTACGCTGCGGACGCTCAAGCAGGACGAGACGATGCTCGTCCAGTCCGGGCGCCCGGTCGGCGTCATGCAGACGCACGAGTGGGCGCCGCGGGTCCTGATCGCCAACTCCAACCTGGTGGGCGACTGGGCGAACTGGGAGGAGTTCCGCCGCCTGGAGGCGCTCGGGCTCACCATGTACGGCCAGATGACCGCCGGGTCGTGGATCTACATCGGCACGCAGGGCATCCTCCAGGGCACCTACGAGACGTTCGCCGCCGTCGCGGCGAAGAAGTTCGGCGGAACGCTGGCCGGCACGATCACCCTGACCGCCGGACTCGGCGGCATGGGCGGCGCCCAGCCGCTCGCCGTGACCATGAACGACGGCGTCGCGATCTGCATCGACTGCGACCCGCGCGCCATCGAGCGCCGCATCGAGCACCGCTACCTGGACGTGCGCGCCGACTCCCTGGAGCACGCGCTCCAGCTCGCCACCGAGGCCCGGGACGCCCGCAGGCCGCTCTCCATCGGCCTGCTGGGCAACGCGGCGGAGCTGCTGCCGCGGATGCTCGCCGAGGGCGCGCCGATCGACATCGTCACCGACCAGACGAGCGCGCACGACCCGCTCGCGTACCTCCCGCTCGGTGTCGACTTCGACGACATGGCGTCGTACGCCGCCGAGAAGCCCGCCGACTTCACGCAGCGCGCCCGGGAGTCGATGGCCAAGCACGTCGAGGCGATGGTCGGCTTCATGGACGCCGGGGCCGAGGTCTTCGACTACGGCAACTCCATCCGCGGCGAGGCGCAACTCGCGGGCTACGACCGGGCGTTCGACTTCCCGGGCTTCGTGCCCGCCTACATCCGGCCGCTCTTCTGCGAGGGCAAGGGGCCGTTCCGCTGGGCCGCGCTCTCCGGCGAGGCGTCCGACATCCACAAGACCGACAAGGCGATGCTCGAACTCTTCCCGGAGAACGAGTCCCTGCACCGCTGGATCAAGATGGCCGGTGAACGCGTCCACTTCCAGGGCCTGCCCGCCCGGATCTGCTGGCTCGGCTACGGCGAGCGCGACCGGGCCGGCGAGCGGTTCAACGACATGGTGGCCTCCGGCGAGCTGGCCGCCCCGCTGGCCATCGGGCGCGACCACCTGGACTGCGGCTCCGTGGCCTCCCCCTACCGGGAGACCGAGGCCATGCTCGACGGCTCCGACGCGATCGCCGACTGGCCGCTGCTGAACGCCATGGTCAATGTGGCGTCCGGTGCCTCCTGGGTCTCCATCCACCACGGCGGCGGCGTCGGCATGGGGCGCTCCATCCACGCCGGACAGGTGACCGTCGCCGACGGTACGAAGCTGGCGGGCGAGAAGATCCGCCGGGTGCTCACCAACGACCCGGGCATGGGCGTCATCCGGCACGTCGACGCCGGGTACGACATCGCGGAGTCGGTCGCCGCGGACAAGGGCGTCCGTGTGCCGATGACGGAGGGGCAGTGACCGGGGAACGAAACGGCGCCCAGGCCGCCGAGGCCGCGACCGGGGGCGGGGGCGGTGCACCGTCGTTCCGGGACATGTGGCGAGAGCTCGCGCCCATCGGCCGGCACCAGGACAGCGGCGGATACCGCCGCTACGCCTGGACCGGGGCCGACGCCGACTGCCGTGCCTGGTTCCGGGCGCAGGCCGAGGCGCGCAGGCTCACCTACGAGGTCGACCGGAACGGCAACCAGTGGGCCTGGCTCGGCGACCCCCTCGCGGGGGACGCCGTCGTCACCGGCTCGCACCTCGACTCCGTACCGGACGGCGGTGCCTTCGACGGGCCGCTCGGCGTGGTCTCCTCCTTCGCCGCCCTCGACGAACTCCGCCGCAGAGGAGCGGAGTTCAGCCGGCCGCTGGCCATCAGCAACTTCGGCGACGAGGAGGGGGCCCGCTTCGGGCTCGCCTGCGTGGGCTCCCGGCTCACCGCCGGGCAGCTGACCGTCGAAGCGGCGCACCGGCTCACCGATGCCGACGGCATCACGCTGCCGCAGGCCATGGAGGCGGCCGGGTACGACCCCGACACCATCGGCCCGGACCCCGAACGGCTCGCCCGTATCGGCGCGTTCGTCGAGCTCCACGTCGAGCAGGGCCGCGCCCTCGACCTCACCGGCGACCCGGTCGGCATCGCCTCCGCGATCTGGCCGCACGGGCGCTGGCGGTTCGACTTCCGGGGCGAGGCCAACCACGCGGGCACCACCCGGCTGGCCGACCGGCGCGACCCGATGCTCACGTACGCCGAGACCGTGCTGGCCGCCCGCCGCGAGGCGGAGCTCGCCGGCGCCCTCGCCACCTTCGGCAAGATCGCCGTCGAGCCGAACGGGGTCAACGCCATCCCCTCCCTCGTCCGCGGCTGGCTCGACTCCCGCGCCGCCGACCAGGACCGCCTCGACGCCGTGGTCACCGGCATCGAACGGGCCGCCCGGGAACACGCCGAGCGGGCCGGGATCGACCTCGATGTCGTACGGGAGTCCTACACGCCCGTCGTGGAGTTCGAGCACGCCCTGCGCGACGAGCTCGGCAAGATCCTGACGGGCCGGGGCGACACCGACCGCGCCGTACCCGTCCTCGGCACCGGCGCCGGACACGATGCGGGTATTTTGTCCGCTTCGGTCCCGACCGCCATGCTGTTCGTACGGAACCCCACCGGGATCTCGCACTCGCCGGCCGAACAGGCCGCCGAGGACGACTGCGTGGCCGGGGTGATCGCACTCGCCGACGTACTGGAAGGTCTCGCGTGCAGCTGACAACGGAGCCGACGGGCAGGCCCGTCACCGTGACGTACTGGTTGTCCCACGCCTGGCTCGGCACCCATGTCGAGCCGGGCGTCGCCCTGGACGTGTCCGGCGGCATCATCGCGGGCGTCCGCACCGGCGTCGCCTCCCCGCCGCCGGGCGCCACCGTGCTGCGCGGGCTTACCCTTCCCGGGCTCGCCAACACCCACTCGCACGCCTTCCACCGAGCCCTGCGCTCCACCGTCCAGGTCGGCTCCGGCACCTTCTGGACCTGGCGCGAGACCATGTACCAGGTCGCCTCCCGGCTCACCCCCGACTCGTACTACGACCTCGCCCGTGCGGTGTACGCCGAGATGGCCCTGGCCGGCATCTCCGCCGTCGGTGAATTCCACTATCTGCACCACGCGCCGGGCGGCACCCCGTACGACAACCCCAACGCGATGGGAGAGGCGCTGATCGCGGCAGCGGGCGAGGCCGGCATCCGGATCACGCTGCTGGACACCGCCTACCTCTCCGCCGGATTCGGCCGGCGCCCCACCCAGTACCAGCAGCCCGACCAGCACCAGCTGCGCTTCTCCGACACCACCGCGGACGCCTGGGCCGAACGCGCCTCCCTCCTCAAGGGCGGCGGCCACGCCCTGATCGGCGCGGCCGTCCACTCCGTGCGCGCCGTCCCCGCCGCGCAGCTCGCCACCGTGGCCGCCTGGGCCGAGGAGCGGCAGGCCCCGCTCCACGTCCACCTCTCCGAGCAGACCGCGGAGAACGACGCCTGCCTCGCCGCCCACGGCTGCACCCCCACCCGGCTCCTCGCCGACCACGGGGTCCTCGGCCCGCGCACCACCGGCATCCACAACACGCACCTCACCGACGAGGACATCACGCTCCTCGGCTCCTCGGCGACCGGCACCTGCATGTGCCCCACCACGGAACGCGACCTCGCCGACGGAATCGGCCCCGCCGCCGCCCTCCAGCGCGCCGGGTCGCCGCTCTCCCTCGGCAGCGACAGCCACGCCGTGATCGATCTCTTCGAAGAGGCCCGCGCGATGGAGCTGGACGAACGCCTGCGCACCCGGGCACGCGGCCACTGGACGGCGGCCGCCCTGCTGCGCGCCGCCACGGTCGACGGCCATGCCGCGCTCGGCCGGCCCGGGGCGGGCATCCTCGAACCCGGGGCGCCCGCCGATCTGGCGACCGTAGCCCTGGACTCCGTCAGAACAGCGGGTCCGGCGCCCCGGCTCGCGGCCGAGACAGCCGTGTTCGCCGCCTCTGCGGCCGATGTGCGGCACACGGTCGTGGCAGGCCGGCACATCGTCCGCGACGGGCGGCACACCCTGGTCGAGGACGTCCCCGCGGCGCTCGCCTCGGCGATCGCCGCACTCCACCGCTGACCACCCCGCCGCCCCGGAGACGGCCGGTCCCCGGACCCCGCACGCGTCGCCCCGCAGTCCCGCCGACGGACCGCCGCTCCGGAGACGGCCCACCGGCAGACCGCCGCCCCGCAAGCCGACACCCAAGGAGAGCAGTCTCCCGATGACGACGACCGCCATCACCAACATCGCCGCCCTGGTCACCAACGACCCCTCCCTCCAGGCGGATTCCCCCCTGGGCCTGATCCGGGACGCGGCCGTCGTCATCGAGGGCGACCGGGTCGTCTGGACCGGCAGGTCGAGCAGAGCACCCGCCACCGACCACGCCGTCGACGCGGGCGGCCGGGCGGCGATCCCCGGCTTCGTCGACTCCCACTCCCATCTCGTGTTCGCGGGCGACCGCACCGAGGAGTTCAACGCCCGGATGTCCGGCCGCGCCTACAGCGCGGGCGGCATCAGGACCACGGTCGCCGCCACCCGCGCCGCCACCGACGACGAGCTCTCCGCCAACGTCGCCCGCTACCTCGCCGAGGGGCTGCGCCAGGGCACCACCACCTTCGAGACCAAGTCCGGCTACGGCCTCACCGTCGAGGACGAGGCCCGCGCCCTGCGGATCGCCGCCCGGCACACCGAAGAGGTCACCTACCTCGGGGCGCACATCGTCTCCCCGGACTACGCCGACGATCCGGCCGGATACGTCGACCTGGTCACCGGGGCGATGCTCGACGCCTGTGCCCCGTACGCCCGTTGGATCGACGTCTTCTGCGAGAAGGGCGCCTTCGACGGCGACCAGGCCCGTGCCGTCCTCACCGCCGGCCGTGCCAAGGGCCTGCACCCCCGCGTCCACGCCAACCAGCTCGGCCACGGCCCCGGCGTCCAGCTCGCCGTCGAACTCGACGCCGCGTCCGCCGACCACTGCACCCACCTCACCGACGCGGACGTCGACGCCCTGGCCCAGGGCGACACCGTCGCCACCCTGCTGCCCGGCGCCGAGTTCTCCACCCGCGCCACCTGGCCGGACGCCCGCCGCATCCTCGACGCGGGGGCCACCGTCGCACTCTCCACCGACTGCAATCCGGGCTCGTCGTTCACGTCCTCCATGCCCTTCTGCATCGCCCTCGCCGTACGCGACATGGGCATGACCCCGGACGAGGCGCTCTGGTCCGCCACCGCGGGCGGCGCGGCGGCCCTGCGCCGTACGGACATCGGCCGCATCGCTCCGGGCGCCCGCGCCGATCTGGTCCTGCTCGACGCACCCAGCCATGTCCACCTCGCCTACCGGCCGGGCGTCCCGCTGGTCCACGCGGTCTGGCAGCGCGGCGCGCGCGTCGTCTGAGCGCGGCCGGCCCGGCACGGCGTCTGCGACCAGACGTCCATGACATGCCGTCACATGCCGTCACATGCGGAAGGACCCGCCCGCTGTCCGGGCAGGTCCTTCCGCAAGGGGCTCGCGGTACGCCACGCGGCCGCGCCGCGTGCGGGCGGGATGCCCGCTCACTCCTCCAGCGTCAGGCCCTTCCGGAGCTTGACCAGCGTGCGGGAGAGCAGCCGCGACACATGCATCTGGGAGATGCCCAGTTCCTCACCGATCTCCGACTGCGTCATGTTGGCGACGAACCGGAGCGAGAGGATCGTGCGGTCCCGGCGTGGCAGCGAGGCGATCAGCGGCTTCAGGGACTCGACGTACTCGATGCCTTCGAGTCCGTGGTCCTCGTAGCCGATGCGGTCCGCCAGGGCGCCTTCCTGCTCGTTCTCCTCGGGCTTGGCGTCCAGCGAGCTGGCGGTGTACGCGTTGCTCGCGGCCATGCCCTCGACGACCTCGTCGTCGGTGATGCCGAGGCGGTCGGCGAGCTCGCCCACGGTGGGTGAACGATCCAGCTGCTGGGCGAGCTCGTCGCCCGCCTTGGCCAGGTCGAGCCGCAGCTCCTGAAGCCGGCGCGGGACGCGCACGGACCAACTGGTGTCGCGGAAGAAGCGCTTGATCTCGCCGACGATGGTCGGCATCGCGAACGTCGGGAACTCCACGCCCCGGCTCAGCTCGAAACGGTCGATCGCCTTGATCAGGCCGATGGTGCCGACCTGGATGATGTCCTCCATCGGTTCGCTGCGGGAGCGGAACCGGGAGGCGGCGAACTTGACCAGGGCCAGGTTCAGTTCGACGAGCGTATTGCGGACGTAGGCGTACTCGTGGGTGCCCTCTTCGAGGGATTCGAGCCGCTCGAAGAGCGTCTTCGACAGGGCCCGGGCGTCCAGCGCCCCCACTTCGTCGTAGGGCGGGATCTCGGGAAGTCCTTCGAGACCGCCACCGGCGCCGTGGTCGTCGGCGGTGCCGACGGCGGTCGTGGTGCGGGTGCTGCTGGTGGTGCCGGCGCTGATGGCGTCGGCGCGCGTGCCGTTTCCGGCGTTCGCGGCAGAGGTGTCTGAGTGGGTCCGTCCCTGAGGACATGCTGACGTCGCGTCGTGGATACGCGGTTCGTCGAGCCTGGGTGACATGGTCTCCTCCATCGTTCTCGGCATATGGCTGCCGATGCCCATACGTGTTCCTGCGGTGAAGCGGCGCCTCCGAAGCCGGCCGTGTTTTGGGTGTCCCTCTACCCTTACCCGGTCCGGACAGGCAGTTACAAGCGCTAAATGCTGCTGTATGTCCGGTTTGTTGAGGTCTTCGGCTACCGCGTGGCGTACGGAACGCGTACTGTTTCGAGAACGTCAGCGACGGCTACGACGAATCCGCGCACGCCAGGACGCAGGCAGTGACGACGGCAGTGACGACGGCGAAGAGGGACGGGCATGGACCGCGGGACGGTCGGCAGTGCGAACCGGGGTCGGCTTCAGGTCGAGTCCCGAACCGAGGGGCGCAGCGAGGTCGTGACGCCGGTGGGTGAGCTGGATCACCACACGGCGGATCTGCTGCGAGAGCCTCTGGAGAGCGCGGTCGAGCAAGGGCGAGTACGCCTGGTGGTCGACTGCTCGCGACTCGAATTCTGTGATTCCACCGGGCTGAATGTGCTGCTCGGTGCCCGCCTCAAGGCGGAGGCGGCAGGGGGAGGGGTCCATTTGGCCGGGATGCTGCCGGTGGTGGCGCGGGTCTTCGAGATCACCGGGGCCGAGGCGGTCTTCACCGTCCACGACTCCCTCGAAGCGGCCCTGGACACGTGAGCGTGGCGCGTTGCGCGACCCCGGGTGCCCCACGTGTTGCCCGTGTCACGCGATCCGCGTAGACGAAGTGGGTGTTGTCACGATTCGGCCGGGCAGGAGACACCGGGCGGAGCCGTGGGCGACCCACTCACCCCGTATCCGTACGTGTATCTGTACCTGTACTTGTAACTGTTCAATGGCGACATGGTGAATCGGTGAGGTGAAGCGCTGATGAGCACCACCCGGCAGCATCCGCCGGGCGACCTCGGCCGCGAGCCGGAGGGCGCCGGCACGGGCGCGGACGCGGGCGCCGGTGCGGCCTCCTCCGAACCGGTCGAGCGGCAGTGGCGCACGGTGTCGCTGCGGGGGATCGGCGGCATCGTGCCGACGGCTCGTGACTTCGCCCGCCAGGCTCTTCACGACTGGGGCTGGCTCCCCGCGACGAGCGCCGACGGACGGGCCGCCGCCGAGGACGTCCTGCTGGTCGTCTCCGAACTGGTCACCAACGCCTGTCTGCACGCGGACGGCCCCGAGGAGATGCGCATCGCCTGCACGGCGAAGGTGCTGCGGGTGGAGGTCGTCGACTCGGGTGCGGGACAGCCCGCGCCGCGCACTCCGCACCGGGCCGGCCGGCCCGGCGGGCACGGGATGTTCATCGTGCAGCGGCTCTGCCTGGACTGGGGCGTCCAGCGGGTGGCCGGCCGGCCCGGAAAGACCGTCTGGGCGGAGCTGGCGGCCCCCGCCTAGTTCCGCCTCCGGGCCCCGTGCGGGCCCCTCGTCCGCGCCCCGGGTGGTTCCGGGGCCGGGTTCCGGGGCCGTGGGCCCCCGTACCGCACCACTCAGGAGCGCGCCGGATCGGCGCGCTCTTTGTCTTCCCTCCACAAGGCCCCGGGCGTACCTTGAGCGCCCGATCTGATGTGTCGTCAGTAATGTGGTGAGGGGAACTCAAGGTGTCCTACCAGAAGCGAACAGCTCTCGCGCTGGCGTCCGCGCTGGCGGGCACGGTGGTGCTGATGGCCGCGCCCGCCGCCCACGCCACGGTCGTGGACGTCAACTACCAGTGCAAGACCCCGATCGGTGACAAGGGTGCCGTGTCGCCCATCGACATCAAGAGCGTCAGGAGCGGCAGCGGCTACCGGCTCACGATGTCCTTCCAGAAGGGGGTCTCGTCCAGCCCCGTCGAACTGGGCAAGGGCGCGATGAACCCCAGCGCGGTCATCAAGGTGGGCGGTGCCGACCAGGGCCAGGTCCAGGTCTCCGGCGCGCCGAACTCCGCGGCCATACCCGCCAACACCCCGATCAGGATCAGTGACCTGTCGGGTACGTACACCCCGAAGAAGAGCGGCAAGGTCGACTTCACCGCCGGTGTGCTCACCATCAAGGCGCTCGGCACGACCACGACCTGCACCCCCTCCAACAACCCGGGCCCGTCGCTCCAGCTCGACGTGACAGCCGCGGGCAACGGGCAGGGCACCCCGGACAACGGCGGGCAGCTGCCGAAGACCGGTCCGCTCGACTCGGCGGTGGCGCTCGGCACGCTCGGCGGCACGGTGCTGCTGACCGGCGCGGCCGGAGTGCTCTGGCTGACCAGGCGCGGGCAGGGGGCCGCGGGCCGGTAGGGCGTCAGGGCGTTCCCTCCGGACCGGGCCGGATCCGGAGGCGCCCCAGCCCACGAGCCGGCCGCCGTCACGCACCAGGGAGCCGCCCATGCCGTCGCCGACCGGTCACGCCGCCCGACTCGCCCTCGCCGTCCTGCTGTTCACCTTCGCCATGCCCCCGGTGGCCGGTGCCGCGGACCGGGCACCGGCGCCCGGGAGCGCCGCGTCGTGGACGGCGCGGCCCGCGGCGAGCGGTTTCGGAACGGGCGGCGGCAGACCGTACTTCTATCTGGAGGGCCCGCCCGGCACCGTCCTCCAGGACCGGCTCTCCGTCACCAACCCCGGTACGGCCCCGGTCACCGTGCGGCTGCGCGGCGCCGACGCGTACCACGCCGGGGACGGCGGCTCGGCGGTGCGCGACGGCAAGGGCTCCACCGGGGCCGGCGGCCTGGCGGTGCGCGACGGCAAGGGCTCCACCGGGGCCGGCGGCTCGGCGGTGCGCGACGGCAAGGGCTCCACCGGGGCCGGCGCCTGGCTGCGGACCGCCGCCGCCGAGGTGACCGTGCCGGCCCGCACCCGCGCCGACGTGCCGTTCTCCGTCACCGTGCCGACGGGCGCGACGCCCGGGGACCACCCCGGCGCGCTCGTCGTGGAGGGCGGCGGCCGCTCGGTGGGCGTACAGGTCCGGCTGCGGGTCGGCGGGCCGGAGCTGGGCGCGCTCACCGTCGAGGGCGTCACCGTGTCCGGGCGGACCGTCCACTACACGGTGGTCAACCGCGGCAACACGGTCCTGGCCCCGCGGATCGCCGTCGACGCCGACGGGGTGTTCGGGAGGCTGCTGCGGCGCGGGGCCCGCACGCTTCCGGTGCAGCTGCTGCCCGGACAGCGCGTCAGGCTCACCGAACCGTGGCGGGAGGCCCCGGCCCTCGACTCGGTGACGGTACGGCTGCGGGTCACGGCGGCGGGCGGCGCGCACAGCGAGGCCACGGCCCGTGCGGTCTTCGTCCCGTGGGTGCCGGTGGCCGGTGGCGCGCTGCTGCTCCTGGCCGCGGTCGCCGCGGGCGCGTACGCGTACCGGCTCCGACGCACCCGCGGTCGGCCACCGGAGGACGGCGGCGGTGGCGGCGGTGGCCGGTCTCAGCGGTCCCGGGGCGATCAACAGCACTCCGAGAGCAGGCACGTGGCGAAGGCGGGAGCGGAATCGTGACTGGACAGACCGGACCGGCACCACTCCGCGGCGGCAGCCACCGGCGGGACGCCGCGCCGCGCACCGCGCTGCTGCTCGCCGCGGTGCTCGGTGCGCTGCTGCCCGCCCTGCTGCTGCTCTCCGCGACCGGCGCGGACGCGGCGGGTACGAGAGCCGCGGAGGCGAAGCCCGCGGTCACCCTCTCGAAACAGCAGGCGGGCAAGGGCGGCGAGATCACCGTCAAGGGCAGCGGCTGGCGTCCCGGCACGCTGCTGATGATGCTGATCTGCGGACGGTCCACCCCGGACCGCGGGGTGATCGGCGGCACCAACTCCTGCGCCAACGCCGAGGGTCGTGCCGTCACCACCGATGCCAAGGGCGGCTTCGGCAGGAAGATGCCGGTCGCCGAGCCGCCGGTGCCCTGCCCCTGCGTGGTGCATGTCGCCACCGTCACCGGGGAACAGGCCACCGCCGACGCCGTGTTCGTCGTCGCGGGCCACCCGGTCGCCGCGCTGCCGAAGGAGACCGGGGGCGGCCGGCTCGCGGTGCTGGCCGCCACCCGGCTGGAGGGCGACAGCGGAATCCTCACCTGGTTCGGCGCCCCGCCCGCCCGGCAACTCGTCTTCACCGTCGGCAACCTGGGCTCCGCTCCGGTCAAGGACCCGGTCTTCCGGGTCGGCACCGCGCACGGCGTCTTCGCCCCGCAGTGGGAGGAGCGGCAGTGGCGCGGCACCATCGAGTCCGGCCGCAAGGTGCAGATCAAGCTGCCGGTCGAACTGGCGGCGGGCGCCCACGGCGACTACCAGGTCTCGCTGGAGTACGGCGGCAAGGTGCTGGCCGAGCAGCCGTGGGGGGTCGGCCGCCCCTGGGGCGTCACCCTCTTCTGGGTCCTGCTGTGTGTCGTCGTACCGGCCGCCGTGTTCCGGATCGGTATGGCGATCGTCGACAGGGTGCGGCCCCGCACCTCGCGCACCTCGCGCACCCCGGCCCGCGGCGGGCGTCTTCGCCGGCGCGGTCCGCGACCGGCCGGGGCGTCCGCCGGGCTCCCGGGGGCGCGCCGTGCGCCGGGGTCCGCCGGGAGCCCCGAGGCCGCGTCCGGGCCCGCCACCGCGGCCGCGCTGCCATGGTTCACACCGGATTCCGCACCGTCAGAGAACAGACCGACGACGAAGGGACATTCGTGAGTACGCAACGGAGGACGGTCGCGGCGGGAGTCGCGATGATGCTCGGCGGCGCGGGCCTGCTGCTGGCCGCGAGTCCGGCCCAGGCCGCCGACACCTCGTACAAGACGGAGTGCATACCCCCGGCCATCTCCGGACTGCCGCCCGTGCAGGGCACCACCGTGGTGCAGCTGACCGCGCCCGCCGAGGCCAAGGTCGGGGACACCGTCGAGGTGGTGTGGAAGACGGTCCAGGCCGCTTCCAGGAACCCCGACATACTCGATCTGGACAAGGACACGGTCAAGCCGACCGGCACCGTCAAGGTGGGCGGCGCGGCCACGGGCACCCTGCGGATGGAGGGGCCGCGGCAGAACCCGCCGATCCCGAAGAACAGCGCCATGGTGCTGCCCGACATGAAGGGCACGCTGAAGCTGGAGAAGGCCGGCGAGATCACGCTGACGCCGGACGCGTACGACATCAACGTCTCCAAGCCGATCTCCACGGACACCAAGTGCAGCCCGAAGGAGACGGTGGGGACGGGCGCGACCATCAAGGTCACGGACGGCGGCGGGGGCACGGCCGCGGGCGGTACGACGAGCGGCTCCACGGGTGGTTCCACGACTGCCGGTGGTACGACCTCCGGTTCCACGACCGCCGGTGGTACGACCTCCGGTTCCACGACCGCCGGTGGTACGACCTCCGGTTCCACGACCGGTTCCACGGCCGCGGGCGGCACCACCTCCGGCTCCGGCGGCAGCGGCGGCCAGACCGACTTCCCGGGCAAGGAGGTCTCCGTCCACTTCACCTGCACCTCCCCGGGACCGCCCGACATCGCCTCCAAGGTGACGATCAACGCCAAGAAGAGCGGCGGGAGCTACGCGCTCACGGTCAAGACGGCCAAGGGCGTGATGGACAGCCCGGCCGCGCTGCCGGCGGGCGCGCTCAAGCCGTCCATGGACATCGTCGTCGGCGGCGCCGACAAGGGCTCGGTGAAGGTCACCGGACCCGCCAACGCCGCACCGCTGGAGCAGGGCAAGCCCGTCGACCTCGCCGACATGACCGGCACCTACAAGCCGGGCGCGTCCGGGAAGTCCACGCTCGGCCCCGGAACCCTGACCATCGATGTCACCCTGGGCTCCTCGAAGATCAACATCCCGTGCAAGGTCAAGGGCTCGGTGACCCCGTCGCTGGAGCTCGACACCACGGCCCAGCAGGGCGGCGCCTCCGGCTCCACGACCTCCGGCTCCACCGGCTCCACGGCCGGCGGCACGGACTCCGGCGGCGGACTGGCCGCCACCGGGGCCGAGGACCACGGCACCCTGCGCGCACTCGGCCTGGTCGCGGGGACGGCGATCCTGCTGGGCGGCGCCGTGTTCACCTTCACGCCGTGGCGCAGGCTGCGCGGCACCAGGTGAGCTGAGCCCACGGCTACGCGTGCGAGGGGCCGCCGCACACCGGGGTGCCGGTGTGCGGCGGCCCCTCGCGCAAGCCGGGTCCGGTGCGTCAGCGCACGGTGCCCATGAGCTGCTTCACCTTCCCGCGGTACATGAAGACCGCGACACCCGCGGCGACGGCGAGGAAGGCCTGCAGGGTGACCACGCCGGTGCCGTTGAGCTGCACGCCCGCGGTGGAGAGCAGGCCCGTGGTGCAGTCACCGGCGGTGACGGCCAGGAACCAGACACCCATCATCTGGCTGGCGTACTTGGCCGGAGCCATCTTCGTGGTGACGGAGAGGCCCACCGGCGACAGCGTCAGCTCGGCGACCGTCTGGACGAAGTAGATCGCGACCAGCCACATCGCGGCGGCCTTGTGGCCGTCGGTCGCGATCGTCAGCGGCATCAGGAAGAGGAAGAACGACGCACCGACCAGCACCAGGCCGGAGCTGAACTTCACGATGGTGCTGGGCTCCTTGCCGCGGCGGTTCAGCGCCAGCCAGAAAGCGGCGAAGAGCGGGGCCAGCGCCATGATCAGGACCGGGTTGACCGACTGGTACCAGGAGACCGGGAAGGTCCAGCCGAAGACACTGTTGTCGGCCGAGGAGTCGGCGAAGATCGCGACCGTCGAACCGCCCTGGTCGTAGATCATCCAGAAGATGGCGGCGGCGGCGAAGAACCAGATGTACCCGGACATCTTCGACTGCTCGGCGGCGCTGAGCTCCTTGTCGCGCTTGATGCGCGTCAGGACGACGACCGGGATGACCAGGCCCGCGACGGTGATGGGGACCAGGAGCCAGTTGAGCGTGTAGACGCCGGTGGCGACCGTGACGATGTAGAAGACGGCCGCGACGGCCAGCCAGATCATGCCCTTGCGCAGCGTGCTCGCCCGCTCGGCCGCCGACAGCGGCTTCGGTACGACGAGGCTGCGCCCGTTCAGGTGGCGGGTGCCCATCAGGAACTGGGCGAGGCCCAGCCCCATGCCGAGCGCGGCGAGCGCGAAGCCCAGGTGCCAGTTGACGCTCTCACCGATGGTGCCGATGATCAGCGGCGCCGCGAAGGCACCCGCGTTGATGCCCATGTAGAAGATCGTGAAGCCGCCGTCGCGGCGCGCGTCGTCCGGGCCGTCGTAGAGGTGGCCGACCATCGTCGAGATGTTGGACTTCAGCAGACCGGAGCCGATGGCGACCAGTCCGAGACCGGCGAAGAAGGTGCCCTGCGAGGGCAGCGCCAGCGTCAGGTGGCCGATCATGATGACCGTACCGGCGACGGCGACGGTCTTGCGGGGACCCCAGACACGGTCGCCGAACCAGCCGCCGGGCATGGCGAGCAGGTAGACCAGCGACACGTAGACCGAGTAGATCGCCGTGGCCGTGGCCGGGTTCATGTGAAGGCCGTCGGGGGCGATCAGGTAGAGGGGGAGCAGGGCCCTCATGCCGTAGTAGCTGAAGCGCTCCCACATCTCGGTCATGAAGAGAGTGGCCAGGCCGCGGGGGTGGCCGAAGAAGGTCTTCGCGGAACCAGAGGTACTGGCCGAGTCCTTCGTCAGGCTGGACGCCATGGTCGATCCTTGCGTGCTCGGGACGCGACGCCTCGTGAGCGTGACGCGCCCGGTGGGGGGAGGCCGGCACCGGCACGGCCGCGTCCCACCCCACGCCTGACAGGGGATTCGTCCCGGCCGCCGGGCTCGTCGAGGAGCCGGCCGGAGGGGACGGGGAGCGACCGCGTCGGGATCCACGCCCGGTGCGCGTCTCGCGCTCCGGGCCCGGCCACAGGTCATTCACTGAATTCACGACTGGCGGGTACCAGCCGGCAGAACAAAAAAGACCCTCGGCGCTAAAAGCTGCCCAAGGGTCCTTGAGTAGTGCAACAGGCGTCGAGTAACCATACGACACGACAGTGCCGGATATGAAAGGACTTGAGATATGGATCACAGGTAGCGATGCAACCGCACTCCCATATTCAAAGGTGTCCCTCCGTTTTATTCGCGGAGCCGCAGGGCTTTTGGATCACCTCACTGGATCCGCCTTCTGCGGACTACCATCACTCCATGACCCGTGTACTGCTCGCCGAGGACGACGCATCCATCTCGGAGCCGCTGGCCCGCGCCCTGCGTCGGGAGGGTTACGAGGTCGAGGTCCGCGAAGACGGTCCGACCGCTCTCGACGCCGGCCTCCAGGGCGGAATCGACCTGGTCGTACTCGACCTGGGTCTGCCCGGGATGGACGGCCTCGAAGTCGCCCGCAGACTCCGTGCCGAGGGCCACACCGTGCCGATCCTGGTGCTGACCGCGCGTGCCGACGAGGTGGACACCGTCGTCGGCCTGGACGCGGGCGCCGACGACTACGTGACCAAGCCCTTCCGCCTGGCCGAACTGCTCGCCCGGGTCCGGGCCCTGCTGCGCCGCGGTGCCACCGAGCCCGCCCCGGCGCCCGCCACCCACGGCGTCAGGATCGACGTCGAGTCGCACCGGGCCTGGATGGGCGACGAGGAACTCCAGCTCACCGCCAAGGAGTTCGACCTGCTGAGGGTCCTGGTCCGCGACGCGGGACGGGTCGTCACCCGGGACCAGCTGATGCGCGAGGTCTGGGACACCACCTGGTGGTCCTCGACCAAGACCCTCGACATGCACATCTCCTGGCTCCGCAAGAAGCTCGGCGACGACGCGGCGAACCCCCGCTACATCGCGACCGTGCGGGGCGTCGGCTTCCGCTTCGAGAAGAGCTGACGTACAGAAACACTCATGCGCCGCAGACTGATCAACTCCACGCTCGCCGTGGTGCTCGTGGTGATCGCCGTCTTCGGCGTCTCCCTCGTCATCGTCGAGAGCCGCACCATCAGCAACAGCGCCCAGGAGAGTGTCGACTCCGAGGCGCTGCGGCTGATCAGCGTCGTCGAGAGCAGGCTCCTGGGGGCCGAGCGGATCAACCCCGCGCTGCTGGCCGAGCAGATCTCCAGCAAGCGGTACGCGCTCGTCAAGATCCCCGGACGCGCCCCGCTCGAAGTCGGCAAGCGCCCCACCGGCAGCGTGATCAGCAGTACGGCCGAGGGGGAGCAGGGCGAGCGGGTCACCGTCGAGGAGTCCAGCTCCTCCGTGACCCGCGAGGTCGGCCGCACGCTGATGATCATCGGCGCGGTGGCGCTGCTGGCCATCGTCTCCGCCGTGCTCCTCGCCGTGCGCCAGGCCAACAAACTCGCCTCGCCGCTGACGGACCTCGCCGAGACCGCCGAACGCCTGGGCTCCGGCGACCCGCGCCCGCGCCACAAGCGGTACGGAGTGCCGGAGCTGGACCGGGTCGCCGATGTCCTGGACTCCTCCGCCGAACGGATCGCCCGGATGCTGACCGCGGAACGCCGGCTGGCCGCCGACGCCTCGCACCAGCTCCGTACGCCGCTGACCGCGCTCTCCATGCGGATCGAGGAGATCTCCGTCACCGACGACCCGGACACGGTGAAGGAGGAGGCGAACATCGCCCTCACCCAGGTCGAGCGGCTCACCGACGTGGTGGAGCGGCTGCTGACCAACGCCCGCGATCCGCGTACCGGCTCCGCCGTCGTCTTCGACCTCGACGAGGTCGTCAAGCAGCAGGTCGAGGAGTGGCGCCCGGCCTACCGGGGCGAGGGACGCGCCATCGTCCGCTCCGGAAAGCAGGGGCTGCGGGCCGTCGGCACGCCCGGGGCGGTCGCCCAGGTGCTGGCCGCCCTGATCGAGAACTCACTGATGCACGGCGGCGGCACGGTGGCGCTGCGCACCCGCGTCACCGGCAACCAGGCGGTCATCGAGGTCACGGACGAGGGCCCGGGAGTGCCTCCCGACCTCGGTGCCCGGATCTTCGAGCGGACGATCAGCGGCCGCAACTCCACCGGCATCGGCCTCGCGGTGGCCAGGGACCTCGCGGAGGCGGACGGCGGCCGCCTCGAACTGCTCCAGCAGCAGCCGCCGGTCTTCGCCCTGTTCCTCAGCCGGGAGGCCCTCAAGAGGCGGGAACCGGAACGCCCGGTGCGGTGAGCGGCCGGCGCCGTACCGAATCCGCTACCGGCCCACCGAATCCGCCTCGACCCGGGACACCCGCTCCGTACGCCCCTGCTTCAGGAACCCCTCCGCGCTCAGCACGGTCTCCTTCACGGGCAGGGCCTTGAACACCCAGGTCCGGTAGGACCAGAAACGGAACAGGGTCGCGATGCCGATCCCGAGGATCTTGAAGACATTGCTCTGGACCGGGGTGTTCCACCCGAATCCGTACGTCGCCGCATACAGCACACCGGTCTCGATGACCGCCCCCACCGCGCTGAACAGCAGGAACAGCGTCAGCTCGCGGGTCCGCCCGCTCTTGTCGCGGTCCCGGTACGTCCAGTAGCGGAAGCCGACGTAGTTGAAGAGGATGGCGACGAACGTGGCCAGCAGCCCTGCCCGCACCACCTGGAGATCGGTGGTGCGCCACAGGAGGTTGGACACGGCGATGTTGACGACCAGGCCGAGTGCGCCGACCGCGCCGAACTTGGCGACCTCCCGGGCCAGCAGATCCAGCCGGGTCCGCAGTGCGCCCCGTTCGCTCATAGTGATCGCTCAGCCTGTCTGTCGGTTACACGGCAACCCGGTCATGCTATCCAGCCCGTCCACGGGCTGCCCGTGGGCGGACGGACAGATGTGGCGATGCTGTGACGCGGCTGCGCCCCGGCGGGACGGGCGGGAGGGCGTCGTCCGGCGGCCCCCGGGCCGCCGGATACCCTGGAGGAGTGACGTTCCCGGTAGTCGGCATGGTCGGCGGCGGTCAGCTCGCCCGTATGACCCACGAGGCGGGCATCCCCCTCGGCATCAAGTTCAAGCTCCTCAGCGACACCCCCCAGGACTCGGCGGCCCAGGTGGTGAGCGAAGTCGTCGTCGGCGACTATCGCGACCTGGACACGCTGCGCGCCTTCGCGCGCGGCTGTGACGTGATCACCTTCGATCACGAACACGTACCGACCGAACACCTGCGGGCCCTGGAGGCGGACGGCATTCCCGTGCGCCCCGGCCCCGACGCGTTGGTGCACGCCCAGGACAAGGGGGTGATGCGCGCCAAGCTCACCGAGATCGGCGTGCCCTGCCCCCGCCACCGCATCGTGAAGGCCCCGGCGGACGTCGTGGCCTTCGCCGAGGAGGCCGGGGGCTTTCCCGTCGTCCTCAAGACGGTCCGCGGCGGCTACGACGGCAAGGGCGTCTGGGTGGTCCGCTCCGAGGCGGACGCGGCCGACCCCTTCCGGGCCGGTGTCCCGGTCCTCGCCGAGGAGAAGGTCGACTTCGTACGGGAGCTGGCGGCCAATATCGTCCGCTCGCCGCACGGCCAGGCCGTCGCCTACCCGGTCGTCGAGTCGATCCAGGTCGACGGGGTCTGCGACACGGTGATCGCCCCGGCTCCGGAGCTGGATGAGCGGCTCGCGGGAGAGGCCCAGCAGCTCGCCCTCCGCATCGCCTCCGAGCTCGGCGTCGTCGGCCACCTCGCCGTCGAGCTCTTCGAAACCCCCGACGGGCGCATCCTCGTCAACGAACTGGCCATGCGCCCGCACAACTCCGGGCACTGGACCCAGGACGGCGCGATCACCTCGCAGTTCGCCAACCACGTCCGGGCCGTCCTCGACCTGCCGCTCGGCGACCCGCGCCCGCGCGCCACCTGGACGGTCATGTCCAATGTCCTCGGCGGCGACTACCCGGACATGTACCAGGCGTATCTGCACTGCATGGCCCGCGACCCGCAGCTCAAGATCCACATGTACGGCAAGGACGTGAAGCCCGGCCGCAAGGTCGGACACGTCAACACCTACGGCGACGACCTGGCGGACGTGCGCGAGCGCGCCCGGCACGCGGCCGACTACCTGCGAGGAACGATCACCGAATGACTTCCCCCGCCACCGCCGCGCCGGTCGTCGGCATCGTCATGGGCTCGGATTCCGACTGGCCCGTCATGGAAGCAGCGGCCAAGGCCCTCGACGAGTTCGAGATCCCCTACGAGGTCGACGTCGTCTCCGCCCACCGCATGCCGCGCGAAATGATCGCGTACGGGGAGAACGCCGCCGGGCGCGGACTGAAGACGATCATCGCGGGGGCGGGTGGTGCCGCCCATCTGCCCGGCATGCTCGCCTCCGTCACCCCGCTGCCGGTCATCGGCGTCCCGGTCCCGCTGAAGTACCTGGACGGCATGGACAGCCTGCTCTCCATCGTGCAGATGCCCGCCGGTGTCCCCGTCGCGACCGTCTCGGTCGGCGGCGCACGCAACGCGGGCCTGCTCGCCGCGCGCATCCTCGCCGCCCACGACAGCGAGCTCCAGGCCCGTATGGGCGAGTTCCAGCAGGAGCTGAACGACCAGGCGACGGAGAAGGGCAAGCGACTGCGCGCCAGGGTCGAGGGCGCCGACTCCTTCGGCTTCGGGAAGTAGGCCCCGGTGGAGAAGGCCGAACAGCTGGAGCGGACCGCGGAGCTCCTCGCCGAGTACCCCGTCGTCGACGGGCACAACGACCTGCCGTGGGCGCTGCGTGAGCAGGTCGGCTACGACCTGGACGCCCGCGACATCGCCACCGACCAGTCCGCCCACCTGCACACCGACATCCCGCGGCTGCGCGCGGGCGGCGTCGGGGCCCAGTTCTGGTCCGTCTACGTACGGACCGACATGGCGGGCGACGAAGCCGTCAGCGCCACCCTCGAACAGATCGACGTGGTCACCGAGCTGATCGGCCGCTACCCCGCCGACCTGCGGCGCGCCCTGACCGCCGACGACATGGAGGCGGCCCGCGCCGAGGGCCGTATCGCCTCCCTGATGGGCGCCGAGGGCGGCCACTCCATCAACAACTCGCTGGGCACCCTGCGCGCCCTGCACCAGCTGGGCGTCCGCTACATGACGCTCACCCACAACGACAACATCGCGTGGGCGGACTCGGCGACCGACGAACCGGGCGTCGGCGGCCTCTCGCCCTTCGGCCACGAAGTCGTACGCGAGATGAACCGCACCGGCATGCTGGTCGACCTCTCCCACGTGGCGGCGACGACGATGCGCGACGCGCTCGACACCTCCGCGGCGCCGGTGATCTTCTCGCACTCCTCGTCGCGTGCGATCTGCGACCACCCGCGCAACATCCCCGACGACGTCCTCGGCCGGCTCCCGGCCAACGGCGGCATCGCCATGGCGACCTTCGTGCCGAAGTTCGTCCTCCCGGCGGCCGTCGCCTGGACCCATGCCGCGGACGAGAACATGCGCGCCCACGGCCTGCACCACCTCGACACCACCGCGCAGGCCATGAAGGTCCACGCCGCCTTCGAGGCGGCCAACCCGCGCCCGATGGCCACCGTGGCGACCATCGCCGACCATCTCGACCACATGCGTGAGGTCGCCGGGATCGACCACCTCGGCATCGGCGGCGACTACGACGGCACTGCCTTCCTCCCGGAGGGCCTCCAGGACGTCGCGGGTTACCCGAACCTGATCGCGGAGCTGTTCGGCCGCGGCTGGTCCACCGCCGATCTCGCCAAGCTCACCTGGCAGAACGCGGTACGGGTGCTGCGCGACGCCGAGGACGTCGCGCGCGAGCTGAGCACACGCCGGGCCCCGTCGCACGCCACCATCGAGCAGCTGGACGCCCGAGCCGTCTGAGCAGCCGGAACCCAAGAAGTGCGGGGCGTCCCTCAGGGGGCGCCCCGCACTTCTGTCGGCCCGTGCGCAGCAGGCTCTTCACCCCGCGCACAGGCAGAACGGGTTTTTCAGCCCGTGCACAGACAGAACGGATGCCCCGCAGGGTCCGCGTACACGCGGAAGGTCCGCTTCCGGTCCTCCGCGTCCAGTACGGTCGCACCCCGCGCGAGCACCTCCCGCTCCGCCGCGTCCAGATCCGGCACGGTCAGATCCAGGTGGAACTGCTGCGAGCCGTCCGTGCCCGGCCACCGCGGCGGTACGTGACCGGGTGCGGCCTGGAACGCGAGGAGCGTGCCCGCGACCCCGGTCAGCTCCACCCAGCCGTCACCGCCCTCCTCGACCTTCCCGCCGAGCAGCCCGGCGTAGAAACCGGCGAGGGCGGCGGGGTCGGGGCAGTCCAGAACAACGGCACCCAGTGCGGCCACAGCCATGGCATGTCCTCCTTCGAGTCCTTGGAGCTCCTGCGAGCCCGGTCGGTTACCGCTATATCGCCTCAACCGGTAACCGTGACTGCATGCTGCCGCATCGGAGGTAACGTCGCAACCATGAATGGGAAGGATTCCGCGCCCGGTGGACTCGCCCTGATCGAAGCCCTGGTCAACACGCTGGACGTCGAGACCGGTGCGGACACTCTCGACACGGCGGACGGGCGCGCCGCCTTCGGTCTCGCCGAGCCGGACGTCCCGGACGCCCGCGTCCTGCGCGAGGCGCTCCGTACCGCCTGCCTCGCCCACGCCGGTCATCGCCCGCCGGACGGCTCCGCGGCACCACCGCTCGACCGGCTCCTCGCCGAAGCCCCCCTGCGCGTCACCGTGGACGCGGCGGGCGCCGCCGCACTGCGGCCCGCCGCCGAACCGGCCGGGCTGACCGCCCGTGTCGCGGCGGCCATCGCCGCCGCGGCGGCCGAGGGCACCTGGCTCCGGCTCAAGGCGTGCGAGGCCGAGGACTGCCGATGGGTGTACTACGACCGCAGCCCGGCGGGGCGCCGCCGCTGGTGCTCCATGTCGGTGTGCGGCGCCCGCGCCAAGATGCGCACCTACCGCGCGAAGAGCGCGAAGAGCGCGAAGAGCGCGAAGAGGGCCTGAGGGCGTCCACGGGCCCCGGACGCGTCAGGCCTTCGGGCGTCCCATCGCCCGGTACGTCCAGCCGGCCCCGCGCCACAGCCCGCTGTCGAGCGCGTTGCGGCCGTCCAGGATGATCCGGCGCGCGACGACCTCGCCCAGCGCCACCGGGTCCAGCTCGCGGAACTCCCGCCACTCCGTCAGGTGCAGCACCACATCCGCGCCGCGCACCGCGTCCAGCGCCGAGTCCGCGTAGCCGAGGGTGGGGAAGAGCCGCCGGGCGTTGTCCATGCCCTTCGGGTCGAAGACGGTGACCTGGCCGCCCTGCAGATGGATCTGCCCGGCCACGTTGAGCGCCGGCGAGTCCCGTACGTCGTCCGAGTCCGGCTTGAACGCCGCGCCCAGCACCGCCACCCGCCTGCCGAGGAACGAATCGCCGCCCACGGCCTCCCGGGCCAGCTCCACCATGTGGCCGCGGCGCCGCATGTTGATGGAGTCGACCTCGCGGAGGAAGGTCAGCGCCTGGTCCGCGCCCAGCTCACCGGCGCGCGCCATGAAGGCCCGGATGTCCTTGGGGAGGCAGCCGCCGCCGAAGCCGATCCCGGCGCGCAGGAACTTGGACCCGATCCGCTCGTCGTGGCCGATCGCCTCGGCCAGCTTCTTCACATCGCCGTCGGCGGCCTCGCAGACCTCCGCCATGGCGTTGATGAACGAGATCTTCGTGGCCAGGAAGGAATTGGCCGCGGTCTTCACCAGTTCGGCGGTCGGGAAGTCCGTCACCACGAACGGCGAACCCTCGGCGACCGGCACCGCGTACACCTCGCGCAGCAGCTTCTCGGCCCGCTCGCTCGCCACACCGACGACGATCCGGTCCGGGTGCAGGGTGTCCTTCACGGCGAAGCCCTCGCGCAGGAACTCCGGGTTCCAGGCCAGCTCCGCGTCCGCACCCACCGGCGCCAGCTCCGCCAGCCGCGCCGCGAGCCGGGCCGCCGAACCCACCGGCACGGTCGACTTCCCGACGACCAGCGCGGGCCGGGTCAGATGCGGTGCCAGCGACTCGAAGGCGCGGTCGACGTAGCTCATGTCGCAGGCGTACTCGCCGTGCTTCTGCGGGGTGTTCACGCAGACGAAGTGCACATCGCCGAAGGCCGCCACCTCTTCCCACGAGGTGGTGAACCGCAGCCGTCCGGTGGCACCCTCGATGCCGTCCACGTGCTTGCGGAGCAGTTCCTCCAGGCCCGGCTCGTACATCGGGACCCGGCCCGCGCCCAGCATCTCGATCTTCTCGGGCACGACGTCGAGGCCGAGCACTTCGAAGCCCAGTTCCGCCATGGCCGCGGCGTGGGTGGCGCCGAGGTAGCCGGTGCCGATCACAGTGATCCTGAGGGCCATGAAGTGCTCCTGGGAGATGCGGACAGACGTGCGGTGAACGAGCATAGTCGTGCCCTCGGAAGCCCGGTTTCCGGCTGCCTGCGCAGCTTCTCCCACCCCTGTCGCCAAGCTCACGCACGCAGTGCATAGGCCATTGCGGGAGCCGGGCCCTAAAATTGGGTTACTTAACGGTAGTTAGCTTCTTTGGGGAGTGAGCGTCTTGGCGGGTTCGACCGATTTCGACCTGTACCGTCCGGCCGAGGAGCACGAGATGCTCCGCGAGACGGTGCGTGCGCTCGCCGAGGCGAAGATCGCCCCGCACGCGGCAGCGGTCGACGAGGAGGCGCGCTTCCCGCAGGAGGCACTGGACGCCCTGACCGCCGCCGACCTGCACGCGGTGCACGTACCGGAGGAGTACGGCGGCGCGGGCGCCGACGCCCTGGCCACGGTCGTCGTGATCGAGGAGGTGGCCCGCGTCTGCGCCTCCTCCTCCCTCATCCCGGCCGTGAACAAGCTCGGCTCGCTCCCGGTGATCCTCTCCGGCTCCGAGGACCTGAAGAAGAAGTACCTGGGCCCGCTCGCCAAGGGCGACGGCATGTTCTCGTACTGCCTCTCCGAGCCCGACGCGGGTTCCGACGCGGCGGGCATGAAGACCAGGGCCGTGCGCGACGGCGACTTCTGGGTGCTCAACGGCGTGAAGCGCTGGATCACCAACGCGGGCGTCTCCGAGTACTACACGGTCATGGCCGTCACCGACCCGACCAAGCGCTCCAAGGGCATCTCGGCCTTCGTCGTCGAGAAGTCGGACGAGGGCGTCTCCTTCGGCGCCCCGGAGAAGAAGCTCGGCATCAAGGGCTCTCCGACCCGCGAGGTCTACTTCGACAACGTCCGTATCCCCGCCGACCGCATCATCGGCGAGGAGGGCACCGGCTTCGCCACCGCGATGAAGACCCTGGACCACACCCGCATCACCATCGCGGCCCAGGCCCTCGGCATCGCTCAGGGCGCCCTCGACTACGCCAAGGGCTATGTCCAGGAGCGCAAGCAGTTCGGCAAGCCGATCGCCGACTTCCAGGGCATCCAGTTCATGCTCGCCGACATGGCCATGAAGCTGGAGGCGGCCCGCCAGCTCACCTACTCGGCCGCCGCGAAGTCCGAGCGCCTCGACAACGACCTCACCTTCTTCGGCGCCGCGGCCAAGTGCTTCGCCTCCGACGTTGCGATGGAGATCACCACTGACGCGGTCCAGCTGCTCGGCGGCTACGGCTACACGCGGGACTACCCGGTGGAGCGGATGATGCGCGACGCGAAGATCACGCAGATCTACGAGGGCACGAACCAGGTCCAGCGCATTGTGATGGCGCGGAACCTGCCGTAGCAGGGTTTTCGCAGGTCAGCGCCCGGGGCGGGTGCTGACCTGCACACAAGTTACGGACGTCCACACCCCTCCACGAGGGCGGCCCGCACGACGGCGATGCCCCGGTGGTCGGCGAGTGCCTCGACGATCAGCAGACCGCGTCCACTCTCCGTGTGCCGGTCGGGGGCGGACCCGGCCTCCTCCGCCCTCCCGCAGCAGCACCCCTCCAGCGCAACGTGACACTCAGGCTTCCACCTGTCACGTTCGCGCTGACACCCACCTCCTCCACGCCGGCGATCCCCGCGCCGTGCAACGCGACACTCACCCCACCACCTGTCACGTTCGCGCCGACACCTGCCTCTCCCACGCCGGCCATCCCCACGCCGTGCATGGCCGGGAACGCTCCTGCCGCGCTCGGCGCAGAGGCGCTCGTTTGTGGGGCAGCGTTGCAGGCCGCGGAACCGTTCCAGTGCCCGCAGCGCGGAGTCGGGTGCCGACCGGCAGCCCGGACAGGGCCGCGCAGCGGGCAGTGCCACCACTTCCCAGCTCGCCGAGCAGCCCGCCACGTCCGTGCACGACGACTCGTGTCAGCCCTCGTCGTCCTCGCCGTCGAAGCGGTCAAGGGCCGCCTCCGTGCGGGCACGGAACAACGCGGTCTGGCGATCGTCACGGAGGATGATCTCGTCGTGCGCGTACCAGCGTGAGCCCGGCTGCTGGCCGATCGGGTATTCCGGGAACGGCAGGCGCCGGAAGGTGCCGGTGATGTCCTCGGGCAGGCCGGTGTCGCCGAGGGGTACCCATCCCATCAGGTCTTCATCGGCGCACAGGGCCTCGGAAAGGACGATCTCGATGAACTCGACGCTGACCCGGCCCAGCCACGCGGTCCAGTCATCGGCGGTGGGCCGGACGAGGTCGGCGCGGGCCACGACAGGCGGGTCGTCCTGTTCGAGGTCCGTGACGCGTATTCCCCAGTAGGCACAGGACTGGTTCTCGACACGGAAGACCAGCACGCCGCGGTCCTCATCGAGGTAGAGGTCCTGCGGGGCGAGCAGCGCATCTTGATGGTCCGTCAGGTCCGGTCGTCGCCCGAGTAGTTGGTATGCCTCGCGCAGTGCTGCGGGCAGGGGCAGGCCGAGCCGGGCCTGGGCCGCGTCGAGTTCGGCGGGAGTGCAGCCGTCGGTCTCGGTGAGGGGCCGTTGGCTCCAGTCGCGGGCGAAGGCGCGGATGAAACGCCATGCCGCCGGTCTGTCGGGGTGCTCGCCGACGGCCGCGCTCAGCGCATCGAGGTCGAGCGCGAGGTCCGGGGACTGCGGCTCCTGTGTCATGCGTGTGACTATAGGCACCGCCGCCGACAAGGTTCCGCGCCCTCCTTCCCCCCGTGCTCGATGGGCCGGCCCTCGCTGCGTGCGTTCCAGGGAAGCGTGTTCCCGCATTCCCCGCACCTTCCCGCCGCGACCTCGGCACACTGGGTGCATGAGCGATCACTATCAGGCACCGCCGGATCACCTCGTCATCAACGTGCAGCACCGGGACGACCCGGTGTCCCTGGTCACCGAGGCGGACGCGTTCGCCTCGTCCCGGACGTACGGGAAGATCGTGGTCCGCGGGCCGCTCTTCGGTATCGCCGAGCAGCGCCGGGGCGAGCGGCCGCGGTGGCGGCTGCTGACCGGCATGGACACCGGATATCCGCAGGACGCGCGCGACGAGCTGAACTCCCATCTCTGGTTCAAGGCCAAGGACGACACGGACGACCCCCGCGAGCGGCGCATCCTGCTGGACGCGGTGGCCCGGCTGGAGACCGAGCCGCTGAATGAACTGACCGTCGGTGATACGCGCTACCGCGTCGTGCGCGCCGACGAGTTCGCCCGGACCGGCGGGGGGCGTCTGGAGCCGCCCAGGTCCACGGACGTCGACTCGGAGGGCTGGGACGTCCAGGACCGCACGCCCTCGACCACCAAGGGCTTCGTCGTCGACCACGCGGCCGCGGTGGGGCTGACGGAGGGCCTGGACCGGGTGGGCCTGCTGCCGCTCTCGTACACCTCGGAGCGCTTCCCGCCCGACGTACTGGCGGATTCGCAACGGGCGTTGCGGACCCATCCCGGCGTGGTGCTGCTACCGGTCGTCTACCGGGTGATGGAGCGCAAGGAGAAGTCCTGGTCGATGGCGTCGAGCCAGCACCCCACCCCGCAGGCCGCCCGGCGCTCACTGGCCCACTACCTCAAGGAGGTCATGCCGATGCTCGGCGAGGTGGACGAGGAGGAGGCCGCCGTGTACGCACGGGCGGCGGAGGCGTTCACGCGGCGGCTGCGGCCCAACGAGCTGAACGTACGGGGGCGTTGCTTCGAGATCGTCCGGATCGAGCGCATGATGCGCATCGGGCCCGCGGGCCCGGAGGGTCCACGGCGTTCGGACACCGACATCGAGGAGCCCATGCAGATCCACCCCGCGATGGACGAGTGGGGCAACGTCCGTTCCAGCGCCTAGCGGCGGGCCGGCATCCGGCCGGTCGTGCTTCCGCCCAGGGGTGCAACAGCCGCCCGGCCGGGCTGTCGTCGGACGGCGGGTCCACGGGACGTAGTCTTGGCGGGCTTGTGGAAGACCTGGACGAGGGCGAGCCGCAGGGGCCCGCGGGAGGCGTGCGATGACCGCGTTCGACGTGAGCGAGCGGCGCATCTGGGAAGGGCGGGCCGAGAGCTACGCCCGGACCTTCGCGCGGCTCTGCGCCCATGCCGTGCCCGCGCTGCTGGATGCCGCCGGGGTCGGGCCGGGAACGCGAGTGCTCGACGTGGGGTGCGGCAGCGGCACCGTGACGGTGGCGGCCGTTGCGCGCGGCGCGGTCGTACGGGCCGTGGACGCCGACCCCGGCATGGTGGAGCTGACCCGGCGCGCCGCACCCGGGGCCGACGTCCGGTGCGGGACGCTTCCGCAACTGGACGAGGACGGCGGGTTCGACGCCGTCGTGGCGAACTTCGTGCTCAATCACGTCGGCCGTCCGCTGGACGCCCTGGCCGAGCTGAGCCGGCTCACCCGTCCCGGCGGCCGGGTCGCCGTCACCATCTGGCGGGCGCCGGGCGCCGGGTTTTCCGGGGCCGCCGCACAGGAAAGCGGGGCCCGGACGGCGAACCGTCCGGGCCCCGCTCCGTATCCGCCGTCAGTTGCCGGAGACGGTGACCTTCTCGTCGTTGTTGAGCTCGTCCACCAACTGCTTGACCTTGGCCTTGTCCCAGACCAGATTGCCGCCGGTGGAGCCCGAGATCGGCATGTTCATCGATGTGCCGTCGCCGCCCGTGACGCCCTTCATGGCGAAGAACATCTGCCCCAGGGACCAGAGCGACATGTCCTTGTCCACGATCAGGGTGTCCAGACCGGCGCCCATCGTCGGGTAGAACTTGAACGGGTTGAGGATCGTGGACGGCGTCGCCGTCTGGCTCGCCAGCGCCGCGAGGAACTTCTGCTGGTTCTTCGTACGGGCCAGGTCCGACTCGGCGAACGCGTACCGGGTCCGGACGAAGGCCAGCGACTGCTCGCCGTTCAGCGTCTGCTTGCCCGCCTTGAAGTCGGCGCCGGACTTCTTGTCCTTGAACCCCTTGGGGATGTCCAGCTCCACCCCGCCGATCGCGTCCACGATCTTGGCGAAGCCGCCGAAGCCGATCTCGACGTAGTGGTCGATGTGCAGCCCGGTGTTGAACTCGACGGTACGGACCAGCAGTTCGGGCCCGTCCATGGCGTACGCGGCGTTCAGCTTGGTGAAGCGGCCGCGGGCCGGGTAGAGCTTGCCGGAGTCGGAGCCCTTGAACGAGGGGATCTCGACGTTCGAGTCACGGGGCAGGGAAACGAGTGTCGGCCCGTTCGACCCGTCGTGCAGGATCATCATCGAGTCGGTCCGCTTGCCCTCGGCGGAGCCCGTGTGGAGCTTCTTCTTGTCCTCGGCGGTCATGCCCTGGCGGCTGTCGGAGCCGACGATCAGGTAGTTGGTGCCGTCGCCGGCCTTCGGCCGCTCGATGACCTTGGAGAGGTCCACCTCGCGCTTGAGTTTGGAGTCGGCCCAGAAGTACGTGCCGATGGAGACCGCGAGCACCACGACGACCAGGGACAGCGCGCCTATCTTTATCCGGCGGCGCCAGTCGGGCGCCGGGCGCCCCTGGACGTAACCGCCGTCACCCCGGCCGCCGCCACCGTGGCCGCTGCCCCCGCCGCCGTAGACCTGGCCCGTGTTGTATCCGCTGCCGTACTCGCCGCCGTCGTGGCCGCCGGAGTACTGCGCAGACTCCGGCAGGCGCTGCCGGGGCGGTGCGGGGCGCTGCTGCGGCGGCGCCGGGCGCCGCTGGACGTGCCGCATCACGCGGGCGCTCTCGGGCCGGTCGCTGTCGCTGCCCTGCCCGTAGCGATTGCCGCTGCGGTGGTCGTCGGTCCAGCCCTCGGGCCAATCGTTCATGCGATCCAGTGTGCAGGCCGGGTGCCCTGCTATTACAGGGTGTACGGGAAATCGCGTCAGGGCTGTTGCGAAGCTGATGCATTGCCGTCGGCCGGAAGCCCCCGCATAAGGTGGACGGTATGACAGATCAGGCCCCGCGCCCGGAGGGCGACCTTCCGGGCAAACCGACCGCCGCTTCCCGGACCACCCTCAGCCACATCATGACCGGCAGCGACACCAATCTGCTGGGTACCGTGCACGGTGGCGTGATCATGAAACTGGTCGACGACGCGGCGGGCGCCGTGGCGGGCCGGCACTCCGGCGGACCCGCGGTGACGGCCTCGATGGACGAGATGGTCTTCCTGGAGCCGGTCCGCGTGGGTGACCTCGTTCACGTCCGCGCCCAGGTGAACTGGACCGGCCGCTCCTCGATGGAGGTCGGCGTCCGGGTCATGGCGGAGCGGTGGAACGAATCCACCCCCGCCCAGCAGGTCGGCAGCGCGTACCTCGTGTTCGCCGCGGTCGACGCGGACGGCAAGCCGCGCCCCGTACCGCAGGTGATCCCGGAGACGGAGCGCGACAAGCGGCGCTACCAGGAGGCGCAGATCCGCCGCACCCACCGCCTTGCCCGGCGCCGCGCGATCAAGGAACTGCGCGAGAAGCGCGTGGCGGACGGCATCGACGTCGGCTGAGCGCGGCCCCGGCCACGGTCACCGGCGATCGCGGCCACGGTCACGGGCGATGGCGGGCGGTCACGGGCACGCCACCTGGTCGCCCGTGACCGCGTCGAACTCGCCCCGGCTCGTCTCCTTGCCCCGTACCTGCCGCACCTGCTCGAAGTCCGTGCCCGCCGTCACCTTCATCGTGGCGCCCTGCCCCCGCACCGCCCGCAGTTCGGCCCCCGGCAACGCGCCCGCCAGGGACTTCGCGGACCGGTCCCAGCGGGGGTCGTAGCTGATCAGCGTGTGCCGGAGCTCGCGCGGCTCCCCGTTCAAGGGGGCCCGCGTGGTGTCGAAACCGGTGGTGCGCAGTGCGTCGTCGACCGTCTTGCCGAGCCCGTCCTTCGGGGTCCCGTTGTAGACCTGGACCCGGATCTGCTGCGGGGCGACATCGACCTGCACGGCCTCGGGCCGGCCGGCCCGCTCCGGGGCGAGCGGCTTGTCGTCGCGCAGCGCCTGGAAGAGCTTCTTCGACTTCTTCTCGTCCCACTTGACCGTGGAACCGATGCCCTTGACCGGGTAGGCGACGTTCCCCAGCGGCACGGAGGCGAACTCGGACGAGGCGGGGGAGAAGCCGCGCATCGCCTGGCCGAGCTCCAGCATCTGCTCCGTACCGAACCCCTTGTCGGCCCGGACCGAGCCCAGCATCGTCGAGGCGACGTCCTGGAACTTCACCGGGTTCAGCAGCACACCGCTCCGGGTCATCTGCTTGATCAGTGAGGCGAGGAACTTCTGCTGGCGCTGCATCCGGCCGAGGTCGGCGGCCCCGTCGATGTGCCGGGAGCGTACGTACTGGAGCGCCTGCCCGCCGTCCAGGTCATGGGGGCCCGCGGCGAGGTCGAGACCGGTGTACGAGTCCTTCAACGGCCGGGCCGTGCAGATTTGGACCCCGCCCAGGGTGTCCACCGTCTTCATGAAGCTGGTGAAGTCGACCTCCAGGTAGTGGTCGATCTTGACGCCCGTCATGTGCTCGACGGTCCGCACGGTGAGTCCGGGCCCGCCCTCGGCGTAGGCGGCGTTCAGCTTCACCGCGTGCGCGGAGTGCGTCTCGCCCGTGTTCCGGTCCTTGTGCTCGGGAACCTCGGCGTAGCTGTCACGCGGCAGCGAGACGACGCTCGCGCGCTCCTTGTCCGCCGACAGATGCACCAGCATGACCGTGTCGGTGCAGTTGCACGGCGCACCGCCCAGCCGGTACTTCTCCTTCTCCTCCTGGGTGATCCGGTCGCGGCCGTCGGTGCCGACGAGCAGCAGATTCATGCCGTGGCCGCCCCGGGGCCGGTTCTTCATGTCCTTGAACGGGTCGACCCGGTTGATCCCGGTCTCCAGGCTGGTCACCACCGCGTGACCGATCCCACCGGCCCCGAGCACCAGCACGGAGATGCCGGTCACCACCCGCATGCCCCAGTGCGGCCGCTCGTCCTGCCTTCTGGACCTTCGCTGCGGCGGAACTGCGCGCGAGCGCGGTGAACGGGGGGAGGGGTGCGGCGTGGGCACGGGGGGAACCTCCGCGGTGCAAGGGGGACCGTTCGCACAGTAGGCCCATACGATCTGCACTCCGGTGAACGACCCGGCGGCGCGCGCCGCTGTCCCCCATTCGCGGTAACGTGGCGGCTGAATAACGCCGCCTGGTGGGGTGCGAACCCCCGGCGCCCCCGAGGACCACCCGAGGACCACCATGTCTGCCGCGCAGCACCCCGCCGTCTCCGTGATCATGCCGGTGCTCGATGAGGAACGTCATCTCAGGAACTCCGTCCGGCACATCCTGGAGCAGGAGTACGCCGGTGAGATGGAGGTGGTGATCGCGCTGGGCCCCTCCACGGACCGTACGGACGAGATCGCCGCGGAGCTGGTGCGCGAGGACCCCCGGGTGCACACCGTCCCGAACCCGACCGGCCGCACCCCGGCCGCCCTCAACGCCGCGATCAAGGCCTCCCGCCACCCCATAGTCGTGCGGGTCGACGGCCACGGCATGCTCTCGCCGAACTACATCGCGACGGCCGTCCGCCTCCTGGAGGAGACGGGCGCGCAGAACGTCGGCGGCATCATGCACGCCGAGGGCGAGAATGCCTGGGAGGACGCCGTGGCCGCGGCCATGACGTCGAAGATCGGCGTCGGCAACGCGGCCTTCCACACCGGCGGCCAGGCGGGTCCGGCGGAGACGGTGTATCTCGGTGTCTTCCGCCGCGAGGCCCTGGAGAAGGCCGACGGCTACAACGTGGAGTTCATCCGGGCCCAGGACTGGGAGCTGAACTTCCGCATCCGTGAGGCGGGCGGTCTGATCTGGTTCTCGCCCGAGCTGAAGGTGCAGTACCGGCCCCGGCCCTCGGTCAGGGCGCTCGCCAAGCAGTACAAGGACTACGGCCGCTGGCGGCACGTCGTCGCTCGCTACCACTCCGGCTCGATCAACCTGCGCTACCTGGCGCCGCCGACCGCCGTCTGCGCGATCGCGGCGGGCATCGTGGTCGGTGCGGCCGTCACCCCGTGGGCGTTCGCCGTCCCCGCCGGGTACGTCGCGGCGATCGTCGCCGGGTCCCTCCCGGCGGGCAGGGGCCTCTCGCTGAAGGCGCGGGCGCAGATCCCGGTGGCCCTCGCGACGATGCACATGTCGTGGGGGTACGGCTTCCTGACCAGCCCGCGCTCGCTGGCGAAGAAGGTCATCGCCAGCCGCCGGCCGGCCGTCACCGCGTAGCGCGCCGACGACACCGCAGGGGGCCTTCCGATGTGCCGGAAGGCCCCCTGCGGTGTGCTGTGCCCGTGCGGCGCTACCAGCTGAAGCCCGGCTGGATGTCCATGCAGGCCGACTCGTCGTCGCCGTTGAGCGCCCGTGCGCTGCCCGGCGTCTTCTCCTCGGCGGAGGGCGCGTGGTACGGCCCGTCCTTGCGCCAGTCGGCCCCCACGGTCAGCGTGATGCCCGAGACGTCGGCCGACCTCTTCACCGCCGTCAGCGGGATGCCGAGCGCCTTGGCGACCGCCTGGGCGTTGCCCTCCATGTCCACGGTGGGGAAGAGGATCCCGGTCCGCTTCGCGGCCTCGGTGCTCTGCGCGTCGATCGTGGCCCGGGTGAAGCCCTTCCCGGCCAGCAGCGTCTGGACCGCCGAGGCGCGGCCCTTGACCGGGTACTCGGTTTCGGTACGCGTGCCATTGCGGACGGTCACCGGGATCTCGGCCGGGGACGCCGTGGGCTTCTTGGCGGCGGCCGGTTTCTTGCGCTTGGACGCCTTGCCGTCGAGCGGGACGTCGTCGCGGACCATCTGGAAGAGCTGGTCGGCGTCGCCGGGCTTGGGGAGCACCCGCTCCTTCAGGTCGCCCGTCCCGTAGACGTTCGGCATCGTCGTCATCGTGATGCGCTTGGTCGGCACCCTCTTGAGGTCTTCCGCGAGGTCGTAGAGCTCCTTGACCGTGTCGATGGACTTGTCGACGGTGAGTGCGTTGATCGCCGCCTCGGCCAGGTCCATCAGCTTGCCCGGGTCGGTGAGCTTGGTGCCCTTGCGCAGCTCACGGACCATCGAGTTCATGTACATGTGCTGGGCGTGGGTACGGCCGAGGTCGGTGCCGTCCTCGAAGCCGTAGCGGGTCCGCAGCCACTGGAGGGCCTGCTTGCCCTTGATCTTCGTGGTGCCCTTCTCCAGCTTCAGCCCGGAGCCCTTGCCCGCGCTCGTGTGGGAGTAGACATTGCCCTTGACGCAGACCGGGACGCCGCCGATCGCGTCGGCCATCGAGATCACACCGGAGAAGTCGATCATCATGAAGTGGTCGATGGTGATGCCGGTGAGTTCGTACCAGGTGGCCACCGTGCAACCGGGACCGCCGCGGCCGAGCGTCTCGTTGGTCATCGCCAGACCGGTGGTCGCGGGGTAGACGTGCTTCGTCTTCGGGTCGGTGCACTTCGGGATCTTCAGCAGGGTGTCGCGCGGCATGCTGATCACCGACATGTTGCTGCGGTCGGCGGAGACATGGAGCAGCATCTGTACGTCGGCCAGGGGCGGCGCCCCGAAGGTGTCCTTGGCCCCGCCGAGCTTCTGGTTCTCCGGGGTGTCCCGCGCGTCCGAGCCGATGAGCAGGATGTTCAGCGGGGTCTGCCCGGCGGCATTGGCCTTGTGGTCGGCCATCTTCTTGTCGCCGAGGGTCAGATCGGCCTTCTTGAGGTTCCCGTTGAGGTGCTCGTAGTAGAGGTATCCGGCGGCGGCGCCGCCGACTATGACGAGCGAGACGACCGAGGCGACCCAGCGCAGCACGCGGCGCTTGCGCGTCTTGCCGTGCCGCTTCGCCCCGCCCTGCCCGTGGTCGCCGTCCGGCGTCCCGCCCTGCCCGCGGTCGCCGTCCGCCGCCGCGGCCGGACCGCCGTCGGCACCGGAGTCCGGACCCTTCTCCGGCGCATCCTCGTAGAGGCCGTCGTCCCAGCCGAGTTGGCCGGCGTGCCGGACGCGTGGTCGCGTCCCCTCCCCGGGTGTACCACTTCGTGCCACCAGGTCCCCCCTGCTGCTCAGACTCGTGGGTAAGCGCAGTGACCCGGTGTCACTTGGCGCACTCTGCCTTGTCGGCGTTTGCTTGCTGGATGTCGGCCGGCACCTTGGCCGGCCCGGTGATGGGAGTGCCCGCGCCCTTGAAGTCGTCGCCCAGCGTCAGCACCATCGCCTGGAGCCCTTCGGCGTCCGCGGTGCCCTGCTTCATGGCCGAGCCGGGCAGGCCCATCATGGCGGCCAGCGCACGGGCCTGGTCCGCCTGGTTCGGCGCGTACTCCAGCGTCGTCTTCGCGGCCTTCGCCGGGGCGTTGGCCTTGTTGGTGGACTTGAGCACACCCTGCTCGTTCTGGAGCCAGGTGACCGTCGCCTGCGCGGCTCCCGGGACCTTGCCGCCGTTGTACACATCGACGCGTACGTCGCCCGCGGCCGCCTTGGAGCCCTTGAGGAGCGCGTCCTGCTTGCTCTTCGCGGCCTTCTTCTTCGACTTCACCTCGGTCAGCGAGGTGTCGTCGCGCATCATGGCGAACAGCTGGTCGGACTTGGCCGGGTTCAGTACGACGGTGACCGGTGTCTTCTCGGCCGGGTTGTCGAGCACCGGCACCGTGGCGAAGGTGATGTTCTTGGTGTTGACCTTGCTGAGCTCCTGGGCCAGCGAGGCCAGCTTCTTCCCCGTGCCGATGCCGGTGTCGACGGTGAGTGCCTTGGTCGCCGCGTCCGCCAGCTTGTAGAGCTTGGTCGGGCTGGTCAGGGTGGAGTCGGACTGCATCTGCCGGATCATCGAGGCGATGAACTGTTGCTGGACCTTGATCCGGTCCAGGTCGCCATGGTTGCCGAAGCTGTGCCGGGTCCGTACGAACGCCAGGGCGTCCTCGCCCTGGATCCGGTGCTCACCGGCCGGCAGGTTCAGGTGGGAGTCCGGGTCCTTGACCGGCTTGGCCAGGCAGATCTCGACCCCGCCGACCGCCGTGGACAGCTCCTTCACCGCGTTGAAGTCGACCATCATGAAGTGGTCGACCTTCAGCCCGGTGATCTCCTTGACCGTTTCCATGGTGCAGCCGGCGTTACGGCCCTCCTGGCCGAGGCTCTGGTTGAAGCGGACGTTCTGCGTGCCCGGGACGACCTTCTCCGAGCCGTCCGGCTGCTTGACCTTGCAGTCCGGGATGTCGGTGATCAGGTCGCGGGGGATGCTCAGCGCCGTCGCGTTGGTGCGGTCCTCGGAGACGTGGAAGAGGATGTTGGTGTCGGCGTGGCCGACGCTCCCCTTGTCGCCGTAGCCCTCGTTGCCCTTGCCGGTGCGTTTGTCGGTGCCGATGATCAGGATGTTGATCGGGGCGTCGTTGTCGAAGACGTTCTTGTTGCCGGCCCCGCCCACGTCGACCGTGTTCAGGTTGCCGTTGAAGTGCTGGTACAGCGCGTAGCCGCCCACCGAGAGGCCGACCAGGACGAAGGCCGTCGCACCGCCCGTCCACATCAGCGCCTTCTTGCGCCGGGCCTTGGGGGCCTTGCGGCTGCGGCGGCCCGCCGTCTCGCCACCGGAACTCTCCTGACCGCGCGGGCCATTGGCCGAACGGCGGCCGCGCTGCCCCGGCACCTCGCCGCGGCGACCGGGCCCGCGTCCGTCGTGGGACTGGTCCCGGCGCTCGCCACCGCCGTCACGATTCGTGTTTCCGTGTTCGCCGTCACCGTCGCGGACCGGCTCTCTGCGACGGGGGATACGCGGGCCCGATGCCTGGGAAGCACCGGCCGAATCCCCTCCGGAATTATTCAGTCGCAGTTCGTAATCGCCGGTGTGCGGGTTGAGGACCCACTGGTCTGCGGGGTCGAATTCATCCGCCCGCCCACGGCTTTGCGCATCCACGGTTGCTTGAGTCCTCCGTCGGTGCCACGCGAGGCGCCTCCCCCGGTCAGGCGCTCGATCTTTCGCTCCAGAAGTGCGCGGCCTGGCGGCCGGCAGCACCGGATCGCGTCACACTATCGGCCCGGTTCCGAGTCGGGCGACGAGCGTGACAAATTCCACGGTCCTTACAACTGGTCATTCTGCTCAATACACGCCGATCACCGGCTTCTGCTTGGGAATTGCTTTACTGCTTGCACAGGTCCGCCGCCGCGTTGTTGCCCGAATAGGTCGGTGTGGGACTCGGCCCGGGGGCCCCCGGCGTATCGGCCGAGGCATTGTTTTCCCCGTTGTTCTTCCCGTTGTCGTCCCCGTCGCCCCGGTCGCCCTTGAGCCGGTCCGCGGGGACCACGGCGACGGGGGCGTCCTCGCGCAACCGCTTGAAGAGCCGGTTCGCATCGGGCTGGACCAGTTCGTCCCGGTTCGGGTTCGCGGCGTACGGCTGCCGGGGCACGGTCAGGAACTGCACCCTGTCGGTCGGTACGTCGCGCAGGCCGCGCACCAGTTCGTACAGGTCCTTGAGGCTGTCCAGACCCGGGTCCGTGGTCAGCGCCTTGGTCGCCGCGTCCAGCACCGGGTAGAGACGGGTCGGATTGAGCAGGACGCCGTTGCTCTGCACCTTGTTGACCAGCGCGCCCAGGAACTGCTGCTGGCGGTCCATCCGTTCGGTGTCGCTGCCGTTGCCGATGGACTTGCGGGCACGTACGTACCCCAGTGCCTGTTCGCCGTTGAGCTTGTGGCGCCCGGCGGGGAGCTTGAGGTGGGCGTCGGGGTCGTCCACCGGCTTCTTGAGGCAGACCTCGACCCCGTGCACGGCGTCGACCATGTCCTTGAAGCCGTTGAAGTCGACGACCATCTGGTGGTCGATCCGGATGCCGGTCAGCTTCTCGACCGTACGGATCGTGCAGGCGGTGCCGCCGAACTCGAAGGCCCAGTTGAACTGGGCGAATTGTTTCTTCGAGGCCGTACCGTCCGCCTTGTGGCAGGCCGGGATCCACACCATCAGGTCGCGCGGCAGGGACACCGCGGTGGCGCTCTTCCGGTCCGCGGCGAGGTGCAGCAGGATCGTGGTGTCCGAACGCTGGCTGCCGCCGTCGTCATGCCCGTACTCGCGGTTGTCGCCGGCCCGGCTGTCGGAGCCGATGAGCAGGATGTTCTCCGCGTCGTGCACCACGGAGGCGGGCCGCTCCCGCTCGTACACCTTGAGTTCGGCGGCCGCCGAGGTGTCGGTCCGGATGTTGCCTTCGAGCTTCCGGTACAGCCACCAGCCGCCGCCCGCCGCGATCAGGACGACGAGCGAGACGCCGAGCGCGGCCCAGCGCAGCCAGTGGTGCCTGTGCCCGGCGAGGGGCTCCGGACCGGCGCCGGAACCGTCCCCGGTCCGCGCCCTGTCCTCGCCCGCGGCCGAGTCGTCGGAGTCGTCCGGCGGGCCGGCGCTTTCGCTCACGTCTGCGTCCATCCTTCACGTTCGGCGGCGCGCTGGGCCGCCGGTCGCAGGAGTAGACGGCTGAACCTCACGCTTGGTTGTGTCCCGAGTGGTCTGTACCGCCGATGATGTACCGGAGTTGACGCACAGCCCCGAGGACTCGACCCGGTGTGGGCCGGACGAGTGAGCCTCAGGGCTCTTGTCATACCGCGGTGTTGGTGACCCGTTCACTCTCGACGCGCTGCGCGAGACCTTCCTCGCCCAGCTGTCCCAGGTGCCGGCACAGGACCACGGAACCCCCGGCGGCCAGCGGTGCGAACAGCCCCGCGCTCAGGCCCTCCCAGGTGTCGTACGCACGTCCCGTCAGCAGTCGCGATCCGGCGGTCAGGCCGAGACCGGCCGCGTCCTCGCGGGCCCGCGCCACCAGGTGCGCCGCCGTCAGCTCGACCCCGCCCACCGCCAGCGCGGGAGCGTCCGGATCCACCGGCGCGAACGGGGCGAACCGGTCGCCCTGGCCCGGCACCTCGACCGCGTAGTCCGCGAAACCCTCGGGCGGCTGCGGGAACCTGCCGCCCAGCGGGCGCAGGGCCAGGGCGACCCGCTCGCCGCGGCAGGCGCGCGCCGCCTCCAGCGAGTCCGGGCCGCTGACGACGAGGTCCGCACCGGCCGGGTCGCCCTGCACATCGGCGATCACGCCGACCGAGGAACAGGCGAGCAGCCACACCGCGGACTGCCAGTGCGCGGGCAGCAGAAGGGCGAGCCGGTCACCGGGCTCCGCGGCGAGGTCGCCCTGGAGGAGGTTGGCGGTCTTGGCCACCCAATTGGCGAAGGTGGCCACCGACAATTCGACGCGTTCTCCGGTGGCGTCGTCGTAGAAAGTGACCAAGGGGCGGGCCGGATCCGCGGCGAGTGCGGAACGCAGCAGGTCGGCGGGGGTGCGGTCGGTGGCGTTCATCCGCGCAAGGGTACGCGGCGGTGCCGGGCCGGGCGGGGCGGACGGGCGCCGGGTACACCGGTTCGGCAGACGGCCCGTCAATGGTGCCGGGATGCCCCGGTAGCCGGAGTTGTCGGATTGAGCCCAGGATCATGCGTATGCGTGCCTTCATTGCATCCTCGATCGGTGCCACCTGCGCGGCGGTTCTCGTGCTGCCGGCGGCCGTGCCCGCGGGCGCCGCCCCCACCGCCCCTGCCGCCCCCACCGCCCCTGCCGAGCCCTCCGGGGCGGCTGAGCCCTCCGACATGCCGGGTTCGACACAGTCCCTGCCGATGTCGCCCCTGCCGGCGGCGTCCGGCCGGGGCGCCGACGAACCCACCCGGACCACCGAGCCCGCCGAACAGGGGCTGCCCGAACGCGAGGTCCGCCCGTTCTCCCTGGTCGGTGTCGTCTGGGACGACGCCGGCTCCGAACTTCACGGCACCGTCCAGGTCCGTACCCGCGCCGCCGGCACCACCCGCTGGTCGGACTGGCAGGACCTGGAGACGCACAACGCCGAGCACGCCGCCGACCCCGGGACCGACGAGCGCGAATCCGGCACCGTACGCGGCTCCACCGCCCCGCTCTGGGTCGGCGAATCGGACGGCGTCGCGGTCCGCGTACGCCCGGAGGCTTCCGATCCGCAGGACCGGAACTCCCCCGCCGTACCGTTGCCCACCGGCCTGCGCCTCGAACTCGTCGACCCCGGCAAGGACCCGCAACAGGTCCCCGCGGCGGGCGCCGAGGCCGCCGGAGACCCCGGGGACCCGGGAGACACCGAGACCGGGGATCCGTCAGGCGTGGGAAAGACCGAGACCGGGGATCCGTCAGGCGCGGGAAAGACCGAGACCGGGGATCCGTCAGGCGTGGGAAAGACCGAGACCGGGGACCCGTCAGGCGCGGGAAAGACCGAGACCGGGGATTCCGGAGACGCAGGGAACACCGAGAACGGCGGAGAAACCTCGGACACCGCCGACGCCGACGGCCGCACCACACCGGTCGGAGCGAGCGTGCTCCCCGCCCTGAGCAAGGAGGAGTCCGAGACACTCGGTGAGGCGGAGGCCGGACTCGCGCCCGGCGCCCAGCCGTACATCGGACCCCGCCCGCGCATCATCACCCGCAAGGGCTGGGGCGCCGACGAGAAGCTCCGGGAGCGGGCCTTCGTGTACACCAAGAGCGTCAAGGCCGCGTTCATCCACCACAGCGCCACGGGCAACAACTACACGTGCTCCCAGGCGCCCTCGGTCCTGCGCGGCATCTACCGCTACCACGTCAAGAGCAGCGGCTGGCGCGACATCGGCTACAACTTCGCCGTCGACAAGTGCGGAAACATCTACGAAGGACGTGCCGGGGGTGTGACGAAGGCCGTCCTCGGAGCGCACACGCTCGGCTTCAACACCAACAGCATGGGCATCGCCGTGCTCGGCACCTTCTCCGCGTCGGACCCGCCCGCCGCCGCGGTGAACGCCGTCGCGAAGCTCACCGCCTGGAAGCTCGGCCTGTTCGGGGCCGACCCGAGCGGCAAGGTCACGCTCGTCTCGGGCGGCGGCAACAAGTTCAAGAAGGGGACGAAGGCCCGACTCAACGTCATCTCCGGCCACCGGGACGGCTTCGCAACCGAATGCCCCGGAGCGCGTCTCTACAAGGAGCTCGGCTCGGCGCGGACCAGCTCGGCCCGCCTGCAGGGCCGCTGACCGGGGACGACCGAGCCGGTCTGCATACACTGGCCAGCCGAAACCAGGCCAGGCCCCACCAGGAAGCAGAGTCAGTGCTGTGACAGAGGCAAGAGAAGCGATCCTCCTGGTCGGCGGCAAGGGAACCCGGCTGCGCCCGCTCACGGTGCACACTCCCAAGCCCATGGTTCCGGCCGCGGGGGTCCCGTTCCTCACCCATCAGCTGGCGCGTGCCCGGGCCGCCGGGGTCGAGCACATCGTGCTCGCGACCTCGTACCTGGCGGAGGTCTTCGAACCGTACTTCGGGGACGGCTCGTCGCTCGGCCTCCACATCGAGTACGTCACCGAACGCGAACCGCTCGGCACCGGCGGAGCGATACGCAACGTCGCGCCCCGTCTCACCGCGGGGCCCGACGAACCGGTGCTCATCTTCAACGGCGACATCCTCACCGGCCTCGACATCCGGGCACTGGTCGCCTCGCACACCACCAGCGGAGCGGACGTCTCCCTCCATCTCACCCGGGTCGAGGACCCGCGCGCCTTCGGTCTCGTCCCGACGGACGGCAACGGCAGGGTCACCGCGTTCCTGGAGAAGCCCGAGACCCCCGAGGAGATCGTCACCGACCAGATCAACGCGGGGGCGTACCTCTTCCGCCGGTCGGTCATCGACACCATCCCGGCCGGCCGGCCGGTCTCCGTCGAGCGGGAGACCTTCCCCGGACTGCTCGCCTCCGGCGCACACCTCCACGGCATGGTCGACTCCACGTACTGGCTGGACCTCGGCACCCCGCAGGCCTTCGTACGCGGCTCCGCCGATCTGGTCCTGGGCCGCGCCCCGTCCCCGGCCGTCCCCGGCCGGTGCGGCGACCGGCTCGTCCTGCCGACGGCCTCCGTGGCCGCCGACGCCAAACTCACCGGCGGTACGGTGATCGGAGAGGGCGCCCTGATCGGCGAGGGAGCCCGGATCGACGGTTCCGCCGTGCTGGCCGGGGCGGTCGTCGAACCGGGAGCGGTGATCACGGACTCGCTGGTCGGAGCCGGTGCCAGGATCGGCAGCCGTACGGTGGTCGAGGGCGCGGTCGTCGGGGACGGGGCGCAGGTCGGCGCCGACAACGAACTGCGCGACGGCATCCGCGTCTGGTGCGGGGCGGTCCTGCCGGACGCGTCGGTGCGCTTCTCGTCCGACGAGTAGGACGAACGGCCCGACGCGCAGCCGGGCAGCCGCCACTGCGCTTACCCTCGACAGGCACCCCCGACGACCGAGGACCTCACCGTGGCAGGACGATTCGCACCCCGCAGCGCCCCGCGCGGGGCCGTCCCGCAGCAGGTGGCGGCTCCGGCGACGGGCGCGCTGACCCGCGACTGGACCCCGCCCGGCCCGCTCGACCTGCGCCTGGTTCTCGGCCCGCTGCGCCGCGGCCCCGCCGACCCCACCTTCCGGACGACCCGGGACGGCACGGTCTGGCGGGCCGGCCGCACGCCCGCGGGTCCCGGCACCCTCCGCGTCACGGCCCGGGGCGGCCGGATCGAGGCGGCGGCCTGGGGACCGGGCGCGTCCTGGCTGCTGGAGCAGTTGCCGACGCTGCTCGGCGCGGCGGACGACCCCGACGCCTTCCGCCCGCGCCACCGGCTGCTCGCCCTGACCCGGCACAGCCGCCCCGGCCTGCGCCTGCTGCGCACCGGCCTGGTCATGGAGTCCCTGATCCCGTCGATCCTCGAACAGAAGGTCACCACCGACGAGGCCTACCGTGCCTGGCGCTACCTGGTCCGCAAGCACGGAACCCCGGCCCCCGGCCCCGCGCACGAAGCCGGTTTCACCGCCCTCGGCCTGCACGTCATGCCGGACGCCCGCACCTGGTCGCTGATTCCGTCCTGGGAGTGGCACCGCGCGGGCGTCGACGCCAAGCGCTCGGCCACGATCCTGCGCGCGGTACGGGTGGCCCGCCGTCTGGAGGAGGCGGCCGCCATGGAGCTCCCGGAGGCCATGGCCCGCCTGGAACTGATCCCCGGCATCGGCCCCTGGACCTCGGCCGAGACCCTTCAGCGGTCGAACGGCGCGGCGGACGCGGTCACGGTCGGCGATCTTCACCTCCCCGGCATCGTCGGCCACGCCCTGGCGGGCAACAGAGACGCCGACGACGAGGAAATGCTGGCCCTCCTCGCCCCCTACGAGGGCCAGCGCCACCGGGCGACCCGCCTCATCCTGCTCTCGGGCCGCATTCCGCCCCGCCGGGCCCCGCGCATGACCAGCGGCGACATCGCCCGCCTGTGACGGCGGCGGCACCTCCACCCCGCCTCACCGCACCGCGACGAACCCCTCCGCACCCCGTCCCGCCTCACCGCACCGCGACGAACCCCTCCGCACCCCGCTCCGCCCGCGCCGCAGGGGCAACCGCGGGACGCCCCACCGCGACCGCGCCCAGCGGATCCCACGACTCGGGCAGCTCCAGCACCTCCCGCACCACATCGCGGCAGAACATCGTCGACGACACCCACGCCGAGCCGAGCCGCTCGCCCGCCAGCGCCACCAGGAAGTTCTGGATGCCGGCCCCCGCGGCGACCACGAACATCTCGCGCTCCGCCGTGTCCCGCCGCTCGTCGCCGTACGTGTGGGAGCCGTCCATCACCAGGCACGGCACCACCAGATACGGTGCCCGGCGCAGCACATCGCCCCGCCGCACCCGCTTCGCGACCGACTCCTCGCTCCGCCCGTCCCGGCGCAGATCCGCGATCCAGGCATCCCGCATCGCGTCGAGCAGCCGGGTCCGCGACTCCTCGGACTCCAGCAGGACGAACCGCCACGGCGTCGTGTGATGCGGCGCAGGCGCCGTCACCGCGGCGGCCACGGCCCGCCGCACCGCCCCCGGGTCCACCGGATCGTCGGTGAACTCGCGCACCGTACGCCGCAGGGTCACCGCCTCCCGCACCGCCTCGGACGTACCGAGCCGGAACATGTCGTCGGCCGCGACCCGCACCATCGCCCGTGCCCCGCCCGCGGCGTCCGCCGGGTCCACGACGTGGCCGAGGCCCCGCACCACCGCGACCGGCAGCCCCGCGGCCTTGCCCTTGACCAGATCTCCGGCGGAGGCCAGCTCGTCGGCGGTGGCGACCACGGTCGCGCTCAGCGGATTGCCGTACGCGTCCGTACCGCCGCGCAGATCGTCCAGCACCAGGACCCCGGCCGCCCCGATCGCGACATCGGTCAGCCCGCTGCGCCACGGCCGCCCGAAGGTGTCGGTGACGACGACCCCGACCTCGACGCCGAGGGTGTCCCGCAGCCCGTCCCGGATCGCGCGCGCCGAGGCGTCCGGGTCCTCCGGAAGCAACAGCACCGTCCCGGCGGGGGTGTTCGAGGCATCGACCCCGGCCGCCGCCATGACGAGCCCCTGCCGGTTCTCGACGATCCGCAGGGTGCCGCGCCGCGCCACCACCCGTACCGTCTCGGCGTCGATCGCCGCCTCCCGGTCGGTGGCCTCGACGATCCGGCCCTCCGCCTTGGAGACGATCTTCGACGTGACCAGCAGGACGTCGCCGTCGACCAGCCCCGGTCCGGCCGCGGCGATCAGCTTCGCCAGGTCGTCCCCGGCCTGCACCTCGGGCATCCCGGGCAGCGCCCAGACCCGGTAGGACGGCGCTCCGCCCAAGGCCGCGTCGGCGCTCACGCCTGGACCTCCTCGGCCAGCACCAGCGCCTGCCGGGCCATCTCCGCCGTCGCGTCGGCATCGGTCATCATCAGCGGCACGGCACGGCAGCGGATGCCCGCGGCCTCCACCTCGTCGACCGCCCCGGCGTCCACCGTGTCGACGAGCCACCCGTCGAGCAGCCCGGAGCCGTAGTGCCGGGCCACGGCCGACGCCGTCGACTCGACGCCCACCGCGGCGAGCACCTTGTCCGCCATGCCGCGCACGGGCGCGCCCCCGACGATGGGGGAGAGGCCGACGACCGGCACCCCGGCCTCGGCGATGGCCTCCCGGATCCCGGGCACGGCAAGAATCGTCCCCACCGACACGACGGGGTTGGACGGCGGGAAGAGGATGACATCGGCCTCGGCGACGGCCTCCAGCACGCCCGGCGCCGGCTTGGCCTGCTCGGCGCCGACCGGCACGATCGCCCGGGCCTCGACCGAGGCACGCAGCTTCACCCAGTACTCCTGGAAATGGATCGCCCTGCGCTCGCCGTCCAGGTCGACCGCGACATGCGTCTCGACCCGGTCGTCGGACATCGGCAGCAGCCGGACCCCCGGCTTCCAGCGTGCGCAGAGCGCCTCGGTGACGGCGCTCAGCGGGTAGCCCGCGGCCAGCATCTGCGTACGCACGATGTGCGTCGCGAAGTCGCGGTCGCCGAGCCCGAACCACTCCGGCCCCACGCCGTACGCCGCGAGCTCTGCCTTGACGTGGAAGCTCTCGTCCGTACGCCCCCAGCCCTGCTCCTCGTTGATGCCACCGCCGAGGGTGTACATCACGGTGTCGAGGTCGGGGCAGACCTTCAGCCCGAACAGATGGATGTCGTCACCGGTGTTGCCGATCACCGTGATGTCCGCGTCGGGCGCGGCCTGCTTGAGGCCACGCAGAAAACGAGCACCACCGATACCGCCGGCCAGAACCACAATGCGCATGCACAGCAGTTTGTCAGGCGGGTACGACATTCACGGCCGCCGGGGCGCATTGCGCCGCGTGCATCGGCATCTCGGTCAGACCCGGGTAATAGATGTGCAGACTGACGGCCGGTTCGATGGAGTCGTTGACCACTTCGTGGACATAGCCGGGTGCGAAGACGCGCTGCGCACCGGGGTCCAGCATCCGCGTGCCGCGTGCGGTGTGCTCGGTCAACCGGCCGTCCAGGACGGTCAGTACACCGGAGGAGGGGCCGTGGTCGTGGCGCCCGCTGCCCTGACCGGGCACCCAGCTGAGCAGCCACACCTCGTACCCGAGCGGGGCCTGCCCCGCCCGAGCGGAGCCGGGAGCCTGGGGAACGGAGCGCAGCCGGTGGTACCAGCGGCCGGCGGTGTCGTACCGGACGAGCGGCGCCCACTGCGCGCGGTCGGCGGCGATGGAGCGGGCGAGTCCGGCGAACTCGGCCACGGTGGAGGGGTGCTGGCGGGCCGGCTGCAGGAGGTGCTGGACCTCGAGGATGTCGCCGGCGATCTGAAGGTCGCTGTCGCTGTTCATGGAAGCGGTGGTTCCTCGGCATGGGGGTGCATGTGCGGGGTGTCGCGGAGGGGGACCGGAGAGCCGGGGACGCGCGGAGAAGGAGCCCTGCGGAGACACTCTGCGGTGAAACTCTGCGAAGAGGAGCTGGGTCAGAGCCGGTGCCCTACGGCATCAACAGCTGTGACAGCTGGAACAGCAACAGCGGGCCTGGACAGCGGTGCGGAACCCACGGATGTGGGTGGCGTACATCGCTGCGGTCGCTGGCATGCAGTCAAGGAGACCGGCTCGATCCGCCGCTGTCAACCCAATGCCCGATTTGGGGGTAATGTTTCACCTCATCCGGTTACTGGTGGCGAGGAAAGGTTTGTGCGGTCACCGTGGCGGAGATGTGGCGCATCAACCGTGTCCGCAAACGCCGTTGGAACCTTGTGACCCGACTGTGATCTTGATCGCTTCGGTGATCGAATCGAAACATGAGGGTGGCCCCGGTCGTCTCACTCGGTGAGAGGAAGGGGTGCGGTGAGACCGATGGCATATGTCAGATTTTTGGTGATTTGCACACTTTCCGCATACCCTTGGTTCCGCAGAGTGAATACCGGGGCCAATAGCAGATCTTCGCTTGACTGGCCTGGAGCTACACACTTGTAATTTCACTCGTGTCGTTCGGCCGCAATCAGTAACGGCTGCATCACGGGGACGCAAGAGACAGACGAGGGGCGCACATGACCGAGCTGTTCCAGCAACTGCTGGTCGAGGACGCGGACGAGGAACTCGGCTGGCAGGAGCGCGCGCTGTGCGCGCAGACCGATCCCGAGTCCTTCTTCCCCGAGAAGGGCGGATCCACCCGAGAGGCCAAGAAGGTCTGTCTCGCCTGTGAAGTCCGGTCCGAGTGCCTTGAGTACGCCCTTTCCAACGACGAACGGTTCGGAATCTGGGGCGGCCTTTCGGAACGTGAACGGCGCCGCCTGAAGAAGGCCGCCGTCTGACCGCGGGGCGCCGCGACCACCGAACCCCGTGCGCCGGAGCGCCACGACCGCGCACCGGATCGCCACGACCCGCGCACCGTACCGGACCGACCATGGCCCGCCGCCTGCATCCTGCCCGCAGGCGGCGGGCCATCGCCGTGTCCGACGTCCCTCCGCCGCAGCCCCGTCGCCGCCCTCGTCCAACCGCTCGGCGCCGCCGCGGTTGTCCGTACCGTTAGTGTGGGGCCCCGTCCGAGACGCGCCAACGCCCCGACGGAGCGCGCGTGTACACCGATGCAGCCCCCGGGGGGACGCCCCCCGGACCCGGCCGGAGGGCCCGTACCTCGATGTCCGTGCACAGCCAACCGACGGCGCCGTACGCGGCCGCCGCCGCCCCAGAGTTCCCCCGGCATGTCGTCACCGCCGTGCTCGTCTCCCACGACGGCGCACGCTGGCTGCCCGACGCGCTCGCCGGGCTGCTCGGGCAGGAACGCCCCGTACAGAACATCGTCGCCGCCGACACCGGCAGTGCCGACGACTCCGCGCGGCTGGTCACCGAGGCGCTCGGCGCGGAACGCGTCCTCCACCTCGCGCGCCGTACGAGCTTCGGCACGGCCGTCGACGAGGCGACCCGCACGGCCGGCGTCCTCACGCCCGAGGACCTGCCGTACCTGAAGCGCCCCAGCAGCTGGGACCCCGTCAGCAGGACCTGGCGCGACGACGCGTACGACCTTCCCGACCTGCCGCACGGCGAGCCGGTGCAGTGGCTCTGGCTGCTCCACGACGACTGCGCGCCCGAACCCGACGCGCTCGCCGAGCTGCTGAGCGTCGTCGACACCGACCCGCACGCCGCGATCGTCGGCCCCAAACTCCGCGGCTGGTACGACCGCAAGCAGCTGCTCGAAGTCGGCGTCTCCATCGCCAACAGCGGCCGCCGCTGGACCGGGCTCGACCGGCGCGAGCAGGACCAGGGCCAGCACGACCAGGTCCGCACGGTGCTCTCCGTCTCCACCGCGGGCATGCTGATCCGCCGTGACATCTGGGAGGAGCTCGGCGGGTTCGACCGCAGGCTCCCGCTGATGCGTGACGACGTCGACCTGTGCTGGCGCGCGCACGCCGCCGGGCACCGGGTGCTCGTCGCCCCCGACGCCGTCCTCCGGCACGCCGAGGCATCCGCCCGCGAGCGCCGCCCCATCGACTGCGCGGGACGCTCGGTCGCCTCGTCGCACCGCGTCGACAAGGCCGGCGCCGTCTACACGATGCTGGCCAACGCACCGGCCAAGGCCCTGCCCTGGGTGATGCTCAGGCTCCTCGTCGGCACGCTGCTGCGTACCCTCGCCTATCTCGTCGGCAAGGTGCCCGGCCAGGCCCTCGACGAGGTCGCCGGCTTCTTCGGCACCCTGCTGCGCCCCGGCCGGATCCTCGCGGCCCGGCGCAGCCGCGGCAAGGGCGTCGTCGACCAGACCGAACTGCGCGGCCTCTTCCCGCCGCCCGGCGCCACCGTCCGCGCCACCGTCGAGCAGGTCGCCGGAAACTTCGGCGGCGGCTCCGACGCCGACTCGGGCGGCTCACGGCACGGCGCCGTGGAGTCCGGACCCGGCGGTGACGACGCCGACTTCCTGGAGATCGAGCAGTTCGCGCGGCTGAAGCGGATCGGGCGCAAGCCGGGCCCGGTCCTCTTCGCCGTCCTGCTGTTCGTCTCGCTCGTCGCCTGCCGCGGTCTGCTCGGCGGCGGGGCCCTCGCGGGCGGCGCGCTGCTGCCCGCGCCCGCCGACGTCTCCGACCTGTGGGGCAGGTACGCGGACGGCTGGCACACGGTCGGTACCGGCGGTACGCAGACCGCACCGCCCTACCTCGCCGTGCTCTCGGCCCTGTCCGCGCTGTTCCTCGGCTCGACCGGCTTCGCGCTCACGCTGCTGCTGGTCTGCTCGGTCCCGCTCGCCGGACTCACCGCGTACTTCGTCTCCCGGCCGCTGCTCGAATCGAGGCTGCTGCGGGCCTGGGCGAGCTTCGCGTACGCCTTCCTGCCCGCGGCGACCGGCGCGCTGGCGACCGGCCGTCTCGGCACCGCCGTCCTGCTCGTCCTGCTTCCGCTGATCGCCCGCGCCGCCGTCTCCGCCCACGGCATGCGGGCCGGCGGGGACGCGCGCGGCAGCTGGCGCGCCACCTGGACGTATGCCCTGCTCCTCACCTTCACGATGGCCTTCACACCCGTCGTGTGGCCGCTCGCCGCGGTCCTCGGCATCGGTGTGCTCGTACTGCGCCGCGACGACATCGCCGCGTACGGGCTCCGTTTCCTCGCCGCGATCGGCACGCCGCTGCTGGTGCTCGCGCCCTGGTCGCTCTCGCTCCTCACCAGCCCGTCCGGCTTCTTCGAAGAGGCGGGCCTGGACCTCGGTACGGGCACGGCCTCCGCACTCGACCTGCTCGGCATCAGCCCCGGCGGCCCCAAGGCCGCGGGCGGTGTGCTGCTGCTCGGCATCGTGTTCGCCGCGCTGGCGGCGCTGCTGCGCGGGGAGCGGCAGTTCGCGGTCCGCACCGCGTGGGCCGTCGCGCTCGTGGCGCTGGTCTTCGCCGCCCTCGCCAACGGTTCGGGCTGGGCGGGTCCCGCCACCCTCGTCTACGGCATCGCGCTGATCGCCGCCGCGCTGGTCGGCGCGGACGGCGCCCGGGTGCGCGTCGCCGAACTCAGCTTCGGCTGGCGCCAGCCCGTCGCCGCACTGATCGCCCTCGCCGCGGGCCTCGCTCCGGTGCTGGCCGCCGCCGGCTGGATGATCGGCGGCGCCGCGGGCCCGCTGGAGCGTCGCGACCCGGTGCAGGTCCCCGCGTTCGTCGCGGAGGAGAGCACCACCCGCGACCAGCCGCGCACCCTGGTCCTGGGCGGCACCTCGCCCGCCGCCGTCTCGTACACCCTGGTGCGCGGCTCCGGCGCGCGGCTCGGCGACGCCGAACTGATCGAGGCGGGCGGCAGCAACAGCCACCTCGACAAGGTCGTCGCCAACCTGGTCGCGGGCTCCGGCGCCGACCAGGGCAGCCAGCTCAGCGGCTTCGCGATCCGCTACGTACTGGTACGGGACGGCGCTCCGAAGGAGATGAGCCGGGTCCTCGACACGACCCCCGGTCTCAGCCGGCTGAGCCAGCTGGACGGCAGCGCGCTGTGGCGGGTCGACCGGCAGGTCGCCCGCGTCATGATCATCCCGTCCGGTGCCGACGGCGAACCGCTGCCCGTGGGTTCCCTCCCCGTCGAGGCGCACACCGAGATCCCGGCGGGCGGCTCCGGCCGGGTGCTGCGGATCGCCGACGCGGCCGACCCCGGCTGGGAGGCCACGCTCAACGGGCACGCCCTGACCCGGAAGACCGTCGACGGCTGGGCCCAGGGCTTCGAGCTCCCGGCCGAGGGCGGCAAGCTGGACCTCACGTACAGCGCCCCGCTCACCCATACCGCCTGGATCTGGGCCCAGACCGCGCTGGCCGTGGTCCTGGTGGTCCTCGCCCTGCCGGGGCGCCGCCGGGAGATCGACGACGACCTGCCCGAGGAGGTCGCGACGGTCCCCGCGGAGCCGGTCGCGGGCGAGGGGCGCCGGGCGCGCAGGCTCCGCGCGGCCGCCCAGGCGGAAGCGGAGCAGGAGCAGTCCGGGAGCGGGAGCGACGAGGAAGCACCGGACGCGGCGGGGGAGTACGTCCCCGCACAGCAGGCCGCTGAACCGCAGTCGCAGCAACAGCCGCAGCAGGGCGACGACCAGGACGTCTTCGCCCCGCAGGAAGACAGCGGTCAGTACGCGGCGGTGCCGCAGCAGCAGTACGGCGAATGGGACGCGCAGCAGTACCAGGGCGCCGGCTACCAGCAGTACCAGGGGGAGCAGCAGTACCAGGGCGAGCAGTACCAGGACGGCCAGTACGGCACGCAGCACGGGCACCAGGCCGCCGATCCGTACCAGCAGAACGCCTACGACCCGTACGGCTACGCCCAGCAGCAGCAGCAGCAACAACAACAACAGCAGCAGTACGACCCGCAGGCCCAGGCCCAGTACGCCCCGCAGGTCCCGCCGTACGACCCGCAGGCCCCGTACGACCCCCAGGCCGGCTACGGCGGGCAGGGCCAGTACGACCAGAACCCCGACGAGAACCCCGCCCCGGGCCAGAACCCGTGGCCGACCGGTAACGCATCGCGAGGCGAGTCCGAGTGAAGTCCACCAGCCTGTCCCTCATCGCGGGCACCGTCGCCCTCGCCGCCGTCACCGGATTCGCCGCGCTCACCGCGCCCGGCGACGGGGGCACGACGGAGCCGAAGGCCGCCACCCGCCTGCCGGTGGAACAGACCAGCCGGCTCTGCCCGGCGCCCGGTCTCTCGGAACTCGCGGAGACGACGTACACGTCCTTCACCCCGGCGGGCGGCAGCGGCGGCGGCGAGGCCGGGACGGCCGAACTGAAGCGGTCCGCGTCCGCCACCGCCGACGACACCGCGGCCAAGGACGAGAAGGACAAGAAGGGCAAGAAGAAGGACGACAAGAAGGCGGATCCCGGAAAGTCGGTCGTCTCCCTCAAGGAGCCCGGCGCACCGGCCACCGCCGATGCGTCCGGCTCCGACGCCCCCGCCCTGGTCGGCACCGCCACCGGCCGCCTGGCCCCCGGCTGGACCACCCAGCAGACCACCACGATCGAGGCGGGCGCCGCCCGCGGCCTGCTGGGCGTCAGCTGCACCGGCCCCGACACGGACTTCTGGTTCCCGGCCGCGAGCACCGCGAAGTTCCGCCAGGACTACGTCCACCTCACCAACCCCGACGACACCGCGGCCGTCGCGGACATCGAGCTGTACGGTCCGGACGGCGCCCTCAAGTCCGAGGCCGGCGAGGGCGTCACGGTGCCCGCCCGGTCGAGCGTCCCGGTCCTGATCTCCACGCTGACCAGCGAGGTGGCCGAGGACGTGACCGTCCACGTCACCACCCGGACCGGACGCGTCGGAGCCGTCGTCAGGACCGCGGACGAGGAGACCGGCAGCGACTGGCTGACCGCCTCGGCCGGCCCGGCGGGCACCCTGGTGCTCCCCGGCATTCCCGCGGACGCCACCTCGGTCCGGCTGGTGGTCTTCTCACCCGGCGACGGCGACGCCGATCTGACGGTGAAACTCCTCGGCAAGACCGGCGCGTTCTCCCCGGCCGGGCACGAGGCCCTGCACGTCAAGTCGAGGATGACCGCGGGGGTCGACATGAAGGACCTCACCAAGGGCGAAGCCGGCTCCCTGCTGCTGAGCCCGGCCAAGGGCGGAAAGGGCACCCCGGTGGTGGCCGCGCTGCGCGTGATCCGCGGCAAGGGCGACGGGCAGGAGGTCGGCTACATCCCGGCGACCGGCCCGGTGGGCGCCCAGGCGACCGCGGCCGACAACCGGGCCAAGGGGTCGACCCTCTCGCTCACCGCACCGACTGCCACCGCCACCGTGAAGGTCACCGCGTCCGCGGGCAGCGACGGCGGCGAACAGGCCGTCAAGACGTACACCGTCAAGGGCGGTACGACGCTCGCGGTGACCCCGCCCGTGCCGTCCGGGCTCAAGGGCGGCTACGCGTTGACCGTCCGGACGGAGTCGGGCGGCCCGGTGTACGCCGCACGCACGCTCAGCCTTCCGCAGGGCGGCGTCCAGATGTTCACCGTGCAGACCCTGTCGGACGACGGCGGAACGGTCGAGGTGCCCGCGGCCGAGCAGGACCTGACGGTCCTGGACGACTGAGCGGACGGTACGGGCGGGTGGCGGCCGGTCGCCTCGCCGGGGCGGCCGGTCCTACTCCTGCCCGTACCGCGGATCCACCGACTCCGGAGAGAGCCCGAGCAGGTCCGCGACCTGCTCCACCACGACCTCGTGCACCAGCAGGGCCCGCTCGTCACGGTTCTTGGTACGGATCTCGACGGGCCGCCGGTAGATGACGATCTGCGCGGGCCGGTCCTTCTCCGCGGAGACCGCGCGCCCCAGCGGAACGGTCTCCTCCTGTGTCACCGGCACGTCGAGGACCATGAAGTCGACATCGGCCAGCTGCGGCCAGCGCCGTTCCAGCCGTTCCACCGAGTCCTGCACGAGATCACGGAAGTTCTCCGCCCGGCTGGCCGAGAGCGGCACCTGGGGCGGGGCGACGGGCCCGCGCATGCCGCGGCCATGGCGGTCGCGACGGCGTGGGTGCGGCTCGGACGGGTGGGGCGGTACGGGACTGTCCATCACTGACGCAGGGTAACTCTCTGCGGCGCAGGCGGATCGACGCTCCCTGACAGGGCGTCGACATGTCCCATCCTGAACAATCCGGCCGGACGAAAGCTCGTTTCAGGCCCGGCTCCTGACCGCCGATCTCTTCGTGAATGACAGCTTTTGTGCCGAGCGGTGACCGGAATCGTTGCCGGTGCGACCCGTGCCGCCACCTTCCTCCGCAGGTCAGGAGGACTGTCCGGCAGGCGGTTGCGCCGGAGGTCACAGGGCGACACGGTGGGGTGACCTGAGGGAGAGTCGTCGCAGCCCGCTCAAGAGTGCGGTACCGTCCAACATCGTGAGCCCTGTACGTCGCTGTTCGCGCACCGCGTGCGGCCGCCCTGCCGTCGCGACACTGACGTACGTCTATGCCGACTCGACTGCGGTCCTCGGCCCGCTCGCCACCTACGCCGAGCCCCACTGCTACGACCTCTGCGCCGAGCACAGCGAGCGGCTGACCGCACCACGTGGCTGGGAGGTCGTCAGGCTCTCCGACCCCTCCGCTCCCACCCGCCCCAGCGGCGACGATCTCGAAGCGCTCGCCAATGCCGTACGGGAAGCGGCGCGGCCGCACGACCGCGGCGGCGACGGCAGGAGCGGCGGTGGCCCGCAGACCGCGGATCCGAGAGAGGTCGCGCGCCGCGGCCATCTGCGCGTGCTGCGCTCACCGGACTCCTGAGCCCAGCGGTGTGCGGCGTTCCGCCCCGCCCCTCGCTGTGATGCCGGACGCGCGGAGCGGTCCCGGTGCCGTCACCGGGTTCTCGGCAGGACGGTCTCCCGTCGGCGCCTGACGATCGCGGACGCGGCAGCAGCCCGCCCCGCCCACCGCACGCACAGCCCCGGGCAGCGCCCGGCCGGGCAACCGCACGGCCGCAAGGCCCCGCGGCCCGCGCGAGCCGCCGCCGGGTAGTTTGGGCGGTCCGCAGAAATCTCAGGAGGACCGGCCCGTGGCTGCTGATCTGTCGCAGATCGTGAAGGCGTACGACGTGCGCGGGGTGGTGCCCGACCAGTGGGACGCATCGCTGGCCGAACAGTTCGGGGCGGCGTTCGTCGAGGTCACGGGCGCGGACGCGATCGTGATCGGCCACGACATGCGGCCCTCGTCGCCCGGCCTCTCGGGTGCCTTCGCACGCGGTGCGGCGGCGCGCGGCGCGGACGTCACATTGATCGGCCTCTGCTCGACCGACCAGCTGTACTTCGCCTCCGGCAGCCTGGGCCTCCCCGGCGCGATGTTCACCGCCTCGCACAATCCGGCGCGCTACAACGGGATCAAGCTCTGCCGGGCGGGCGCGGCGCCCGTGGGCCAGGACACCGGGCTCTCCGAGATCCGCGCCCTGGTCGAGAAGTGGTCCGAGACCGGAGTGCCGCGGCCGGCGGCCACCCCCGGAACCGTCACCGAGCGCGAAACGCTGCCCGACTACGCCGCGCACCTGCTGTCCCTGGTGGACCTCGCGTCGATCCGCCCGCTGAAGGTCGTCGTCGACGCGGGCAACGGCATGGGCGGCCACACCGTCCCCACCGTCTTCGCGGACCTTCCCGTCGACCTCGTACCCCTGTACTTCGAGCTCGACGGCACGTTCCCCAACCACGAGGCGAACCCCCTCGACCCGAAGAACCTCGTCGACCTCCAGGCCCGGGTCGTGGCCGAGGGCGCGGACCTGGGCCTGGCCTTCGACGGCGACGCCGACCGCTGCTTCGTCGTCGACGAACGCGGCGCCGGCGTCTCCCCGTCCGCGATCACCGCCCTGGTCGCGGCCCGGGAACTCGCCCGCAACGGAGGCGAGGGCACCGTCATCCACAACCTGATCACCTCGCTCACGGTTCCCGAGGTCGTCCGCGAGAACGGCGGCACCCCGGTCCGCACCCGCGTGGGTCACTCCTTCATCAAGGCGGAGATGGCCGAGCACGGCGCGATCTTCGGCGGCGAGCACTCGGCGCACTACTACTTCCGCGACTTCTGGAACGCCGATACGGGCATGCTCGCCGCGCTCCATGTCCTGGCCGCGCTGGGGGGACAGCCGGGCACCCTGTCGGAACTGGTCGCCCAGTACGACCGCTACACCGGATCCGGCGAGATCAACTCCACGGTCACCGACCAGCCGGCCCGCACGGCGGCGGTACGCGCATCCTTCGAGAACCGCGACGGAGTCACGACCGACGACCTGGACGGCCTGACGGTCATGGCCCCGGACTGGTGGTTCAACCTGCGGGCCTCCAACACGGAACCGCTGCTGCGGCTGAACGTCGAGGCCCGTGACGAGCGGACGATGGCGGCGGTGCGCGACGAGGTACTGACACTGATCCGGTCGTAGGAACGGACTTCGTGCAGGAGCGGCCTTCGTGTGGGAGCGCCGGGAGCTGGGGTGGGGGCCGGGGAGGCGCGGGCCGGGTCCGGACGGGGTGGACGATTCGTTTCTGCCGGGAGCCACCATGCCGACCCGTCCGGCGTTCGAGGACCGGGGTCCGGGACGGAGTCCCGGCCCGCGCCCCACCCCCCGCACCCCGGCGGTAGGCTGACGTCGCCCGATCCGCGTGAACCCGAACCCGCTGGTTCGAATGCCTGAAGGGACTCACCCCATGCCGCTCGAAGTCGGCCTTCTGGAGATCCTCGCCTGCCCGGCCTGCCACTCTCCGCTCGACGACCGGTCGGCAGCCGACAGCCCCGAGCTCGTCTGCACCGGCAAGGACTGCGGCCTGGCCTACCCGGTACGGGACGGCATCCCCGTCCTCCTCGTCGACGAGGCCCGCCGCCCCGCGTAACGGGCACGGCGCCCCGCCCCGCGCAACGGCGTCCGCACCCCGCACCCCGCACGGTGATCAGCACGTGATCGGAGGACCGTCCCCATGCTCGACGAGTCGCTGCTCGACGCCCCGGACTCCCTGGCCCGAGCCGACCGCCGCGGCCTGCTCCGCGGCGCCGCCGAGGCCGGGGCCCGGGTCCGTACCGCCGCCCGGCACGCGGTGGAGGCCGGGATCGCCGCACTGAACCCGGAAGGCCGCCCCCGCGCCGTACTCGTGGCGGGTTCCGGCACCGCCGCCTCCGGCGTCGCCGACCTGATCACCGCCCTGGCAGGCGCCTCCGCCCCCGTCACCCGCATCCACCCCACCGGGGTCGCCGCCGCCGCGGGCGCGATGCGCTGGACGCTGCCCGGCTGGGCCGGCTCCGTGGACCTGCTGCTGATCGTCACGGCCGACGGTTCCGAGCCGGGCCTCTCCCTCCTCGCCGAACAGGCGTACCGCCGCGGCTGCAGCGTCGTCGCCGTCACCCCCCACCGGTCACCGCTGCGCGAGGCGATCGACGGGGCCCACGGACTCGTCGTGCCGATGGCCACCGCCCCGCACGGGGAGTACGACGCCGAGACGTCGGCGGCGGGCCCCGGCACGCTCTGGGCCCTGTTCACCCCGCTGCTCGCGCTGCTCGACCGGGTCGGCCTGGTCACCGCACCCCCCGAGTCGCTGCAGAGTGTCGCCGACCGCCTGGACCGCACCGCGGAACGCTGCGGTCCGGCCATCGCCACGTACAGCAACCCGGCCAAGACCCTCGCCGCCGAACTCGCCGACAGCCTGCCCCTCATCTGGACGGAGGGCGAGGCGGCGGCCCCGGTCGGCCGCAGATTCGCCGCGGTCCTGGCCGAGCTGTCCGGCCGCCCGGCCCTCGCCGCCGAGCTCCCCGAGGCGCTTCCCGCCCACGGCGCGCTGCTGGCGGGCACATTCGCCGCCGGAGCCGACCCCGACGACTTCTTCCGCGACCGGGTCGACGAGACGGAGCCCCTGCACGCCCGTGTCGTGCTGCTCCGCGACCGTCCCACCGGCGGGCTGAGCGCCGGTCCCGCCGCCCGCGAACTGGCCCTGGGCCACGACACGGCGATCAGCGAACTCGAACCGGAGGGGGGCACCGAACTCGAAGCCCTCGCCGAACTCCTCGCGGTCACCGACTTCGCCGCCGTCTACCTGGCACTCGCGTCGGCGGCCCGTGCCTGACGCGTGCGCCGCCCCACCGGACCGCACTCCGTCGGCATCCCGCCCCGATCCACGCACCTGACAAGGACCAACCCATGGACCGGCTCTCCAATACCGTGCGTCCCTATGCCTGGGGCTCCACCACCGCCATCCCCGAGTTGCTCGGCATCGCCCCCACCGGCGAACCCCAGGCGGAGATGTGGATGGGTGCCCACCCCGGAGCGCCCTCGCGCCTCACGCGTGCGAACGGCGCCGGAGAGACCCGCCCCGAGCAGCCCCTCACCGAGGTCATCGCCGCCGACCCCGAGCGGGAACTGGGCCAGGCCACGGTCGAGAAGTTCGGCCCCCGCCTGCCCTTCCTCCTCAAACTGCTCGCCGCCGGCGCCCCGCTCTCCCTCCAGGTACACCCCGACCTCGCACAGGCCGGGCGCGGCTACGAGGACGAGGAGCGCCGGTCCGTCCCGATCGACGCCTCCCACCGCACGTACAAGGACGCCAACCACAAGCCCGAGCTGATCTGCGCGCTCACCCCCTTCGCCGGCCTGTGCGGGTTCCGCAGGCCCACCGAGGCGGCGGAGGCGATGGCGGCACTCGGCGTCGACGCACTCAAGCCGTACGTCGACCTCCTCGGCGCCCACCCCGAAGAGGCGGCCCTGCGCGAGGTCCTCACCGCGATCCTCGGCGCCGACCGGGCGGAGATGGCCGAAACGGTGAACCTGGCGGCCGCGGCCGCCGAACGTCTCGGCGGCGCGCACGCCCCGTACGCCCGGATCGCCCATCACTTCCCCGGCGACCCCGGCGTCATCGCGGCGATGCTGCTGAACTCCGTGGAACTCCAGCCCGGCGAAGCCCTCTTCCTCGGCGCGGGCGTTCCGCACGCCTACCTCGACGGCCTCGGCGTCGAGATCATGGCGAACTCCGACAATGTGCTGCGCTGCGGACTCACGCCCAAGCACATCGACGTACCCGAACTCCTGCGCATCGTCCGCTTCGAGGCGACCGACCCCGGCGTCCTGCGCCCCGAGGCGTCCCCGTCCGGCGAGGAACTCTACGAGACGCCCGTGGACGAATTCCGGCTCTCGCGCTTCGACCTGTCGCCCGGCGCCGCCCCCGTCGACCTGACCAGGGACACCCCGCAGATCCTGCTCTGCACCGCGGGCACCCCGAAGGCGGGCTCCCTCGGTCTCACGCCCGGCGACTCGGTCTTCGTACCCGCCGGCGAGAGGGTCGAAGCGTCCGGTACGGGAACCTTGTTCCGCGCCACAGTGGTGGCCTGACGCACCGCCCGCATCAGCGGCTGCAACAATGTCCGGCCGTACCGCGGCGCCATTGCCGCAGCACCGAAGAAGGGACACCAGGCACCCATGAGTGCGTCAGGCGGAAACAAGGCGATCGTGGCGGCACTCGGCGCCAACCTCGCGATCGCAGTGGCCAAATTCGTGGCGTTCCTGTTCAGTGGCTCGTCGTCGATGCTCGCGGAGAGCGTCCACTCGGTCGCCGACTCGGGCAACCAGGGACTGCTGCTGCTCGGCGGCAAGAAGGCCCAGCGCGAGGCGACCCCCCAGCACCCCTTCGGCTACGGCCGCGAGCGCTACATCTACGCCTTCCTCGTCTCCATCGTGCTGTTCTCCGTCGGTGGCATGTTCGCGGTGTACGAGGGCTACGAGAAGATCAAGCACCCGCACGAGATCGAGGCCTGGTACTGGCCGGTCGGCGTGCTCGTCTTCGCGCTCGTCGCCGAGGGCTTCTCCTTCCGTACCGCCATCAAGGAGTCCAACGAGACCCGCGGATCTCTCTCCTGGAGGGAGTTCATCCGCCGGGCGAAGGCCCCCGAACTCCCCGTCGTGCTCCTGGAGGACTTCGGCGCGCTGATCGGTCTGGTGCTCGCCCTTGCCGGTGTCGGCATGGCCCTCGCGACCGGCAACGGTGTCTGGGACGGTATCGGCACCCTCTGCATCGGCGTCCTGCTGATCGCCATCGCGATCGTCCTCGCCGCCGAGACCAAGTCCCTGCTGCTCGGCGAGGCCGCCGGCGCCGACCAGGTCGAGAAGATCAGGGCGGCGGCCGTCGACGGCGACACGGTCACCGGCGTCATCCACATGCGTACGCTCCACCTCGGCCCGGAAGAACTGCTGGTCGCCGCCAAGATCGCGGTGCAGCACGACGACACGGCCGCCGAAGTGGCCAACGCCATCAACGCCGCCGAGACCCGGATCCGCGCAGCCGTCCCGATCGCCCGGGTCATCTATCTGGAACCGGACATCTACAGCGAGGCGGCCGCCGCAGCCGGCACCAACCCCGGCAAGACCCCGGGCGGAACCCCGAACACCCCGGACGCATCGGACACCCCGAACAACCCGACCGACCCCGACCACTGACCCGCCCCCGTACCCCACGGCCTCACCCACCACCGCACTCACGCACACCCCCCGCCCCGAGTGGCCCGCTCCGGCGGCCCGCCACACCCGCTCCCGGGACCGCCCTTCCGGCCACCTCCCTCCCGGGCGGGCTGGGAGTGACTGGGCCGGTCGGTGTAGATTCGACGGCAGTGTCAGACGTCGCTGCTGATGGCGGTCGATCGGTCCGTATGCGCGGACCGGCCGAGGGAGAGAGGGCCTCCGACGGACTGCGCTGCGAGCGCCCGGGCATTCGTGTGCCCGCCGCCGCAGAGCCAGCCGTGCCCACCTCGACACCCATTACGAGGAGCAGCCCGTTATGACGACGGTCGCCAATCGACAGGACTTCAAGGTCGCCGACCTCTCCCTCGCGGCGTTCGGCCGCAAGGAGATCACCCTCGCCGAGCACGAGATGCCCGGCCTGATGTCGATCCGCAAGGAGTACGCCGCCGCGCAGCCGCTGGCCGGCGCCCGCATCACCGGTTCGCTGCACATGACCGTGCAGACCGCCGTGCTGATCGAGACCCTGGTCGCGCTCGGCGCCGAGGTCCGCTGGGCCTCCTGCAACATCTTCTCCACCCAGGACCACGCCGCCGCGGCCATCGCCGTGGGTCCGAACGGCACCCCGGACGCCCCCGCGGGCGTCCCGGTCTTCGCCTGGAAGGGCGAGACGCTCGAAGAGTACTGGTGGTGCACGGAGCAGGCCCTGACCTGGCCGAACACCCCCACCGGCGGCCCGAACATGATCCTCGACGACGGTGGTGACGCCACCCTCCTCGTCCACAAGGGCGTCGAGTTCGAGAAGGCCGGCGCGGCCCCGGACCCGTCGACGGCGGACAGCGAGGAGTACGGCCACATCCTCACCCTGCTGAACCGCACCCTCGGCGAGTCCCCGCAGAAGTGGACCCAGCTGGCGTCCGAGATCCGCGGTGTCACCGAGGAGACCACGACCGGTGTGCACCGGCTGTACGAGATGCACCGCGACGGCACCCTCCTCTTCCCGGCGATCAACGTCAACGACGCTGTCACCAAGTCCAAGTTCGACAACAAGTACGGCTGCCGCCACTCCCTGATCGACGGCATCAACCGCGCCACCGACACCCTCATCGGCGGCAAGACCGCGGTCGTCTGCGGCTACGGCGACGTCGGCAAGGGATGCGCGGAGTCGCTGCGCGGCCAGGGCGCCCGCGTGATCATCACCGAGATCGACCCGATCTGCGCGCTGCAGGCGGCGATGGACGGCTACCAGGTGACCACCCTCGACGAGGTCATCGACAAGGCCGACATCTTCGTCACCACGACGGGCAACAAGGACATCATCATGGCCGCCGACATGGCCAAGATGAAGCACCAGGCCATCGTCGGGAACATCGGCCACTTCGACAACGAGCTCGACATGGCCGGCCTGGCGAAGATCGACGGCATCGTCAAGGACGAGGTCAAGCCGCAGGTCCACACCTGGACGTTCCCCGACGGCAAGGTCCTCATCGTGCTGTCCGAGGGCCGCCTGCTGAACCTGGGCAACGCCACCGGCCACCCGTCGTTCGTGATGTCCAACTCGTTCGCGGACCAGACCCTGGCCCAGATCGAGCTGTTCACCAAGCCCGAGGAGTACCCGACCGACGTCTACGTGCTGCCCAAGCACCTGGACGAGAAGGTCGCCCGTCTCCACCTCGACGCGCTCGGCGTGAAGCTGACGACGCTCCGCCCCGAGCAGGCTTCCTACATCGGTGTCGAGGTCGAAGGCCCGTACAAGCCCGACCACTACCGCTACTGATCCGCTCCTGATCCGGCCCGTCGGTGACCGCGCATCCCACCATCGGAGAGCGGCGTCCGGGCCGGTGACGGCTTCGGTCACCACACCCGCCGACAGACGGAACAGCCTCAGCAGCAGCTACGAACGCAGGCCCCCGCACCCCCGTGCCGGGGGCCTGCCCCGTACCGCACCCGCTCAGCCCGAGGAACCTCGAAGGACCCCATGCCCCGCGGTCGATATTCGCTCCACGATCTCCACGATCACACCCTCCTCGGCGAAGAACACTTCCAGTGCGCCCCCGGTCCCTCCGGCTGGCGCTACGTCTCCCGGACCACCGCCCCTTCCGGCGACCACCTCGGCTCCGTCGACCTGACCCTCGACGAACTGGGCCGCCCCATCCGCCTCGAACTCCACGCCGCGAGCTGGCAGGTCCGCGGCGCCGCCCTGGAAGGCGTCACCTGGGTCCGTACCGACCCGACCGGAACCCGTGCCACCGAAGGCAATGTGCGCGCCCACGCCTTCACCGGCACGTCCCCCGCGTTTCTCGTCGCGACCTCGCGACTTCTGCGCCTCACCCCCGATTCCCCCGCGACCCGCGTCCGCCTGGTCGCCTTCACGGACCCGGTCCTCGCCCCCCGTACCGTCGACCAGTCCTGGGCCCTGGTGAACAGTGAAGCGCACGCCACTGACAACGGTCCCCTGACCGTGGACGAGTACCAGGTCAGCGCCCTGGACACCGGCGAACAGCACACCGTTCACATCGCCGGCGACGTGGTCCTCTCGGCCCCCGGCATCGAGCTCGAAGACCTGGAATCCCCGCCTTCACCGCGCTAAGGGCTGTCCCGTAGTCCCTGGCGGGCGTGCGACGACAGCTACGGCACCTCGCCGCGTTGTCGGAACGCCCGAATACATCCAGTGGTTCGGGCGTCAGACCGCCTTGCGACGCACCGCATCCGACGCTGCGCGCCGATCCACCAGGGACTACGGGACAGCCCTTATTAGGCGGGCGGCGCGAACCCCGTCGCCGCGGGCGCCGCCCCGCCCTCCTTCACTGCCGGGACCACGGGAGCGCCCGCCCCCGTACCTCCCGCGAACGGCACGGACCCCGCCGGCGGGGCAGCAGCGGCCCCACCCTTCACGGCCCCGCTTCCCATCTGCGCGCCACGGATCCGAGCAGCGCGATCCTGAGGGGCACCGTCCTGAGGGGCACCGTCCTGTGCGGCGACGAGCACCCGCCGCGCATCCCGCGCCTGCCGCTCGTTCACCACAGCCGCCAGATACGCCCCGGCCGGCACCCCCTCGGGCACCGGAGCGCCCGTCCGCGCCGCCAGCTCCCCGGCCAGCCGCGCCGCCATGGACAGGCCCACCTGCGCGTCGAGCTGGTGCATCCGCGTCAGGTACTGCCGTATCGCCAGCCACAGACCGTCCGGTACCGCCGACAGATCCAGCCCCGCGAACCGCCCGACCAGCCACGGCGGCGGAGGCGGCACGGCCACCGCCCGCCCCGACGGCACCCGCTCCCGTACGACGAGCGTCCCTGCGAACACATCCCCGAGCCGCCGTCCCCGCGCCGACACCAGCGAAGCGATACAGGCGACGACCCCGAGCGTCATGAGGATCTCGACGACTCCCATGGCCCCGCGCACCAGCGCATGCCGGAACCGGATCGGCCCCCCGTCGTCCCGGACCACGCGCAGCCCGCACGCCAGCTTCCCCAGCGAACGTCCATGGCTGAGGGTCTCCACCGCGATCGGCCCGCCCACCAGCACGAGCAGAAAGGCCGCCACGGACACCGCCGCGAGTGCCGCGTCATCCAGCGTCGCCGTCGCCATGGCCAGGCCGATCGACACCAGGACGAACGCCGCCCCCACCACGGCGAGGTCGATGGCCAGCGCCAGTGCCCGGCTCGGCAACTTCGCGGGCCGCAGCCCCAGTACCACCGCGTCCCCGGTCACGAGCTCCGTCATCGCCGCCCCATCCTTCGCCGGTCTTCCCTGCCCCTCGGGACCTCAGTCTGCCAAGCTGACCCGCAACGCGCCGCCGTAGTACGAACCCGTCCGCCCCCGTGCCTGGAGCAGCAGCCGACCATGGACCTCGACGTCTTCGTCACCGCCCACCGCACCGAGTGGGACCGTCTGGACCACCTCCTGCACCGCGGGCGCCGTCTCACCGGCGACGAGGCCGACGAGCTCGTCGAGCTCTACCAACGCACGGCCACCCACCTCTCGCTCCTCCAGTCCGGCGCTTCCGACCCGATGCTCACCGCGCGCCTCACCCAGCTCGTCGCCCGTGCCCGATCCACGGTGACGGGCACCCGCCGAGCCTCCTGGCGCGACGCCACACGCTTCCTGACAGCCGGCTTCCCGGCCGCGGTCTACCGATCCAGGCACTGGTGGATACCCACGGCCGTCCTCTCCACGCTGCTGGCCGCCGTCATCGGCTGGTGGATCGGCACACATCCGGGAGTCCAGTCGGCCATCGCGGCTCCGGACGACCTCCGCCGCCTGACCAGCCCGGGCGGGGAGTACGAGACCTATTACTCCAGCCATCCCGCCGCGTCCTTCGCTGCCCAGGTGTGGACGAACAACGCCCGGGCCGCAGCCATGTGCCTGGTCCTGGGAGCTTTCCTGGGCATCCCGGTGGTCTGGATCCTCTTCCTCAACGTGCTCAACCTCGGAGTCGGTATCGGCCTGATGTCCTCAGCCGGCCGCCTCGACACCTTCCTGGGGCTGGTCCTCCCGCACGGTCTGCTGGAGCTCACCGCCGTCTTCGTCGCAGCCGGTACGGGCCTGCGGCTCGGCTGGACGGTCATCGACCCGGGCCCGCACACCCGCCGCTCGGCCCTGGCGCAACAGGGCCGCGCCGCGATCGGCATGGCCATCGGCCTCGCCCTGGTCCTGTTCGTCTCGGGCCTCATCGAAGGCTTCGTCACCCCTTCCGGTCTCCCGACCTGGGGACGCATCACCATCGGCATCACGGCCGAGCTGGCCTTCCTCGCGTACGTCTACGTACTGGGCGGCCGCGCAGCCCGAGCGGGCGACCGGGGCGACATCGATCCCACTGAACGCAGCGCCGAACTCCCGGCCGCAGCCTGATGTGCGTACACCCCCGCTGACCTGCTAGTCTCCTCTTCGCCCCGAGAGACCGTTGACACGGTTGATCTGGGGAGGTAGATTTTAACGGTTGCGTCGGACTGGACAGGTCCGATCCCAACGGTTAGTGTCTTCTTCGCTCTCAACGGAAATGGAATTTCCGCAGAGCCATTGATTCTCTCATTCCGGAGCATGCAGCCGATCAGTTCGGCCAAATGATTCTGGTAAAGTCGAGTCAGCCGAGAGGCAAGGCCACTCCAAAGGCCGCCGGAATTCACATTCGGACCGGAAACGGAACGGAAAAGAGTCTGGTAAGGTTGGAACCGCTGGAAAGGGAAACGCGAAAGCGAAGAACTGGAAAGCAACCCCGCTTCGACCGGGAATCGGACACGAAAGAGTCTGATAGAGTCGGAAACGCAAGAC
>NZ_JBIUVC010000024.1:0-95516 GCF_044742755.1 Streptomyces sp. NPDC087845
TCCGGGTCGGCCATCTGCCCGGGGACCGGGACCCCAAGCCGGTCTGGCTGTGGTGGTCACGTTGCGATGCCACCGCTGCCGATGTGGACCGGCTCCGGCAATCGTTTCTGCGGCGATTCGATCTTGAACACACCTTCAGAATGATCAAGCGGACCCTTGGCTGGACCGCTCCGAAACTCCGCGACCCGACCGCGGCGGACCGCTGGACCTGGCTGGTCATCGCGGCCTATACCCAACTCCGCCTCGCCCGGCCCATGGCCGAAGACCTCCGTCGGCCATGGGAACGGCCGGCACGGCATGGACGCCTCACGCCCGCGCGCGTCCGCCGAGGATTTCGCCGCCTCCACAGGAAGACCCCTCAGCTGACCAGCGCACCGAAATCCGGCACCGCGGGCCCTGGTCGGCCGGCCGGCTCGAAGAACAGGAACCGGGCCCGCGAACGCCCCGTCGGAAAACACAGCAAAACCGACACGATGAAGGTCGGCGCGGACAGGCAGGCACCATAAACGCCAAGCTTAGACACAGGCTTCATTGCCTCGTGCGTGGCTTTCGTTGCAGGGGCTGACTGTGACAGTGAAGGCCAGGGGCTGTCCATAATCTTGCTGGTCAGCCTGCCGCGGGAATGTCTGGGCCCGCGCTGGTCGAGCCCCTTTCGTCAGCCGTGTGCTGATGGGCCGACAGCACCTCCCCGTCGGTCGCTCCCCAGCCGGTCCCCCTGGGGAGCGGCTGGGGAGTACCCAGGTGAGGCGGCGAGTTCGTGGGGAGTTTGAGCTGCACAAACCCGCACGACGCTGAAAGGCGACGAAAGATGAATCACCGCAGGTCAGCACCACCCTTGGCGACGAATCAGCAGGTCAGCACCCTGCCCCAGGGGCCTCCATGCCGAAGTCCACCACCATCTCCGGAACATCCTCCAGCACCAGACCCCCATGCGCCGGTACGACTCAACATCAGCGCGCTGCCGTGTGGTCCCGGCCCCCGGGCACTTCCCCGTCCGGATGATCACCAACGGCGCCGTCGACCGCACCGTCCACGGCTGGATCGCCGACCAACACGGCCGCTCCACCGTCAAGAACAGCCTCGCCGTCCTCGTCCGTGTCATGGAACAAGCCGTCCGCGACGGAATCATCACCGTCAACCCCGCCCGAGTCACCGGCTGGCAGCGCGAGTACAAACAGGCCGAGGACGAACTCCACAACCCCCGCGCCCTCGCCCTGCGCGACTGGCCCACCCTGCTCCGCCTCGCCCAGGCACTCACCGACCGATCCCACGACCACTACCGAGGATGGCGCGAGGTCGTCGTCTTCGCCGCCGCGACCGCCGCCGGCATCGGTAAGGTCTCCGGCGTCCGCGCCTGGTACATCGACACCGAGAACTGGATCCGGACCGTCCGCCGACAGACCACCCCCGCACCCGGCGGACTCACCGACAAGAACACCAAAGGCAAACGCGCCCGCCAAGTCCCCCTCATCGAGGAAATCCGCCCGACGATCGCCGAACGCATCCTCGCCGTCGGCCCCAACCCTGACGCACGGCTCTTCACCGGCCCCCGCGGCGGGCGCATCTCCACCGCCGCCCTACGGGACGCAACCCACTGGGACGAGGTGGTCACCTCACTCAACCACGAACGCCTGCGCCGCCACGACCTCCGCCACACAGGACTCACCTGGTTCGCCGACGCCGGCGTCCCCGCCCACGTCCTCCGCAAAATTGCCGGACACGGCTCCCTCCTCACCACCCATCGCTACCTCCACCCCGACATGACCCAGACCACCAACACCGGCCACGCCCTCACCGCACACCTCAGCCCCATCCGCACACCCCTCGCCGTCCAGCCGACAGCAGGACGGCGCCGCTAGAGCCCGTGGTCCCCAACTGGTCCTCAAGAAACACGGAAAGGCGGTACCGGATTTCTCCGATACCGCCTGTGACCTGCGAAAACACAAGTCGGGACGACAGGATTTGAACCTGCGACCCCTTGACCCCCAGTCAAGTGCGCTACCAAGCTGCGCCACGTCCCGCTGCGATTCCCCCCGGTGTTCCCGGGCGGCTGCGCAGGACAAACATTACCTCACTCTGCGGACCGGATCGACGCCCGTGCCTGGTGGGCGCGGTTTGCCAGGGATTCGGCGCCGCATGCCGTGGCCAGTTTGTGGGCCCTGGCCAGTTCGCGTGGGGAGCGGATGGCGATGCCGTAGTCGACGAGGGCCAGGGCATGTTCGTACGCGGACGGGGACGCCTCCAGATGGCGGACCGACTCGGCCAGCAGATGCGTGGCATCCTCCGGGCGGGCGAAGAGGGCGACGCAGCGCAGGGCCTCACCGATCGCGGTGTCCGTGCCGAAGCGTTCGGCGTGGACCCGGGCCGTGGTGGCGAGTTGGGCGGCGCGGAGCGGGTCCTCCTCGGCCAGCGCACGGGCGAGATCGCCCGCCCAGGGCGCCCATACGCCGTTGTACCTGCCACGGGGTTCGAGGGCCTGACCGGCCGCTTCGAGTTCCGTGGCCGCTTCCTTCATACGGCCTTCGGCCAGCAGCAGCCGACCACGTACGCACGGGGCGTCGGGCAGCACCATCGCGCTGGGATAGGGCGAGCCGAAGTCGTAGCGGTCGGCGATCTGGCGGGCCTCGGTGACACGGCCGCGGGCCACCAGGGTGTCGATGAGGAGACAGGCCGCGTCCCAGTGGACGGGCAGTCCGCTGCCGACACGGTCGGCGAGGCGCAGCCCCTCACGGAGGAAGCCCTCGGCCTCGGCGAGCCGGCCGCGACGGCGGTGGACCAGCCCGAGCAGGGTGTGCGCGAACGCGAGGTGCGCGCCGCTCCAGCCGGAGATCTCGAAGGCGCGGACGGCCTCGCCGAACAGTTCCTCGGCCCGGTCGACGTGGTCCGTGAAGGCGTAGGTGATGCCGACGAGGGTGGGGAGTTCGAAGCCCCATTCCGTATCGGTCCAGCCGAGCCCGCGTGCGGGATGGCCGTCGACCAGGGCGCGTTCGCAGAGGTCGACGATGAGCTGGGAGTTCTCGCCGCGCATCATGGCGTCGAAGGCGCGGATGGTGAGCAGGGCGCGCTCGGCGTTGTCGCGGCCGGACAGGTGGTCGGCGTTCCGGGCGAGCCGGCCGGAACGGGCGGGTCCGTCCTCCTCGGACGCCTGCATGCCCTCCCAGAGGAAGTGGGCGGCCTGGAGCCGCATCAGGCCGGGGCCCGGGGCGGTGCGCGCGGCCTCGGCGGCGAGGGCGCGTGCCGCTTCCTTCAGCTGGTTGTTGTGGGAATGCGCGGCCGCGAGCCGGTAGGTGGCGTCGACGCGCTGGTCGCCGGAGAGTCCGGGCATGTCGAGGGCGTCGCGCAGGTGCTGGACGGTGGTGGCGGGCGAGCTGAGCAGTGTGGCGCAGCCCAGTTCGTACAGCAGGGTGGCCTTTACGCGGGGGCTCGGTGGTTCTTCCAGGGCGCGTTCGAGGCAGCGGCGGGCGGCTTCCGGGGCGCCGACCGCGAGGTGCTGCTTGGCGGCTTCGCGGAGTTGCCCGACGAGTTCCTGGTCGTTGTCCGGGTGCACTTCGAGGAGGTGGCGGGAGGCCGCCGCCGGGCCGAGCCCCGCGCGGGTGATCGCCCACGCCGCCCGGCCGTGGAAGGCCGTGCGGGTGGCAGGCGGGATGGAGCGGTACACCGCGGTGGCGATCAGCGGGTGGACGAACTCCAGCGGGTCGAATCCGGTGACGATACGGGCTTCGCGCAGCCGGGCCGTGCAGTCGGCGGCCTCGGCGGGGCTCATTCCGGCGAGGGTGGCGGCGAGATCCTGCGAGATGTCCGTGCCGAGGACCGCCGCGGCCCAGGCGAACCGGTTGGCGTTGGTACCGAGCCGTTCGAGCCGGGCGACGAGTCCGCTGCCGCGGGCCGATGCGCCGAGTTCGCGCAGCAGCCCGGCCGACTCCTCCAGTGGCACCAGTTCGCGGTCCTGGACCTTGGCGACGAGTTCGACCGCCTCGTAGGGGTTGCCTCCGGTGACGGCCCACACCTCGCGGCAGAACGGATCGTCGGCGTGTTCGCCGAGGGCCGCGCGGACCAGTTCCGCGGTGGCGTCCGGGGTGAGGGCGCGCAGCGCCACCCGGACCTGGGCGGGATGGGCGCTGCCCGGTCCGCTCTCCTTCTGCCGCGCTGCCAGTTCTTCCGGCCGGTGGGCCTGGACGACCAGAACGGGCAGTTCGCCGAGGCGGGCGGTGAACGAGGCGAGCCAGGCGAGGGATTCGCCGTCCGCCCAGTGCGCGTCGTCGATGACGAGCAGGAGCGGACGGTGGCTCAGCCGGGACGCGAGCCGGGAGACGACGAAGTCGAGGCCGTCCCGGACGCCTTGCGGATCCGGCTGCGGACCGCTCGGTTCGGCGAGTCCGAGTGCGGGCGCGGCGATCTCGTACCAGGGCCCGAACAGGGTCCGCACCTCGTCGGGCGGGAACTGGTCGAGGGCGGGCTGCAGCAGTTGGCGTACGACATGGAACGGCACGGACGTGACCGTTTCGCCGCCGCGTGCGGACCAGACGGTGCAGCGGTCGGCGGCCATGGCCCTGATCTCGGCGAGCAGCGCCGTCTTGCCGATGCCCGCCTCGCCGCTGAAGATCAGCAGCCCGCCGGCTGCCTGGGCGCCGCACAGGGCGTCCACGGCTTGTGCGGCAGCGGCGAGTTCCGGTTCGCGCTCGTACAGTGGCCGGGACTGCTTCATCCCTACCCTCCCCAAAGTGGTGCGGATGACAGTCGACACTAGTCGTGCACGGGGGTCCACGGACAGTGGTTCGGCCAGTTCGCCGCAGGTGCGGGGCACAATCGGAGGGTGGACGAGACTCGCAGGGACCGCGACGCGGGGGGCCGTGCGCGCAACGCGCGCCCCCGTGACGGGCTGGGACGCCCGCTGCCGTACGGGACGCCGGGAGTGGAGCGGCAGCCCGAGGGGGTGGTCCGCACCCCCGAGGAGACCTTGCGGGAGGCGCAACGGCTGCTGGACGCGGGGATGCCGTTCCACGCGCACGAGGTGTTCGAGGACGCGTGGAAGTCGGGACCGGTGGCGGAGCGGGAGTTGTGGCGCGGGCTCGCGCAACTGGCCGTCGGGCTGACGCACGCGGCCCGGGGCAATGCCACGGGCGGGGCCCGGCTGTTGCGGCGCGGCGCGGCGGCGCTCGCGGAGTTCGCAGCCGCCCCGCCCCATGGGATCGGGGTCGACGGGCTGATCGGCTGGGCCGGGGAGCTGGCGGCGCGGGTGGAGCGGCGCGAGGCCCGCGGCGGGGACGCGGCCGGCGGCCGGGTGCCGGACGACCGCCCCGTGGACGCCGCCGCCGAGGCGCCCCGCCTGCGGCCCCGGGACCGGTAGGGCCGGTCCGGCGGACCGGGGTCGCGACCCGTCCGCGGTCCGCCGGACCGGTCCCGACCCCGGCGCCCGGTGCGGTGGGGCGTGGGGCAGACTCGGTGCGGTGAGAAAGATCTATGTCATCGGCATCGGCGCGGGCGACCCCGACCATCTGACCCTGCAGGCCGTCAAGGCGCTGAACCGGGCGGACGCGTTCTTCATCCTCGACAAGGGCGAGGAGAAGTCCGACCTGACCGGGCTGCGCCGGGACATCCTCGATGTGCATGTGGAGAACGCCGCGTACCGGCTCGTCGAGGCGCGTGATCCGGAGCGGGACCGCCGGACGCCGGACTACTCACCCGCGGTGGACGACTGGCGTCGGCGCCGCGCGGATCTGTACGAGCGGTTCATCGCGGAGGACCTCGGCGAGGACGAGTGCGGGGCATTCCTGGTGTGGGGCGATCCCGCCCTGTACGACTCCACGCTCGGCATCCTCGAAGAGATCCTCGACCGGGGTTCGGTCGCGTTCGACCACGAGGTGGTCCCCGGGATCAGCAGCGTCTCCGCGCTGCTGGCCAGGCACCGGACGGGGCTGAACCGGGTGGCGCGCCCGGTGCAGATCACGACGGGCCGGCGGCTGGCCGAGGGGTGGCCCGAGGGGGTCGACGACGTGGTGGTGATGCTCGACGCCCGGCAGGCGTTCACCCGCCATCTCGACCAGGACCTCCACATCTACTGGGGCGCGTACGTGGGGACCGAGGACGAGATCCTGGTCTCCGGGCGCCTCGCCGAGGTGTCGGACCGGATCGAGGAGTTGCGGGCCGAGGCGCGCGCCCGCAAGGGCTGGATCATGGACACGTATCTGCTGCGTCGCGGCTGAACCGGCCTTTCACGCGGAGCAGCCGGAGCACCGACGCCACATCGTGCACGAGGGTCACGCCGTCGGGCGGTGGCGGGCGGCGGACCACGACCACGGGCAGACCGAGGTTCCTGGCCGCGGTGAGTTTCGCGGCGGTGGCGGGGCCGCCGCTGTCCTTGGTGACGAGGACGTCGACGGCGTGGTCGCGCAGCAGCGCCGTCTCCCCTTCGACGGTGTACGGGCCGCGGTCGAGGAGCACGTCCGCGTGGCGGGGCAGCGGCGGCTCGGGGGGCTCCACGGACCGTACGAGGAAGTGGAGCGCGTCCGCGCCGGGGGCGGTGGCGAAGACGGCCAGGCCCAGGCGGCCGGTGGTCAGGAAGATCCGGCGGCCCAGGGCGGGCAGCCGCTCGGCGGCGTGGGCGAGGTCGTCGGCCGGGTGCCAGCGGTCGCCGGGGCCCGCCGCCCAGCCGGGACGGCGCAGCGCGAACAGCGGGGTGCCGGTGGCCTTCGCGGCCTCGGCGGCGTTGGCGCTGATGGTGCCGGCGAACGGGTGGGTGGCGTCGACGACGGTGTCCACGCCGTGGGTGCGCAGCCAGTCCGCGAGGCCCCCGGGGCCGCCGAAGCCGCCGATGCGCACGGCACCGGCGGGCATCCGGGGCCGGGCGACCCGGCCGGCCAGCGAGGTGGTGACGCGCGTCGTCGCGGCGCTGCCGGGCCCGGTCAGCTCGGCGGCGAGCTGCCGGGCTTCGGTCGTACCGCCGAGGATGAGAATGTGGCCAGGCATGCACCGAACCTACGTCACTTTCGCCGCCCGGCGTCCGGAGCGGTGAACAGGGGCGCCCGCAGCCATTACGATCCGGCGTCATGAGCACTTCTGACCAGGACCAGGCCGTGGACCTTCCGATAGAGGCTTCCGGAACGGCTTCCGAGGCCGTTTCCGAGAAGGCCTCCGAGGCGGCTTCGGAGTCGGGGAGCGATACCGAAGCCGCTCCGGAGACCGCCTCCGGGGCCGATGCGCAGACGGCACCCGAGCCCGACGAGCGGCGGCTGACCCCGCGTCAGGCGAGACGGCTGCGCATCGTGCTCTCGTCGGTCGGCATGGCGGCGATGGCGGTGGTTCTCGCACTGCGGATCGCCAGCCGGTCGTCCGTGCTGGTGGTCGGGGTGTACGGGCTCGCGCTGATCCTGTGCGGGATCGTGATCGAACTCAGCAGGAACGGCCGTACCCGGCTGGGCAGTTGGCTGCTGGGGATCGGCCTGCTGGCGGCGATCGGATCCGACTGGCTGCTGATTCCCTGACGTACGGTCAGTCAGCGCACCGCGATCCGCACGGCCGCGCCGTGCGGATCGACCCGGTCGAGCCAGTCGGCGCGCAGGTGGAACGGCCGGCCCGGTTCCACCGGCAGCAGCAGCCGCTGCCGGTGGAGCACACGGCCGTCCTGGCGGACCACGAGCAGCGGCGCGTGCAGCCTGCGGGAGGTGCGCAGGCTGAAGCGGCCTCGGAGCGGGGCGTGAGCACCGGGGCCGACGAGGTTCGGTGCGACCCATCGCAGCGGGTGGTCGACCGCGACGGCCGGCCGGCCCGTGGGCCAGGCTTCCGCAACCAGGTGACGCAGTACGGGCGCGGCGACGGCCCGTCCCTCGGCGGCCGCGACGCCGGCGCTCTCCACTCCGTGCAGGGGGTTGCCGACGGCGAAGACTCCGGCCCGGGTCGTGCGGCAGGCGACGTCGTACGCGGGGCCCCGGGTGCCGGGGTCCCGGGCGATCGCACCGCACCGGGCCAGTTCGTGGTCGGGGATCCAGTCGCCGGTGAAGACCACGGTGTCGCAGTGCAGGGTGGTGGTCCGGCCGTCGTGATGCCGCAGCTGCACTCCGGTGAGCCGTTCCCGGCCGGTCAGGGCGGTGACGGTGGCGTGGGTGAGGAGCGGGGGCCGGTCCCGGGGCCGGACCGGGGCCGTGAGGCGGGAGGGCGGCTGGTCGGTGACCACGGCGACGACGTCCAGCCCTGCGACGCGCAGGGTGTCGGTCGCGGCGCGGCTGACGGGTTCGTTGCCGATGACGACGGCGCGGGTGCCGATCCGCTGCCGGTGGAGATGGACGGCCTGCTGGAGTTCGCCGGTGGCGTAGACGCCGGGCGGGCGCGTGCCGGGTACGAGGCGGGCGCTGCGGGGGCGTTCGCGGGCGCCGATGACCAGGACGTCGACGGTCCGCTCGCGCCGGGTCATGACCGGGCCTCCTCGAACAGTGCGCGGACCGCGGCCCCGCAGTGGAACCCCTGGCAGCGCCCGTTTCCGGCCCTTGTCCTGCGCCGCAGTCCGTCCGTCGAACGCGGGGGGACCGGGCCGGCGAGGGCGTCCCTGATCTCGCCCGCGGAGACCCGTTCGCAGTGGCAGACGAGCGTGCCGTAGGCCGGGTCCTGGGCGATCAGTTCGGCATCCTGGTACGGGCGGGGGAACGCCTCGCCGAGGTTGGGCATGGTGACGGACGGCAATGCGGACGGCGTGCCGAGGTCGAGGCCCGACCGGCCGAGCAGTTCGACGACATGGGCGGCGATGGCCATGGAGGCGGTGAGGCCGGTGGAGCGGATGCCGCCGACGGCGATGTAGCGCCGGTCCGGGTGGTCCTGGATGCGGTAGTCCTCCTGGCCGGTGGCGGCGCGCAGGCCGGCGTAGACGGCCGTGACCTCCTCGTCGAGCAGGGCGGGCAGGATGCGGCGGCCCTTCTCGCGCAGCAGGGCGATGCCGTCCGCGGTCGATCCGGTGGCGGTCTTGTCGTCGAGCTCCTCGGCGGTGGGGCCGAGCAGCACGTTGCCGAAGACGGTCGGTGCGACCAGGACGCCCTTGCCGGCGGCGGTGGGCACGGGCAGCAGGATGTGGCCGACGAGGTCCCGGGCGAGCTTGTCGAAGACGAGGAGCTGGCCGCGGCGCGGGGTGACGGTGAAGACGTCGTTGCCGAGCTCCCGGTCGAGCTCGTCGGCGTACAGTCCGGCGGCGTTGATCAGATGGCGGGTGAGCAGCGGCCCCCGGGTGGTGGTGAGGGTGTGGATGCCGTCGCCGCTGTCGACGTGCCGCACCCGGCAGTTGAGGTGGAGATGGACTCCGGCCCGCACGGCCTGGGTGGCGTAGGCGAGCGGGGTCGTCCAGGGGCAGACGATGCTCTCGTCGGGGATTTCGAGCGCGCCGAGGGCGCCCGGCCCCAAGTGGGGTTCGCGGGCCCTCAGCTCTTCGGCGTCCAGGAGGCGTGCCGCGTGGTAGTCGTTGCGTTCGGCCTTGGCCAACAGGCCGGGGAGTGCGGCCAGTTGTTCCTCGTCCCAGGCGACGAGGAGGGCACCGACGCGTTCGACGGGGATGCCCGTCTCGGCGGCGTACGCGCGGAGTCTGTGCTGCCCTTCGCGTACGAGCCTGGCTTCGAGCGAGCCGGGTACGGCGTCGAAGCCGGTGTGCAGGATGGCGGTGTTGGCCTTCGACGTGCCGTTGCCGATGTCGTCCGAGGCGTCGACGAGGGCGGTTCGCAGCCGGTAGCGGGCCAGTTCGCGGGCGATGGCGGCGCCGACGACTCCCGCGCCGACGACGGTCACGTCGTAGACCGGGGCCTTGGGACCGGCCGTCGGTGCTCCGGTGGTGGTGACCGTGTGGTTCATGGGGGTGGCTCTCGTACGTGTCAGGCATGTTCCAGCAGGGTCTGTACGGCCGCACGGAATCCGGCGAGGCGCTCGGCCGCCTCGCCGGCTCCGATCCGGGGCTCGTACACGGCGGCGGGCTTCCATTCGGGTACGGCCTGCCGGAGCGGGAGCCGCGGGTCGAGGCCGAGGCGGGCGACGGCTCCGATGCCGAGCGCGGTGACATCGGGCAGTGCGGACACCTCGACGGGACGTTGCAGCAGATCGGCCTGGGTCTGCATGAGCAGGGCGGAGCGGGTCAGGCCGCCGTCGACACGGAGCGAGGTCAAGGGGGATCCGAGATCGGTCGCGACCGCTTCGCAGAGTTCGACGACCTGTGCGGCGATGCCTTCGCACAGGGCACGCACCAGGTGGCCGGCGGTGGTGTCGAGGCCGAGACCGGTCACCGATCCGCGCAGGTCGCCGCGCCACCAGGGAGCGGCCAGCCCGGCGAGTGCGGGGACGAACGTGACGCCACCGGAGTCGGCGACGCCGGCGCCGACCGGGTCGAGGTCGGCCGCGTCGGAGATCACTCCCAGGCCGGCGAGCCAGTCGACGGCGGAGGCTGCGGTGTAGACCTGTCCGTCGAGGCAGTAGCTCGTACGGCCGCCGAGCCGCCAGGCGATACAGCTGACGAGCCCGGTGGAGCCGCGGCGCGGGGCGGGCCCGGTCTGGGTGAGCAGGAACGCCCCGGTTCCGTAGGTGCACTTGGCGTTGCCCGGGTCCAGGGCGTTCTGGGCGAGGAGGGCGGCCTGCTGGTCGACGAGGAGTCCGGTCAGCGGGAGTTCACCGCCGAAGGCGCTCGTCGTACCGACCGTCCCGTCGCAGTCGACGACGGCCGGGAGGCGTTCGTCGCCGAGGCCGAAGATGTCCAGGGCCTCGGGTGACCAGCGGACCCGGTCGAGGTCGAGCAACTGGGTGCGTCCCGCAGTCGCCGCGTCCGTGACGAACGCACCGGTCAGCTGATGGACGAGCCAGGAGTCGCTGGTGGTGACGGTGCCCTCGCGGGTCAGCTCCCGGCGGATCCAGGCCATCTTGGGCGCGGCGAAGTACGGATCGAGCGGGAGCCCGGTGATCCGCGTCAACTCTTCGTCACGCACGGCGAGTTCGGCACAGATCGAAGCGGAACGCCGGTCCTGCCAGACGATCGCGTCGGTGAGCGGCCGCCCGGTGTCCGGATCCCAGGCGAGCACCGTCTCGCCCTGGTTGGCGAGGCCGACGGCGACCACCGGTTCGCCCGCTTCGTGCAAGGCCCGGCGTCCGGCGTCGACGACCGAGCCGAGCAGTTCGGCGGGATCGACCTCGACCGCTCCCCCGACGCCGTGCCGCGGCCGTACCGGCGCCGAACCGGAACCGATCACGCCGCGCTCGGGACAGACCACCAGAGCCTTGGTTCCCGACGTGCCCTGGTCCACAGCGAGTACCGGGCCTGTCATCGACACTCCAGCTGTACGGAAGCTCTGCGGCTTGAACGGAATCGTGATCATTGATCTGTGCCGCCCAGACTGGTGCAGACCACCGCGTACGTCAAGGGCCGACCGGGTGCATGTGCGGAACAACCGGATTCCGGTCAACGTCCCTTCGTATGCGTCGACTTGAGTAAGATCCGCGAATCGGTCCGGCGTTCGGCGCAACTGGCCTTACACTCACCGCCGAGCAACAACCGGACGCTTTCGAGCAGTTCGTTTTTCAACAGCTGCTTCACCCCCCACGTCCTTGAGGATTGATGAGACCGACACCCCGCCCCGAGCGCCGAGACTTCGATTCCCGGGCCTTCCGATTCCGCACGGGTTCCATGCCACCGCCGGGTTGCGTGACGTGCTGAGGAGATCCCCCAACCGTCGCATGCCGTCCCGCCGTACGTCGTCCCGTCGCACGGGGGCAGGGCGATTCCATGGCCAACAGTGATTTCCGGCCGGTCTACCACCCGGCCGGCCATGACAATGAATTGCGCGTCGCGGTACAGGATTTGCGCACCGGGCGCTGGATGTCCATGCGGAACCTGCTGGAGAGTACGCCGGACTGGACCCTCTGGACCCAGCGCACACAGGTTCTCGGCGCGATCGCCGCCGGTTCGGACGCGGTGCAGGCCTGGCAGGCCGAGGAGCCCCGAAGCGTCGCCGCCGCCGTGATGCACGCGCGCGTCGTCGTCGAGCGGGCCGTGCGGGCCCACCGCGAGGGCCACCACCGCGCGCAGGAGCTGTGGCAGGAGGCGTGGGGGGCCTGCCGGACGGCCGCACACACCTCGCCCGCGGACCCGGTGCCCTGGGTGTGCCTGCTGGCCCTGTCCCAGCTGGACGAACACCAGCAGTTGGAGGAGCACCGGCTCCATCCGCCGGGGCCGATGCTGTTCCCCGGCCCGTGGGGGCTGCTGGCCGAGGCCGACAAGCGCGATCCGTGCAACCGCGAGGCCTACCACCGAATGCTCCAGTTCGTGTACGCGCGCAAGGCCGGCGGAACTCTCTCCGAAGCGTTCAACTTCGTCCAGTGGGCGTCCTCCTCGGCCCCCGACGGCTCCGCACTGCATGCACTGCCCCTGTACGTGCGGGTCGAGCGGTACCGCCGCGAGCGCGGTCACGAGAAGGCCCTGGATCTCCACTGGGTCACCGAGGACGCCGAACGGGACGCGGCACGGGCACTGGAGCTCTGGTTCCGCCGCACGGCGCCGGTCTCCCATTCCCTGCCCGACCTGAACCATCTGGCCCACGCCCTGTGGGGGGCTCTCCAATTCGCCGACGCAGCACCGGTGTTCCGGGAACTCGGCCCCTATTTCACCTCGGTCCCCTGGGTGTACCGCACGCGTGATCCCAAGAGCCCGGGAGGCGCCGAGGAAGTGTTCCTGCGCGCCCGGAGCCGCTGCCTCACCGTGTCCCCCGACCCCGGGCGGGGGCCGCACGGCTGAGCCGGGACACCGAGCCGGCGCACGGCCGTCTTCTTTCGTTCCGGACCGATCCCTTTCCGTCCCTTCCCCAACCCCCTCATGGAGGTTTTTCCCATGTCCATATCCACCCCGACCCAGTCGGGTGCGGAGGCCGTCCCGCAGAAGGACGAGGAGCAGCGCCTGCGTGAACTCGGCTACCAGCCGGTGCTCGCCCGCCGCATGGGCGGCTTCGGCAACTTCGCCATCAGCTTCTCCGTCATCTCCATCCTGTCCGGCTGCATGACCCTGTACGGCTTCGGCATGTCGACCGGCGGCCCGGCGGTGATGCTCTGGGGCTGGGCCGGCGTCGGCCTCTTCGTGCTCTGCGTCGGCATGGCACTCGCCGAAGTCACCAGCGCCTACCCGACATCGGGGGCGCTGTACTACATGGCCGACCGGCTCGGCGGCCGCAAGTGGGGCTGGTACACCGGCTGGCTTAATCTGCTCGGGCTGCTCGGCGCGATCGCCGGTATCGACTACGGTGCCGCGCTGTTCACCGGTGCGCTGATGAACCTGCAGTGGGGATTCACCCCCACACCGGGCAAGACAATGATCATCTTCGTCTGCATCCTGCTGCTGCATGCCGTGCTGAACCTGTTCGGTGTCCGTCTCGTCAGCGTGCTCAACTCCATCAGTGTGTGGTGGCATCTCGCCGGTGTCGCGGTGATCGTCGCCGTGCTGGCCATCGTGCCCTCGCACCACCAGTCGCCGTCGTTCGTCTTCACCGAGTTCGTCAACGACACCGGCTGGCACAACCCGTTGTACGTGGCGGCGATCGGCCTGCTCCTCGCCCAGTACACCTTCTGCGGCTACGACGCCTCCGCCCATCTCTCGGAGGAGACGTCCAACGCCTCGGTGACGGCCGCCAAGGGCATCGTCCGCGCGATCTGGGTCTCCTGGGTCGCCGGTTTCGTCCTGCTCGCCGGACTGACCTTCGCGATCCAGGACTACGCGGGCACCCAGAACAGTGCCACCGGGGTGCCTCCGGCGCAGATCCTGATCGATGCGCTCGGCACGTCCGGGGCCACCGCCATGCTCCTGATCGTGATCGCGGCGCAGCTGTTCTGCGGCAACGCCGAGGTCGCCGCCGCCAGCCGGATGGTGTTCGCGTTCAGCCGCGACAACGCGCTGCCGGGCTCGGCACTGTGGCACAAGGTGAGTGCCCGCACCCAGACTCCCGTCAACGCGGTGTGGCTGTCGGTCGTCGTCGCCGGCGTGCTGGCACTGCCGTCGCTGTACTCCGCCACCGCGTACGGTGCGGTGACCGCGATCAATGTCATCGGCATCACGCCCGCCTACGCGATCCCGATCTTCCTGAAGCTGCGCTCCGGTGACCGGTTCGAGCGCGGGCCGTGGCATCTGGGCCGCTGGAGCAAGCCGATCGGCTGGATCGCCGTGGTGTGGGTCGCCATCGTGACCGTACTGTTCCTGCTTCCGCAGTCGTCGCCGGTGACGGTCGACTCGATGAACTACGCGTCGATCGCGCTGGTCGCGGTGCTGGCCCTGGCCACCGTGTGGTGGTTCGTCGCGCGCCGTTCGTACAGCACGCCGTCGGCGTACGGGAACGCCCGCGAGCAGGCGGAGATCGAGGAAGGCATCGTCTGACCCGTCCCCGCCCACCCGTCGTCCTCAGCCCTCCCGGGTCGCAGCGAGTGCCCAGGGAGGGCTGAGACGTGTGTGCGGTGGTGCGGAACGCCGTGTGCGCTCAGCGCGGCAGCAGTCGGAGTCCGCCAAGGGCGGTCGCGCCGATCGGGCACGCAAGGCCGGCCTGGGTGCCTCCTGGGATCAGTGGGGCGTACGGGGCGGTCCACGCGCATGTACAGCAGAGGTGCGATGGCTATGCTGCGACCCAAACGCTCACAGGAAGCGTTCAAACGAACAACACGCGGCGGTACGGCGAGGGGGCCAACAGCGATGCGGGAGCCGGTTGAACTCAGGCGGCAGCGAATCCTGTCGGTGGTGGAGTCGCGCGGCGCCGTCAAGGTCAGCGTGCTCGCGGCCGAGCTGGACGTCTCGGTGGTCACGGTCCGGCGGGACGTCGAGGAACTGGCCCGGGCGGGACGGCTGCGGCGCGGACACGGCGTGGCCCGGCCGGCGGGAGAGGCACAGCCGCCCGCCGCGGTGCCGGCACCGCGGGGTGACGGGTCCGCCGGGGACGGCGGCGCGATCGCCCTGGTCGTCCCCGATCGGCATTCGTACCTGTACGAGACCCTGCACGGCGCCCGGACCGTCCTGGAGGAGTCCGGGATGCGGATCGCGCTGCACATCGCGCACCAGTCGGCCGACACCGAACGTCCGCTGGTGGAGCGGGCACTGGCGGACGGCGCGCGGGGGCTGCTGATCGCGCCGCGCTGGCGCAACGCGCGCTCGGAGGAGCTGGACTACGGCTGGCTCGCGGACGTGGGGGTGCCGACCGTGCTGATGGAGCGCCGGCCCCGGCCGGGCAGTGCGCTGCACGCCCTGGATTCGGTCTGCTCGGATCACTGGTACGGGACGTATCTGGCCGTGGAGCACCTGGTGTCACTGGGGCATCGGCGTATCGTGCTGGCCGCCCGCGACGACAGCCCGACCGCGCGCACCATCCGCGCCGCCTTCGCCGAGATCGCCGCAGCCCGTGCGGAGGTGGAGGACTGGTCGGTGGTGCTCAGTTCTCCGGAGGCGGTGCCCGGCCCCGGCCCCGAATCTCCTGCTGCGGGAGCAGTCACCGCCGCGGGAGCCGACGCTCCGCCCGTCGCCGCAGCCGGCGCCCGCACGCCTCTCGACCTCGCCGCCCTGCTGAGGGAACGGGGCGCCACGGCGGCCGTGCTGCACGGCGACGTGGACGCACTGATGCTGGTGCAGCGGCTGGCGGAGAGCGGTGTCGAGGTGCCGCGCGACTGCTCGGTGGTGGCCTACGACGACGTGGTCGCGGCCCTCGGCAGCACGCCGCTGACGGCGGTGGCGCCGCCGAAGGCGGAGATCGGGCGGGCCGCCGCCGAGTTGCTGCTCCACCGGCTGTCCGGGGCTGCCGGCTCGGGCGGTCCGGTGCACCGGACGGAGCTGCTGCCCACGCTCAAGGTGCGCGGATCCGCGCGGGAGTGGGTCCCGACCACGAAATGATCGTTTGACCGCTTTGATTTTCTTCTGAGCGATCTATTGACCAGTTCCGATCAGCCGATCAAGATTTCCCGTGACCCGGATCAGAAGCCGCGGGAGGCGCACATGCCCGGCCGACGGAGCCGTCGATCCGTGCTCGCCACGATCGACGCCCTGCCGATGACAGGCGCGCTCAGCGCCTGCGGCGGCAGCGGCAGATCGACGACGGGGTCGGGCAGCAGGACAGCAGGAACTCGAAGCGGGCCACACCCATCACCGCCTGGCCTGCCCTGCGCGGCAGCCAGGCGTCTGGGGTCGCGTTCAACCGCACCCACGACACCGCGGGCTCACGGCGAGCGCCGGCAGGCAGCCGGGCCACCACCTCCGCCCCGTACCAGGAGAGAGATGTCCAGCACCGTCCCCGACGTACCCGTCACCCGGAATCGGCCGCGCGCCGCCGTCGCCATGAAGGCGGACGCCGCGGCCGCGCTCCTCGACGCCCGGTCCCTGGCCGCACTCGGCGAGGTGTACGACCTCGCTCCCCTGCCCGTGCTCGACGACTTCACCACCGACCGGGCCCGCGCCTTACTGGCGGACGCGGAGGTCCTGGTCACCGGCTGGGGCTGTCCGCCGCTCGACGCGGCCGCCCTGGCCGCCGCACCGCGCCTGCGCGCCGTCGTCCACACCGCGGGCTCCATCCGCGGCCACATCACCGAGGCCTGCTGGGAACGCGGCATCGAGGTGTCGTCGGCAGCCGCCGCCAACGCCCTGCCGGTGGCGGAGTACACCGTCGCGATGATCCTGCTCTCCGGCAAGCGGGCCCTGGAGCGGGCGCGCGACTACCGGACGGAACGCCGCCGCGACAACTGGCTCGCCACCTCGACCGAGGTCGGCAACTACGGCCGCACCGTCGGGATCCTGTCCGCCTCGCTGATCGGCCGGCGCGTCATCGAACTGCTGCGGCCGTACGACCTGCCGGTGCTGCTCCACGACCCGTACGTCACCGAGGCGGAGGCCGCCGCGCTCGGCGCCCGGTCCGTCGGCCTCGGCGAACTGTTTGCGCACAGCGACGTGGTGAGCGTCCACACCCCGCTGCTGCCGGCCACTCACGGTCTCGTCAGCCGTGAACTGCTCACCTCGATGCGTCCGGACAGTGTGCTCGTCAACACCGCGCGGGGCGCCGTCATCGACCAGGACGCGCTCACGGACGTACTCCGGCAGAACCGGATCCGGGCGATCCTCGACGTCACGGAGCCCGACACCCTGCCCGCCGCACACCCTCTGTGGGAGTGCGACAACGCATTGATCACCCCGCACCTCGCGGGCTCCCAGGGCAATGAGTGGCGGCGGCTGGTCGATCTGGCGGTCGGCGAGGCCGGCCGCTGGGCCGCGGGCGACGGTTTCGCCCATCCCGTACGACGCGAAAGGCTGGCATTCCTCGCATGACCGCACCCCACCTGGATTCGCCCCTCGAACTCCCCGCCGAAGACCGGGTGTCGAGCCCGCACACCGGCTACACCCGTGCGCACTGGGAGGCCGCGGCCGACGGGCTGCTCAAGGCCGCCTGGACGTGGGCCACTCCGGGCGGCGCGCTGCTGGACCTGCCGGGCAGGCCATCCGCGTCCGGTGTGCGCTCCGACGGTCTGGAGGGGTACGCGCGCACGTTCCTCGCCGCCGCCTTCCGGGTGGCGGGCGCGGACGGCAAGGACCCGCACGGCTGGCTCGACCGGTACGCGGACGGGCTCGCGGCCGGCACCCTCACCCCCGGCCGGGACGACGCCGAGTCGTGGCCGCTGATCCGCGACCACACGGTCTTCGGCCAGCCCATGGTCGAGTCCGCGTCGGTCGCCATCGGACTGCGGCTCACCCGGCCGTGGCTCTGGGACCGCCTGGAGTCCGGGGTGCGGGACCGCGCCGAGGAATGGCTGCGCGGCGCGCTGCGGCACGTCCCCTCCCCCAACAACTGGTATCTGTTCCCCTACTCCGTGGCCGCGTTCCTGGAGTCCGTGGGCCGGGGCGACGCGGAGACCGCGCGGGCGAAGGAGCGCGCACGCGGACTGCTGGAGGGGTGGTACCGCGGAGACGGCTGGTACGCGGACGGCGACGGCCGCGCCTTCGACCACTACAACGGCTGGGCGCTGCACCTCTATCCCGTGCTGGACGCGCATCTGTCGGGCGACGCCGAGCTGTCCGCGCACTACGGCGCCCGGCTGCGCGAGCACCTGGAGAGCTTCTCCCTGCTGTTCGGCGGCGACGGTGCTCCGATCCACTTCGGCCGGTCCCTGACCTACCGTTTCGCCGCCGCCTCGTCGGTCGCGCTCGGCGCCGTCACCGGGCACACCCCGCTCGCGCCCGGCGTCTCGCGCCGGGTGATCAACGGATCGCTGCGCTACTTCCTGGACCGCGGTGCGACGGGCACGGACGGGCTGCTGAGCCTGGGCTGGCACGGCCCGCACGAGGCGACTCTGCAGTACTACTCGGCCCCCGCGTCCCCGTACTGGGCGTCCAAGGCCTTCGTCTCGCTGCTCGCTCCGGACGGCCATCCGCTGTGGGCCGCGACCGAGGAGCCCGCCCCGAGCGAGGGCCCCGACCGGGTGCTCGCGCTGCCCGCGCCCGGACTGCTCGTCCAGTCCACCCGGGCGGACGGGATCGTACGGCTGCACAACCACGGCAGCGACCATGTGCGCCCGCACGAGGGCGAGTCGGGGGTCGCGGACGATCCGCTGTACAGCCGTCAGTCGTACTCCACGGTGACCGGCCCCACCTCGGCGGCCAACGCGGCGGACAACCATCTGGCCGTGGTCGTCGCCGGGGCGCGCAGCGGTCGCCGCGTCATCCGTCCGCTGGGCGCCGGGAGTGGTGACGGCTGGGGGTGGGCCGCGTCCTGGCACCGCCCGGTGTTCACGTCCGGTTCCCCGCTGGTGCCGGGGATGCGGGTGGAGAGCGTCACCGTGGTGCGTGGCCGGTACGAGCTGCGGGTGCACCGGGTGCTCGGCGCGCCGGCGGGCGCCCGGGTGGAGCAGACGGGCTGGGCGACCGGCCGGGACGACACGCTGACCTCCGCGCTGCACGGCCTGCACGGCTGGGAGTCGCGGGACGTGATGCGGGCCCCGCAGGGCACCGCGTACACGCGCTGGGCGGAGGTGCCCCGGCTCTCCGCGGCCGCGGAGGGCACGGTGGTGCTGGTGGCGCTCGCCTCGTTGACCGCGGAGGCCGGCGCGGCGCCGCTCGATGCGGTGGTGAGCGGGGTGGAGGTGGACGGGGACACGGTGGAGGTCCGCTGGGCGCGGGACGCGACGACGACACGTATCGGCTTCGCGCCGATGACGGTCACCCACGGGTGAGCACCGGGGTTGCGCGGTCGGGAGGCCGCGCAACCCCGCCCTCCCTACACGTCCGTCCGGATCACGACGGCCAGCGTGCGCGGACCGTGCACGCCCTCCACCCGTTCCAGCTCGATGTCGGAGGTGGCCGAGGGACCGCTGATGAGTGTCGTCGGCCGCTCCGGCACCAGCCGGGCCACCGCCTCCGGCACCCCGGCCTCGACCGTCGACAGATCGACGACACACACATGCAGATCGGGGACGAGGGAGAGCGCCCGGCGCCCCTGGTCGGGCGAGCCGTCCAGGAAGATCGTGCCGGTCTCGGCGCAGCTGACGGCCGAGGCGGTGACGACGCCGTCCAGCGCGTCGAGCCGGGGCGGCGGGATGTCGGCGCCGTCCTGCTGGACCTCTCCGTCGTACGCGCCGAGCCATGCCGGGTCGAGTCCGGCCGGCACACCGATCCGCCGGGCTCCGCGTTCCCGCAGCACCTGGGCGACGGTCGCGGCCGTGCCGTCGGCGGTGCAGGTGTGCACGTGCGCCTTGTAGTCGACGAGCCGGTCGGTGAAGAGGGCCAGGAGTTCGTCGTCGGGGAGGGTGCGGCCGGTGCGGTAGGCGCGCGGGACGGTGGTGTCCGGTGCGGGGGCGAGGACCAGGGCGTCCTTGATCCTGCCGAGCACCGTTTCACGAGCGGTCGTCACTTCTCCCCCTCCTCCTTCTTCTTCCGGTTCTTCTCGTACGCGTCGGCCGCGGCCCGCCGCATGGTCGCGGCGCCCTCGTCCGATGCCAGCCACGTGCGGAAGGACTGCTTCGGCGGCGCGGCGGTGTCGCGGCTGTCGCTCCAGCCGTTGAACGGCGGCGGCAGATGCGAGATCTTCCCGTCCCGCCCGGCGGCGATCCGGCCGATCACCGCCCCCTTCTGTGCGGCAGTGAACAGCTTCGGCTTCTTCATGACGGTGGCCGCGGCCTTCATGGCCAGCTTCTCCACCGTCAGACCGGCCTGCTCGGTGTGCTGGTGGCGCAGTTCGACCAGCAGAGACGGAATGTCGATCTTGACCGGGCAGGCGTCGAAGCAGGCGCCGCAGAGGCTGGAGGCGTACGGCAGCGAGCTGTTGGGGTCGTCCTTGGCCGCGTGCATCCCGGCGAGCTGCGGAGTGAGGACCGCGCCGATCGGTCCGGGGTATGTCGATCCGTACGCATGGCCGCCGGCCCGTTCGTACACCGGGCAGACGTTGAGGCAGGCCGAGCAGCGGATGCAGTTGAGCGCCTGGCGGCCGATCCGGTCGGCGAGCGCCGCGGTACGTCCGTTGTCGAGCAGCACCAGATGGAAGTCCTGCGGTCCGTCGCCGGGCGTCACCCCGGTCCACATCGAGGTGTACGGGTTCATCCGCTCGCCGGTGGAGGAGCGCGGCAGCAACTGCAGGAAGACTTCCAGGTCCTGATAGCGCGGCAGCACCTTCTCGATGCCCATGACGGTGATCAGGGTGTCGGGCAGGGTCAGGCACATGCGGCCGTTGCCCTCGGACTCGACGACGGCCAGGGTGCCGGTCTCGGCGACACCGAAGTTGGCCCCGGAGACGGCCACCTTCGTCGTCATGAACTTCTCGCGCAGATAGGCGCGGGCCGCGGCGGCGAGATGCGCGGGTACGTTGTCGAGGCCCGGGTCCACGCCCGGGATCTCCTTGAGGAAGATCTGCCGGATCTCGTCGCGGTTGCGGTGGATCGCGGGCACCAGGATGTGCGAGGGCCTGTCGTGCGCGAGCTGGACGATCAGTTCGGCGAGGTCCGTCTCGTACGGGGTGATGCCGGCCGATTCGAGGTGCTCGTTGAGGCCGATCTCCTGGGTGGCCATCGACTTGACCTTGATGACGTCGCTGCTGCCCGTCGCCTTGACCAGCCGGGTCACGATCTCGTTGGCCTCGACTCCGTCGCGCGCCCAGTGGACGGTTCCGCCGCGCTCGGTGACCTTCCGCTCCAGTTGTTCCAGCAGTTCGGGGAGGCGGTTCATGGTGTCGGTCTTGATGGCCGACCCGGCGTCGCGCAGCTCCTCCCAGTCGGGCAGTTCCCCGGTGACGTTCAGGCGTTTGGCGCGGATCGTGTGGGTGGCCCGGCCGAGATTGCGGCGCAATTGCTCGTTGCGGAGTTCGTCGTGGGCGGCCTCGGGGAAGTTCCGGTCACCGCGAAGGTTGCCGGTCCCGTACGGGGAACGGGGCGGGGTGGCGGGCATGCCGAGGAAGGTGCTGCTCATCGGACGGCCTCCGTCGGGACGTACGGCGAGGTGCGGGTGGAGGAGAGGATCTGCGCGAGGTGCAGGGTGCGGGTGCCCGAGGCGATGCGGGAGAGTCCGCCGCCGATGTGCATCAGGCAGGAGGAGTCGCCGGCAGTGCAGACGTCGGCCCCGGTGGTGGCGATGTTGCGCATCTTGTCCTGGAGCATCGCCGTCGACGTCTCGGCGTTCTTTACGGCGAAGGTGCCGCCGAAGCCGCAGCAGACGTCGGCCTCGGGAAGCTCGACGAGGTCGATGGAGTCGACGGCACGGAGCAGCTTCAGCGGCTTCTCGCCGACCCGGAGCATGCGCAGGGAGTGACAGGTGGGGTGGTATGTCACACGGTGCGGGAAGTACGCGCCGACCTCGGTGACCTCCAGGACGTCGACGAGGAGTTCCGACAGCTCGTACGTCTTGGCCTTGACGGTGGCGACCCCCGCGCGCAGCGCCGGGTCGCCGTACCGCTCGGCGACGATCTCGTGCTGATGACGGACCGAGCCCGCGCACGACCCGGACGGCATGACGACGGCGTCGATCGACGCGTCGCCGAACTGCTCGGCGAAGTTGCGTACCAGGGGCACGGGTTCGCGCTGGTAGCCGGTGTTGACGTGCATCTGGCCGCAGCAGGTCTGCCCCGGCGGGAACACCACGTCATGGCCCAGGCGGGCGAGCAGGACCGCGGTCGATTTCACCGCCTCGGGGAAGAGCGTGTCTCCCAGACAGGTGGCGAAGAGTCCGATGCGCATGAGGTCTCTCCGATCGTTTCTTCAGATTTTTATGGTCCGACCATACTAGCCTCGGTCCGGAACGTGAAGGATGCGACGCGCCTGGACAGCACCCACAGCAGGTCATGCACCTGACAATCACATCCGGGTCCCGCCCGCCCGACCGGACTCGCGCACGCGCATCCGCAGCCGGGATCCCCTACCGCCGGTCGGAGTTCTCGTCGACCAGGGTGCCGTGGAGGCTGCGGATGTGCCGCTCCACCAGGTCGGCGGCGCTCGCGCCCCTGCCCGCGCGGACCAGCCGCAGGAGCTCCGCGTGCTCCACGTTGAGCGCGGCGGCCGTGGCCGGCCAGTCCTCGGCCTCCTCCAGAGCGCGCAGGATCAGCGGACGCACCGACTCCCGTACAGCAGAGGTGAGCGTGGAGGTCAGTTCATTACCGGAGCTCCGGGCGATGTGCACATGGAAGCGGGTGTCCAGGTCGTTGAACTCGGGTACGCCCACATCCGGCTCCCCCATCCGTACGACAAGGGCCTCCGCCTCGTCGAAGTCCTCCGCCGAGGCATGCTGTGCGGCCGCCTCGAAGCTGGACCTCTCCAGCACGACGCGCGCTTCCAGTACGTCCTCGAGGCTGTAGCTGCCGAGCGCGAAGTGCAGACGCAGCAGCCGACCGAGGGCATCGTCCGGATTGCGCACGATGCGCGCCCCGGCATCCGGCCCCCGGCCCGGCTGGGCCACGAGCACACCGATGGTCTCCAGCACTCTCAGCGCCTCACGCAGCGCGGACCGGCTGACGCCGAGAACCGGTGCCAGCTCACGCTCGGGCGGCAGCCGGTCACCGGCCCTGAGGTCACCGGCGAACACCCGCTGCTCGATGCTCTGGAGCACGAGTTCATGCGTACGTGACTGCCGTACGGGTTGCCACTCGACGGGCATCCCGCCACCCCCTGCCTCGGCCGGAATCGTCCGGTTGCCGTCGCCTCTGCCGCCTGATCCTCCACTATGTCACACATCACGTATGGTCGGACCAAAGATAGGGCGTCACCGGGCTCACCGCCCGGACCGCCGGCCCACCGGCAGCACGGCGACGATCAGTCCGGCCGCAGTCGTGATCACTCCCACGAGTGCCACCGCGGACCAGCCGCTGTTCGCCCAGGCAAGCGTTCCGGCCAGCGACCCCAGGGCGATACCCAGGAAGCGGAACGTGAAGTACAAGGTGTTGAGCCGACTGTGGACGGCGGGGTCGAGCGCGAACAGGGCCGTCTGACTGGCGGCCTGGCTCCCCCAGACCCCCACGTCCAGCACGACCACCCCCACGACGATCCAGCCGAGTCCGCCGCCCCCGGGCAGGAGCAGCAGCCATCCGACGACGACCAGGCCGATCAGCGCGGCCAGGGCGCCCCGGTGGCCGAACCGCTCGGCCAGTCTCCCCGCGTGGGGCGAGGCCAGAGCACTGGCCGCCGCCACGAGTCCGAAGAGCCCGATCCCGGTCGGCCCGAATCCGTACTCCTTCTCCAGCAGGAACGTCAGCGCGGTCCAGAACGCACCGAACGCGACCCCGACCAGGGCGCCGGAGAGGGTGATCCTGCGGATCAGGGGCTGCGAGGCGAAGAGCCGCGGCAACGAGAGGAGCGTGGCCCGGTAGCCGGCACCGGTGGCCGCCTGTCCGCTACCCGACGGGACATGCGGCAGCGCACGTCGCAGCACCAGCATCAGGAGCAGCGTCAGCACGCACGAGCAGCCGTACACGGCCCGCCATCCGAGCAGGTCGCCCACGGCTCCGGCGTAGGCACGGGAGGCGAGCACCCCGGTCAGCAGACCGGCCTGCACGATGCCGACGATCCGTCCCCGGCCGACGCCCGGAGCCCCGCGGTCGGCGAGTGCGACGGCGAGCGGTGTGACCAGCTGAGGGACCGGGGACAGGAGCCCGACGGCGAAGCTCGACACGATCAGCCACCCCACCGAGGGTGACAGCGCACAGGCGGCCAGGGCCAACGCCGAGGCGGCACCGAGGCCCAGGATGAGCCGACGCCGGTCATGGCTGTCACCTGCGGGGACGAGCAGCAGAATGCCCGTCGCATAGCCCAGCTGCGTGGCGGTGGGCACGGCCCCGAGCGCGTCGGGCGCGACCCCGAACGCGGCTGCCGCGGCCCCCATCAGCGGCTGGTTCAGGTAGACGTTCGCGGCGGTGACGGCACTGGTGGCCGCGAGCAGCGCGGTCAGGCGCCGACCGGTGGCGCGTTCCGGGTCGGGGGCGAGGTCTGTTTCGATCACATGGCCCGACGCTAGGCCGACCCCGTACTGGCATACTTTCGTTGTTGCGCCAATACCTGTCGAGAGTGCGCCAATGTACGGCAAGAGTGAACTTCGTGACGACTACCAGGATGTGCCCAGGCCCGTCGCGGCGATGGCCCGTGACCTGCCCGACGGCCATCACATCCCGCCGCACGAACACCCGCGGGCCCAGCTGATCTACGGCACGACCGGCGCCATCACCGTCGCCACCGGCCACGGAGTGTGGGTGGTTCCCGCCACCCGCGGCGTCTGGGTTCCGCCGGGCCTCACCCATGCGATGACCTGCGCGGGAGCGGTCGCCATGCGCACCCTGTACATCGAGGCGCAGCCGGACTGGCAGCTGCCCGCGGACCCGACCGTCGTCTCCGTCTCCCCGCTGCTGCGGGAACTCATCGACGAGGCGACGCGGCTGCCCGTGGAGTACGAGCGAGCGGGCCGGGACGGCAAGGTCATGGAACTACTGCTGCTCCAGCTCGCACCGCGGCCCGTCCCGGCACTGCACCTGCCGGCTCCCGCCGATCCGGAGCTGGCCGGGCTCTGCGAGGCGATCCGCGCGCACCCGGGCCTGCCGTGGTCGACGCAGGACGCCGCCGCCCATGCGCATATGAGCCGGCGCAGCCTGCAGCGCAGGTTCGCCGCCGCGACCGGGCTGAGCCTGGCGCGTTGGGTGCAGCAGGCCAGGATCATTCACGCGGTCACCCTGCTCGCCCGGAACACACCGGTCACGGCGGTCGCGCTCGGTCTCGGATATGCGACACCGAGCGCCTTCACGGCGATGTTCCGCCGGGCGCTGGGCACGACCCCCTCGGCGTATTTCGCCGGCCCCGACGCCTCCGGTCCCCGTACGTGAGGACCGCGGGCGGCGTACTCCGTCCACCTCGGCGGTGCGAAGACGGCTCCGCTGCCCGTTCAGTCGGCGAAGGACCCGTGGCGGCCCGCACCGCCTCCGAACCGGTCGGCACCGGCCTGCGTCTCTCCCGCGGTGAGCGGCACCAGGCCGTGCCGGTACTCCGCGGCCAGGGCGTCCGGCTCGCTCAGACCGTGCTGCTCGCGCGCCGAGAGCCGGTCGTGGCGCAGGCACAGTTGCGGGAACGCGGCGATCTCCCGGGCGAGCCGCTCCGCCGCGCGGCGCGCCTCGCCGGGTGGGACGATCCGGTTGGCGAGCCCCATGGCGTACGCCTCCGAGGCCGGGACGGGGCGCCCGGTGAGGATCATGTCCATGGCCCGGCTCTCACCGATCAGCCGTGGCAGCCGTACGGTCCCGCCGTCGACCAACGGGACTCCCCAGCGGCGGCAGTACACCCCGAACACCGCGTCGTCCTCGGCCACCCGCAGATCACACCAGACGGCCAACTCCAGCCCTCCGGCCACCGCGTGCCCCGAGACGGCCGCGATGACGGGCTTGCTCAGGTTCATACGGGTCGGCCCCATCGGCCCGTCGCCCCCGGCCAGGACCCGGTTGCCGCGTTCCGTACCGATGCCCTTCAGGTCGGCACCCGCGCAGAACGTACCGCCCTCGCCCCACAGCACGGCGACGGCCGCCTCCGGATCGGCATCGAACTCACGGAAGGCGTCGGCCAGTTGACCAGCCGTCGGGCCGTCCACGGCGTTGCGGACCTCGGGCCGGCTGAGGATCACGGTGAACACGGGGCCGTCGCGCTCGATCCGTACCGCGGGTTTCTCGCTCATCGTCCGCCCTCCCACAGGGGGTCGCGCAGGGCCCGGCGGAGGATCTTTCCGACCGGGACACACGGGGTGGCGTCCACGAAGCGCACGGTCTTCGGAACCCCGTGTCCGGCCAGCCTGGCACGGGCGCGGTCGGCAGGGGCGGCATCGGAGACCTTCGCCCTCGTTTCGAAGGGAGCCGAAGGCGGTGACGGTCTTCACCCGGGCGGGGCCCGGATTCATCTGATTCTCACGCAACCGTTCTACGGTGGGCCGCGTGACCCAGACGAGCCCGCCCGGTTGGCATCCAGACCCCGGGCATACAGGAACCGGCCCCCTTCACGAGCGCTGGTGGGACGGCGGCCAGTGGACCGACCACCTCCGCGTACCGCCCGCCGCGATCCGGCGCCGCCGGTTGCGCATCGGCATCGGCATCACCGCCGGTGCGGTGGTGCTCGCGACCGTCGGAGGCGGCCTCTTCCTGCTGTCGGACCATTCAGGCGGGTCGAAGGACGATGCGGCCACCGCGCCGTCCGGCGCGCCCAGCCGCGGGCCGGGCGCGCCGGGAGGCGGCGGCCGCGGGGGCGGCGGTGGGGGCGGGGCACCCGAGCGACAGCTGCCGCAGACCGAGGACGGCTTCGCCACGGACCTGGCCAGTGGCATCAGTCTCCCGGTGCCCGACGGATGGACGGGCACGTCGGGGATCGCCGGAGCGGGAGTGACCACCGGCGAGTACGCCTGCCCCGGCAACACGTCCGAGCAGTGCGTGCGCGGCGGGGTGTTCTCCATGCCGGCGAAGGCCCTGAAGCTCGACACCACAACGGCGAAGGCCACGGCGACGAAGGACATTTCCTCGAACGCCGAGGAGTCCTACGGCGAGAAGATCTACGGAGGCATCACCTCGCATCAGCAGCTCAAGTCCGGTCCGGTCACCGTGGCCGGCCAACAGGGCTATCTGGTGCGCTGGAAGGTGGTGACGAAGAGCGGCGACGACGGGTACGTCCAGTCGCTGGCCTTCCCGTCCCCCCACGCCAAGGACATGCTGATCGTCGTGCGTTCCGGCTTCGACATCGCCGCCAAGGCTCCGGAACTGTCCGTCATGGACGACATCACCGAGGGCATCAAGGCCGCCTCGGGAGCGGGCTCCGGTCCCGGCACCACCGCGTAGGAACACGGCGGAGGACCGGGTGGGCGGGGCGGGCGTCATACACCGCCGTGCGAGCGCCGACGGGGTGAGTACGAAAGGACGGCCGGACTGAGTACGTCGTCCCATCCGGCGGCGGGCCGCGGCTGATCGAATGACCGCCATGGCTCCTGACGCACCGCACCGTCCCCGCATGCAGCATGTCACCACAGCCGGAACGGCCCTGGCCGTGACCCTGGCGCCACTGGTGATCGGGGTGCTGCTGGCCAAGACCATGTCGACGGACCCGATGACGCCGGTCAACGCGATGGTCACCAGGGGCGGGCAGCCCGTACCCGTCTCGCCCGCACAGTGGCGCAGGTGCGGCAGGCAGGCGCTGCGCAGGTGGCAGGAGCCGCTGAACGTGTGCAGGCGCCCGGGCTCTCTTGTGCGGCGGCGCCCGGGGGTACGGCGCCCGCGCAGGCCCGTGGCGCCGCCGCGCGAGCGCTGAGGGGCCACGGGCCCGGCGCACCGGGCGGAACCCCGGGTGTCAGGTCCGCCGGCAGTGCAGGAACAACTGGGGCTCGGCCGAGGCTCCTTCGTGGGCCGGGGTGAACAGGCCGCTCTGCTCCCACATGATCGTGAACCCGGCCCCGGCGACCAGCCGGGTGAACTCCTCGGCGCCGAAACTGGTCGCCCGTACCTTCTGTCCCATGAAGACGACGCCGACGTCCTCGACGTCCAGCGGCACCGTGGCGACGACCAGGTGGCCTCCGGGCACCAGCAGCCGCCCCAGCTTCCGCAGGAGCCGGGACTGGTCGTCGCGGGACATCTGAAGCAACGAGAAGTAGACGCAGATCGCGTCGAAACTCCGCTCCTCCAGAGGAAGTCCGCGAATGTCGGCGCACTCGAAGGACGCGCCGGGCACCTGTCGGGCCGCCAGATCCACCATGACGGGCGACACATCGACACCCAGCACGTCGTGACCGGCGTCGGCAAGGGTCCGCGCGGTCGGCCGGCCCGTTCCGCAGCCCACGTCCAGGACCCGGCTGTGCGGGGCGAGGCGGTCCAACAGCCACCGCAGCGAGGCGTGGTGGGTGGCCGAGTCGGCGAACGCCCGCTCGTACTCGGCGCCCAGAGCGTCGAACACGGTTGCGGCGGGGAGGCCTTGGTCTTCGTCCATCGATGCGCGTCCTTCCATTGCCCCGGCGGCTCCCCGGGATCGTTTCATCATTCACAGCGGCCTTCAACGCTCCGCCGCCCGGTCGGGGACCCCGGTCGGAAGCCGGTCCGCGCCGGGCCCGGTCGGTGGCGGGTGCGACCGCCGTCCACACCATGGCGATGGCACCGTCGGGCACGGCGCCGGCATCAGCGCCGTGGGGCGTTCTTTCGACACGCCGTTCCGGTACGGCGGGTGCGGATTCCGGATCGTCACGGGCGGCCACCACGGAAACACCCCACCCGCTCGACCGGCCGGCGCACCGGGCGCTTCGCCGGATACGACGCCAAGCGGAAAATCCGGTGACCAGCCCGCACCGGGCTCACTACACTCGCCGCGAAGCGCACACGGCGGCAACATCGCGTGCGCACCATGACGAGCGAGGGGAGACCGGCCATGCGTGAGCGCAGCGCCGTTGTCGTCCCCCCGTCACGGTACGAGGTGATCCTGGTGTCTTCGAGCGCCCGGTGCCCGCTGCGCGGCCGGTACCGGAGATCCGAGACGAGCAACTGACCTCTGTCCCATCGGCGTTGAGGCGCCGGGGCGGCTGCGCGCCGATACGGTGCGCCGCGGCAGGGGTTGCTGCGTGGCCTGACCGCAGGCCGGCTCGTCCGGACATCGCGCCGCCCCGCATCCGGATCACCCCGAAAGGCCATGGGCCGTGCGTACCGAACTGCACCGTCATCCCACCAGTCCGCCGACCGGCGTTCGCAACCTGGGCATCCTCGCCCACGTCGATGCCGGCAAGACCACCGTCACCGAACGGATCCTCTACCTCACCGGCACCACCCACAAGCGGGGCGAGGTCCATGACGGGACGACCGTCACCGACTTCGACCCCCAGGAACGGGACCGGGGAATCACCATCTTCGCCGCTGCGGTGAGTTGTGACTGGGGCGGCCACCGGATCAACTTGATCGACACCCCGGGCCACGTCGACTTCTCGGACGAGGTGGAGCGCTCGCTGCGGGTGCTCGACGGTGCCATCGCGGTGTTCGACGCCGTCGCGGGGGTCGAGCCGCAGAGCGAGTCGGTGTGGCGGCAGGCCGATCGGCACGGGGTGCCTCGGATCGCCTTCGTCAACAAGCTGGACCGCGCCGGTGCCGACCTCGACTCGGCGGTCGCGTCGATACGGGAGAGGCTGGGCACGGTCCCGCTGGTGGTGCAGTTGCCGATCGGGAAGGAGGACGGGTTCACCGGAGTGGTGGATCTGCTGCGCATGCGGTCGCTGGTCTGGGCCGACGGCCGCGGCACGTTCGAGGAGGGACCGGTGCCGGACGGTCTGCGGGAAGAGGCGCACCGGCGGCGCCGGGTGCTGGAGGAGACCGTGGCGGAGCTCCATCCGACGGCGTTGGAGGAGTTCTGCACGGATTCGACGGTCTCCGCCCGGACCCTGGCGGCCGCATTGCGCGATTTGACCCGTAGCGGTGAGGGCGTTGTGGTGGTGTGCGGATCGGCCTACCGCAACCGCGGGATCGAGCCCCTGCTGGAGGCCGTCGTGGCCTATCTGCCCTCGCCGCTGGATGTGCCGGCGGTACGCGGCACCCTGGACGGCGCCGAGCAGGAGCGGCCCGCCGACCCGGCCGCGCCGTTCGCCGCGCTGGTGTTCAAGGTGAACTCGACCGCCACGGGGCGGCTGACCTACCTGCGTGTGTACTCGGGAACGATCCGGAAGGGGGACGCGGTGCTGGACGTGGGCGCGCGGCGCAACGAGCGCATCGGCCGGATCCTGCGGGTCCGGGCCGGGCAGCACTCGGACGTGGACCAGGCGTCGGCCGGGGACATCGTCGCGGTGATCGGGCTCAAGGCGGCACGCGCCGGGGCGACCCTGTGCGCACCCGCGGCGCCCCTGGTTCTCGAACCGCCTTCCGTCGCCGACCCGGTGGTCTCCGTGGCGGTGGAGGCCCGCAGAAGCGTCGACACCGACCGGTTGGTGTCCGCGCTGGCGCGGCTGGTCGAGGAGGACCCGTCGCTGGTGGTCCGGTCCGACCCCGAGACCGGTCAGACGGTGCTGTCGGGAATGGGGGAACTGCATCTGGAGGTCGCGGTGGAGAAGATCCGCCGTGCTCACGGGCTGGAGGTCGGGGTCGGCCGGCCGCAGGTGGCCTACCGGGAGACGGTCGTCCGCGGCGTCTCCGGACTGGTGTACCGGCACGTCAAGCAGGACGGCGGCGCCGGTCAGTTCGCCCACGTCGTCCTGGACGCGGAGCCGCTGCGGGCCGCGGGTGGCGACGGCTTGGGCGGCACGGTGGGCTTCGTGTTCCGGTCGGTCGTCGTCGGGGGCCGGGTGCCGCAGGAGTACGTCCGGGCGGTCGAGGCCGGCTGCCGGGACGCCCTGGCCGAGGGCCCACTCGGCGGTCACCCGGTGACCGGGCTGCGGGTCACACTGACCGACGGGGCGACCCACTCCAAGGACTCCTCGGAGATGGCGTTCCGCACGGCCGGCCGGCTCGCGCTCCGTGAGGCGTTGCGCAACAGCGCGATGGTGTTGCTGGAACCGGTGGTGGAGGTCACCGTCACCGTGCCCGACGACGCCGTGGGCGGGGTGCTCGGCGACCTGGCCGCACGGCGCGGACGGGTCTCGGCCTCGACCGCGCGGGCCGGCGCGTCGGTGATCACCGCGACCGTGCCCCTGGCGGAGCTGTTCGGCTACGCGACCCGGCTGCGCAGCCGGACCCGGGGCCGGGGGACCTTCACCACCCGGGCCACCGGCTACGCCCCGGTGCCGAGCACGGTGCCCCGGGGGACACCGGACCGGTAGACCCCCGGGGTCGGGGCCCCCCCCCCCCCGGGGGGGGGCCCCCGGGGGGGGCCCCCCCCCCCCGGGGGGGGGGGCCGACGCGGTCGCTCCCCGCCTGCCGGGGGCAGGCGGCGGCCGCACTCCGGCCACGGCGGATCTGCGCTGGAAGCGCACCCTCTTGCGAGCGAACCGTTCCCTGAAGGTCAGATGTGCCAGGACATCATTCGGCCCCGTCCGTACTCCCCGTTGCCGGACGGCGAACCGGTGAGCACGATGGTGTCAATGACCCCGGAGAAACCGGAAGTTGAGGATTCGGCGGCTTCTCACCGAAGTGGTCCCGCGGAGTTCGCCGGACCGCAGGCGGCGGGTGGCGGTGGGAGAGCGACCGGATGCCGTCGGAACCGGTTGCCGCCCCGCATGCCGGGGCATCGGACCGAAGGGGCCGCCGAGATCAGACCAGCGGAACCGGGTAGGTCGGGTACTCCACGCCGGACACGTGCTGGACGACGCGAATGACCTGGCAGGAGTAGCCGAACTCGTTGTCGTACCACAGGTAGAGGATCGCGTTGTCGCCCTCGACCTTGGTGGCGCCGGCATCGACGATCGAGGCGTGGCGCGAGCCGATGAAGTCGCTCGACACCGCGTCCGGGGCGGTGGTGAAGTCGATCTGGCGCTTGAGCGGCGAGGTCAGCGACACGTTGCGGAGGTAGTCGAGGACCTCCTCGCGCTCGGCCTCGCGGCCGAGCCGCAGGCTGAGGATCGCGATCGAGACGTCCGGTACGGGAACGCGGATCGAGCTGCCGGTGATCGGCGCCTTCAGCTCGGGCAGCGCCTTGGCGACGGCGGAGGCGGCACCCGTCTCCGTGATGACCATGTTGAGCGGCGCCGAGCGGCCACGCCGGTCGGCCTTGTGGTAATTGTCCAGCAGGTTCTGATCGTTGGTGAACGAGTGGACGGTCTCCACGTGCCCGCGCAGCACGCCGTACTCGTCCGCCATCGCCTTCAGCGGCGGGACGATCGCGTTGGTGGTGCAGGAGGCGCAGGAGAGGATCTGCTCGTCCGGCTTGATCGTGTCGTGGTTGACACCGTGCACGATGTTGGGGACGTCGCCCTTGCCCGGGGCCGTCAGGACGACCTTGTCGATTCCGGGGCGCAGGTGCTTCGACAGGCCCTCGCGGTCGCGCCACTTGCCGGTGTTGTCGATGAGGATGGCGTCCTTGATGCCGTACGCCGTGTAGTCGATCTCCGACGGGTCGTTGGCGTAGATCACCTTGATCTCGTTGCCGTTGGCGACGATCGTGCTGTTCGCCTCGTCGACGGTGATCGTGCCCTGGAACTGGCCGTGGATCGAGTCGCGGCGCAGCAGCGAGGCGCGCTTGACGATGTCCTGATCGCCGCCCTGGCGGACGACGATGGCGCGCAGCCGCAGGCCGTTGCCGGAGCCGGCCTTCTCGATGAGCAGCCGGGCGACGAGACGGCCGATGCGGCCGAAGCCGTAGAGGACGACATCGCGTCCCTCGCGGCTCTCGATCTTGTTGGCGCCCGTGGCGCCGGCGACGGCCTCGGCGGTGAACTCCTCGACCGAGAGACCGCGGCCGTCGGTCTTGAACGTCGCGGCGAGCATTCCGATGTCGATCTGGGAAGGGCCGAGATCGAGCGTGGTGAGAGCCTGCAGGAACGGCAGCGTCTCGGTGACCGAGAGTTCCTCGCCGTCGATCTGGCGGGCGAATCGGTGGATCTTGAGAATGCTGACCACCGACTTGTTCACCAAGGAGCGGCTGTGCAGCAGGACCGTCACGTCCCGCTCGCGGTGCAGCTTCCCGATGACGGGGATCATCGACTCCGCGATCTCCTCGCGGTTCTTCCAGTTGGTGAACGAGTCGTCATTGACAGTCACAGGCTTATCTTTCGAGCTAGGCGGCGCTCATATGCTAACCCCCTGCACTTTTGATCATTCAAGCGGTGCGGCTTGGGCGGGATGCCGCGATCGACCCCACGGCCATGCCGGTGCAGAGAATGGGCCGGTTTGCCGCATAAAGCCGTTCCGACACGTTCCGATTTGCGCACATTTGATCAACTTTGCCCACTGCGTGATCCCGGCACCACCGCCGCCCCTCCCATCGGCCGGGGCTCCGCCCCTGCGCGTTCCCCGCTCAGGCGGCGGGGCCGATGGTGACCTTGACGTGTTTCATGATCGGCTGGTCGCTCTGGGTGCTGTGGTCGCAGAGCGCGCACAGCACGTTCATCTCGGGCATGTATCCGGCCGCGCAGCCTCGGGGGATGTTGTAGGGGATGGCGAGGAAGCCGTTGAGGTATCGCTTGCTGCCGTCCTTGGCGGTGCTGGTGATGTCGACGGGAGCGAGGTCGGAGATGCCGCGTTCGCGCATGTCGGCCCGGTTCATGAAGACGAGCGTGCGCAGGTTCTTGATGCCTCGGTAGCGGTCGTTGTCGGAGTAGATGGTGGTGTTCCACTGGTCGTGGGACCGCAGGGTGCCCAGTGCCAGGGTGCCGGGGGCAGGGACGACGTCGGGCAGGGCAGCGGTGGAGAACTCGGCGCGTCCGGACGGGGTGAGGAAGACCAGTTCGCGGGCGGGTTGCTTGATGCGGAAGCCGAGGGGCAGGCGCACACGGCGGTTGAAGTCCTCGAAGCCGTCGAGGACTTGGGCCATGGTGTCCCGGATGCGGTCGTAGTCCTCGATGTACCGCTCCCAGGGAGTGGTGCTGTCGGGCAGTGCGGCGCGGGCCAGGCCGGCGATGATGGCGGGCTCGGACAGCAGGTGCGGGGAGGCGGGGCGTTTCATGCCGACGGACAGGTGGACCATGCTCATCGAGTCCTCGACGGACATGCTCTGGACGCCCTTGCGCTGATGGTCCTTCTCGGTGCGGCCCAGGCACGGCAGGATGAGGGCCTGACGGCCGTGGACGAGATGGCTGCGGTTCAGCTTGGTGCTCACCTGGACGGTGAGGTCGCAGGAGCGCAGCGCCGCGCAGGTGTACTGGGTGTCGGGCGCCGCGAGGGCGAAGTTGCCGCCCATACCGACGAACACCTTCACATCGCCCCGGTGCATCGCCCGGATGGTGCCGACGGTGTCCAGGCCGTGCTCACGAGGCGGCTGGATCCCGCAGACCCGGGCCAAGCGGTCCAGGAACTCCTCGCCGGGCCGGTGATCGATGCCGCAGGTGCGATTGCCCTGGACGTTGCTGTGCCCGCGTACGGGTGAGGGTCCTGCTCCTTCCCGTCCCAGGTTGCCGCGCAGGAGAAGCAGGTTGACGATCTCCCGGACGGTGTCGACGCCGTGCTCGTGCTGGCTGACGCCCAGGCACCAGCTGACGATGCTGCGATCGGCATCGCCGTACACGCGCGCCGCTTCGAGGATGTCGGCGCGGCTCACCCCGGACTGGTTCTCGATCTCCTCCCACGGCGTGGACTCGCACAGGGCCCGGTAGTCCTCGAAGGAGGCGGTGTGGCGGGCGATGAACTCCTGGTCCAGGGCCTTGGGGTCGGCTCGGGACTGCTCCAGGACCGCCTTGGCCATGCCGCGCAGCAGCGCCATGTCGCCGCCGATGCGCGGCTGCAGGTTCAAGGTGCTGGTCCGCGTCGCCTTGAAGAGCGCCATGTCCGTGAAGTCGTGCGGGACGATGGTGCGCGTGGCGGCCGCCTCGACCAGCGGATTGATGTGCACGATCCGGGCGCCGCGGCGATGCGCGTCGGAGAGGGCGGTGAGCATCCGCGGCGCGTTGGAGGCCGCGTTGACTCCCAGGATGAACAGGGCGTCCGCGCTCTCCCAGTCCTTGAGGTCGACGGTCCCCTTGCTGGTGCCCAGCGACGCCTGCAGGGCGCGGCCGCTGGCCTCGTGGCACATGTTGGAGCAGTCCGGCAGGTTGTTCGTGCCCAGTTCGCGGGCCATCAACTGGTACAGGAAGGTGGCCTCGTTGCCGAGACGGCCGGAGGTGTAGAACGATGCCTGGTTCGGGGAGTCCAGCCCGCGCAGGGCACGGCCGGCCACCTCGTACGCGTCCTTCCAGCCAATGGGGACGTAATGGTCCGAATCGGGGTCGTAGACCATCGGTTCGGTCAACCGGCCCTGGTTTTCCAGCTCGTAGTCGCTCCACCCGGACAGCTCGGTCACCGAGTGGGCGGCGAAGAACTCACGGCCGACCCGTTTACGGGTCATCTCCCAGGTGACGTGCTTGATCCCGTTCTCACAGATGTCGAGGTGCAGCCCCTTGGTGTCATCGGGCCACGCGCATCCCGGGCAGTCGAAGCCGGTGTTCTCGTGGTTCATCCGCGCGATCGCCCGCGGGCCGTCCACCAGCGCGCCCTCACGCACCAGGAATTGGCTCACGCTCTTGGCGGCACCCCAGCCGGCGGCGGGATGGCGATAGGGGCGGAACCGCGGACCGTCCGTGGGAGTGGGCCCCACACGGGGCTCCGGCCTTTCCTGCTCCTCGTTCGACGCGCTCAAGACTCTCACCCTTCCGCCACGCGGGCGTGGGCCGATGAACAGCAATTCCACTCAGCCTAGGTCCGCTGTCCCACCCCCGCGAGGCAGCCGCGAGGCACTCCCGAATCGGCTCGAACAGTCATTCCTGTACGAGGCCGGCGGGCCGGGTGAGGGATGCCGGCTGCCGCAGGACATGGGGCGCATCGGCCGGGAGGAACTCCGAGCGACTGGATCGGGGCCCCGGACATGCGGCCGCCACTCTGCCGCGAGCGGCCGTCGCGGCCATGGGGCCGGCGGGCAGGGGTGCGGTACATGACCGCCGTCACATGGAGAATGCCGGGCAGCAGAGCCCCGGCACCCGTCCGCCGCCGAGTCGGCTCCCTCGGCGCGTCGGCAACGGAACCTTGCCGGTCACGGCAGTCATGAAGGTCCTGGTGGACATGGGTCCGGCGATGCCGTGGCCGCCCCGACACGCACGGTTACCGGCTCGGCGGTGGGTAAGGAAAAGGCCGCCCTCCCATGGATGAGAGAACGGCCTCCGACGTGCCCAATGCACAGTCGGGACGACAGGATTTGAACCTGCGACCCCTTGACCCCCAGTCAAGTGCGCTACCAAGCTGCGCCACGTCCCGATGCCCGCCTGACCTGGGGTTTCCCCTGGCCGAACGCGCATGAGAACAATACCGCACTTGGACGGGTGGTCACGAACGCCTTTCTCGCAACTTGACCTCAACCGAGCTTGATGTTCAACGCTGGGTTCATGACGAACACGACTGCCGTGCCAACGGGCGGCTACCGCGACATGAACCGGCTGATGAGCCTGATGACGGGGGACGAGAAGCACGGTCCCGCCGCGACCTCCACGCTGGACGCCCTCTGGGTGCTGTACGGCCGGGTGCTGCGGGTGGCACCCGGCACCGTCGACGCGCCCGGCCGCGACCGGTTCCTGCTGTCCAAGGGGCATGGCCCGATGGCGTACTACGCGGTCCTGGCCGCCCACGGCTTCTTCGCCGAGGAACTGCTGTCGGGGTTCGGGGCGTACGACTCCCCGCTCGGGCACCACCCGGACCGGACGCTGGTGCCGGGGGTCGAGATCGGCAGCGGCTCACTGGGGCACGGACTGCCGTTGGCCGTAGGGAGCGTGCTCGGACTGCGGGCGCGGGGGCTGACCGACCCGAGGGTGTGGGTGCTGATCGGGGACGCCGAGCTGGACGAGGGCAGCAATCACGAGGCGATCGCGTACGCGGGCCCGGCCGGGCTGGAGCAGTTGCACACCGTGGTGATCGACAACGCGTCGGCTTCCTACGGCCGGCCCGGCGGGATCGCGGCCCGGTTCGAGGCCGCCGGCTGGTCGGTCGACTCCGTCGACGGACGGGACCACGAGGCGCTGTACGCGGCCTTCACCGCGCCGCACCCCGGGCACCCGCGAGCCGTGGTCGCACGCGTCGACCCCAAGTACTGAAGCCACCGGACAGGGCCCCGGGACGCGAAGACAACGAAACGGAGAGGGACACTTCACATGGACACGATGCGTGACCGATTCATCTCGACCACCTCGCACCTGCTGGACGAGGAACCCCGCCTCGCGCTGGTGCTGGCCGAGATCAGCCGGGACGGATTCGAGCGGGCCGAGCGGGCCCATCCGGACCGGGTCATCAATGTGGGCATCAGGGAACAGCTGCTGATCGGGGCGGGCGCCGGGATGGCACTCGCCGGACTGCGGCCGATCGTGCACACCTTCGCCAGCTTTCTGGTGGAGCGGCCGTTCGAGCAGGTCAAGCTGGACTTCGGCCATCAAGGGGTGGGTGGGGTGCTGGTGAGCGCCGGGGGCTCGTACGACTGGCCGGCCGGCGGTTTCACCCATATGTCGCCGGGCGATGTCGCCCTCATGGACACCCTCGACGACTGGACGATCCATGTGCCGGGCCATCCCGACGAGGCCGAGGAACTGCTGCGGCAAGCCGCGGCCGGGGAGGGCCGGGTGTATGTACGGCTGTCGCTCCAGTCGAACGGCCGGGCGAGGCCGGTCGGCGCCGGGGCCGGGTTCACCTCGGTGCGCGAGGGGACGGGCGGGGTGGTGATCGCGGTCGGACCGATGCTCGACAACGTCCTCGCAGCGACCGACGGCCTCGACGTGACCGTGCTGTACGCGACGACGGTGCGCCCGTTCGACCGGGCCGGGCTGCGGAGAGCGGTCGGCGGCCAGGGGTCCGCCGATGTGGTGATCGTCGAGCCCTATCTGGCAGGCACGTCCACGGCCGCCGCCAATGACGCGCTCGCCGAGCAGCCGCACCGGGTGCTGGGGCTCGGGGTGGGGCGGGCGGAGCTGCGCAGGTACGGGCAGATGGACGAGCACCTCGCCGCCCACGGGCTGGATCCTCGGGGGCTGCGGGAGCGAATCGGCGCGTTCCTCCGTCACTGAACGGGGCGGGAACCCCTGGACAGCGGGTGCCCTCGGGAGCGGTGGCCCCGGACCAGGGGATCCCTCGGGCCGCGGGATCCCTCGGGAGCAGCGGCCCACAACGGGAACCCCCGGACCGCGGGCGACCGCTCTCCCCCCGCAGCGCCGGGAGCACGCGGGTCACCCCGAGGTCACGGAGCGGGCTTCCGGCCCATGGGCGCCGTCACAACCTGATCCCGCGCTGAACGATGCCCTCCAGAAGGCGCTTTCCGCATCCCGCGGTCGGCAGCAGCCGCACAGGGAGCGCCCATGAGCCGTCGAGCGGCATGCGACCTGCCACGGCTGCCCTCCGGCACGCGCGCGGGTCCGCCGGGTGCGTGACGTGACCACGGCCCACCCCGTCCTGCCTTCCGGCACGCGCGGGACCGCCGGAGGCCGGGCGGGCCGGTCGACCGGCCGGGGCAGGGCGTCCGTGGGACTCAGACCGAGCGGGCGGCCAGCAGCTCCCGGTACCAGGCGAGCGTCGAATCCACCGTGGCGGCAAGGGGGTTGGGGACGAGTCCGTACGCCCGCCCGATGGCCGAGGAGTCGACGATCTGCGCCTCCGTGTGCTGATAGAACATCTCGGCGTACTCCGCCATGAAGACCTCGTCGAAGGGGCCGAAGGGGCGCGGTTCACCGACGGCCACGATGTTCAGGGGGCGGCCGGCACCTTCCTCGATCATTCCAAGGATTTGACGGGTGGTCAGCGCCGGGGCGGTGGGCAGGTGCCAGACCCGGCCGTCACCGTCCGGGTTCTCTCCCAGTGTGGCGAGCCCGGCCGCGACATCACCGATGTACGTATAGCTGTGCGGCAGGTCGATGTCACCGAGAGCCGGGACCTCTCCCCCGGTCAGCGCGGCCGGGAAAACGGCGCCCCCGAGCGTGGAGTTGAGGACACCGGGTCCGACGAAGTCGGCAGACCGGCCGAGGACGACGCGGAGCCGGCCCTCCTTGTGCGCGGCGAGGTAGCGGGCGTCCAGCTCGGCGCGCATCCTGCCCTTGCGGGTGGTCGCGTTCCACGGGGTGTCCTCGGTCATGACCGCGCCGCGCGTCTCGCCGTACGGGTAGAGCGTGTCGAGCACGACGAGCCGGGCTCCGACCGCTTCGGACGCCGCGAGAACCGCCTCCTGGATCCGCGGCATGACCTCGACCTGGAGGTGGTAGCCGACGTTGACGCAGTGGTACACGACGGCGGCACCGTCCGCCGCCGACCGGGCGCCCTCCTCGGTCGACACATCGGCGGCGGACCGCTCGACGCCCTCGATCGCGGGCCCGTCGCCCGCGCGGTCGACGAGCCGGACCGGATGGCCGCGGCGGGCCAGCTCGACGGCGAGCGCGGTGCCGGCCGGACCGGCACCGAGAACGACCTGGAGATTACGTATTGCGGTCATCACATACCCCTTTTGATCGGCTCCTGACCGGACTCTTGTCCGGCTTGGCGAGTTACTTATCCTTGCGTTGGTTATGGACCATAACTTTCGTGAAGGACCTTCGCAAGGGTCGCTGTTAGACTCCGTAACAGAAGTGAGCATGCCTAGCGAAGGGGAGCCGGTGATGGTCCGAGCCCAGCAGGGGCCCCGCGCCCGGTACCGGGAACAGACCCGGTCGGAGATCAAGGACGTCGCACTTCAGCAGCTCGCGGAGGGCGGGGTCGGGGCACTGGCGCTGACCCGTATCGCCAAGGAGATGGGGCTCTCGGGACCGGCTCTCTACCGCTACTTCGCCAGCCGCGACGATCTGCTGAGCGCCCTGATCCGCGATGCGTACGACGATGCGGCGACGGCGATGGCCGAAGCGGCGAGCGGCGCGGCGGCCGCTTCTCGGAACCCGCGCGCGCAACTGCACGCCCTGGCGGATGGCTACCGGGCCTGGGCGGTGGCGGAGCCGCACCGCTATCTGCTGGTCCAGGGCGCACCCGTGCCGGGCTACGTCGCTCCGGACGACACCCTGGACCGGGCGCGCGCCGTCCTCGGACCGTTCCTCCCGGTCTTCGCGGACGGGACACCCGGGGCCGGGGTCGCCCCGGTGGTGGCGGAGATGGCGGCGTGGCTGGGTGAGGACGAGGCCGTCGGCACGTGGGTGGCCGGGTACGCGCCGCCTGCCGCCGGGGAACCCGACGACGCCGGACGACCGGCCCGGGCGCTGGCGGGTGCGGTGCTGGCGTGGGCGCAGCTGCACGGTTCGGCGGGGCTGGAGGCCGCGGGGCAGTTCGCCGGAATGGGGCACAGCGGCGTCACGTTGCTGGGCGCGCAGACGGAGATGCTCGCGGACGCCTTCGGGCTGAAGTGAGTGGCGGGCCGTCGGACGGCGGTGCGCCGGCGGCGCCGCGCGAGGAGGGTCCGCCGGTGCCGGAGGACGTTTCACTCGCGGGCTTCGACGGCGTCCCGCGCTGGTACGGGAGTGTCACCGCCCCTCCGCACGGTGGCGCTGCCGCCGGCCCCGACGGGCGAGGACGTGATCGCGCGGTGCTGCGGGAGCGGGCGGTGGGCCCGCGTCGTTCGGGTGGCGGGCTCAATGGTGGTGCGGGCGGGCACGGAAGCGCCGCCGGTCGGGTGACCGGCGGCGCCGGGGGGCCGGGGTGAGCGGCCCGGCGGTGGGGAGCGACCGCTACGGGTGGACGAGCACCTGGGAGAGCGCCACGCGTCCCGTGCCGGAGGCCACGATCTTCACGGTGCGGGTCCGGCTGTCCAGGTTCAGGACGGTCGGGCGCAGTGCCTTTCCGCTGACGTGGACCGTCCCGTCGTCCGTGACGACATCGAAGTCGGCCGTCGTGGAGGAGGAGTTGTTCCAGATCTCGACCTGACGGATGTGCCGTTCGCCGCCCAGGTCGACCTGCCACCAGGCGCCCGCCTCGGACAGCGTGCGGGTGTCCGTGTTGGTGTCGGCGTCCAGCGCGAGCGCAGCGGCCGCCGTGCCCTCGGTGGAGGACTGGGTGGCCGTGCCGGTGCGGGCCAGGTCGGTCCGCAGCTGCTCGACCGGGCCGCCGTGGGCGCCTGCCCGGGCGGCGAAGGTGAGCGCTTCGGCCGGCAGCCGGTCCAGGCCGGTGAGGTTGTCCGTCATGACCGAGCCGCTGCCCCCGAGCGCGGGCGCGGCGGTGTCGGTCCAGTTGCCCCGGGCGGTGTTCTGGATCCCGTAATCCGCCCAGTTGGACACCCACTTGTAGCCGATGCGGGTGATGACATTCTTCTCGACGACGATGTGCGAGGACTGTTCGTCGAGGTAGATGCCGTTGCCGTCGCGCTCGGTGTTGCCGAAGGCGGAGCGGTTGATGTAGTTGCCGGAGACGACCGTGCCCGGCTGCGCGCCCTGGGTGTAGATCGCTCCCCCGTCGTGCTGCTCTTGTGCGACCTCCATGACGTCGGTGATCCGGTTGTTCGTCACCTTGTTGTCGCGCAGGACGGACTTCTGGGCCTCGGGCTGGTTCCAGCCCCAGCCGACCGAGATCCCGGAGTACGGGAGGTGGTCCAGGCTGTTGTGGTCGACGGTCAACTCTGCCTCGTATCCGGCCCAGATGCCCACCGAGTCGGTGTACTCGACGCCGGAGCGGGTGATGGTGTTGTACGCGACGGTGTTCCGCTCCCCCGCGAGCGCCGCCGACGGCATGGGCTCGGTGTCGCCCACGTAGACGGCGCCGGAGGACAGGTCGGTGAAGGAGGAGCGGGTCACCGAGCTGTCCTTGGTGCCCGCTTCGAGGATCGCGCCCGCCCCGCCGAGCCGGCTGAACCGGGCGTTCTCGATGCTGACGCGCTGTCCGCCGCGGACGGTCACCGCGGCGGCCGGCTTGGTGTAGAAACGGCCCGCGTGGTCGACGGGGCCGGTGGCTCCGGTCAGGGTGAGACCGGCCTGCATGCCCGCGTAGCCCTCGTCGGTGCCGGGCCGGCCGTATGCCGCGTACGCGAAGCCGATCCCGCTGACGGTGACATCGTGGGCGCCGTCGACGACGAGCAGCTGTTCGGTGTGCGGGGTGACGGCCCGCGCGTGGCGCATGTTCTCGCCCTTGCGCGGCAGGTAGGTGACGGCGCGGTCCTTCGAGTTCCAGACGAACTCACCCGGCTGGTCCAGGAGTTCGGGGGCGTTCTCGAAGAAGGCGACGCCGCTGTAGCGGGTGGAGTCGACCGCGGTGGAGTCCCAGGCGGGTCCGGTGCGGTCGGTGCCGCTCGCCGAGTTGGTCCAGCAGGGCTGGGCGAAGGTCATGACATCGCCGTTCACGCCCGTGATCCGGCAGTGGTAGTTGCGCCAGCGGACCCGGATGACGGCTTCGGCGTCGGTGGGGCGCCGCCACTGGGCGATGCCCGTGGCGACCGCGCCGGTCATGCCGGTCTTCGTGGCGTCGCAGGTGCTCGCCGCGCAGGCCTCGCCGCGGGCACGGGTCGCGCGCCTGCCGTCGACGAAGAGCTGGCGGGGGTCGACGCCTGCCGGGACGTCCGCGGTCCAGGTGCCGTCGGTGTTCTGCCGCCAGCCGGTGATGTCCCGTCCGCCGGAGAGGACGGGGCGGGCGCCGGGGGCCGCGGTCCAGGTGACGTTGTGGCCGTTCTTCCCGGAGTCTGCGGCGCCGAGCCTGAGGGGGTCGTCGAGCTCGTACGTACCGTTCTTCAGCAGGACGCGGACGTCGCGACCGGTCTCGGTGCGGGCCCGGTCGCGGGCGCCCTCGGGGCTGCAGGGGCGGGCGACCGTGCAGGACGCGCCCCGGCCGTCCGGGGCCGCGTACAGGGTGCGGGCGCCGGGTGCGGCGTGGGCGGCCGGGGCCGCGAGGAGGGCAGCCAGGAAGGTTGCGGTGGCGACAGCGGCGGTTCCTCGTACGGCGTTCGGGGGGCGGCGGTTCACGCGGACGCCTTCCAGTCGGGGTGGCCGGGCATGGGCGGGTTCACGGCTCCGAAGAGCCAGTCGCGCAGGAACGGGTCGAGGGACGGGTCGCCGGTGACGTCGACGGTGTGCCGGATGAACGCCTCGCTGGTGTACGTGGAGTCCTTGAAGCGCTTCACCCACTCACGCATGACCCGGTCGAACCTCCGCCGGCCGATCTGCAGGCTGAGCGCGTACAGGACGAGGGCACCGCCGTCGTAGATGTTGGTGCCGCCGAGCGCCTTGGGCCGTCCGGGCGGGCCGTCGGCGGCGCGGACCGCGTCGAGCTTCTCGTACGTCGCCTTCATCTTGTCCTCGAAGACCGACCAGCCGCGCTCCTCGCCGTACAGACCGGCGTAGTACACGGCGGGGCCCTCGTTGAGCCAGGCCTGCTGCCAGTCGTCCGGGGTGACGGAGTCGCCGAACCACTGGTGGACCAGTTCGTGGACCATCGTGGTCTCGTAGCCGGGCCGGCCGTTGGCGTTGGGCTTGAACCAGTTGGTGGAGAACAGGGAGAGGGTCTGGTTCTCCAGGGCGTCGGTGTAGCCGTCGTAGATGTGGACGCCGTAGACGGAGAACGGGTAGCGGCCGAACTTCGCCTCCAGCCAGGCCAGATGGTCCGCGGTGCGGGCGACTACGGGTGCGTACGTGTCCTCCTGGCCCTGCGGGACGATGTGCCGCAGCGGCAGTCCGCGGTGACTGGTGCCGTACAGATAGGTGCCCTTGACGACGGCGATGCCGATGAGTTCGGTCGCCATGCGCTCGCGCAGGGCGAAGTGCCAGACGGTGGAGCCGTCGGCGCGCGGGGTCTTGCGGAGCAGTTCGCCGTTGGCGGCGGCGACGTAGCCCTGCGGGGCGCTGATGTGGAAGGTCCACGTCGCCTTGTCCGACGGGGTGTCGTTGCAGGGCAGGAAGGTGTCGGCGCGGGAGGACTGGGCGGCGGAGGCGAAGCCGCCGTCGGTGCCGAACTTCCAGCCGCTCAGGCCGAGTCGGGGCGCCTTGCCGTTGCCCCGGTAGCGGACCTCGGCGGTGAACGCCTGCCCGTTGTGGAGCGGGCGGGCGGGGGTGACGGTGAACTCCTGGCCGCTCTGGCCGGGCGAGAGCTCCCAGGCCGCCGGGCGGCCGGCGACGGTGACGGAGTCGATGGTGTGGCCGTCGGTGTCCAGGTTGAACGCGGAGAGGTCCTGGGTGGCCTTGGCGTTGATCTTCACGACGGCGGTGAAGTCGTAGGTCACCGGGATGAAGTCGAAGGTCAGGTCGTAGTGGACGACCTGGTAGCCGCCGTTCCCCAGGGTCGGGAAGAGCGGGTCGCCGACGCCGTCGGAGCCGGGCTTCGGATCGAAACCGTGCGGCCGCGCGGAAGCGGGCGCGCCGAGCGCGGGTACGGCGACGGCCGCCGCGACCGCCGCGCCGCCGATTCTGAGTGCCGTGCGTCTCGTGGTCACTTCTTCCCCTTCTGGAAGGCGTCCTCGAATTCGCCGCGGGCCTTCTCGCCGCCCTTGGCCAGGTAGTCCTTGACGAGCTGGTCGTAGGCGGACATGGGCTTGCGGCCCGAGATGATGTCCTTGAGCACGTCCTGCTTGAACGTGTAGAGGCTTCCGGAGCCCTTCGAGTCCCAGGTGGGCGAGGAGAACTGCAGGGTCGGGTCCTGCTCCATGATCGGGATCATCCTGGTGAAGGCGTCGTGGACGTGGCGGACGCCCTGCTCCGAGTCGGCGCTGAAGATGGCCGGTACGGCGGAGGCCATGAACTTCCAGGGCACGGTGACGTCCTGGGTGCCCTGCTTGGTGAGGGCCGGGTTGCCCTTGGCGTCACGGGTGAAGTCCTTGCCCTCGACGCCGTAGTTGATCAGCGTGTACTCCTGGCTGCCGAACGGTGAGGCGGCGAAGTCTGCGAGCGCCAGGATCTCCTTGACCCGGTCCCCGGACGCCTTCTTCACATGGGTGTTCTCCAGCTTGACGTTGTCCATCCAGGCGATGGCGTCCTTGCCGACCGGGACGAACGGGCGCGGGTCGTACTTCTTGTCGATCGCCTTCATGGCGGCGATGTATCCGACGCCGGGTGCCAGGTAGGTGGGCATGCCGTCGTAGACGTAGGCACCCTTGCCGTTCTTGAACATGTCCGTGTACTGGGCCTTCTGCGCCCCGGACATCTGCAGGGTGCCCGGATAGAAGCAGCCCGCCTTGTAGAGCCCGCGCGCGGTCTCCACGGCCTTGCGGAACTCCGGCGTCTCCAGGTCGGTGGTGAACTTGCCCGTCTTGGCGTCGAGCCGCCAGTAGTAGGGCGCGCCCGCGGACATCGCCAGCATGGTGGTGGCACCCGCGATGATGGCGTACCGGTCCTTCTTGGGCCGGGTCAGCTCCTTGCACACCTCGACGAACCGGTCGAGGTCGGTGATCTGGTCGAGGCTCGTGACGCCGACCTCTTCGAACAGGTCGTGCCGGTAGAAGCCGGCGCCCCCGGTGCCGGTGCGGGCGATCGGGATGCCGTACAGCTTTCCGCCGAAGATGGCGGCCTGCCAGGCACCCTTCGGTATCGCGGCGAGGTTGGGATAGTCCTTGACCTTGTCCCCCGCGAGGTACGGGGTCAGGTCGGCGCACTTGGCCTGGAGGAAGGCCGCCTTGTTGTCGACGCCTCCGACCTCGGGGTACATGAAGAGATCGGGCAGGCTGTCGCTGGCGAGCATGGTGGAGAACTTGGTGCCGTAGTCGTCGGCGGGGACGGCGGTGATGTCCACCTGGGCGCCGAGGAGCTTCTCGATCTCCTGCCACGCGGCGTTCTTGCCACGGGCGGGCGGCGGCGGGGAGAAGGTCTCCATCGTCGCGCTGATCGGCTTCGCCCCCTTGAGCGGGGTGCTCTTCGTGGCCCGCAGCGGCTTGGCCGGGTAGCTGAAGAAGCCCTGCGGAACACCGGCGGCAGTGCCTGCCAGGTCGGGCTTGAGGCCGATGTTGCGGACGGCGGTGTCCGGGAGCAGCGAGGCGCTCTTGGCTTCCGCCTTCGCGGTCGTGCCGCCGTCGCCGCAGGCGGCGAGCAGCGGGGCGGCGGCCAGTCCGAGGCCGACGCCCGCACCCATGCGGAACAGTGCTCTGCGGTTGATGGGGGTGGAGCTCGACACCTGAATCTCCTTGAGAGAGGGAAGGGAAGGAGTGGGGGGAGGTGGCCGCGCTCAGCCCTTGACGGCGCCTGTGAGCACGCCCTTGGTGAAGTAGCGCTGGAGGAACGGGTAGACGCAGAGGATCGGTACGACGGCGATCACCAGGACGGCCATCTGCACGGCCTGCTGCGGGGCGAGTGCCTCGCCGGCCGAGGCGGCGTTCAGGCTCTGGCCCTGGAGGACGTAGGTGCGCAGCACCATCGGCAGCGGCCATTTGTCGGAGTCGTTGAGGTACAGGAGCGAGTTGAAGAAGGCGTTCCAGTACGTCACCGCGTAGAAGAGGCTGATCACGGCGAGGACGGCCTTGGACAGCGGCAGGACGATCCGCACCAGGATGCGGAAGTCGCCGGCCCCGTCGACCTTCGCGGCGTCGTACAGCTCATCCGGCAGGTTCATGAAGAAGGACCGCAGGACTACCAGGTTGAAGGCGCTGACCAGGGTGGGCATGACGAGCGCCGCGTAGGTGTCGTACAGGCCGAGTCCCTTGACCAGCAGGAAGTTCGGGATGATGCCCGCGTTGAAGAGCATCGTGAACAGGGCTGTCATCAGGATGAAACGGGATCCGGTGACGTCGCGGCGGGAGAGTCCGTACGCCATGCCGACGGTGACGAGCAGGCTGGCGAGAGTGCCGACGACGGTGATGCCGACGGAGACGATCAGCGCGCGGGTGACGACTCCGCCGGTGAAGATGGTGCGGTACGCGTCCAGGGTGGGGTGTTCGGGCCACAGGACGAGACCCGAGCTCTTGATGATGTCGGTCTGCGACGCGAAGCTCGTGCCGATGACGCCGACCAGCGGGTAGGCGACGGCGAGGACGACCACGACGACGGCGACCGCCTTGGCGATCTGCCCGACGCGGGTCGGCCGCTCCATCCACGGGGGCCGGCCGTCGGATTTCCGGACGGTGACGGGCGCGGGCGCCGGTGCGGTGGATTCGCTCGTGGCGCGCGTCTTCTCAGCGGTCAGCACCGCGGTACACCCCTTCGTGGCCGAGTCGGTGGGCGAACTTGTTCGCGCCCAGGACGAGTGCGGTACCGATGACCGCCTTGACGAGTCCGACGGCGGCGGCGACGCCCCAGTCGTTGTCCTTGATGCCGTGGTAGTAGACGTAGGTGTCCAGGACCTCACCGGCGTCCGGGCCGACCGCGTCGCGCTGGAGCAGGATCTGCTCGAAACCGACGGACAGGATCTGCCCGAGGTTGAGGATCAGCAGCAGGATGAGTACGGGGGCGATGCCCGGCAGGGTCACGTGCCAGAGGCGGCGGCGCGGGCCCGCGCCGTCGATCGCGGCGGCCTCGTACTGCTGCCGGTCGATGTTCAGCAGAGCGGCGAGGATGATGATCGTGCCCCAGCCGGCGTCCTTCCAGGCCACCTGGAGGGTCAGCAGCCAGGGGAAGGCGTCGGGGTCGCTCATCATGTCGTAGCGCGGCAGCCCCAGTCCGCCGAGGACGTCGGGCAGGAGACCCGCACCGCCCAGGATCTGCTGGAAGATCGAGACGATGATGACCCAGCCGATGAAGTGCGGCAGATAGACGACGCTCTGTACGAAGCGCCTGATCCGGTCACTGGCGATGCTGTTGAGCAGCAGGGCCAGGGCGATCGGGATCGGGAAGAAGAACACCAGCTGGACGAGGGCGATCTCCAGGGTGTTGAACGTCGCTGACCAGAAGGCCGGCTCACCGAACGCCGCGGAGAAGTTGGCGAACCCCACCCAGACGCTGTGCATGTAGCCGAGGTACGGCTGGTAGTCCTGGAACGCCACCACGTATCCGAGCAGCGGTACGTAATGGAAAACGACAAAGTACAGCAGACCGGGCAGGGTGAGCAGCAGCATCACCCGGTCCCGCTTGATCCGCTGCCGGAGTGTCAGCCGGTGCTGTGCGACGGCGGCCCGGGCGTCGGGCGGGGAAGGTGTTTCGGCCTTCCGCCGTCGCTTCTCCCGTGGCAACGGGGGTGCTGTTTCAGCCATGGTGCGTCCTGTTCGGCTGGGTGGCGCATGGTGGGCCTTCTGGGGCCGCAAGTTAGTAAGCGGTTAACCCAAGCGTCAAGAGATTCTGACGAAAGTCATCGAGACGCGACGCAACCACCGTCGATTCCAGCCCGATGAATCACCAAGAATGCCCCCTAAAAGGACAGTTGAGTCGCCCATGAGCTTGACGGTCGCCCCACATGCTCCCTAGCGTGCCGGTCATTCCATAGAACGCGATTACTATCCGGAGGCAGGGTGCGAACCACCGAAGAGGCACCGGCTCATTCCGGTAGCGATGCTGCGGCACCGCCCCCGCGACGGCCGCGCACAGTTCTGGCCATGAGCCCCGGGCTGCTCGACGACGTCTTTCCGCCACCGGTACGGGCCCGTCTCGAAGAGACCGCCGACCTCCTCACCCCGTCCGTGATCAGCGAGTTCGACTCCCCGGACGCCTCCACCGCACTGGGCACCGCCGAGGTCCTGCTCACCGGCTGGGGCTGCCCGCCCGTCGACGCCGCACTGCTGGACCGGGCACCCGCGCTCCGTGCCGTGATCCACGCGGCCGGCACGGTGAAAACGTTTCTGTCCCCCGCCGCGTTCGACCGCGGGATCGTCGTCTCCTCGGCCGCCGCCGCCAATGCCGTACCCGTCGCCGAGTTCACCCTGGCCGCGATCATCATGGGCGCCAAGCGAGTGTTCCCGCTGGCCGGGCTCTTCCGCACCCGGCGCACCCACCGCACCGGAGCCGACCTGGACCGCCAGCACTGGCTCGGCACGCACGGGCTGACCATCGGCGTCGTCGGGGCCTCCCGGATCGGCCGCCGGGTCATCGAACTGCTGCGGGTCCTCGACGCGGAGGTGCTGCTCTACGACCCCTATGTCGGCGCGGCCGAGGCGGAGCTGCTCGGTGTCACCCCGACCGACCTCGACACCCTGGTGGCGAGCAGCGACGTGGTGACCGTCCACGCCCCCGACACGCCGGAGACCCGGGGGATCATCGACGCCCGGCGGATTGGCCTGATGCGCCCCGGCACCCTGCTCGTCAACACCGCACGCGGGCCCCTGGTGGACACCGAGGCGCTGACCGGGCACCTGGTCAGCGGGCGGCTGGACGCGGTTCTCGATGTGACGTCGCCGGAGCCACTGCCCGACGGCCACCCCCTGTGGGACCTGCCGAACGTCTTCCTCACCCCGCATCTGGCGGGCGCCCAGGGCAACGAGGTGGGACGGCTCGGCGCGCTCGCCGTCGCGGAACTGGCGCGCTACGCACAGGGCGCACCGTTCGACCACCCGGTGCACCGGGTGGACCTGGGGAGGATCGCATGAGGTCCGTCCCGGCGCAGGCTCTAGGCTCGGCGTCACACAACAGCCACCAGGGGGTGAGCCGGATGCCCCGGCAGAGCACAGCCGCGGACGGACAACGGCGCGCGACGGTCACCGATGTCGCGCGGCGGGCGGGCGTCTCGACGGCCACGGTCTCCCGCGTACTGAACCGCAACTACCCGGTCGCCGAGGCGACTCGGGAGCGTGTCGAGACCGCGATGCGCGAACTCGGCTATGTCGTCAACGCCCACGCGCGTGCGCTGGCCGGCGTCTCCAACCGCACCGTCGGCATCATCGTCAACGAGGTCATCGACCCGTTCTACGCGTACATCGCGCGCGGCGTGGAACGGGAGGCGGCGCTGGGCGGACGGCTCTGCCTGGTCTGCTGCACCCAGGGCGACCCGCAGCGGGAGCTGGCCTTCATCGACCTGATGCACGAGCGCAGGGCGGACGCGGTGGTCGTGGTCGGCGGCTCCCTCGCGGACCGCGGGTACACCACGGAACTGGCCCGCCGGGCACGTGAGCTGGACGCCGGCGGATCGAAGCTCGTCCTGTGCGGCAGGCCGCCCCTGGGTGAGCAGGCCCCGACCGCCTCGGTCGAGTACGACAACGAGGGCGGCGCCTTCGCGATCACCGATCACCTGCTGATGCAGGGGCACGAGCGGATCCTCTACCTCGGTGGCCCGCCCAGGCTCTCCACCACCCGCGACCGGCTGGCCGGCCACCAGCGGGCCCTGGAGCTGCGCGGCGTCGCGCCGGACCCCGAACTGGTCCAGCCCGGCGCCTTCAGCCGGAACTTCGGCTATCGGCGGATGTCCGAACTGCTGCGGGACGGGCCGGACTTCACCGCGGTCTTCGCCGCCAACGACATGGTGGCGGCGGGCGCGGCGCAGGCCCTGGAGGAGGCCGGGATCCGGGTGCCGCAGGACGTGTCCCTGGTGGGGTACGACGACATCCCGGTGGCCCAGGAGCTGCGTCCGCGCCTGACCACCGTCCATGTGCCGCTGGAGGAGATGGGGCGCCAGGCGGTACGGCTCGCCGTGACCGGCGGTGACGAGGACGACTGGCGCGAGCCGACGACCGGTGCTCTGCGCCTCGGCACCCACATCGTGGTCCGGGACTCCGTTGCGCCACGGCCCGGTCGTTCCCCCCGCATGTGACCGGTTACTTCCCGCCTGTCCGCAGTTGGCCATAGAAAATAACAGTAAATTCCCGACTCCCCTTGCGGGTCCATAGCAACCGCTTACATGCTGACGCCGAGCAGGACCGTTCCGCACGCCTCCGCCCCTCACCCATTTCCGCAGGGAGAGTTCCGCATGCGTATGCCCATCGACTCCGCAGCCTCCTCCACGGCCCTTTCCGCCGTTTCCTCCCCGGTCGGCCGGCGTTCCGTTCTCGCCGCCGCTGCCGGCACCGCACTCGCGCTCGGCACCGGCGCCGCCACGGCCCGGGCCGCGACGGCCGATGCCTCCTCCCGTCGGCGGGGAGCCCGCCCGGTCCGGCTGACCGTGACCGCCCGGCCCGCCGCCGAGGCCGAACGGCTGCGGCTCGGACAAGCCCTGCGCGGCTCGGAGTTCCAGCCCACCGGCCTGTATGTCCCGGCGGGAACCCCCCTCTCCCTCACCGTCCAGCCGCACGACGGCCTGCTGCCCACCCTCTGGATCGGAGCCTGGGACTACTACGGCGAGATCACCGAGCCCCGCAGCTATCCGCTGACCGCGGGTGCGAACACCGTGACGGACCCGCACGGCGGCCCCGTCTACCTCACGCTGACGGGCCGCGGCGAGCGGGCCGGTGTACTGGTCCGCTCCGGCGCCGTCCCCATGCCGGTCTTCGCGCTGGGGCATACCACGGAGGCCGACTACCAGCGGCAGCTGGACGCGCTCACCGCATCGCCGTACGTCGAACTCCACGCGCCGCACACGATCATGACCCTCACCCGCGAGGGCGCGCTGCTCTACCGCGGCGAGGACCATGCCGCCCTGCTCGGACTGGTCGAGACGATCATCGACTCGCACGCCCGGATCAGCGGTCTCGACGGCTCGAAGCCGGTGCACCGCCGCAAGGCGGGGCCGTACCACTTCACCGAGGTCAGCAAGGTCCCGAGCGGTGTCGGCGCCTACGCCACGCACGGCTACAACGGCTTCCCGCGCGCCTACCTCGACCGGGCCACGACGGTGGAGGGGCTGCGCACCCGAGGCTGGGGGCTCTACCACGAACTCGGCCATCTGCATCAGCAGTTCGCCTACAAGCCGGGCGGCCTGACCGAGGTCACGGTCAACATCTACTCGCTGGCCGCGCAGCGCACGCTGAAGCAGCCGTCCAACCTCCTCACCGTCGACCCGGCCACGGGGCTCACCTCCTTCCGTTCGGCGCAGCAGAAGTTCGGCACGGCCGGGCTGACGTACGAGAAGTCGTTCGGCGCGTACGAGAAGCTCGTCCCGCTCCGCCAGCTGGAGCTGGCGTTCGGCGACGACTTCTGGCCCCGGCTGCACAAGCTGGTCCGCGAGGAGAACCCGCAGTCCGAGTACACGGAGAACGACAAGCGCTACCGGGCCCTTGCCACCTACTCCAGCCGGGTCGCGGGCTACGACCTCACGGACTTCTTCGTGAACACCTGGGCGTTCCCGATCGATGCCACGGGCCGGGCCGAGCTGGCGGCGCTGAACCTGCCGACGCCCCCGGTCGACCCGTCCGCCCTGACCGACTGACCGCGGCGGCAAGGAGCCACTGTGAACCTCAGCAGAAGAACCCTTCTCGCGGCGAGCGGCGCCACGGCCGTCACGGCCGCGACGACACTCATGACGTCCGCCGGCGCCGCGCAGGCGCGGCCCGCCACGGCCGCGTCCGCCGAAGCCACGTCGACCGCCGGTTTCGACACCCTCCTCCAGCGTGCGGAAACGCTGCTCACCGGCGGGGAGTTCGACCGGGGCGACACCGACTTCACCGCCGCGGTCGCGACGCTGGACACCACGGCCGCGGGGCTCTGGGACACGCTCGACCGCGGCCCCGGACGGACCGCGCTCTGGGCGGACCTCGCCCCGCTCACCGACCCGGGAAACTTCGGCCAGAGCTACACCCGGCTGCGTACCCTCGCGACCGCCTGGGCCACCGAGGGCACCTCCCTCGCCGGGAGCACGGAGGTGGCCGATGCCCTGGTCGCCGCGCTGCGCTTCACGTACGACACCGCGTACAACCCGGCCGAGCGCGAGACCGGCAACTGGTGGTTCTGGGAGATCGGCGCCCCGCGCGCCCTGATGGACTGCTCCGTGATCCTGCGCGACCGGCTTCCCTCGGCGGATCTGGCGGACTATCTGTCGGTCGTCGACCGGTTCTGCCCGGACGCGGACCGCCGCACCAACTCCCCCGCGCTCGCCGAGACCGGCGCGAACCGCACGGACAAGGCCGTCATCGTGGCGCTGCGCGGGCTGCTCGGGCGCGACGCCGCCAAGCTCGTCTCCGCCCGTGACGCGCTCTCCGACGTACGCGACTCCGGCCGCAACAGCCTGTTCCGCTACACGGCTTCGGGTGACGGCTTCTACGAGGACGGTTCGTTCGTCCAGCACGACGACGTCGCCTACACCGGTTCGTACGGCATCGTGCTGCTCAACGGCACGGCCTGGCTGCTGGCGCTGCTGGCGGGCTCCGAGTGGGCGGTCGCCGACCCGAAGGTGTCGGTGATGTACGAGGCCGTCGAGCGGACCTTCGCCCCGGTGGTCTTCGACGGCCTGATGATGGACTCGGTCCGCGGCCGGGCGGTCTCCCGGGAACGCGCCGGTGACCACCGCGACGGCGCGACGGCCCTCGCGGCGATCCTGCTCCTCGCCTCCGGTGCACCCGCCGAGTACGCGAACCGCTGGCGGGCGCTGGTCAAGGGCTGGCTGACCCGCAACCGCGCCACCCCCTTCGCGGCTCTCGCGACCCTCCCCCAACTCGCCCTGGCCAAGGCCGTCCTGAACGACCGCACGGTGGCGGCCCAGGCGCGTACGACCGGCACCTTCGTCTTCGCCGACATGGACCGTGTCGTACATCGCCGCCCCGGCTGGGCCTGCGCGCTGTCGCTGTCGTCGAAGCGGATCTCGGCGTACGAGGCGGGCAACGGCGAGAACCTGCACGGCTGGTACACCGGCGACGGTATGACCTATCTGTACGACGGCGACGACCTGCGGCAGTTCAACGACGGCTTCTGGCCGACCGTCGATCCGTACCGGCTCCCCGGCACCACGGTCGACACCCGTCGGCGGACCGATCTCGGCACGGGCGCCGGTACGTCCACCTACCGTCCGGCGAACGCCGTCGCCGGCGGGGCCGTGCTGGACGGCCGGTACGGGGCCGCCGCGATGGAGGTGATCGGCGCCCCGGGCAGCACCCTGCGGACCAGGAAGTCCTGGTTCCTGCTGGACAACGCGGTGATCGCGCTCGGCGCGGGCATCACCGCGAGCGACGGCCGACCGGTGGAGACGATCGTCGAGAACCGCAATCTCGGCACGGACGGCCGGCACCGGTTGCTGGTCGACGGCGTCCGGCAGCCCGTCGAGCAGGGCTGGACCCGGAACTTCGGCCGAGCGCGTTGGGCACATGTCGACGGCGTGGGCGGCTATGTCTTCCCCGACGGGACCGCCCTGCACGCCCTGCGTGAGCAGCGCACCGGGACCTGGCGGGCCATCGACACCGGGGCGGACACGGGCGGCAGCACCGATCCCGTCGACCGCCGCTATCTCACGCTCTGGGTCGACCACGGCACCTCCCCCACCGATGCCCAGTACGCCTATGTGCTGCTGCCCGGCGCATCGGCTGCGGCCACCTCGGTCTGGTCGCACTCCCGGCCGGTCCGGATCGTCGCCAACGACGCCACCGCGCAGGCCGTGGAGGTGCGCCGGGCGGGACTGACCGCGGTGACCTTCTGGGGTGCCGGAAGCGCGGCCGGGATCACCTCCTCCGGAGCGGCGTCGGTGCTCGTGCGGCGCCGGGGCGCGCACGTCTCCGTTGCGGTCGCCGACCCGGGCCGGTCGCTCACCACGCTCTCGGTCGAGCTGCCGTTCCGCGTACGGTCGGTGGTGGACGCCGACGACACGGTGAGCCTCGCCCCGGGCCGCAGGCCCGTACTCACCGTCGCCGTAGGCGGCTCGCGCGGCCACACCCACCGAGCCGAACTCGTCCAGTAGCCCACCCCTTCCCACCCCTCCGAGGAGCAGCACCACCATGTCCGTCGCACCGCATCTGCAACTGCCGCCGCCCGACCGGATCCTGTCGTCCCGTACCGGCTGGACCCGGGCCCACTGGGAGGCGACGGCCGACCGGATGCTGGACGCACTGGTGCCGCACGCGACCCCCGGCTTCGCGCAGTACCGGCTGCCCGGCCGCAACAGCTGGTCGGGGGTCGTCTCGGACGGTCTCGAAGGTTTCGCCCGGTCGTTCCTGCTCGCCGCCTGCCGTATCGCGGGCGCGGGCGGGGCGGTCGACCCCGCGTTGATCGAGCGGTACGCGGCGGGCCTGGCGGCGGGCACCGACCCCCGGAGCGGGGAGGCGTGGCCGCGGCTGACGGACTGTTCGCAGCAGATGGTGGAGGCGGCGTCGGTCGCGGTCGCGCTGCACGAGACGCGGCCGTGGATCTGGGACCGGCTGGACGCCCGGGTGCAGGAACGGGTCGTCGACTGGTTCTCCGGGTTCGTCGGCGGACGCACCTGGGACAACAACTGGCGGCTCTTCCAGGTGGTGTCGGAGCAGTTCCTCGCCTCGGTCGGCGCCCCCTACAGCCGCGAGGACATCGAGACCAATCTGGACAGGATCGAGGACTGGTACGTCGGTGACGGCTGGTACACCGACGGGGACGGCCGGAACTTCGACTACTACATCGGCTGGGCCATGCATCTGTACCCGCTGCTGTGGTCGCGGATCGCGGGCCCCGACGACGGGGGCAGGTCGGAGGTCTACCGGCAGCGGCTCCGCCGGTTCCTGGCGGACTACCCCCACTTCTTCGGCTCCGACGGGGCGCCGGTCCATCAGGGCCGCTCGCTGACGTACCGGTTCGCCGCGCTCGCACCGGTGTGGATGGGGGCACTGGCCGACTGCTCCCCGCTCGCGCCGGGGGTCACCCGCCGGCTCGCCTCGGGCACGATGCGGCACTTCGCGGAGCGCGGCGTGCCGGACGAGCGGGGGCTGCTGACACTCGGCTGGTACGACACGTTCCTGCCGAGCACCCAGCCGTACTCGGGTCCCGCCTCCCCGTACTGGGCGAGCAAGGGCTTCCTCGGGCTGCTGCTCCCGGCCGACCATCCGGTGTGGACGGAGCGCGAACTGCCGCTGCCCGTCGAGGAGTCCGACCAGTACACCGCGCTGCCCGCCCCCGGCTGGCTGCTGCACGGCACCCGTGACGACGGCATCGTGCGGCTGATCAATCACGGCAGCGACCACAATCCGCCGTACGCCGAGGCGGCCGACCCGTCCGAGGGCACGGCGGACCCGCACTACGGAAAGTTCGCCTATTCGACGGCGACGGCTCCCGAGGCCGCCCCGCACGCCGTGGCACGCTCCGTCGACGGTCATCTGGCACTCGTCGCCCCGGACGGAACCCCGTCGCAGCGCAACCGGATCCATCCGCTGCGCTGCGAGGACCGCGTCGCCGCCTCCTGGTACGCGGCCCGGCTGCCGGGTGACGATCACCCGTACCGGATCGAGACGACGAGTGTGCTGCACGGCCCGTGGGAGATCCGGGTGCATCGGGTCGAGGCGCCCGAGGGTGCGGTGGTGCGGGAGGGCGGTCACGCGGTCGCTCATGCGGAGAGCCCGTTCGCCCTCTCGGGTCCCGACTGGGCGCTCGCCCGTACGGCCGACGGCCTGAGCAGCACCCTGGTCGCGCTGTACGGCTGGGACGGTGGTGCCGAAGGGGCCGCTGTGGCGCGTGATGTGCAGTCCAACGCGTACGGACCGCGTTCCGCGATCCCGTATCTGCGCAGCCGACCGCACCCGGGCGGGCGGAGCACCCACGTCTCGCTGGTCGCCCTCTCCCGGGACACCGTGCATCCGGAGGCGCTGCGCGACTCGGTGCGGGTGCGGGCGGGTGCGGATTCGGTGGTGCTGACGTTCCTGGACGGTACGACGGTCGAGGTCTGATCGCGATCAGATGCCGAAGCCGTTTCCCTCCCGCCGGTCGATGTGCCCGACCAGCTCCCGCGCCAGGGACTTGATCATGTCGAGCCCTGCCCTGCCCCACGGGCGGGGCACGGTGTCGACCGCGCAGACGGCACCCAGGGCGATACCCGTGCGGTCGATGAGGGGCGCACCGAGGTAGGAGCGGATGCCTATCTCGTCGACCACCGGATTCCCGGCGAACCGCGGGTAGTCGCAGACGTCCTCCAGGACGAGCGCCTTGCGCCGTACGACGACGTGCGGGCAGTAGCCGCGGTCGAGGGCCACATAGCGGCCGCGGCGGCCACTGCCCGCTGCCGCGGCGCCCAGGTGGGAGCCCCTGTGCGTGCCGGCCGGAGTGTGCAGTCCGGCGAAGAACTGCCGGTTCCCGTCGATGAAGTTGACCATCGAGAAGGGCACGTCGGTCACTTCGGCCACCCGGTCGGCGAAGGCGTCGAAGTTGTCGAACGAGGCGTCGACGCGTTCCCCCAGGCCCAGGGTCCGCAGTCGCTGGGTACGGACGAGGGCGTCGCGGTCGACAGGCGTGAGCAGCAGCCGGCCGACGGCGTGCCGGTTCACGGGTGGGCTCCGAAGCCGGACAACGGCGCCGGGGCGGCGCTGGCGTTGATCAGGTGCTGGACCAGCGTGACCAGTGCCCCGGTACCGGAGCTGGCGATCCGGGCGTCGCAGAGCACGACCGGCACGTCCGGTCCCAGGTCGAGTGCGGATCTCACCTCCTCGGGGGCGTAGCGGTAGGCACCGTCGAACTCGTTCACCGCAATGATGAATCCGATACCGCGCCGTTCGAAGAAGTCGACGGCGGCGAAGCACTCCGCCAGTCTGCGGGTGTCCGCGATCACGACCGCGCCCAGCGCGCCCTGGGAGAGCTCGTCCCACATGAACCAGAAGCGTTCCTGGCCGGGCGTGCCGAACAGGTAGAGCACATGCTGCTCGTCGAGCGTGATCCGGCCGAAGTCCATCGCCACGGTGGTGGAGGCCTTGGACTCGATGCCGTCGAGGCTGTCGGTCGCGGCGCTCACCTGGGTCAGCAGCTCTTCCGTGCTCAGCGGCGCGATTTCGCTGACCGCGCCGACGAAGGTCGTCTTGCCGACGCCGAACCCGCCTGCCACCAGCACCTTGAGCGCGACGGGAAACCCTTCGGAGTCGTCGGGTCCGGCGGGCTCATGGCCACCGGTGTCAAGAGAACCGCCGGGGCCAAGGGAACCGCCGGAGCGCCAGGAGTCGTCGGTGCCGTAGGCACCACCGGAGCCCCAGGAACCCTCGAAGCCGCCATGGCCTTCCGGGTGGCCGTGGTCTCCGTAGCCTTCGTGGCTTCCTCGGTCCCCATGGCTTCCTCGGTCCACATGGCTTCCGAGACTTCCGAAGCCTTCGGGGCTTGCGCTGTTCTCGTACGTGGCGGGGCTGCCGAAGCCGTCAGAGCTGTCGTCGTAAGCCATCGAGCACTGCCTCCAGCAGAGATCGGTCGGTGGGCATGTCATGGAAGGCGGGCGCGTGCGCGGTGACCGCTCCGCAGTCCACCAGGTCGGAGACGAGCACCTTGGTGACGACTGCGGGCAGCCGCAGATGGGCGGCGATCTCGGCCACCGAGGTGGGGCCGCCGCACAGCCCCAGCGCGACGGAGTGTTCGGGACCGAGATGGATCTGCGGCTCGGTCCCCGTGGCCAGCACCAGGGAGAGCAGATCGAGCACGGCCGTCGGACGGGTCCGGCCGTTGCTCACGGTGTACGGGCGGATGAGCCGGCCGGCCGCGTCGTCGAGCAGCGGCGCGTCCTGCGGAACCGACACCCTCAAAGCCCCGTGGCGCTCGGGGCCGCGGCCGACTGTCTCGCCGGAGTCATCAGGTAGGGCCGGACGCTCTTGACCAGCATGGTCATCTCGTAGCCCAGCACCGCCGCGTCCGCCTCGCGGCCGGCGAGGACGGCGAGGCAGGTGCCCGAGCCCGCGGTGGAGACGAACAGCAGCGTCGAGTCGAGCTCGACCACGACCTGGCGTACGTCGCCGTTGTCACCGAAGCGCGCGCCGGCGCTGCGGCCGAGCGAGTACAGGCCGGCGGCCAGCGCCGCCATGTGGTCGGCGCTGTCGGCGTCCATGCCGTGGAGGGATTTCACCAGCCCGTCGGCGGAGAGGAGGACTGCGCTGCGTGTGTACGGCACACGCTGGACCAGTCCGCTCAGCAGCCAGTCGAGGTCCGAGACCTGACCGGATGGCATGTCGGTCGCCATGGTGCATCTACTCCTTGAAGGTGTTCACGTCGAGAGGGTCGTTGGCCGGGGCCGCGTCCGGATGCGACGCCGGTGCCGGGTGGTGCCGGGCGACGCTCGCCGTCTGTCCGCGGACCGGCAGCGGTGCGGGCGGCTGCCGGGGCTGCCCGCTCTGCGGGGGCGCCGCTTCCGGGTTCGTGCCGGGGCCGACCGTGTCCGCCTCGGATTCGGTGCGGGCCTCCGCGAGTTCGATGCCTCGCCGGAAGGCCGCCACGAGTCCCGGGTCGTGCAGGGCCTGTTCGTCCTCGGTGCGCGGGGCCGGTGCCTCCCTGAGCTGCGGGACCAGGTGTTCCTGGTGGGCACGCCTGGGGAGTTGGGGCCGGCTCATGGTGCCGCGTACGACGCCGGGCTCGGCGCCGGGCGGGGCGGGGGCGCCGTCCGTGTCCCCGAGCACGGGGCCGGTCCCGGCCGGGGCGGGGCGGTCGAGGCGCTCGGCGCGCAGGGGGAGCGGCGGGGCTTCGCCCTGGCGTCGCGGCTGCTGGGGTGGCTGGTGCAGGCGCAGCGGCTGACTGGGGACGTACGGCTGCCGGTTGGGGCCGGCCTGCGGGACGGTCATCGGGCCGGGGCCCGGACCTGGACCGGGATTCAGGCCCGGGTCCGGCCTGCGGTGCCCGCCGGTGGCGTCCTCGGCCGGTGGACGGTGCACGGGCCCGGGAGGCGGGGCCGGGGCCGCGTCGCCCCCGGCCGGAGCGTCCCCGTCCACCCCCAGCAGGGACTGCGGGAGGACGAGTACGGCCTGCGTGCCTCCGTAGATGTTGCTCTGCAGACGGACCGCGATGCCGTGCCGTCTGGCGAGTGAAGCGACGACGAACAGACCGATCCGGCCGTCCTGCAGGAGGTGGGCCACATTGACCTGATCGGGGTCGGTGAGCAGGGCGTTCATCCGCTTCTGCTCGTTGCCCGGCATGCCGAGGCCCCGGTCCTCCACCTCCAGGGCCAGTCCGGCGGTGACCTGCTGGGCGCGCAGCAGCACCTGGGTGTGCGGGGCCGAGAACACCGTGGCGTTCTCCACCAGTTCGGCCAGCAGATGGATCACATCGGCGACGGCGTGTCCGCGCAGTGTGCCGTCGATCGGCGGTACCAGTTTGACCCGGGGGTAATGCTCGACCTCGGCGATCGCCGAGCGCAGGACCTCGGTCATGGTGACCGGATTGCTCCACTGCCGCCGGGAGACGGCGCCGCCGAGGACGGCGAGGTTCTCCGCGTGCCTGCGGATGCGGGTGGCGAGGTGGTCGACGTGGAAGAGGCCCTTGAGCAGATCGGGGTCCTCGACCTCGTGCTCCAGTTCGTCGAGCAGCTGGATCTCGCGGTGGACGAGCGACTGCAGGCGGCGGGCGAGGTTGACGAAGACCTCGACCTTCTGGTCCTCGCCGGTGTGGTCGGAGAGCCGGGAAGCCTGCACGACCGCGGCCACGGCGACTTCCTGCTGGCGGCCGAGCTCCTGCGCGAGCAGGTCGAAGGCGTCGCTGCCGGGGGCGGCGGGCTGCGCGGGGCGCCGTGCGGGCACGGGTTCGCCGTTGCGGAGCTGCTCCACCACCCGTTGCAGTTCGGCCTGGCCGTGTGCGCTGGCGCGGCGGAGTGCCAGGCAGCGGGCGAAGACGGTGGTGGCGACGCGGTTGGCTGCGAGGTACGCGGCCAGCACGGCGGCCAGGGCCAGCGCGCCGGCCCCGCCCAGCGCGATCCACAGTTCGGTGGACGGCCGGGTTCCGGTGGAGCGGACGGTGAAGATGACCGCTGCGGCTCCGCTCAGCACCGCGACGACGGTCGGCAGCACCGCGGTGCGCAGGAGTTGAGGGCGTATACGCGCCTCGGGGGACGGCTGGGCGGCGCGCGGTCCGGCCGTGGCCGAGTGGGAACGGGCACCCGGTCGGCCGTGCCGTCCGCCCTCTCGGCGTTCCGGTCGCGCTGCGGGTGCGCGAAGTTGAGACATCAGTGTCCTCGGTACGCGGCGCACCGGGAATCGGCGTTCATGCGGTGGCACCTACGGTGGTCGGTCAGGCTCGGTCGGGCGGGCTCGAAGGACATGAGCCCACCGTTGATCGCCGGGCACACACGGTAGTCGTCAATCACGTATGCGCGACGGGCAGTTGTCGAACTTGCCCGCCATCCGTCCCGCTCTGGTATGAGGTCTCGCACGAGAGACCGATTCCCTCCGCATGGACACCTGGTCGGCCGACACTCGAACGGCCTACGGCCGGGAGTCCCCGGGCACATCGAGACGGCGCGGTCCGTCCGGTCGCACCGGACGGACCGCGCCGTCTTGATGTTCCGCTTGTGCGGTGTCCGCGCCGCGCCGGGCCACCCTCTACGGCGTCGGTACCACCTCGGCGTGACCGCTCTCCGCCTCCGCATCCTCGGGGGCAGGGCCCGCACCGCTCACCGGATCGACGGAGAGGTCCGTGATCCGCGCCGCCGCCACGGGCCGGCGCTCGACCGGCTGCGGCGCCACCGGGCGCCACCGGGGTTCGGTGGGGAGGACCTGCGCCGTGGGCTCGAAGGGCTCACCGGGGCGCGGCAGGGCGACCCGGGCGCCCGCGTCCTCCGCCGCGGCGAGGGTGCCCTCGCCCGGCTCGGCCCACGGGTGCGGGGCGAGGTTGAAGGTGGCCCAGTGGATCGGGAGCATCGCACCGAGCGGCTTGCCGCCCTGGAGGTCCAGATGGGCCCGCAGGCCCTCGGCCGGGGCGAGGTTTCTTCTTCCCCATGCTCCCCATGATGGACATCCTCCTGGGGCTGAACCCCTGATCCTGGATGTCCGTCAAAGCGGATCAGGCCCAGATTCTCGCTGCGCGACTGGGCTGCACACACCACCTGACAGTGCCGCCGACTGCGGTCGTCTGTTTCCGTCCGAGCGCCCGTCCGGTGAATCCTCGCTTTGTTCCCGAACGCACTGTCTCGTCGCGCGCTCGCGGTGTTTGCCGACGCCATAGAGCTCCGAGACAGGCTCGGGGATGCGGCGAGCTTGGACGCCCTCTCGAAACTGCGGCCTGAACAACCCGGCGAACCTGTGCAGTCACAGCACTATCCGGCCTGCTTGGAGCAGATCTGGTCGTTGGTGGGCAGCTTGCCGGTGGCCAGGTACCGGTTGACCTTGTTGTCGACGCAGCGGTTCTCGTAGACGCCGTAGATCGCGTGCCGGTTGGCGCCCTTGAGGGTGACCAGCTTGGAGCTCGGCAGCAGGCCGTGCAGGGCAACGGCACCCTTGTGCGGGGTGCGCGGGTCGCCGGTGGCGGACACGATCAGCATTTTGGCGTCGTGCTTCACCTCGGTGGGCTCCTCGCGGGGCCGGTCCCAGAAGGCGCACGGGCTGATGTTGTTGGTCAGCGCGCCGAAGCGCGGGTACGCGGTCCGGCTGCGCTCGATGTCCCGCCAGTAGACCTCGGGGTCGCGCGGGACCGCCCTGTCCCCGCAGATGATCGCGGACTGCACGCTGCCGTGGTGCGACTGTTCGGCGGTCATCGTGAACCGCAGGGCCGCGGCGAACTGCGGCGACAGCCGGGTCGGCTGCCCGGCCGCGGCCTTGTTCAGCACGGACACCTGATCAGCGAGGGATGCCCGGGACGTGTCGGTGTCGCTGTCGCCCCCGACGAGCAGGACCAACGGGACCTGGGTGTCGTCGAGTGGGAAGCTCTCCGGGGCGGTGCCGACGGTCAGCGGGCCGCGCGCGGATGCCTCAATGACGCGGTCGATGGTGGCGAGGACCTGGGCGCGGGTGCGGCCGAGGCCGTAGGTGTCGTTGCGGACGGCAGCCCACGTGGCCCAGTCGGCCAGCACCTGCTCGTTCTCGCCGACGGCGTCCTTGAGCAACCGGGGGCCGTACTGGCGTGGGTCGAGGGCACCGTCCAGGACCACGCGATCGGTGCGGTGGGGGAACATCTGGGTGTATACGGTTCCCAGGTAGGTGCCGTACGAGTAGCCGAAGTAGGAGATCTTCTTCTCGCCGAGCGCGCCGCGGACGACGTCCATGTCGCGGGCCGTGTTGCGGGTGCTGACGTGCGGCAGCACGGAGGCGTTGGTGGCACGGCACTTGGCGGCCAGATCCTTCTGGAGGGCGACCTGGCGCTCGAAGCTCGCCCGGCTGAGACCGGCCGAGAAGAGATTGGTGCCGACGGACCAGCCACAGTCCAGCGGGGTGCTGCGGCCGACGAAGCGCGGGTCGAAGCCGACGATGTCGTAACGCGGGCCGGTCTCCTTCATCCGCGCGTGGAATTCCGGCGGGGACTCAAGGGCGGTGCCACCGGGACCGCCGTTGTTGAGCAGGATCGAGCCGATGCGGTGCCGGGTGTCGGTGGCCTTGAGCCGGGATATCGCGACCGTGATCGTACGGCCCCGGGGGTCGGCGTAGTCGAGCGGCACGGTGACGTCCGCGCACTGCACGTCTGCCTTGTCCAGATCGCGGCCCTCGGTGTCGCCCGGACCCTTGGCACAGCTGCCCCAGCCCAGGCGCTGATCGTAGTAACGGTCGAGCCCGGCTCCGTACTTCGGCGCGGTGGGGACCGCCGTTGCCGTGGCGGTGGGGGTGGCACCGAGGCAGGCGGCGAGGGCGAGGCCCACGGCCGAGGTGCGGCGCATGGCAGGACTGGGGGTGATCACGAAGTCTCCTTGAGATGCTGAGTGCTGGGGGCGGGAGTACGTACGTATGCGCCGCGTTCCCCATGGGTACGGCAACCGCCGCACCGGCCGCCGCGGCGGCCAAAAGTACTGGGGACCGGGGGCCGGTTGACACCTGCCGAAGGGGGATCTCTTCGGCCTGTTCCGTATATGCCTCACACCGTCTGCATCACACGTGCCCTTCCAGTTGGGCTTTCAGAGCAGAAGTTGGTCGAGGACGGCTGAGGCGAGTGCCGCGTCGAGTGCTCCGACGCCGGTGAGGTCGGCGACCGTGATCGCGGTGTCGGGCCGGTCGACGGGTGTTTTGAGCAGCAGGCCGGCCGCGGTGTCGCCGTCCGGGGCGGTGGCACCGGCGCGGACGGCGTGGCCGAAGTCGCCGTGGCCGAGGCACTGGGCGTGGTCGTCGGTGGCGATGAGCTCAGCGCGGTGGAAGAGCGCTGGCGGGAGCTCGTTCTTGTGCGGCATGTCCGTACCGATGCCGGTCACGTGTGCTCCCTCGCGTACCTGGGCGGCATCCAGGACGGGGACTGTCGCCGGAGTCGTGGTGATGACCATGTCGGCGGTGACCGCCTGTTGTGCCGAAGCCGGCCGGGCAGGCAGGCCGCGCGCTCTGAGGTCGTTGCACAGGGCGGCGGCTTTGTGCGGGTTGCGGCCGTGGACGAGCACCGCGCTGACCGGGCGGAGTTCGGCCAGCCAGGTCGCCTGGAGGCGGGCCTGTTCGCCGGTGCCGAAGACGGCCAGGGTGACGGCGCCGGGCCGGGCCATGGCATGGGTGATGAGCGCGCCCGCGGCGGCGGTACGCCAGGCGGTCAGCAGACCGCGGTCGTCCAGGAGCGCGCGTACCTGTCCGGTGCGGGCGCTGACGACGCAGACCAGTCCGTGGTTGGTCGGAAGGCCGAGGGCGGGGTTGCGGTAGAAGCCGGTGGCGATCTTGACGGTGAAGTCGGTGGCGCCGTTGATCCAGCCGGCTTTGACATGGCAGTCCCCGTCGGTTTCGGGGAAGTCCATGTGCAGCGGCGGCGGCACGCTGGTGCGGCCCTCGGCGTGCGCGACCAGCGCGTCGCGGACGGTGTCGAGGACCAGTTGTAAGGTGGCGGTCTTCTTGACGGCGGCCGTGTCGAAGACGGGGAGGGTCATCGGCGCGCTCGCATCCACTCGGCGAAGGCGGTCAGGCCTTCTTCCGGGTTGCGGCGGCCGATGCCGATGCGGAACCGGTCGGCGGGGGTGGCGGTGAGTTCGGAGCGGTAGATGCTCGCGGGCAGCAGCAGGACACCGGCTTCCTCCACCAGGCGGGTGCAGAACTCCGCCACCCCGTCGGCGCCGAGGTAGCGGGGGTAGGCGACGCATCCGCCGTCCGGCGCCTGCCACTCGAAGTCGTCCGCGAACTCGGCGAAGAACGCCTCGAAGGCCGGCAGGTTGGCCGCGATCAGGGCCCAGTTGCGGGCCAGGATCGTCTCGCGGGCCTTCAGTGCGATGCGAGCCAGGACCTCGCTGGGCGCGGAGTTGCAGATGGTGGTGTAGTGCTTGGCCCGCTCCAGACGCGAGCGCAGGGCGCGGTCGCGGCAGGTGATCCAGCCGATGCGCAGCCCGGGCAGCCCCAACGACTTCGAGGTCACGTTCAATGACAGTGCGCGCTCGGACAGGTCTGCGGCCTGCGGCAGGGTGCGGGCGGGGTCGCGTTCGAGTCCGCGGTAGACCTCGTCGCTGAACAGGTGGATGCCGCGCTCGTCGCACAGGCCCGCGAGGGCGGTGAAGTCGGCGGTGTCGATGACCTTGCCGGTGGGGTTGTTGGGGAAGTTCACCGACACGACCCGGGTGTTGGGCCGGATGGCCGCCGCCACCATGTCGAGGTCCAGGGCCCAGTCCCGGTCCGGATCGAGGGCCACGCCGGTGACCTCGCACAGCGCCAGAGGCACGGTCTCGGCGGACTGGTAGTTCGGGGTCACCACCACCGCGTGGTCGCCCGCGTCGAGCAGGACGTTCATCGCCAGGTAGAGGGCTTCCTCTGCACCCGCGAAGCAGATGACGTCGTCCGCGTCGGCGTGCTCGTAGCCCTGGGCGATCACCTCGCGCAGGGCCGGGTCGCCGAAGGTCTCGGTGTAGCCCAGGGACAGGTTCTCGAAGGCCTCGCGATCCTTGTCCTCGGCCAGGGCGAGCAGTTCGCTGAGTGTCATGGTCTGGACGTCGGAGGCGGTCAGGTGGTGGCGGGCGGTGAATTCCCAGCGGGAGAAGTACGTTTCCAGGCGGAAGTCGGGCAGCCGGGTCATGGTTGTCGGTCCTTTGCACTGGGTGCTCTGAGTTCGGCCAGCAGGCCGTAGACGGTGGACCGGGACACCCGCAGAGCCCCGGCGACGGCAGGGGTGGCGCGGCGCACCGCGAACACCCCGGCCTCGTCGAGGCGGCCGAGGACGACCAGGCGGTCCTGGCGGGTCATGCGTTCGACGGGGCGGCCCGTTTCGCGGACGTAGGTGCCGATCACGTGCTGGATGCGCTCGGACCAGTCCTGCTCGAACAGCGGCTCGGGGCTCTGCGCGGTCGGCGCGCCGAAGGCGGACAGGACCGCCGCGGCCTGTTCCAGCGGAGTGCGGTCGAGATTGATGCACAGCACCGCAGACGGCTCATCCCGCGCATCCCTCAGGACCGCGCTGACCGATGACAGACGGCGGCCGTCCGCGAGCAGCTTCTCGTACGGCCCGTACACGTCCCGCGCCGACGGGTCGAGCTCGTCCAGTTCGCCGAGCAGCGAAGGATCCCCCGGGCGGCGGGAGGTCATCGGGTTCCAGATCTCCAGGACTCGGTCGGTCTCAGGATCATGCAGAACGACCTCGGCGTACGGGCCGAGCAACAGCGCGACGGCCCGGCACACCGGCGCCCACATCCGCACACGAGGGTCCCGGCCCTCTTCCACGTTCTCCACATTTGGACAGTACATCCAGGCCGGACAAAAAGTCCACGCCCGTTCACCGGGATCCTCTCGCGGTAATTCCGGCGTCCACTCGACTGAAAGGCGCCACCGAAGAAGCCACGCAGCAAACGACGACGCCTTCGCGGCGGTACACCGGTTCGTCCACGCGGCGGCGGACCTGCGAATGGGCGCGGTCAGCCAGGGTTTGACGCCGGGATCGCCACCGTCGCGCGGGACCCGTGCGGATGCGGTCCACCGCGATCGAGCGGAGCCGGGAGGTGCCGGACCGTGGTCGACGCTCGTGATCGCTTGGGCCGGCGGCGCCGTCAGGAGCTCGTCCCCGCTCCATATTCTGTAGAGCAGAATTTTGTATCCTGTTCTGCGGCACAGCCGACATCCTGTGGCCACGACCACGCCGCGCACTCGCCGAGCCAGGCTCGCAGCTGACCCCGGGTACTGCCGGCACCGTCGGCAGCCTCGCGTTCGCGGGCACGCCGGTCGGTGCTCCGGGCGCAGGCAACCTTTCCGGCCGGCTCGGACGCCGTTGGACCGTGATCGGCTGCGTCACCCGGTTCACCGTCTTTACGGCAGCGTGCGGGTTCGCACCGAACGCGGAAAGCTTCGGTGCGCTGCGCTTCGTTGCTGGTATCGGCCTCGGTGGCCCGGCCTCGTCGGCGAACGCGCTGACCTCGGAGTTCGTCTCCGGCCCGCACCGTTCGGCCGTCGCCACGGTGATGATGTCCGGCGTGCCGCTCGGCGGCTGCCTGGCCGTCGCGGTCCCGGCCATCCCCATGCTCGGCTGGGAGGCGCTCTGCTTCTACGTCGGCACCGGGCTGCTGCCGGCGACGCACACGACAGCCGGTCGCCCCCCCACTCCAGGTCATGAAACAACTCCAACGCCGCAACCAGCGGGCTGAAGCCTGACAACCACCATGCGGTCACCGGAGACCGCCCACCATCCACCCCGGCCCCTGAGCCGCAAGCACCTCATTTTCCACGAGGCCGGGACACTCTCCACGAAAGAGAAGATCACGGGCATCCAGATCCGTGCCGGCGTCGTCGAGGAGGTCGGCGCTCCCTTCGCCTGCACCGACCTCGAGATCGATGCCCCCGGTCCGGGCGAGATCCTCGTACGCATCGTTGCCTCAGGTGTGTGCCACACCGACGCCAGCACCCGCAGCTGCGACATGCCGCTCCCGCTGCCGGGCGTGCTCGGTCACGAGGGCGCCGGCATCGTCGAAGCCGTCGGCCCCGGCGTCACGAGCCCGGCCGTCGGCGACCACGTCGTGCTCGGCTGGCCGTTCTGCGGCGAGTGCAAGCACTGCAGGGAAGGCGAGCCCCGCTACTGCCTGAGCATCGCCCCGGCCCTCGTGGCCGGCGTGCGATTCACTGGTGAAAGCGCAGGCACCTCTGGCTACCGTCGCGCACAGGTTGAAGATCAAGTGAGAAATACGGAAGCCCCACCCCGCCGTTTTGGCCGGAAGGGTGGGGCCTCGGTGTCAGGACTTGACCATCCGCATCCCGACCTGGATGCCGGATGGCTTTCGTGAAGTGGGCAGTGGGATGTAGTGCCGTGCCTCAGCAGCCCTCCCCTGTCGAGGGGGACCGTCGAGCGCCTGGATCACCTGCTTCTGTTCGGCCTCCGCCAACTTCGCGAACGACTGCGTCATTGCGTTCAGGCTTTCACCTCTGCCCCGAGTCATCGCTCACCTGCGAGATCAAGATCGCGATTGTCCTGACCCTGAGCAACGTCCGTTGCCTCGCTGCGGCGCCAGGGGTGTGCAATCGGGGCAGCAACGGACCGCCACCAGGGATCGAGGGGAAGCGTTCCCGCAGGTTCGAAGGGCTCGCCCGGCCGGGGGAATGCGGCTGGCTGCTCGGCTTCCTCGGCGGCGTCCTTGGTCCACTCGCCAGGCTCTGCCCAAGGGTGCAGTGAGAGGTTGAACGTGCCCCAGTGGATGGGCATCATCACGCCGTGCGGCTTGCCCCCTTGCAGGTCAAGGTGCGCCTGGATCCCCTGAGCGGGCGTCATATGTATGTCGGGCCACCCACCGGGGAGTGGGGTGCAGTCCGTGTGGTTCTTGGGCCAGTACTCGGAATAGGCCCCGATCTGGATCATGGTCGCGTCGAACGGGCCGTGTTCGACGCCGATGTCCTTGAAGCCGGGGAAATAGCCGGTGTCGCCGCTGTGGTAGATCCGGTGCTCGGGCCCCGCGACGGCCCAGGACGCCCAGAGCGTGTGCTGCTGGTTGCGCAGACCGCGGCCGCAGAAGTGCCGGGCCGGGGTGGCGGTCAGGCCGATCCCGGCGATCTTCGTGGTCTCGTTCCAGTCCAGTTCCCGCATCCGGTCGTCGGGCACGCCCCATCGCTCCAGGTGGGCGCCGACTCCGAGCGGGACGGCGAACACCGTGTCCCTGCCCGCGAGAGCGCGGATCGTCGGCAGGTCGAGGTGGTCGTAGTGGTCGTGGGAGATCACCACCGCGTCCAGCGGGCCGAGCGCGGCGAGCGGCAACGGCACGGGGTGCAGCCGCTTGGGCCCGGCGAAGGCGAAGGGCGAGCAGCGCTCGCCCCACACCGGGTCGAAGAGCACCCGCCGGCCGTCGATCTCGGCGAGCACACTGGAATGGCCCATCCAGGTGAGCCGCAGCCCGGTGGCGGGCGGCTCGGCGAGGTCGGCGTACGTGGTGGGGTGCACCGGCACGGTGCCGACCGGGGCCCTGCGCGCCCGCTCCTCCTTGCGGAAGTAGACCTTCGCGAACTCCAGGGTGGATCCGGTCGGCCTGGTCCGTGCCCCTACGGGGTTCCGGAAGACGCCGTCGGCGAAGTTGGGTGAGCGGCGGATGCGCTCCATGCGGGCACCGTCCGGATCGGCGCCGAATGCGGCGGGGCGCAGCGATCGCAGCCGGGTGCGGAGCGGAGGCAGGGGGTCAGCGCCGGTCACGGCATCTCCTGAGGGAGTCGGTGTCGTCTCATTATGGGCGGGGGGTACGACAGTGCGAGAGCGGAACGGCCGGCCGGCCGACCGCCGGACCGGATTCCCTCAGCCACGCGGTTGCCCATACGCGTGCTCGATGTGCAGCCGCAGCACGACCCGGCGGTCGCGGACCATCGCTTCGCGGTAGTCGTCCCAGTCGGGGTGTTCGCCCTGGACGTCGCGGTAGAGCGTGATCAGCTCCTCCACCGTCGCGTCGTGCGGATCGGCGGCGACCGGGGACAGCTCGGCCGTGCCGTCCACGACCGTCCACGCCCAGCGGTCCGCGCCGGTGACGTGGTAGCTCGCCCGCGGGTCACGGCGGAGGTTCTTCGTCTTCGCCCGGTCCTCGGTGATCGAGACGCGGAGCAGGTGCTCCCCGGGGTAGTAGAAGTGGTTGACATTGGACAGCTGGGGCCTGCCGTCACGCTTGAGCGTCACGAGCACGCCGCCGCTCTCCTCGCCGAGCAGCCCGAGCAGCGCTTCCTGCTGTGCGTCGAATCCCGTCATGCCGGATCCAACGTCCGTGCCTGCCGGAGGATTCCGGATCCGGCCGCACTCGCGTGTCACATCCGAGGGGCTCCCGTCCGTCACACCCGTGACACAGCCCGCCGACGGCGTCCGAGCCGTACCGAAGGAGACCGGTCATGACCGCACGCATCTCGCTCACCCCGCCCCGCACCCTCCTCTTCCGCGCCGTGTCGTGGTACTCGAACCGGACGTACGGCAAGGTCATCGATCCGCTCCGGACCGCCGCCCACCACACCGGGGTGCTGCGGGCCGGGATCCGCTTCGAGCTGGCGGTGGGCCGCTGGAAGAAGCTGGATCCGCAGCTCAAGGCACTGGCCGTCATGACGTCCGCGGCGACCGTCGGCTGCAGCTGGTGCATCGACTTCGGCTACTGGGAGAACCACCGCCACGGCGTGGACCCGCGCAAGCTGCGTGACGTACCGGTGTGGCACGAGAGCGAGGCGTACACCCCGCTGGAGCGTGACGTCATGGCATACGCGGAGGCGATGAGCCTCACCCCGCCCGAGGTCGGACACGAGCTGGTGGAGCGGCTGCGGACCGCGCTCGGCGAAGCGGCGCTCGTCGAACTGACGACCATGGTCTCGGTGGAGAACATGCGCTCCCGCACCAATTCCGCCCTCGGTCTGACCAGCCAGGGGTTCAAGGACCGGTGCGAGGCGGAGCGCCCGGCGAACCTCTGAACGATGCGGTCCAGCCACTGAACGACGATTCAGCAGCGGCCGCATTGACACGGGCACTCCCGCCTCCCAATACTGACCGGCGGTTCAGTAGACCTACCTGTTGGCACAGGCCCGTCCGTGGAGGGAGGCAACGTGCCCGCACAGCCGGGAAGCAGCACGCCGACGCGCGGCGCGCCCGCACAGCCGGGGAGCAGCACGCCGACGAGCGGCGGGCCCGCGAAGGCTCCGGCCCCCTGCCCCGACCGCCCCGGGCCCACCGTGATCACCGTGACCGAGGAGACCTCCCGATGACGACACCTCCGGTGTCCCGCTCCACCGCCCCGTCCGCCCCGCTGATGTCGCTCACCTGGACCGATCACGTCACCGGCCGTCAGGGGCACCTGGTCGTGGACCGGCTGGTGCGCGGCGTGGCCAGCGGCGGGCTGCGGATGCGGGCGGGATGCACGCTGGACGAGGTGGCGGGGCTGGCCCGCGGCATGACGATGAAGGAAGCCCTCCACTTCGACGCCGATGACACAGGGGCCCGTTACATACCGCTCGGCGGCGCGAAGGGCGGCATCGACTGCGACCCGCGCGCCCCTGAGGCGTACGGCGTCCTGGTGCGCTACCTGCGGGCCGTGCGCCCGTACATCGAGAACGTGTGGACGACGGGCGAGGACCTGGGGCTCACCCAGGACATCGTGGACCGGGCGGCGGCCGAGGCCGGGCTCGTCTCCTCGGTCCAGGCCGTCTATCCGCTGCTCGACGACGAGACGGCGGCCCGGCGGCGGCTCGCCGACGCGTTCGCCGTCGAGGTGGACGGCATCGGGCTCGACGAACTCGTCGGCGGCTGCGGGGTAGCCGAGTCGGCGCTCGCGGCACTGGACCGGGCGGGCGTCCCGTACCGGGAGGCGAGGGTCTCCGTACAGGGGCTCGGCACCATGGGCGGGGCGACGGCGCGGTTCCTGGCGCGGGCCGGGCTGAAGGTGGTGGCCGTGGCCGACATCAAGGGCACGATCGCCAATCCGGCCGGCCTGGACGTCGAGGCACTGCTGGCCGCCAGGGACGGGTACGGGACGGTGGACCGCGGCGCACTCCGGGACGGGGACCGGGAGCTGCCCTCGGACGCCTGGCTGGCGCAGAAAGCCGAGATACTGGTGCCGGCAGCCGTCTCCTACGCGATCGACGCCGTCAACCAGGCCCGGGTACAGGCCCGTTGGGTGGTCGAGGCGGCCAACATGCCGGTGCTCGCCGAGGCCGAGGAGCTGCTCGCGGCGCGCGGGATCACGGTGTTGCCGGACGTCGTCGTCAACTCCGGTACGAACGCCTGGTGGTGGTGGACCCTGTTCGGCGACATCGGAGCGGACGCCGACGAGGCGTTCGGGCACACCCGCCGCGCCATGCGGGCCCTGATCGACCTGGTGCTGGCCCGCGCCGAGACCGACGGCTGCACCCCTCGGGCCGCCGCGCACGCCATCGTCGCGGACCGGCTGCCGGTGATGGCGGAGCGCTTCGGCTGGTACCGCTGATCCCCGCTGCGGGCCGCGCTCGACAGGTCCGTGCCACAGCTCGGCGCCGACCGGGTGCGTCGGGCCGGGATCACCGGGAAGGGCACCGGAGTTGCCGTTCCCGACACCGGCTGCGGCGGGGACCATCTCGATCCGAAGGGTGCCGTCGTCGCCTCGCGGGACTTCACCGGGGACGGCATGCAGGGCCACGGCACCCTTGCGCCCTCGGTCATCGCCGGTTCCGGAACGGCCTGCGCCGGCCGGTACGCGCCTCGACGCACGGACGCCGACCGCGCCGGCGCGGTCCTCCGCCGTCACGAAGGCCACCCTCGAACCCTCGCGGGTCGAGGCAGGCACCACCTACGGCGTTGCGGTGACCGCGACTTGGCCGGGAGACAGGACGGGCCCGTACGCGGCTCCGCCCCCGGCCCGTCCGGACCCCGGGCATTCGTTAGGGTGACGCCGTGGCGAGAGTACGGCTGAGCGTGGCGGAACGGCGCGAGGAACTCCTGCGCGCTGCCGTCGAACAGATCGAGGTGCGCGGGGTCGCAGCGGTACGGATCGCGGACGTGGCCGCCGTGCTCGGGGTGAGCAACGCGCTCGTGCTCTACCACTTCTCGACCAAGGAGAAGCTGGTCGCGGCCGCCTTCGCGCATGCCGCCGAGGCCGATCTCGCCCATCTGCGCAAGCTGCTGAGCCGCCGCACGAGTGCCGTGCGGCGGCTGCGCGCCGCCGTCCGCTGGTACGCGCCTACGGGCCAGGCCAAGGGCTGGCGGCTGTGGATCGAGGGCTGGGCCGCCTCGCTGCGCGACCCGGCGCTGCGCAATGTGGCCGGCGATCTCGACCAGCAGTGGAAGGCGGAGCTGGCCGAGGTCATCGAGGAGGGCGCCGCCGCCGGTGAGTTCCACTGCGACGACCCGATGTCCGTGGCCTGGCGGCTGACCGCCCTGCTGGACGGCCTGGCGGTGCAGATGACGTCGTATGTGGGTCCGCTCTCCCGGGCCACGATGCTGGCCTGGACCGATGAGGCGCTCGCCCGCGAACTCGGCATCGACCGCGCGGCGCTGACTGCCTGACAGGTCTCCCCCGCGAGTGATCCCCCCGGGTTGCGGCCGTCCAGCGCGAGTGGTGGGTGCAGAGCCGTTCCGCGTCGCGTTCGGGCGGACGGCGGCGACAGCAGCCGTGTGCCGTCGCATACGACGGCTTCCGCTTCGAGTTGGGTGACTGCTGATGCGGCGCACCCGTCGGCGGGGGTCGCAACGGTCTCCGATATCGAACATGATGTCTGATATCGATCGGAGGCGCCGGAAAACAATGCGCGACAGCCCTCACGGTCAACGGCTCGAAAAGAAGGCGCAATAATCCAGGACATGAAGACCGCAGGTGACCGCCGCGTCCGCCGCACCCACCGCGCCCTGCGCGCGGCCCTCGTCGACCTCGTCCTGGAGAAGGGATTCCACGCGCTCAGCATCGAGGAGATCACCGAGCGCGCCGATGTCGCCCGTGCGACCTTCTATGCGCACTACCGCGACAAGGAGGACCTGCTCCTCGGCATCGTCCGGGATCTCGCAGAGGACCGGGAGCGCCTCCTGCCCGCCGTCGAGCAGGCCCGGACACAGGGATTCACCGGCCTTCCGGTGCTCTACATCTTCCAGCACGCGGAGCAGGAAAGGCGCGTCTACCAGGTCATCCTCCGGGGAGAGGGCGACGGGCGCGCGCTTCGGGAGTTCTCCGGAATCATCTGCGAGCGGGTGGAGAGCGTCTTTCGCGAGCGGGCGGCCCAGCTCGGCGTCACGCCACGCATCCCGTTCGACGTCATCGCACGGGCCTGGACCGGTGAGCTCGTCGGCGTGCTGACCTGGTGGGTCGAGAACGACACCGGATACAGCGCCGCCGAGATCACCGAACACCTCCGGGACCTGTCCGTGTACGGCCGCGTCTGGGCCTCCGGACTGGCCCCCTCCGACGCCCCGGGCGCCTTCGACTCCCCGGGCGCCGCCGACTCCCCGGCGGTCGAACCGGGCGCCTGACGCCGCTTGCCGGGCAAAGCCTGGCTCCGTTTCCAGACACGCTGTACGGTACTGATCAGATTGCAGCACCGACAGGAGTGGGCGCATGACCGAGACACTTTCGCTGGCCAATCTGACGTGGGCGCGCGGCTTCACGGACCCGGCCTGGGTCCGTCGGCACACCGCATCCGGCCGCGAGACCGTACCCAGCCGCCGCGTATGGCGGGGCAGCACGCAGCCGTCGGCCCTTCCCCGTGCGCCGCACGATCTCGAAACGCTGGAATTCACCGCGCCCGGCGGCAGGTCTCTGACCCTGCCGGCGCTCCTCGCCGCCGCCGAGACCGACGCCTTCCTCGTCATGCACCGCGGCACCGTGGTCTACGAGCGCTACCTGCACGGATACGAGCCCCAGGTACCGCACTTCAACGCCTCGGCGGCGAAGTCGTACATCGGCCTCCTGGCAGCGGTTCTCGCGGACCAGGGGCTGCTCGACCGCGACGCACCGGCGTCCCGATACGTCCCCGAACTGGCGGGAACGGCATTCGGCGACGCGCGGGTCGACGATCTGCTGCACATGGGCACCCTGATGAGCTACGCCGGCCGGCCGTACGACAAGGCGATCGAGGCCCAGCGCTACTTCGCCATCCTCGCCCCGCAGTTGCGCCCCTACGGCTACAGCGGCCCCGCCGGCATCCGCGAACATCTCGCCACCGCCCGGGCCACCGGCAAGCCCGGAACGGAATTCCGCTACGAGAACGGCAATGTCGAAGCCCTCGCCGAAGTCCTCCGCCGCGTCACCGGCATCAGTACGTCCGCCCTGCTCAGCGAGGTGATCTGGTCCCGGCTGGGGGCGGAGGAGGACGCCTACTACATCCTCGACCCGGAAGGAACCGAGGCCGCGTGCGGCGGCTTCAGCGCGACCTTGCGCGACGTGGCCCGGCTCGGGGAGATGATCCGCTGCGGCGGCGCCGCCGGTGACCGGCAGATCGTGCCGGAGAGCATCGCCAGGACGATCGCCACCGGCACCCCGGACGGCTACCCCCGGCGCGTCCGCTTCCCGGCGGCGCCCCCCGACTCGCCCGCCACGCTCTCCTACCACGACCTCTGGTGGATCCTGAACGACCCCTACGAGTCCTTCATGGCCAGCGGCATCCACGGACAGCGCCTCTTCATCTCCCCCAAGCTGGACCTGGTCATCGTGCACTTCGCCTCCCAGGTCATGTCGCCCTCGGTCCCCCCGGCCCCGCTGGTCCCGGCCTTCATCGAGATCGGCAACCACCTCGACGCCACGACCTGAAACACCCCCGCCCGCCGGGCCTCCGGCGGTCAGGTCTGGCGCACGGGTGCGTACACGTCCTCCTGGAGTCCGAAGGTCCAGGCCACACCGCCCTTCGCGGTCTTCGTGGTGGGCGGGACCCGCAGCCAGTAGGTGCGGCTGGTGCCGTCCGGCTCCGGAGTGGAGTTGACCACCTCGACCATCGTCACGTCCTCGTCGCCGTCCAGCGCGATGCGCCACAGGACTCCCGTCTCGTCCCGGTGGACCGGCTCGGCACCCGACTCGGTGAGGTAGCGGTCGTAGCCGTAGAACTCCAGCATGACGCGGCGCAGTTCCGCGTTCTCCTCCTCGCGTATCCGCTTGGGGGTCAGGGAGTTCAGTTCCGCGAGGAACTCGGCGGGCACGGGCATGCCGCGCCAGGCATGGAGGGCGAATCCGTCCCGGTAGGCGAGCGCCGGGCCGTCCCCACGGTCCAGCCGGCCCGCCTCGTCCCGGTGAAGCGCCTCCGGGCGCTCACTGATCACCACGACGCGCTCGTAGGGCCACCACCAGCCCGCATGCCTGGCCACCTCGGCCAGGCCGTCCAGCCGGTCGCCCCGGCCGTCGAACGCGGCGAGCCAGGCCGCGTCGTGCTGGCCCAGGACCGCGTCGAGCAGCAGCAGCCGGACATCGGACTCGTCCTCGGGGCTTTCCGCGAGGTCCGCGACGACACCGGCCCTGATCCGCTCGGCCAGCGCCGCCGTGGTCTCCCAGAGCTGCGCCCCGGTGGCGGACCACAGGGCGGACCAGCCCGCCGGGCCCAACTCGTCGTACATGCGGCGCCGTTCCTGCGCCCAGGGCCGGGTCCGCACCTCGTCACGCACCGAGCGACCGGCGTCGACGAGCTTCTCGACGGCCTCCACGGCGGCCCTGGGCGAGTCCACCCAGACGATCCGCTCCGGCTCGGCGAGTCCTGCGCTGCGGTAGGCGAGCCGGAGCCCGTCCTCGGCCACGGCCCGGTCCGCCGTGCCGGTCGCCGCCGCCACGGCCCGCCATGAGTCCACGTACTGCATCGGTCTTCCCCGTCCCCTGAATCCTGTATTCGGTGTCGTGCGATTCGCTGTTAGGCGATTCGCCGTTTCGCGATTCGCTGTTGTGCGTCTCGCCGTTTCGCGTTTCGGTGTTGTGCGTCTCGGTGTCGAGCGTCTCTCAGAGCCGGTGCATTCGTGTCCAGCGGCGATTCTGTGCGCCGCGGACCATCGAGGTACCGCTCCTGCTCGCCGCGCCCGGCCGCGTGAGCCCGCTCGGTCCGTTCAGCCCGCTCAGCCCGCTCAGTCCGCTCAGTCCGCGACGATGCGGATCGCCCCCGGCGCGTACTCCCGCTGGCGCACCACGCGGTACCAGCCCTTCGACAGCGGTATCGCCGCGTGCTCCTCGTGCACCACCCGCCCGCCTTCGGGGAGGTGGAGCAGCATCGGTCCGAAGGCCCCCGCCTCGCGCATCAGCCGGCCCGGCCCCTGAACCGCATGGGCGTGGCCGGTGACTTCGCCCAGCGCGAGGATCATGCGCCCCCGGCCGTCCCTCGGTTCACCCGGCGCGTCCACGAGGTGCGCGGGTACCGCAGACTCCTCCAACGACACGATCAGTACATCGCCCTGCCGGTACACAGACGTCTCCCCTCCGTGGCCGCACCCGCTGTGCCGGCCACGAGGAAAACGCTAAGGGAGGGGTCTGACATTGATACTCGTAGCGGGTTCCGGTGGTCGTGGCTCAGGGTCTGACTGACGCCCTGCTGGGCTGTCCTGCAGTTGTTCTGTCCGACTGCCGGGACCCGTTCTCCATGGCTTCGGCCAGGTGGAGCATGACCTGATAGGAGCTTGGCCAGAGGCCCCCTCAATGTCCTGTCTGACTCACCTGGCCGGTGTCACCGCCGGCCAGGAAGGCAGCTCACAGGATGACAACGACGACCACGTCCGCCACAGAACAGGATGCGGTGTTCGGCGGAGTGGACTCCCATGCGGACACGATTCACGTCGCTGTCACCACCGACCGGGGCGGCCACGTCGCCGACGCCGAGTTCCCGACCACGGCGGCCGGTTACGCTGCGGCAATCGCGTTCCTGAACGCCCACGGCACAGTGACCGCCATCGGGGTTGAGGGAACCTCCTCCTACGGCCTCGGGTTCACCCGTGCCGCCCGCCACGCGGGCCTCACCGTGATCGAGGTCAACCGGCCAGACAAGGCCGAACGGCGCCGGATCGGCAAGTCCGATCCCATCGACGCCTACTCAGCAGCCCGCGCCGCGCTGTCCGGCCGGGCAGCGGTCATCCCCAAGGACGACACCGTCAGCGGCATACGCGCCCTCCACAACGCCGCCCGGTCCGCCGTCAAGGCCCGCACCGCCACCCTGAACCAGATCGTGCACATCCTCATCACTGCCCCGGACGACATCCGCGTCAAGTACACCGCCCTGCGCGGCAAGACACAGGTCGACGCCATCTCCCGGCTTCGTCCCACCGGCGACGGACCGCGCGTCGCCCTTCTGACCGCTCTGAAGACCCTCGCCCGCCGGGTCCAGGCCCTGACCACGGAACACGATGCCCTCACCGCCGCCCTGGACACCGCTGCCACCGAGCACAACCCCGGTCTTCGCGCCGCGTTCGGTGTCGGCCCCGACACCGCGGCCCAGCTCCTGGTGACCGCCGGAGGAAACCCCGACCGCCTGCGCACCGAGGCATCCTTCGCGGCGCTCTGCGGCGTCGCGCCCGTCCCCGCCTCCAGCGGCAGGACCAACCGCCACCGTCTCTCCCGGGGCGGCGACCGCGGAGCGAACTCAGCCCTCTACCGGATCGCTCTCGTCCGCATGTCCAGCGACGCCCGAACCCGCGAGTATGTCGCCCGGCAGACCGCCGCCGGACGCACGAAGAAGGAGATCATCCGCCTGCTCAAGCGGGCGATCGCCCGGGAGATCTTCCGCTGTCTCACCACACCGGTCACCGTCCCGGACGTCTCCGACCTCAGGCCGGCACGCCAGGCCAAGAACATCACCCTCACCACCGTCGCCGAGCACTTCGGCGTCTGGCCAGCAGTGATCTCCTGCATCGAACGCGGCACACGCCGCGACGACGACCTCGCAGACGCCTACCGCGACTGGCTCACCGCCGCTTGACCCCGGCGACCCAACAACTCCTCGGTTCTGAGACGTGACGTCATGGATGATGAGGCGATGTTCGTCCGCACGGAGAGCCTGCCGCAGACACCGCAGCAGCACATGACAGTTCGGGTTCACACCCCCATCGGATCCGCCGTGGTGCTCTGGCGCGGTGATCCGCGAGAAGCCGACGGCCGACACCTCATTGAATGGACCGTCGACGAGGACATCCACTGGGGCCAGAACACCCGGCCAGCCGCTGTCGCCGAGCCGGAACTCCGGCAGGACGGCGATCGGGTGATCATGAGCGGCCGCCTCCACCTGACCAACGACGCCGCCGCCTATCTCCAGATGGGCCACTGGCCCGTGCTGCTCGATCTGGCATCGCCCATCCCCAACAGTTCGGACGGTTCCTGGGTGCAGATCAGCGTCGGTTCGGAGAGCGTCGCCCTGCACCCCTACCAAACCTGACAGGGCCACCCTCAGGTTCTCAGCAACCCTTGACTGCCAATAGGAGCATCAATCGAGCGGCGGCCGGATCCGGCGGGCGGAGGCGGGGCCGTCGCGCACGGTCCCGGTCGCGCCGTTGTCAGTGCGGCTTGATAAACCTTGCAGACATCAGCTGTCCCCCAGTACCAGGAGCTCATGGTCATGTCCGGTGTGGACCATCTGCACGAGTTGCTCGGCCTTCCCGCGGTCGACTTCCAGCACGCGACGGGTGAGGCGCCCGCTCAGGCCGCCGATGCGGCGGCCTGGCGCATCTCGGTCGATCCGTACGACGACGAGTGCGAGATGACCTGGGAGGAAGCGTTCGAGGCGTTCCTCAAGGCGGTCGACCCGGCCGGGGTCCGTGCGCTGATCATCGGTCAGTGGGGCGAGTCGTACGAGGAGACGTCGTCCTACCCGATCGATCTGGTCATCGCCGCGGCCGACCGGCTCACCTCGCTGGAGGCGGTCTTCGTCGGCGACATGATCCTGGAGGAGAACGAGATCTCCTGGATCGAGCAGTCGGATGTCACCGCACTGCTGAAGACGTTCCCGGGTCTCCTCGAACTGGGTGTGCGCGGCGGCTCGGAGCTGGTGTTCTCCCCCTCGAAGCACGAACGGCTGCGTTCGCTGACCATCGAGACCGGTGGCCTTCCGGTCGGTGTGATCCGCGGCATTCTGGACAGCGAACTGCCCGCGCTGGAGCGGCTCGACCTCTGGCTCGGCGTCTCCGCGTACGGAGGCGATGCGGATGTGGCGGACCTGGCGCCGCTGCTGTCCGGTTCCCGCTTTCCCCGGCTCACCCACCTCGGCCTGCGCAACAGCGAGCTGCAGAACGAGATCGCGACCGCCGTCGCGGGCGCCCCGGTCGTCGCCCAGTTGCGCGTCCTCGACCTCTCGAACGGCACGCTGGGCGACGAGGGCGGGGCGGCGCTGCTGGACGGCCAGCCGCTCACCCATCTCGAACGGCTCGATCTGCACCACCACTTCATGACCGAGCCGATGGAGCGCCGGATCACTCAGGCACTGGAGCCGCACGGCGTGCGGGTCGATGTGTCGGAACGCTCGGAACCCTGGGGCGACCGCGGTGCCGAAGGCCGCTACACCGCGGTTTCGGAGTGAGGGGCGATGACCGACATCGAACACCCCGAGACGTTTCACGGTCTTCCCGTCCTGACCCTGCCGGGACCTGACGGCGCCCGCGCCGAGCCCCTCCCGGCCGCCGACTCGGTCGCCTGGCGGCTGCAGAGCGACTGGGACGGCGATCCGGCGTTCCCCGCGCTCTGGCAGCACTTCCTGGACACGGTCGACACCTCACGTGTCCGGGCCCTGCTGATCGGCCCCTGGTGGCACAACGACTACGAGTCCGTCGCCCCGGTCATCGAGCTGCTGACCGCCCACGCGGACCGCTTCCCGGCCCTGCGGGCGCTCTTCCTCGCCGATGTCGTCAGCGAGGAGTGCGAGCTGTCGTGGCTGGTCATGTCCGACATCACGCCGTTGATCGAGGCGTTCGGACAGCTGGAGGAGCTGACGGTACGCGGCTGCGGCGAGCGGATCGAGGGCCGGACGTCACTCGATCTGCGGCCGGTGCGGCACGAGTCGCTCAAGAAGCTGCGGTTCGAGTCCGGTGGTCTGCCTTCCGCCGTCGTGCGGGCGGTCGGAGCCTCGGAGCTGCCCGCGCTGGAACACCTCGAACTCTGGCTCGGCGTCACCGAGTACGGCGGGGACACGACGGTCGGGGACCTTGCCCCGCTGCTGTCCGGCGCGGCGTTCCCCGCCCTGCGCCATCTGGGGCTGCAGAACAGCGAGATCCAGGACGAGATCGCGGCCGCGGTGGCCTCCGCTCCCATCGTCGCCCAGCTGGAGTCGCTCTCCCTGGCGATGGGGACTCTGGGCGACGAGGGCGCCGAAGCGCTGCTCTCGGGCCAGCCGCTCACCCATCTCGCCTCGCTGGATCTGCACCACCACTACATCAGCGACGCGCTGATGGACCGCCTCAGGAACCTGCTCGGTTCCGATCGGGTGAACGGTGAGATCGACGAGGTCGAGTACTGGGATCCGGAAGAGGACGACGACCGCTATGTCGCCGTCAGCGAGTAGTACCACCGGCCCGGCGCCGCGCTTCGCCGTCGTGGGTGTGCCCGGGAACCGCCGGGTCGCACTCTTCCAGGACGCCGTGCGCGCCGCCGGGCTGCCGGCGGCGCGCGTCGTGCCCTGGCTGGACGTCCTGCGCGGCGAGGCCGCCTTCCGGCCGGGTGAGACCGTACGGATGGACTCGCCCGGTGAGGACGCCGAGGTGGAGCGGCTGCTCCGGGCGGTCGACGATCCGACCAGGGTCGAGGGGACCGCCCTGTGGTACGCCCGGTTCACCGAGGCCGTACGGGCGGTGGCGCGGGCGGCCGCCGCTGCCGACGCCGTGCTGCTCGACGACCCCGGCGATGTCGCGGTGCTCTTCGACAAGCGGCTCTGCCACGCCGTGCTGGACAGCGCCGGAGTGCGCGTGCCGGCCTCGCCGACTTCGGGGGCCGCGGCGCCCGCGGTGCGTGATTGGGCCGACGTACGCGAGCGGATGACGGCCCACCGCATGCCCAGGGCCTTCGTGAAGCTCGCGCACGGCTCGTCCGCCTCGGGGGTCCTGGCCGTGGAGACGGCCGGGCCCGGCCGGGTCAGGGCCACCACATCGGTGGAACGGGACCCGGCGGGCCGGCTCCACAACTCGTTGCGGGTGCGCCGCTGTACGACGGAGCGGGAGGTCGCGGCGATCGTCGACGCGCTCGCACCGGACGGACTGCACATCGAACGCTGGCTGCCCAAGGCCACCCAGCGCGGGCGGGCGGCGGACCTGCGGGTCGTGGTGGTGGCGGGCCGGGCCACCCATGCCGTGGTGCGCACCAGCCACTCCCCCATGACCAATCTTCACCTCGGCGGCACGCGCGGAAGTCTCGACGACATCCGCGCGGCCGTAGAGGCCGCGGGCGGCAGCTGGGCCGAGGCCCTGGCCATGTGCGAACGGGCCGCGGCGTGCTTCCCGGACACGCTGTGCGTGGGCGTCGATCTGCTGCCCGCGACCGGCTGGCGGCGCTTCGCCGTCGGCGAGGTCAACGCCTTCGGCGATCTGCTTCCGCGGCTGACCGGACTTCCCGGCAGCGGCGCCGAGGGCCGGGACACCTACGCGGCGCAGGTCGCCGCCGTACTGAACAGAGCAAGGAACCACCGTGCAACCGCCACTCCCTGACACCGCGCCCGCCCTCTCGGAGGCCCGGAACCCGGACATGAGCGAGGTCGTGGGCAGCCACGACCTTCTGCTCGTCACCCTCGACACACTGCGCTACGACGTGGCGGCGGAGCTCGCCGCCGCCGGGCGCATCCCGCATCTGGCGCGCCATCTGCCGGGCGGTGTCTGGGAGAAGCGGCATGCGCCCGGCAGCTTCACCTACGCCTCCCACCAGGCGATCTTCGCTGGATTCCTACCGACGCCGGCCGGCCCGGGGCCGCACCCCCGGCTGTTCGCGGCACGTTTCGCGGGCAGCGAGTCCACCGCTTCGGGCACCTTTGTCTTCGACACCCCCGATCTGCTGTCCGGCCTGGCCGGCGCGGGATACCGCACCGTGTGCGTGGGCGGCGTCGGCTTCTTCAACCGGCAGGGACCACTGGGCTCCGTGCTGCCCGGCATGTTCCAGGAGAGCCACTGGGAACCGGAGTTCGGTGTGGCGTCGCCGACCTCCTTCGAGGCGCAGGTGGCCCGTGCCGAGCGGGTCGTCGCCGAACTCCCCACCGAACAGCGGCTGTTCCTCTTCGTCAATGTGTCCGCCCTGCACCAGCCCAACTGGTTCCACCAGCCGGGTGCCACTCGCGAAGCGGGCGATTCCCGTGCCACCCACGCCGCCGCACTGGAGTACGTCGACGCCCACATCGGCCGGCTCTTCGCCGCCGCGAGCAGCCGCCGCCGCTGTTTCGCCATCGTCTGCTCCGACCACGGCACGGCGTACGGGGACGACGGCTACACCGGTCACCGGCTCGGCCACGAGTCCGTCTGGACCGTTCCCTACGCGCACTTCTTCCTGGAACCGGGGGCCACCGCACCATGAGCCGCACCACGACCGTCGCGCGGTCCACCCGCCCGTACCAGAGCTACGTCTACGCCTATCCGCACAAGACGGCCTACCGGCCGCTCGCCGAGCGGCCGGCGCTGCGCGAGCTGTGGGCGGCCGAGCGCAAGGACGCGCTCTCGCTCTATCTCCACATACCGTTCTGCGAGGTCCGCTGCGGCTTCTGCAATCTCTTCACCCGGATCGGCGCTCCCGACGAGCTGACGACCCGCTATCTCGACGCGTTGGACCGGCAGGCCACCGCGGTCCGGGACGCGCTGGGCGACGCGGAGCCGGTGCGGTTCGCCGCGGCGGCGTTCGGCGGGGGCACTCCCACGTTCCTGACCGCGGCGGAGCTGGAACGGCTCTGCGACATCGCCGAGAAGCGGATGGGCGCCGATCTGCGGGCCGTTCCGCTGTCGGTCGAGACGTCGCCGTCGACCGCGACGGCCGACCGGCTGGCCGTGCTCGCCGACCGCGGTACGACCAGGATCAGCATCGGGGTGCAGAGCTTCGTCGAAGCGGAGGCGCGTGCGGCCGTGCGACCGCAGCGGCGGGCCGATGTGGAGGCTGCGCTGGACCGGATACGTGAGACCCGCATCCCGATCCTCAACATCGACCTGATCTACGGCATCGACGGGCAGACCGAGGAGAGCTGGCGCACCTCGCTCGATGCGGCGCTCGGCTGGCGGCCGGAGGAGCTGTACCTCTACCCGCTGTACGTGCGTCCGCTGACCGGTCTCGGGCGGCTCGGCACCGACGGCGAGGCGGCGGCGGACGCCGCCTGGGACGAGCAGCGGTTGCGGCTGTACCGCGCGGGCCGCGACCATCTCCTCGCCCACGGCTACGAGCAGGTGTCCATGCGGATGTTCCGCCGCGCGGACGCCCCGCGGACGGACGGCCCCGACGACTACGCCTGCCAGACCGACGGCATGATCGGCCTGGGGTGCGGCGCCCGCTCGTACACCACGCGGCTGCACTACTCCTTCGACTACGCGGTGGAGATGCGGGAGGTCCGGGCGATCATCGACGCGTACACGGCCACCGAGGACTTCTCGCGCGCCGAGGTCGGGCGGTATGCCGACGGCGACGAGGCGCGCCGGCGCCACCTCCTGCAGTCGGTGCTCCAGGCCGAGGGGATGCGACTGACCGACTACCGGGAGCGGTTCGGCGCCTCCCCGGCCGACGACTTCCCGGCCGAACTGGCCCGGTTCGAGGCGCGCGGCTGGCTCGACGCGGCGGCCGGGGCGTCCGGGCTGCTACGGCTCTCCCCCGAGGGCCTGGCCCACTCCGACGCGCTGGGCCCGGAACTCTTCTCCCCCGATGTGCGGGCCGCGATGGCCGCGTACGAACTGAAGTGAGCGCGCCCGTGGACCTGACCATCCTCTACCGCGGTCCGCTCGCCTCCTGCGACTACGACTGCCCCTACTGCCCGTTCGCCAAGAGGCGCGACAGCCGGGAGCAACTGCGCGCCGACCGCGCCGCGCTGGAGCGGTTCACCGCGTGGGCCGCGGCGCAGACCGGTGACCGGATCTCGGTCCTGTTCACCCCGTGGGGCGAGGGCCTGGTGCGCTCCTGGTACCGGCGCGCGCTGGTCGAGCTGGCGCAGTTGCCGCACATCGGCCGGGTCGCGATCCAGACCAACCTCAGCGGCCGTACGGGCTGGCTGGCGGAGGCGGGGAACGCCGGCCGCGAGAAGATCGCGCTGTGGTGCACGTACCACCCGGGGCAGACGCCGTACGAGCGGTTCGTCGGCAAGTGCACGGAGCTGGCCGCGCTGGGCATTCGCCACAGCGTGGGTGTCGTCGGGCTCGACGACCATCTCGAAGAGGCTCGGCGGCTGCGTACCGCGCTGCCCGACGAGGTCTACCTCTGGGTGAACGCCGCGGAGGGGCACACCTATACGGACGAGGAGGCGGACCGCTGGACGGCGATCGACCCGCTCTTCCCGTACAGCCGGCATCCGCACCGGTCGGCGGGGCTGCCCTGCCGGACGGGCGAGTCGGTCGTGTCGGTGGACGGCGACGGCACGGTGCGGCGCTGCCATTTCGTCGCGGCCGAACTCGGCAACCTCTACGACGGCAGCTACCGGCGCTCGCTCGGCCCACGTGCCTGTCCGCTGGCCGTCTGCGACTGCCACATCGGCTATGTGCATCTGGAGACGCTGCCGCTGTACGACGTCTTCGCGGGCGGGGTGCTGGAGCGGATACCGGCGCCACCGCTGTCTTCCCTCGCCGGACGGGCCGGAGCCGCCGGACGGGCCCGGGGCTCAGGCCCGTCCGGCGAGCGAGGACACCACGGCCGCGGCCCCGTCTAGAGAGGCAGCAGGTCGGGCCGCTTGGCCTCGACATGATCGCCGGAGGACTCGCCGCGCAGCCGTCGGCCGATCCACGGCACCAGGTACTCGCGCGCCCAGTGGATGTCGTCACGCCGTACTTCGAGCGTGCCGCGCTGTGCCTGCGGGGGCCATTCCTGGTCGGGGTCGGCCGGCACGTCGAGGCCGAGGACCTGGGCGGCGCGCAGCGCGACCCTGGTGTGTCCCTCGGGCGACAGATGGAGCCGGTCGTCGTCCCAGGCGCGCCTGTCCTGGACGGATCGCAGCGACCACAGGTCGAGGACCGGGCAGTCGTAGCGGTCGGCGATGGCCCGCACATGGGCGGTGTAGGTGGCGATCTTGCCGCGCAGATGGCGCAGCACGGGGATGCCACGGGTGTCGAAGCCGGTGGTGACCATGACGGTGCCGACCGATTCGGTCAGCTCGGCGACCGCGCGCTCGAAGCGCTCGGCCACGTCGTCGGGGTCGGTGCCGGGCCTGATGATGTCGTTGCCGCCCGCGCAGAAGCTCACCAGGTCGGGTGCGAGCTCCTTGGCGCGCGGCACCTGCTCCTCGACGATCTGGTCGAGGAGGCGTCCGCGTACGGCGAGATTGGCATATCTGAAATTCGCGTGTACGGAAGCCTCGGTGCTCGATTCCGCATCGGGGTCAGGGAGCTGGTCCGCGAGAAGTACCGCGAATCGGTCCGCCCAGCCGACGAAGGCCCCGTCCGGACCGGGGTCGCCCACCCCTTCGGTGAAACTGTCGCCAATCGCTGCGTACGACCCGATGACACCATGTCGGTTGATGACGCCACGTTGATTTTTTCTCGAATCGTCTGCCACAAACGCCTATCCTGCACTGCCGAATGTGACCTACGCGACCGTAATAAGGGGTTGACGGGTGGTGAGATAGACCACCCGGTCAGATCTTGGTAAAGGGGGAATAAGCAGAAGGGGCGGTGCGCCGCCGCGCACCGCCCCTTCCGTGTTGCTCAGGTCATGCCGTGTTGCTCAGCCGCCCGTCCGTCCGGCTCAGACGTAGACGCCGTGCGAAGCCAGGAAGGCGATCGGGTTGATGTCCGAGCCGTACCCGGGGCCGGTGCGGACCTCGAAGTGCAGGTGCGGTCCGGTGGCGTTGCCGGTCGAGCCGGAGAGGCCGATCTGCTGACCGGTGCTCACGGACTGGCCCGCCGAGACGGAGAGCGAGGACAGGTGGCCGTACTGCGAGTAGTGGCCGTCGGCGTGCTTGATGACGACCTGGTTGCCGTAGGCGCCACCCCAGCCGGCGGTGACGACGGTGCCGGAGGTGATGGCCTTCACGCTGGTGCCGGTGAAGACGGGGAAGTCGATCCCGGTGTGGCTGCCGCTGGACCAGTTGGAGCCGGAGGCACGGTAACCGGTGGTGTGGTTGCCGGGGACCGGGTGCGCGTAGCCGGAGCCGGTGCTCCGACCGGCCGGGGCGGAGGTCTTGGACTCCGTGACCGCCGAGGCCTTGGCCGGGGCGGACTTCGCCGGGGCGGACTTCTCCGCCGCCGACGAGGGAGCCGAGGGGGCCTTCGACGGGAGGGCCGCGCCCGCGCCCGCGCCGGTGGGCGCGGAGTGGTCCGCCGCCTTGCCGCCGAGCGTCAGCTTCATGCCCGGGAAGATCAGGCCGGGGTCGTCGCCGACGACCGCGCGGTTGTCCTGGTACAGCTTCTGCCAGCCGCCCTCGATCTTGTGGTCGGCGGCGATCTTCGACAGCCAGTCGCCGGAGACGACGGAGTACGTCGTGGTGGCGGCCTGCTTCTGCGCGGCCGGCTTGGCCGGGGCGGCGTGCGCGGCGGCGGAGGCCGACTGCGGGGCGGCGGCCGGGGCGGCCTGCTCCGCGGCGTTGGCACCCGTGGCGCCGAACAGCGGCAGTGCGATGACGGCGCCGCCCGCACCTGCGGCAGCGACGCCACGGGCGATGATGGCGGCCTTCGTACGACGGTGCTTACCCGATATGGGCATGACGTGCTTCCTCTCCGGCGCCTACGAGGTGAGCTGTCGGGTTCGGGCTGGAGATGCCCGGCCGCGCCGAGCGCGGCTTCACCCCGAGCCGGCCGGATTCCTCCGGACGGCGGCCTACCTGGTTCCCCCGCTCCTGCCACACGATGAGTGGATGCGAATTCCGGACGGCGGCAGGATTAGGCGGTCCATCCGGATTGACGGTGACCGTAAGCGAGTCGGGACGGCGAGAACAAGCCACTGGTTCCACGCCGGAATCCGATCCAGGAAATCGGCGCAGAATTCCGGTCACACTCCGTGGATTAAGGATCTTGCCTTTCCGCGCCGCGCACGGAATGGCCGACCGCCCCGTCGGTACACACCGTCACGGATATGATTCCGCTCACGAGAGCGCGATCATCTCCCGTACAGGCGGGGCAAGTTTGACCGAATGCACCCATTACGGACATTTCGCACTCATCGTTCGCGTCGGAGCCTCAGCACCCCTGCGTCGAGATCTCCCCGGAGCCCGGTGTGCAGCCCCTGATGGAGCAGTGCCGAGCCGTGGTGCACCGCCCCCGTGTCGCGGCAGGTGTACGTCGCCGCGGGGTCGAGTCCGCGCAGCCGCAGGGCCGGGGGCAGCTCCCCGTACCTCTGCGCCTCCAGCCACGTCAGGACCACGACCTCGTCCCCCTGGACGTACTGGACCGCACTGAGACCGCCGCGCGGGGCGCGCAGCCGGTACAGCGCGCCGTGCTGCACCACCGGCCGGATCTCCTTGTAGAGCTCCACCCAGGCCCGCGCCTCGGCCAGCTCCTCCTCGCTCCACTCGGTGAGGTCCCCGCCGACCCCGAGCACGCCGGCCATCGCGCTCACGAAGCGGAAGCGCAGTGAACTGACCCTGCCGTTGAGCTGGACGTTCGGGCTGTCGGTGACCCACGCGGCCATCACCCGGGCCGGATGGATCTGGCCGAAGCCCTCCTGGATGGCGAGGCGGTCGAGCGGGTCGGTGTTGTCCGAGGTCCACACCTGGTCCGTACGGGACAGAATCCCCAGGTCGACCCGGCCGCCGCCGCCGGAGCAGGACTCGAAGGCGACCGAGGGGTGTGCGGCCCGGAGACGGTCGATCAACGCGTACAGGGCGTCGACATGCTCGATCCAGAGCTTCTGCGGATACTCCTCACCCGGCCAGCCGGCATCGGTGAAGGAGCGATTGAAGTCCCATTTCACGTAGTCGATGGGCGCGCTGGAGAGCAGTGTGTCCAGTTGCTCCCAGAGATATTCCTGCACATCGGTGCGGGCCAGATTGAGCACCAGTTGATTACGGAACTCGGTCCGCGTCCGCCCGGGAAAGTGCTGCACCCAGTCGGGGTGCGCGCGATGGAGATCGCTGTCGGCGTTGACCATTTCCGGCTCGACCCAGATACCGAACTGCATGCCGAGACCGTGCACTTCGTCGGCGAGCGGCTTGAGTCCGCCGGGAAAGCGGTCCGGATTCGGTGTCCAGTCGCCGAGCCCCGCCCGGTCGCTGGTGCGCTGCCCGAACCACGCGTCGTCCACGACGAACAGTTCCACGCCCATCGCGGCGGCGCGCTCGGCGAGGGCGCGCTGCTGGTCCTGCGAGACGTCGAAGCCCGTCGCCTCCCAGGAGTTGTAGAGAACCGGCCGCGGGCTCGAGGCGTCCGGGATCACATGGGCCAGCTGCCACGCGTGCCAGGCACGGCTCGCCCCGCCGAATCCCTCCGCGCTCCACAGACCGGCGAAGACCGGTGTGGTGTACGACTCCCCCGGCATGAGCAGCAGCAGCCCCGATTCGTCGTGGCCTGCGCCGCCGGTGATCTGCACGAGTCCGTCGGGAAGCCGCTGCACGGAGATCCGCCACGACCCGGACCAGCCGAGCGCGCAGCCGTACACCTCGCCGCTCTCCTCGGTCGCCGCTCCGTCGGCGTCGAGTGCGACCCATGGCAGGTACTGGTGTCCGGTGTGGCCGCGCCTGCTGGAGATGACGCTCTCGCCGTACATCAGCTCCGCCCGGGCGAGCCGCGACTCCGCCGCCCAGCGGCCGTGCAGCCGGCTCAACCGCCAGGCGTCGCGGGCCGGCAGCGCCCAGGCGGCCGCGTCGGCGCGCAGCAGCTCCAGCGGCGGACCGTCCGGCCCGGCGTGGGCGACGGCGGCCCAGCGCTCGACGACATCGGAGTCGTCCCGCATCCGGTAGTGCAGGGTGAGGGCGAGCCGGTGCACGGAGTCGGTGAAGCCGATACGGAGTTCGCCCCCGTCCACCGCGGCGCCGGAGAAGGACCACTCGGTACCGCGGACCTCCGGGGTGCGCACCGAGAGAGCCGGGCGGACGAACCGGGGGCCGCCCTCCACGGGGTACTCCTCGTGGCCGTCGAGCGGGGACTCGAAGCCCCTGGCGGGCTGCTCCGGCGCCGCGGCCAGCGCCTCGGCAGCGGCCAGGGAGATCCGCGGCCCCCAGTGCAGATGGACCAGTTCGTCCCGCTCGGTGAGTCGCAGTGCGTAGCTGCTGCTCGCCCCGGTGAGCAGCCAGGTCCGGCCCTTGTCGCCAGTCTCGATCATCTTGTCCCCACATTCCAACAGTTCCGCACATCATCAACCATCGCCGGGTGAGCGGGCAATGGTCCGGCGTGGAATTCGGCGGACGGATTCACCGCGGGGGCACGGGGGTTCACCGGGGTATCGACAACTACTGGCCGAGATGATTGCCTGAGGAATCAATGTCGTATCGTCGCGGGAGTGGCCTTGTCGGCGGCTCGCGTCGACGCCAGACACTCCAGGAGACACTGTGACGCAGCAGTTGCCCCAGATCCCGTCGACGGAACCCGAGCTGGCGGGCGTCCGCAACTTCCGCGACGTGGGCGGACTGCCCACCGTCGACGGCCGGCGGGTGCGGTACGGGCGACTCTTCCGCAGTGGTCACCTCGCGCACGCCACCGCCGAGGACACGGCCTTTCTCGGCGGCCTCGGTCTGCACACGGTCTTCGACTTCCGCAATGCGGCCGACCACCGGCTCGACGGCCTGGACGTGGAGCTGCCCGGCGTACGGAATGTCAGCATCCCGCTCTCCGACCCGGCCGACGGCGCGGAATTCTGGCGGATGGTCCGCGACGGCGACCTCGACCAGCTGCGCTCGATCCTCGCGGACGGCAGGGGAGCGAACCGCATGATCGCCTCGTACCGTTCGATCATCCGGGACCGCACAGCCGAGCACAGCCGGGTCCTGCACGCCCTGGCCGAGGACAGCGTTCCCGCGTTGATGCACTGTGCGGCGGGCAAGGACCGGGCCGGTCTGTCGATCGCGGTGTCACTGCTCGCGGTCGGCGTCGAGCGCGATGCCATCGAGGCCGACTACCTGAAGTCCAACGACGCCCACCGCCGCTACAAGGTCCGGCGCAGCGACGCCTCGGCGGAGGGCATGTCGGCCGAGGTGATGGAGCTGCTCAATCCGCTCTTCGGTGCCCATGCGGACTACCTGACCGCCGCCTTCGCCACCATCGAGGAGACCTGGGGCAGCACGGACCGCTATTTCTCCGAGGGGCTGAAGCTTGCCCCCGAGACCCGGGAGCGGTTGCGCGGCCGGCTTCTGGACGAGGCGTAGCGCGAACCGCCGGGCGGCGGTGGTCAGCCCTTGCCGGCCACCGCGAAGAGCAGGTAGAGGAAGGCCGCGAAGACGTGTCCGGCGATGAGGTAGGCGAACAGCCGGATCACCACGCCGCGCGGGAACTTCCGCTCCTGGGCCTCGTAGTTCTTGTTGGACCCGAGCGGGTCGAAGTTCTCTGAATCGGACATGACAGTCCTCTCTGACGACCGGACGGGCCGGTCAGCGACGGTGGATGCCGCTGCCGAGACACAGCTCGGCGGCGGGGCTCTGCAGCAGGGTGTGGACGAAGAGCAGCTCGGCACCGTCGCGGTCGACGGCCGTGATGCGGTGCGGGGTGAGCGAGTCGAAGTGCGCGCTGTCACCGGGGGCGAGATCGTGGACGGTCTCGCCGAGCGTGACCCGGAGGTGCCCGATGAGCACGTACAGCCACTCCTCGCCGGGATGGACGCGGACGAGATCACCCTGTGCTCCGTACGGAACCCGGACACGCAGCGCCTGCATCGCCCGGCCGGAGCCGCCGGCCTGCTGGTACATCCAGCCGTCGGCCTCGGCCCCCTCGAACTTCCCGCCGCGGATGATCGCCTCCCGTTCGGGGGGCGTCTCGCCGAGCAGTTCGGAGACCGTCGTACCGTAGATCCTGGCAAGACCGAGGAGCATCGGCAGCGAAGGCTGCCGACGGCCCGTTTCGAGCCGGGAGAGATGGGCGGGCGACAGCCCCGCCCGCTGGGCGGCGGTCTCCAGGGTGAGACCACGGCCGCGGCGCAGGTCGCGCAGTCGTGGCGCGACCTCGGGCAGCTCGTCGGCCACCCCTCCGTCTGGAGTGTTCATGTACCCATTGGGCCAGGAGTTTTCCTCGGAGGCAAATTTCTTGCCTCCGAGGCAAACGACGTGAAGCCGGAAGGGCCCGCGCGGTCAGCGGTTGGCGACGGCCTGTTTCACCAGGGTCCTGCCGAAGTCCCACATCAGCCCGCCGCCGCTGTGCGCGTCGTCCATGACCGCGGTGAACGCCGTGACGAACCGGTCGACCTCGGGCTCCCCGATCACCAGCGGCGGAATCAGCTTGATCACTTCGAGGTGATCGCCCGAGACCTGGGTGAGGATGCGGTGCTTCTGGAGCAGGGGCACCACCACCATCTGCGCGAAGAGGCCCTTGCGGGCCGCCTGCAGCATGGTCCAGCGGCTGCGCAGCTTCAGTGACGACGGCCGGCCGAACTCGATGCCGATCATCAGCCCGCGCCCGCGCACCTCGTGCAGCAGCTCATAGCGGCCGACCAGCGCCGCCAGCCGCTCGCGCAGCAGATCACCGGTGCGGCGCGCCCCCGCGACGATCTCCTCGTCCTCCATCACCGCGAGGACCGCGAGCCCGGCAGCCATCGCCTGGGCGTTGGAGCCGAAGCTCGCGGAGTGGACCAGGACCCGGTCCATCGACGAATAGACCTTCTTGAAGATCCAGTCCTTGCCGAGAGTCGCTCCGACCGGCACGTAGCCGCCGGAGAGGGCCTTGGCCACACAGACCAGATCGGGTTCGACACCCTCCTCGTGCTGGTACGCGTAGAAGTCGCCGGTTCTCCCGAGGCCGGTCTGCACCTCGTCGGCGATGAGCAGTGCCTTGTGCTTGTGCAGCAGTTCCTGCGCGGCCCGCAGGAAGCCTGGCGGCGCGGCGTGGACGCCCTTGCCCTGGATCGGCTCGACGACCAGTGCCGCCACGTCGCCGTGGGTCAGCTCACGCCTCAGCGCGTCGAGGTCCCCGAGTCCGATGGCGGTGTCCGGCAGCAGTGGTGCGAAGCCGTCCCGGAAGCCGCTCTCCCCGTTGACCGAGAGCGAGCCGGTCGTCAGCCCGTGGAAGGCGTGGGTGCAGTAGAGGATCCTGGGCCTGCCCGTGGCGTACCGGGCGAACTTCAGGGCGGTCTCGACAGCCTCCGTACCGCTGTTGCCGAAGAAGACCCGGTCCAGGTGCGGGCTGTGCGTGAGCAGCTTCTCGGCCAGCAGTCCGGGCAGCGGTTGGCAGTCGAAGCGGGTGAGGTCGGCGAGCGACGCGTCGAGGACGTCGTGCAGGGCCTTGCGTACGACGGGGTGGTGCCGGCCGAGGCCCATCACCCCGAATCCGGCGAGCATGTCGAGGTAGTCGTTGCCCTCCGCGTCCCAGAAGTGCGCGCCCTCGGCCCGTTCGTAGACCTTGTCGAAGCCGATGGTACGCAGCATGCGGGGCAGCTGGTGATTGAGGTGCTTCGCGTGCAGTTCGTAGCGCTCGGCGCCGCGCTCGGCGAGGAGTTGCGCCAGATCGAAGCCCTTCGGCCCGTCGTCCTTCATGCCCCGCTCTCCTCGCTCCTTGTCGCTGCTTCCTTGGCGGCCAGTGCCGCGCTGATCCGCCCGGCGATCTCGACCGGTGTGAGCCCGATGTCGGCCAGCACCTCGGCGCGCTTGCCGTGGCCGAGGAACTGCTCGGGGATGCCGAACGTCCGCAGCGGTACGTCGACCCCGGCATCCCGCAGCGCCTGCCCGACGGCCGAACCGACGCCCCCCGCACGGCTGTTGTCCTCGACGACGGCGACCAGCCGGTGCCGTGCGGCGAGCGGGGCCAGCTGTTCGTCGACCGGTTTGACCCAGCGCGGGTCGACGACGGTGCAGCGGATGCCGCCGCTCGCCAGCAGGTCGGCGGCGCCCAGGCAGACCGGAGCAAGCACACCGACGGCCACGAGCAGCACATCGGCAGCGTCCGCCCGATGCAGCACGTCCATGCCGCCGATCCGGCCGACGGCCGGGACCGGCTCCCCCACCGATTCCTTGGGGAACCGGATCACGGTGGGTGCGTCGTCGACGTCCACGGCCTCACGGAGCTGGGCGCGCAGTTCGCCGGCGTCGCGCGGGGCGGCGATCCGCAGTCCGGGGACCACCTGCAACACCGACATGTCCCACATGCCGTTGTGCGAGGCCCCGTCGGGTCCGGTGACCCCGGCCCGGTCGAGGACGAAGGTCACCCCGCACCTGTGCAGCGCGACGTCCATCAGCAACTGGTCGAAGGCCCGGTTGAGGAAGGTGGCGTAGACGGCGACGACCGGGTGCAGTCCGCCGGTGGCGAGTCCCGCCGCGGAGACCGCGGCGTGCTGTTCGGCGATCCCGACGTCCCAGACCCGGTCGGGGAACGCCTCGGCGAACCTGGTCAGCCCGACGGGGTGCAGCATCGCCGCGGTGATGGCCACGACGTCCGGCCGCTCCGCGCCGATCTCGGCGATCTCGTCCCCGAACACCGAGGTCCAGGACGGCGCTTCCGTCGGCACGAGCGGTGCGCAGGTCAGCGGGTCCATCGCGCCCACGGTGTGGAAGCGGTCGGCCTCGTCCCGGAGCGCGGGCGGATAGCCGCGCCCCTTCTCGGTGAGGCAGTGCACCAGCACCGGGCCGTGGAAGCGCTTCGCCCGGTGCAGGGCGGATTCGACGGCCGCGATGTCGTGCCCGTCGATCGGCCCGACGTACTTGAGCCCGAGGTCCTCGAACATGCCCTGCGGGGCGAAGGCGTCCTTGAAGCCCTTCTTCGCGCCGTGCAGCGACTCGTACAACGGCTGTCCGATGACCGGCGTCTGCTGGAGCACTCCCTTGCCCCAGGAGAGGAAGCGTTCGTACCCGTCGGTGGTACGAAGGGTGGCGAGGTGATTGGCGAGGCCGCCGATCGTCGGGGCGTACGAACGCTCGTTGTCGTTGACCACGATGATCAGCGGCCGGTCCCGCGCCGCCGCGATGTTGTTCAGCGCCTCCCAGGCCATTCCGCCGGTGAGGGCACCGTCACCGATGACGGCCACGACGTGGTCGCTCCGCCCCAGCACCTGGTGGGCCTTGGCGATGCCGTCGGCCCAGCCGAGGACGGTCGAGGCGTGCGAGTTCTCGATGACGTCGTGCTCGGACTCCTCGCGGGAGGGGTAGCCGGAGAGGCCCCCCTTGCCGCGGAGCTTGGAGAAGTCCTGGCGCCCGGTGAGCAGCTTGTGCACATAGCTCTGGTGCCCGGTGTCCCACAGGATGCGGTCCACGGGCGAGTCGAAGGCCCGGTGCAGCGCGATCGAGAGCTCCACCACCCCCAGGTTGGGACCCAGATGGCCGCCGGTCCTCGCCACTGCCCGGACGAGGAACTGCCTGATGTCCTCGGCGAGTTCGCCGAGTTGTGCGTCGCTCAGCGTCTTGAGGTCGTGCGGTCCCCGGATGTTTTCCAGAATCGTCACGCTCGGGCCCCCTCTCTGGTTCTGTTTCAGCTCACGGTGACGGCGGGAACCCCCGATGGTGTCCCCGCGCCGTCCATGCCCTCGGCGATCTTCTGGGCCTCTTCGATCAGCGTCTCGACGATCTTCGACTCGGGCACGGTCTTGATGACCTCGCCCTTCACGAAGATCTGCCCCTTGCCGTTGCCCGACGCGACACCCAGGTCCGCCTCACGGGCCTCACCCGGACCATTGACGACACAGCCCATCACGGCCACCCGCAACGGCACCTCCATGCCCTCAAGACCCGCACTGACCTGATCCGCCAGCTTGTACACATCCACCTGCGCCCGCCCGCACGACGGACACGACACGATCTCCAACCGCCGCTGCCTCAGATTCAACGACTCCAGAATCTGCAGACCGACCTTGACCTCCTCGGCCGGCGGCGCCGACAGCGACACCCGGATCGTGTCCCCGATCCCCTCA
>NZ_JBIUVC010000025.1:0-81231 GCF_044742755.1 Streptomyces sp. NPDC087845
CCCGCGGAGCGGGATATGCCCCGGCAAGCCGGGGCATAGAGCGCGAATTGCGCAAGCGCAATTCAGAATTCCTGCGCAAGCGCAGGAATGAATTCCGCAAGCGGAATTCTGAAAGGGCGTCAATTCGCGCAAGCGCGAATTGCGGGGAGTCCCGCAAGCGAGACTCCTTGGCTGGCTACGGGGTGAGGGTGCATCACGTGCGGGCCTGTGTAGCGACTGGGATTCCGGCCTGTCACCCCCCGCAACGAGAGTGACAGGCCGTCGGCCTGGCAGGGTGCCGGCCCCCCGCAGTGACGGGCTCCGCTGCCGCTCCACCCGAACCCCTCCCCCACCCACCATCGAAAACGGCTGCTCGCGTTCACCAATACCCCGCCAGCATACCCTATGAACCACACGTGTGGGGCGGGATTCGACCAAGCGTCAGTCTACAGGGCGAACATGCCGCACGGGTGATGCATCACAGGTCTTGGCTGTGTAGCATCTGGGTACAGACAGCAGCACCCCCGGCCCCTCGCGCCGCGCCGGACTTTCTTTTCTGATTGCGCGCCGATTCCGCGAAAAGGAGAACACGGGAAATGGCCGTGAAACTGCGTGCCCACCAGATCGAGGCCGTTGCCGCCATTGTGCGCGGTCTCGATATCCCGCCGGGCGGGATTCCTGTCAATGGCCTGCGCGGACAGGTACACGCCGCGTGCGGAACAGGGAAAACCATCATCGCTGCGGCCTCGGCAAAGCGGATTGTGCCCAAGGGTCGCATTCTCGTTCTGGTGCCGACGCTGGATCTCCTGACGCAGACCGTCCAGGCGTGGCGCGGGGCTGGGCACACGGGGCCGGCGGTCGCGGTGTGCAGCCTCAGCGACGACCCGGAGCTGTGGAACCTGAAAGTGCGCTCCACCACCAACCCTGTGCAGCTGGCTCTGTGGCACGGCGAGGGGCCCGTCACCATCTTCGGGACGTACGCCAGCCTCGGAGTCCTGGCGGAGGCGTTCGAGGGCGTCTACGGGCAGCAGCTCGCCCCGCTGGACCTCGCCGTAGTGGATGAGGCGCACCGGACGTCCGGCTCGATGGGTAAGGCGTGGGCCGACATCCACAACCAGCACGTCATCCCGGCGCACCGGCGGCTGTATCTGACGGCGACGCCGCGGATCTGGCAGGAGCGGCCGAACTGGGAGGTCGCGGAGGGGGTGCGGGAGGCGCTGCCGAAGGAGATGGCGGCCTCCATGAATGACGAGGCCGTGTTCGGGCCCGTCTTCTACAAGCTCTCGCTGGCGTCGGCGGTCTCCCGCGGCTTGCTTGCGCGGTACCAGATCATCGTCCTGGAGCTCCAGGACCCGGTTGTTACTCCGGAGCGGCTGATGGGCGAGGAGCGGCACAGTGAGAGGGTGCGCGGGGAGCGCCTCGGGGCGCTCCAGGCCGCGCTCCTGCACACGATGGCGCAGCATGATCTGTCGACCTGCATCACCTTCCACCACCGGACGATAGAGGCACAGGCGTACGCGGATGGCCTGGAGCGTGTCGCGGCGAAGCTGCACGCCGACCAGCCGGAGAAGTACCCGAGGCGGATCTGGGCGGACTGGCTGTGTGGCGAGCACGTCCCCGAGCGCCGGCGTGGCGTCCTGGGTGGGTTCGGGTCCACGGCGCGGCGGGCGGTGCTTTCGAACTGTCGTGTCCTGGGTGAGGGCGTGGACATCCGGGCCGTGGACAGCGTCGCCCTGTTGGACCCCAAGGGCGCTCCGCACGACATCGTCCAGGCCATCGGCCGGGCGCTGCGTCAGAAGCCGGGAGAGGGGAAAGTTGCCTCTTTGATTGTGCCGGTTTTTCTCCAGTCGGGAGAAAATCCGGAGGATATGTTCACCTCGGGATCGTATCGTCCTTTGGTGAAGGTATTGGAAGGTCTGCGCGCTCATGACGAAGAAGCAATCGAATTGCTCGCGATTCCGCAGGAGCCGCAGAAGGGTGTGGCGCAGCCGTCCGAGTACATCGGTCCGCCGCCCGAGGAGGGCGAGGACGAATCCCGTCTCCTGCTCCGTTTTGCCGCTCCGCGTGACCCGGTGATGGTCGCAGACTGGGTGTCCTTCAATGTGATCGACACCGAACGGCAGGATTGGGCCCGCGGCTGGGCGGCACTCAAGAAGTTCACCGAGCGTGAGCATCATGCCCGAGTGCCTTATGGGCACAAAGAGGGTGCGACACCGCTTGGACAATGGATCGCGGAACAACGACGGGCGTACGGGGCGGGGCAGATGACCGGTCTCCGCGCGCAGCGGCTGGAGAAGCTCGGCATGGTCTGGAACCCGGCCGATGAGCGGTTCCAGGAGAACCTGGAGGCCGCCAAGGCGTACTACGAGCAGCACTGGACGCTGTGCGCGCCCCGGTCCGCGGCCATGCTGGACCGGCCGGTGGGGCAGTGGCTGTCCAACCTCCGCAGGGCCGGCGCTCTGGAGGGGCACCCGGAGTGGGAGACGGCGCTGCGCGAGGTTGACGAGGACTGGAACCCGTCATGGCCGCCGGAGTGGCAGCGGCATTACGCCGTGGTGCGCGAGATACTCGCGGAGGAGAGCATCCTCGCGTACGTCGAACCCGGGGTCACCGTGCACGGGATGGACATCGGGAAGTGGCTCGCCCGGCAACGGAAGCCGGAGATCTGGGCTGCTCTGAGCTCCGGGCAGCGCGAGCGCCTGGAGGCCATCGGCGTCGTACCGACGGTGGCGGAGCTCGAAGCGCCGGCCAAGCCGTCCACGGCACCGGTGAGCGCCTTCGAGAAGGGCGTGGCGGCCCTGGCGCAATACAAGGCCCGCGAGGGCTCTGTGACCGTCCCCAGGGCCCACGTAGAGCGACTTGAGGATGGGAGCGAGGTGAAGCTCGGAGTGTTCCTCAGCAACAGCAAGAGCCGCCGGGCCAAGCTGACCGCCGACAAACTCGCCGCGCTCGCCGGCCTCGGGCTCGGCTGGGCGGCAGAGGAAGGAGTCGCGTGATGACCGCAGGCGATGACGAGCGGCGTGTCCAGGAAGCCGTACGGCGGCACGCCCGCACCAGCACCTTCGCGGAGGCGGAGCAGGCCATCTCGCTCGTGCTGTCCGATCCTGGGGTGCAGGAGGCGAGGGCCCGGGTCGAGGCGTCGGAGCGGAGCTCGGCTTAGAGCTGTGTGCCCGCCTCCAGCCGTTCCAGGACCGCTACGACCAGGCGGTGCGCGACGGCGACGCGGACCGGCTCACCGGGATCTGTCCGGGCAAGCACGGCCGCTGGGGACGGATCTGTGCCTTGCCCGACGGCCACGAGACCTCGATGGAGGAACCGCACTGGGGCCGCACCAGCGAGGGCCGACCGATCGCTTGGGTGGGCAGCGCCCCCGACGACTGGTGAGAGCGGGTCACGCCGTCCCGGACCGGAGTTGGGGGCGGCGTGACGCAGGCGGACAGGACCTCGGGCGTGCTGGCGGCCGGGGTCCTTCGCTGCCCGGAGCCAGCGGCACGGCGCCCCAGGCCCTACACGCACTTGAGTGCGATGCCCAGGGGATCTGAGCTGCGGCATCGCACTGGTGTGCGTGTAGGCCCTGGGATCTTGGGCCGCTCCCCCGGCGAACTACGGTGCAGCGGGGGCGGGATCGGTGAACGCAATCGGCTTGCCGATGGCGTGGGCATAGTCGATTTCCCTGCTCGTGGACTCGCCGATGTACCCGCCAGGGTTGACGACCAGAACCCGGTCTGCCAGGTCGATCTTGCGCAGGTGGAGGGCGTCCAGCGCCGTCTTCTGCTTGTCGGTGATCATCTCGTCTGCTTCGCCTGGCGCGACAACAATGACCCCGGCGAAGGTCAGATCACGATTCACCGCACGCATCTCGTCCACGAACCGGGTAGAGCCGCAGATGCAGACGATTTCAGGTCGGTCGGGCACAGCTCATCCCTTCACTCGAACGGAACACCGCCAGCGTGCAGGTTGGTACTGCGTCGGCAGGAGGTTAGTGGGTGGCACTACATCAGTGTTGACCGGCCGGTCAGCCGTCGGCTCGTTCCTTCTCGATCGCATTCATCCTGCGGACCATGTCGATCTGCGCGCGGATCATCGTGTCGAACAGGGCCTCCGGATCGCCGTCGGGTCCGGCGTTCGCAGCCAGCAGCGAGGCGACTTGGCTGGCGAGGACAGTGACCACGTCGGCCGTCCCCACCGGGCCGCGGACCTCAATCAGTTTGCGCACGGTGTCGTCGATGCGGTCCATGGCCTCCTCGCCTTGGAGGAACAACCCGAGCCGGTCGGCGAGGAACATGCGGACGACCGCCACACCGTCGGCCAGGGCAGTGTCCACGTTGAAGTCGGCGCGGGCCTTCTCCGACTTCTTGAGCACGGCCGGAATCGTATACGTCCGCTGCTCCGGGATGAGGCCCTCCTTTCGCCACTTCGCGTACGGGATGGGGCCGACGGCGTCACGGCGTGCGCGGTGTTCGTTGGTCGGGCGGCCGCCCGCGGTGCGGCAGGCCCGCCCTGCGGCTGTCTTGCAGGTCGGGCATTCGACACGGGCATCCACGAGCGCACGAGATCCATATCGGCGTCGGAGCGGAGGTGGCGTCGCCACTCGCCGCCCCACGGGATGCTCTGCGATCCGTTCTCCACGCCCATTGCCCCTGGGTCCGGTGGTGTGTGCCGTCGTCGGTGCCGTGATGATGACCGTACCTGCGGTGGCGCCCCTCAGCGGTCGATCGGGAGAATGCCGTCCAGGCCGCTCTCGGAGAAGATCTGTTGGACCGTGTCGTCCAGGGTGCTGGCCGCGTCGACGACGGTCTCCAGGCCGCTAGGGAGCAGGTCCTTCTCTCGGTACCAGTCGCGTAGGTGGCCCTCGTTGACGTGCGCAAGGTACTCGGCGTCTGGTTTCGACACGTGCCGGAGCACTGTCTCCTCGAAGGGCACGTGGAGGTAGTAGCACCGCGTGACGCCCTCGTGGGCGCGCACCAGGTCTGTGAGGATGAGGCGGCACAGGAACCGCCGGAGCGGTCCGCGCCCTCCACGCCGGGGGCATCGACACGGTAGAGACCTCGACGTATAGGAGACGCCACTTAAATGACAGCGCGGGAACGCCACTTCTTGTCAGTTGAAGCGCCACCAACACCCCGCGTCTGATTCAGCAGATGGCAAGGTGAAAGGCCCATCGACTACGGATCGTCACTGCCAAATAAGTGGCTTCTTCAACTGAATCCTGGAGACCTCTCACAGATGGCTCGCGCGGCAAAGGGAAGCGAGCACCTGGGCGCAGCTGTCCACCGAGCAGCATGAGCGGCTGTCCAAGCTGGGCATCAAACCCGCTGAGCGCCCCACTGCGGCCCCAGCCTCCAAGGGTGCGGGAAGGGCCAGAGCAAGGCGTCAGCGGCCTTCCAGAGGGGCGTCGCGGCCCTCGCCCAGTACATCGCCCGCGAGGGCACCACTGCGGTCAAACGGCCCCACCGCGAGACGATCGTCCTCGACGGCCAGGAGCACGAGCTGGCGCTCGGCATCTGGTACGCCAATCAGAAACAACGCCGCAGCAAACTCACCACCGAACAGCGCACCGCCCTCGCCGAACTCGGAGTGGAGTGGACGTGACACCGCCTCTGGCCGGTCGTTGAAAGCCGGACACCGCATTGCACACAGAGGCCCCGGGCAGCCCGGGGCCTCGCGCTCTTCGTGGGCGGCTACTCAAAGCCACCCGTGCTACGCGCCCGTCAGGGTCGCCTCGCTGGGGTATTCCGAGGGTTTGAATAACTGACTGCACCATATGTATGAGGAGGCTGGAGAGTGCCCTCACTGGCGGAGTGTTCGGCGGTGGGCCAGCTCGGCTGCGTAGGCGGCCCAGTCTCCTGAGGCGATCTGCTGCCAGGTGACGGCGACGTCGATCTGGATGCCGAGGGCGCGGGCGAGGATGCCTGCCGGCACGGTGGTGGCCAGGTCGAACATGGCGGTTGACCGGTCCGGGCGGGGGTGTAACCCGATCCTTTTAGGCGTCCGTCAAGGCTGGAGAAGTCGATGGGGGTGCCGGGGCGGCTTCCCGGGAAGAGCCAGGGGCTGGAGTCCGGGGTGTGGGGCCTGGCGCGTTCCTTGCGGGTGGCGACAATCTCGCGGACGAGGTCTGCCAGGGGTTCGGGGAGAGTAATGGGCTTACTGCCGAACACGATCTTGGTGCGTGAGCCCTCGGTCAGTACGTGGCCGGTGGTCAGGCGCGCGATGGTGCGGGGGCGCTGGGCGTAGAGGAGGAGCAGGAGGCCGGCGACACGGTCGGGGACGGTCAGGGTGGTGTCGTGGAGGAGGCGGTGGACGTCTTGCCAGCGGCGTTCGGTGTCGATGGCGGTTGCCGGGCCCGTCCAGCGAATGGCGGGGTAGGTCAGTGCGGTGGCATGCCGGTGGGCGACGGACCAGCGGATGAAGTGGCTCGTCTCGCCGGGATAGGTGGACTGGGGTGAGGTGATCCAGCGGTCGAGGTCGGTCTGGGTGCAGGCGGCGAGGGTGAGATGTTGCGTACGGAGCCAGTCCAGTAAGTTCGCGGCCGCGGTGATGTGCGTACGGATGGCGGCTGCCTGAAGTCGGGTGGCTGGAGCGGCGTTGAGGCGGTTGCGGAGGCGGCGCAGGTGGTGCCAGACGGCATATCCGTGAAGGATCCGATATTCGATGGGGTCAGTTCGGTCTTTCAGGGTCTGGGCGATCCAGCGTTCGAGGCGGGTGAGGTATTCGTCGCGGGCGGGCAGGGTGCCGGTGGCGACAAGAATGCTGCGCAGGTGGCCGACCGCTTTACTGTCAGGGAGCTCGTCCAGGGTCTCGTGTGACAGGGGGCGTGGTACGGCGCTGATAGCGCGCAGCACAGCGGTGACCTTCGGCTGCTTCAGCCAGGTCATCGTCGTGTCCGGACGCCCGTTGCTGAGGATGGCCGCGTGCAGCGGGGTGAGCTGTTCGGGGAGGTGCTGGCCGAGGCCGCCAAGGAGTTCACGCACCGGCACTGTCACGCTGGCTGGCCGGGTGGGATGATCTTCGGGTTGATCATGGTGGAGGGGGTTGTCCGTGGGCAGTACGCCGCCGCCGTACAAGGGGCACCGGTACCCAGTCGAGATCATCGCGCACTGCGTGTGGCTGTACTTCCGCTTCCCGCTCAGCCTCCGCGAGGTCGAGGAGCTGATGCTGCAGCGCGGCGTGATCGTCTCCCACGAGACCATCCGCCGCTGGTGCCTGAAGTTCGGGCAGTCCTACGCCAACGGCCTGCGCCGCCGACGGCCCCGGCCCGGCGACAAGTGGCACCTGGACGAGGTCTTCATCAAGATCAACGGAGAGCAGAAGTACCTGTGGCGGGCCGTTGACCAGGACGGCAACGTGCTCGACATCCTCGTACAGAACCGGCGGGACACCGCTGCGGCCAGGCGGTTCTTCCGTCGGCTCCTCAAGGGAATCGGGGCCGTGCCGAGGGTGGTCGTCACGGACAAGCTCCGTTCCTACGGCGCGGCCCACCGCGAGGTCATACCCTCCGTCGAGCACCGTGCCCACAAGGGCCTCAACAACCGGGCTGAGAACAGCCACCAGCCCACCCGACAACGCGAACGCGCCATGAAAGGCTTCCGCTCCGTCGGCGGAGCCCAGCAGTTCCTGTCCGCGTTCAGCGGCATCTCACCCCACTTCAGGCCCCGCCGCCACCTGATGACCGCCAGCGAATACCGCACCGAGATGACCATCCGCTTCGCCAGCTAGGATCAGGTCACCGGCGTCACCGGCCTGCCTACCGCGGCCTGAGCACGGAGCCGGAACCCGGCCCCACCACACCCGACACACCATCAGGCACTCACACCCTCAACAACGTGACAGCGCCCATGCCCTCGGTGGAACACCGCTCCCACAAAGGCCTGAACAACCGGGCGGAGAACTCCCATCAGCCCACGCGGCAGCGCGAACGCGCCATGAAGGGATTCCGCTCCGTCGGCGGGGCCCAGCGGTTCCTGTCCGCGTTCAGCGGCATCTCACCCCACTTCCGCCCTCACCGCCACCTGATGACAGCCTCCGACCACCGAGCCGAGATGACCGTCCGCTTCGCGATCTGGGACCAGATCACCGGCGCTGCCGGCCGGCCCACCACGGCCTGACCACAGGCCCGGACCGCGGGCCCCACCAGGCCACGACGCCCCGTCAAGCACCTGCAACCCAACAACGTGACAGCACCCTTCGTACGCCTCTGGAGCGTCGCTGAGCTCGTGGGTGGAGTATTCGCCGAACCGCATGATGTGCTCGGTCAGGTACGGGGAGATCTCCGCCAGGTCCTCCTGACCGCCGCGTACTCCACCGCGCTCAGGTCGCTTCGCCCGCGCCTGGACATGCTCCGGGCAGGATCGCCACCGATCTCGCGGTGATGCTCGCCGATGGCGGCGAGACCACCACGGATCTGGCCGCACTGCGGGACCAGGCCGAGGTGTTCGGCCCCGTCGCCTCGACACCGACGGCCTGGCGGCTGCTCGCCGACGTTGATCTGGTGCCGTGGAAGATGTTCATGACGGTGTCCGGGCGTGGGTGGGGGCGGCAGGATGGCTGCTATGAATCGTGCGGGATTCGGCCGGGGGCCGCGCCGTGTAGGCATCCGGTATCTGCTGCTGCTCGTCCTGGGCACCGTCGGAACGGCCGGGCTTGCCTGGTACTTCGATTTGGACGCCGTCGCCACTGTCATCGCGGGCGTGTCCGCGCTTCCGGCGGCTTACCTTGGCTGGGCGACCTTCCGGTACGACCGGGCTGACAACGCGGCGCTGGAACTGGGCGCTACCGCCGATGGGCTGGCGGCCGCGGTGAAGAAACTGTGGGACGACGAAGCTCAGATCCGGCGGATGAACGACCCGTATCCGCTGCCGGTTTCCTGGAAGCCGGCTGATGCGGACCTGGTCGAGCCGTGGCCGCTGTTGGCGGATGTGGCTCGGGCCTGGCCCGGCGGGCCGCCAGGTGATCCCGCCGCTTGGCCGTCAGACGCCAATGGGCTCGCGGGCAGCGGGGGGCAAATCGGCGAGATCTTCTCAAATCGGGTGCCCACTCGTCGCCTGGTGGTCCTGGGCGAGCCCGGCGCGGGCAAGACCATGCTCCTGATCCGGCTCCTGCAGGACCTGACCGAACGCCGCACCCCCGGTGGCCCGGTACCGGTGCTGTTCTCGCTGGCCTCCTACCGTCCCGCCCATCAGCACCTTGATGCCTGGATGGCCGAGCAGTTGCGCCACACCCACCCCGTCCTGACTGCCCCCGCCACCACCGCCGTGCCCGCAGCCGATGCTGGCGCCGGCCGGCTCGACGTGGCCAAGGCGCTGGTGGATGCCAGGCTGATCCTGCCCATCCTCGACGGCCTCGACGAACTGCCCGCCACCCTGCACATCACCGCCCTGGACGCCATCAACCGGGCCCTGCCCGCGAAGCTGCCGCTCGTCCTGGCCTGTCGCGCCACCGAATACCGCACCGCCCTCACCCGGCCCGACGCCATGGTCCGGCTCAACGGCGCCACCGGCATCCGCCTGCTGCCCCTGGGCCCCGTCCAGGCCGCGGACTACCTGCGCCGCGACGCCGGTGGCCCGAACACCCCCACGGCCGACCGCTGGAACTCCGTCGCCAACCGACTCGGCACCGACAGCCCCATCGGGCAGGCCTTGAGTACCCCGCTGGGCCTGTTCCTGGCCCGCACGATCTACAACCCCCGCACCCCCACCGGCCCTGTGCCGCACCCGGACGAACTCATGGGGTACGCCACCCGTGAGGACCTGACCGCCCACCTGTTCAACGCCCTCATCCCCGCCGCCTACACCCCCCACCAGCCAAACCCACCCCGCTGGACGCCCCACGCAGCTCAGTCCACTCTGGCCTTCCTTGCCTGTCACCTCGAACACAACCGCGCTGGCACGCCCGATCTGGCTTGGTGGGAACTCCACCACGCCATCCCCAACCGCACCCGGACGCGCCGACTCGCCGGGCTTGCGGCCGGGATCGTGTTCGGGGTATTACTCGGACTCGCGGGCGGGATCGCGACGGGGCTCTCGGGCGGACTCACGCTCGCACTCGCCATCGCGCTCCGGACCGGGTCCTCCGAACGGCCTTCGAGAACACCAAACACTGCCGTGCGCTGGTCATCCAACCTGATCTGGGGCGGGCTCGTGGGCGGACTCATTGCCGTACCCATCCTCGGGCTCATATTCGGGGCCGGGTTCGAGGCCGGGCTCCCGGTCGATCTCCCAGTCGGAGTCCTGTTGGTGCTGCCGGTGGGGCTCGTGCTCGGGCTCGCAGCCGGGTCCACGTTCGAGAAACCCGACCTGGCCACCACCATCGGACCCGCCAGGCTCTTGACCCTTGATCGCCAAACTTTCATGAGGGTCGTGCGCACGCTGGGTACCCCGCTCGGCACCCTGGCCGCGTTACTGATCGGGGCCATATTCTGGGGCCGGTTCGGGCTCGCGGCCGGGCTCGCGGTCGGCCTCGCGGTCGGGGTGGCGGTCGCGCTCATGGCCGGGGTGGGGTTCGGACGCCGGCGCAGCTCATGGGCGGTATTCATAAGGGCAAAGGCTTACCTGGTAAGGCATCACCACGTTGTACGGAACCTGATGCCCTTCCTTGAAGACGCACACCACCGAGGCGTCCTCAGACAAGTCGGGGCGGTGTACCAGTTCCGCCACATCGACCTGCAACGCCACCTCGCCCGGCAACCATGGCCACCCAACAACTGACACCCCACCAGGAAACGCAGTCGGTCTCGGTGCGCTCCTGGTCGCGTACGTTCCACTTCGCGGTGTCGAGCGCCGAACCCGTGAACTCGTCGCTGAACACCAGGGTTCCCGCGGGGCCGGCCGCCGGCTGGGCCGACGTCGGGGCCGAGCACCTGGGCGCAGCTGTCGGCCGAGCAGCAGGAACGGCTGACTGCCTGGGTGTGCAGCCCGCCCAGGCGGCGCCTCCCGCCCCGGCCACCACGCGTACGGAGAAGGGCCCCAGCAAGGCGCAGCAGACGTTCCAGCGGGGCCTGGCGGCCCTCACGCAGTGGGTGGCGCCGACCGGCCGGTACCGCGCGGCCACAGCGAGACGGTCACAGTCGACGGGGAGACTGAGCCCACGGTCATCGAACTGGGCGTATGGGTCTCGAACACCCGCGCAAGGCGGGATAAGCTCGCCGCCGCGCTCACGGAGCTGGGCGTGGAGTGGGCCTGACCGGTGCCAGCGACTGGCCGTATTGAGCGGCCGGTCGTCACTGCCTGTCTCGGGGCGGGAAGAATCCCTTGCGTACCGAGCCGTCAACGCTGAATGCGTGGACGGCAGCACGCCCCCTGATGCTCGCCGGCGGCGTGGGGTTTTCAATCACGATGACCTGGCCCGGTGGGTTGTCGAGGAGGTCTCGGTAGAAGTTCTCGACGACGTCGTAGGTCATCAGCTCGGGTCGTTCTTCGTGCGGGTCTTCGGGCCGGCGGTAGGTGAGGACGGGCGTGTCGAGTACGACGAAGCCTGGGTGGATCAGGTCGCGAGCTGTGTTTCGGCGGGCGAGTGACACTGCGAAGGCGGCGTGGAGGATGGACCGCATGCCCCTGCCACGGCTCTTTCGGGGCTGCCCATCAACGGAGAGCTCGGCACTCGTCGGGTCGTAGATGACGTGGTTGTCCCCCGGCACGTGCCAGGCTTCCAAGGTCGCGTGGATCATGCGTTCGAAGTCAGCAACGTCGGCGGCGGGAATGTTGTCGGGACGGGCAGTCGGCGGAGCGGGGGCCGCGCTGGACAGCGATGCCTTGAGGTCTTCGAGCTGCTCGATCTGGGCGTGCAGGGCGGTGGCCACGCATCCGCCTCAGCCGGCGAGCAGCGGGAACAAGCGGCGAGACCGGACAGAATCGCCCACCCAGCCCCGCCGCCTCCTGTACGCGCGTCCGATCGCAGGGCGTCACCGATGCCACCGAACTGGTGGCCGACGGCAGGTGGTTTATCGGTTATGAATCGTCTCCTTTGTCTTGGCTCAGATGGTTCATGGCGAAGGAGATCTCGTCGGGGTGAGTAGCTGTCCGGGCCAGCGCCCAGGCGGTGCGTGCGTCCATGCCGGGTCCGTATGCGGTTGCTGTACGTCGGGCGCGCCATGTGGTCAGTGGTGCCAGCAGCCACCGGCTCAGCGGGAACTTAATGTGATGGTGTCCTGCGGAGGTTTCATGATCGGGGTTCACCTGCGCCTCCGGCAGTGCTGTTGTCCGGGAGAGGGCCGACAACTTCCCTGAGTGGGCAGTGGGGTTCGGAGCACTGGGTGTGGTTGCAGGCCCGGAGGTTGGCCAGGGCGAAGCGCGCTTCGATCAGAGCGTGGTCGTCTTGGTCCGGGCTCCCGTAAAGGAAGCGGGACATGGCGTCGAGGGGGGTGTGTGCATTGCGGACGTCGGTGAGGATGCCGAAGGTGGCGGTGCGGTTCAGCCGACCTTCGTGGGCGGCTCGGGCCCAGCCGAGGAGAACTTGGTGGGCGTAGTCGCGCACGTCTGGCTGTCGCAGTGTCTGCATCCAGCCGTTGATCAAGAAGTCCCGGATGGCGGGGGCCGCCTGTGCCGCGCTCATTAGGGTGTCCAGGACGCTGTGTGTGGGATCGGTGAGTGCTAGGAAAGCTCGGGGGCCGGCGAGATGAGTCGGGTATCTCTCGAACCAGGTCTCGACCGTTTCGACGACTCGTCGCAACGCGTCGGTACTCGCGGCCGCATGGGCTGTCAGGGCGGTCGCTGCGATGCGGGTTGCTTCGTCGTCGATGGCCAGGATGTGGCGTAGGCGAACGAGCGCCATGTGCGGCCATCGCATGCCGTAGCGGCCGCTGCAGGCCCAGGCGGCGACCTTCCGGCGATGCGCGTGGCCCTTTGTCGCCCAGTCCAGCAGTTGTTTGTGAGCGGCTCGCGCGAGTTCTTCGGTTTCCGCAGCTCGGGTGATGAGTGCGGTGACGGTGCGGAGGCGTTGTTCGTCGGGGGAGGTGGTGGTCCAGGTGTCGAGGATGGTGAAGAAGGGGGTTTCCACCTCGGTGACGGACAGCTCCAGCAGCCGGGATCCGATCTGCTCGGCCCAGTCCTCGGCGACGCCGCCGGGGGCCGTGATACGGGCGAGCCACTCCCTGGTTTCTCTTCGTTCGTTGGCCCAGTGGTGCCAGTCCATGCGGATGGCGGAGAGGGCAAGGCCTGGGCGGCCGTGAAAGGCAGCTGTGTCGTTGGCAGTGTCGACACCAACGTCAGCCAGCCGGCGCCGGGGGCTGCGGCCTTCCCGGTAGCGGCGTGCGAGTGCCTCGTCGCGGGAGCCGAACGCGGTGGCCGCCTTGATGCACAGTTCGAGGGGGCCCCTTCGAGGTAGGCGGCGGCAAGCAGCATCATCCGGTCCTGGCCGCGAATGCCCGTGCCGGCGAGCGTCTCCTCCAGGAAGTTGGTCCATAGCAGGACCTCCTCCCGGATGCGCCGCAGCTCCCTGACCCCCTGCTCGTACTCCGGCGAACCGGGTGGGTTTTCTCTGCGTTCGGCAGCCAGGGCCAGTCGATCGGGGTCGATGTTGCGCAGGCGTCCGGCGATCGCGACAGCATCGAAGGGGCTGACACTGCGGGTGAGGAGGTCGGACAGGATGCCGACGGTCCGGTCGGGGGCGGCCTGGCGGAGCAGGCCGCGTGACACAGCGCGCTGGGCATCCTGTTGCAGCCACCCCGCCTGCGCGTGGCTGCCGGCGTGAGCGAGGTGGTTACGGGCGACCTGGACTGCGTCGGGGCGTACTGCTCCGATCTCGAAGCGGCTGTCTCCTCGCCAGTCCCGCTGGTTGCCGGTGATAACCAGGCAGCTGCCGCCTGCGTGGAGTCTTTCCGCCCAGGCCATCAGAGCGCGGGCGGCGTTCTCGGACATCAGGCGCGAGGACCCATCGATCAGGTAGCCGTGCCCGGCGATCGGCTCGGGCAGGACTTCCGGTTCCGGGACTTCGTCGTCCTCCCAGTCGGCTGCGAGATCGTAGAGCTGGGGAGGTCCTGCGGGGGTGGAAAGGTGGGTGTGCAGGGCGCGGACTGCCGAGATACGCCGTCCCGTGCCGCGTTCTCCCACGATGACGGCAAGGCCGTGTGCAGCAAGGAGATTCGCGGCCTGCTGCGGGGTGGGAGTGTGTGCCCAGAGCGGTTCCAGGGCCGCCTCCCGGTCACCTCGCGGAATGGCAATGACCGGTAGTTTGGGTCGGCCCGTAATGTTGATGTTGCCTGTATTGGAACCGCCGACCTGGACGGTGGGGCCGGCGTTGCCGACGGCGGACTGCCCGAAAGGCGGCGGGCTGGTGCGAGGCTGGGGCAGGCCCTGCCCGTCCGGCGTGGTCACCTTCGCTCCGTGTTCAGACCGCCGGAGTTGTCCCTGCCGATCTGGATGACCGAACCGGTGTTGTTCTCCGCGCTCTGGTTCACCCCACCCTGCTGCTCCTCCGGCTTGCGGCGCGCCAGGGCCGCGAGGTCGTCGGCTGCTTCGGGGAAGTCTTCCACCAGGGTCAGCAACCGCCGGTTCCATCTCTCGCGCAGGGCCGCTTGATCCAGCGTGGCCGCCTGCACCTGATCGGCGTCCAGCCGGGCGAGCTGGCGTTCTTCCTCCTCCGGGCCAGCGCGCCGGAAGAACCGAGCGGCCAGAGAGCGCATCGAAGCCCAGCTCTCCTTGGTCATCTCCGCAACCAATGCAGCTGCGGCCGCCCCCGCCATTCCCACCAGCTGCGCCTGTTCCAACACGGCCCTCGCCCCCATCTAAGATCCACTAAGTAACTAAGTGATCACCCACTGCAAGCAGGAACGGTTTCAGAGATACCGGCACAGAAAGGCAGAGTTGGCGAGAATGACTGAAATCAGACGGTCTGTAGCACCACGTTACTGACGACGCCGAGTCAGGGCGAAGACCGGTTCACCGACGCGTGGGTACGGAACCGCGCGGTCCGGCGGCCGTCGTCATCTTGCGGTGGGACAGGCAGTGGCGGCAACAGCGGCACCTTCACCCGTTCGGTTGGGAGCAGCCGAGACCTACGACCGCGCAACGCCGCGCACCTGGCTTCGGCCACCCCATCCTGCCGATGCTGACCTTGCAAGGGGCTGTCGACCAGCACATGACTCCATCGCCCTTTCGAGACGCGGCCACCCAGCCGGGCCTTGCCAGTTACACCGTCGGCCGCGCGTGCCGACCGGTATAGGGCGGCATGGCGAGCGGCCGCCGCCAAGTCTCAGTGGCCCATGACCGGTTCCGCACATGGCACACGCGGGTGCAGAGAAGCAGTCGGTAGGCAAGGCGGTCCGGTTCAGAATTCGGCGGGAAATTCGTTCTAAGTGAACAGTGTGCAGTTCAACTGAGTCGATGTTGGCTGGTGGTCATGGACACCCTCTTGCCGCCGACGGATGCCATCGCGGCGACCAGTCGAATCGAGGCGCGCTTCGTCGGCGCTGCCGGAGAACTCCAGCGTTTGCCATGGCTGCACGTCGCGCAGGGGCTCGCGCTCGAAGACCTGAGGCCGGTGCGGATGTTCCCCGTACGTCGGGGGCGCCGTGTGGCACCTGGCTGGTGGTGGTCGGCAACCTCCGGACAACTGGTGCACTACGGGTTCGGGGCGATGCGCACGCAAGTCATGCTGCTGGACCGTGATCCGGATGTGGTTTCTATGGCGTGCAGCCCAGTGGAGTTGGCATGGCTGGGGCACGGCGGCGAGACCGTTGTGCACACTCCGCATTTGATGGCCCGGCTCCGGGATGGAAGCGGTGTGCTGGTCGACTGCGCAGGACGCGACGGGGTCTCCAAGCGACTGGGGGAACGAGCCTCAGAAGTGAGGGCAGTGGTGGAGGCGGCCGGGTGGCGCTATCGCATCGCCCTACCGCCGGAGCCGGTGGTTGCCGCCAATGTCAGGTGGCTGTCGGGGTACCGCCATCCCCGTAACGGTGGCAGCGGCCGGATGGCAGAGGTCGCGGCGTGCTTCGCCCGCCCGCAGCCGCTTGAGGAGGGTGTCTCGCGGCTCGGGGATCCGATTGCTGTATGGCCGGCTGTGTTCCACGCCCTATGGGGTGGGGTACTCAACACGAACCTGGAGCTTCCCCTGCACGAGCGGACCGTCGCAAGTGCCGCCGCCGAAAGGGTGGCAGTGTGAAACGCGGCATGCTCAGCGTCGGCGATCAGGTGCGCTGGGACGAGCGCACATGGACTGTTGCGGTTCTGGAGGGAGTCCGGGGGCGGCTGGTCGATGACGCGGGCGCGGTCGCGGCTGTGTCACTCCCCCACCTGTTCGCCGACCCGCACTTCGAGGTCTGCGGCGCTCCCCGACGTCAGGTGCCGCCGTTCGCGCTGCTCGACGCGGTGCCTGATCCGGTGCGGGAGCAGGCGCTGAGCTGGGAGCGGCACGTGCGAGAGGTGGAAACGGGCCTCCCTGACCCGGTGGGCGGGACGCCGAGGCCGCGGTACGACCCCGCGGTGCATACCTTGGCGCAGCGGGAGGCTGCCAAGGCGGAGGAACTGACCGCCAGCGGCCTGCCGACGAGCGTGGCGACGGTGCGGCGGATGCGGGTGCGTTACCGGGACCAGGGTGTGTGGGGGCTGGTGGACCAGCGCACCACCCGTCCCAGATCTGCGGTGGGTCGGGCGGATCCGCGGGTGGTGGACGCGGTCGTGGCGGTGCTTGAGGAGCAGCGGGACAGGTCCACGGGTACGTTGACGCGTCTTCGTGACCAGGTGCGGTGGTTCTTGGAGGATCAGCACGGCCCGGGGGCGGTGGGGGTGCCGCCGCAGTCGACGTTCAACCGGCTGGTGCATGCGCTGGCCGATGGCCAGGGCATGTTGGGTACGGCGGCGCAGAGGCGCTGGCATGCGTCGCGGCCGGCGCCGCCGTTCGTGCCGACGGTGGCGTTGCGGCCTGGCGAGATGGTGATGATGGACAGCACTCCATTGGATGTGGTGGCGGTGCTGGCGGACGGGGTGACGGGCCGGCCGGAGCTGACGCTGGCTTTGGACGTGGCGACGCGGAGTATCTGTGCTGCGGTGCTGCGGCCGCCGGGTACCAGCGCGGTGGATGCGGCGGTGCTGCTGGCGGAGATGGTGGCGCCGATGCGGATGCGTCCGGGCTGGGACGCGGCGCTGGCACTGCAGCGGTCGGTGGTCCCCTACGAGCGGCTGCTGAGTCTGGACGAGCGGCTGGAGGGAGCCGCTGCCCGGCCTGTGATCGTGCCGGAAACGGTGATCGTGGACCAGGGACGGGTGTTCGTTTCCTCCTCGTTCCTGGCAGCGTGCGGGAGCCTGGGGGTGTCGCTGCAGCCCGCGCCGCCGGCGAACGGTCCGGCGAAGGGCCACGTGGAGCGCACGTTCAAGTCGGTCAATCAGCAGTTCTGCCAGTACGTCGTGGGTTACACCGGGTCCAATGCCAACGAGCGCGGAAAGGGCGTTGAGGACGAGGCCCGGTGGACACTGCCGCAGTTGCAGGAATTGTTCGACGAATGGCTGGTAGCGGGGTGGCACGCGCGTAAGCACTCGTCGCTGCGGCATCCTCTCCTGCCTCATCTGGAACTGTCACCGATCCAGATGTGGTCCGCGCTGGTGGGCGTCACCGGATATGTGCCCGTGCCGCTGGCACCGGACAGCCACATCGAGTTGCTGCCGGTGAGGTGGCAGGTCATCAACGATTACGGTGTTCGCTTCGACTACCGCACCTACGATGGCAAGGCCCTCAACGGGTACCGGCGGCGCCGATCGGGCAGCTCTGCCAGGGGCGAGCGCTGGGAGGTCCACTACAACCCTTACGAACCGGCACGGATCTGGGTGCGGCTGCCGGACGGCTTCGTGGAGGTGCCGTGGATCCACGCCACCCAGGTGAACATGCCGTTCACCGACTACACCTGGCGGCACATCCGCAAGACAGTAGCGCGCACCGCTGACCGCGATGCGCACGAGCTCGCCCTGGCCCGTGCTCTGGACGCGCTGCTCAGGCGAGCGGGCGCCGGAGAAGGCACACGCCGCGAGCGCACGGTGGCGGCTCGCGCCTCTGCCACTTCATCTGTAACCGTCGGCGGTCCGACAGCCGGTACTGCAGAGGAGTCTTCGCCTCCTGCCTTCGTATCGGAGGCCGGTGAGAGGGGACAGCGCGATCGCGACCCGGAGGAGCCGTACGACGACCTTGCCGGCTTCGACGAAGGCGAGGAGGGCGACGACACGTCGTCCGGTGACGTGCGGCTATACACATCCCGACTGCTGAACCCCTATGCGGAGGCCGACCAATGGCTCTAGCAGAATTCACCCCGGATGTTGATGACGCCTTCGACCCAGTCAGCACCTGGGTGGGCTGGCAGCGCTACGTCGACAGCGCACCGGCCACAGCGGTGGCCGATGACTCAGGCTGGAGCCGGGAGCAGCGGCTGGACTACCACTCGCAGTTCGTCGTGGTGGCCACTCCCGCCATGGAGAGGGTGTCGATACAACTGCAGCGGATGCTGCTGGTCAACCGGCGCCACCGCGGCACCGCGAGGCGCGGGCTGATCGTCTCCGGGCCTCCGAACACCGGCAAGACCACCACGCTCATGGAACTGGGGCGGATTTTCGAGCTGACGGACCGGCGCAAGCATCCGGGTGTTCAAGACCGGCTTCCGGTTGCCTTCGTTTCCGTACCGCCTGCGTCGACCCCGAAGATGCTGGTCACCGAATTCGCCCGGTTCCTGGGCCTGCCGGTCCTGCAGCGCATGAACCAGGCAGCGATCACCGACGCCGTATGCGCGACGCTGTGCGAGCTGCGCACCCAGCTCGTCCTGGTCGACGACATCCATCTGCTCGACACCCGCACCCGCTCCGGTGCGGAAACCTCGGACCCGATCAAGCACCTGGGCGAGCGGATCCCGGCCACCTTCGTCTACGCGGGCGTCGATGTGCATGACTCGCCACTGCTGATCGGGCCGCGCGGACAGCAACTCGCGGGACGCTTCAAGCTGCTGCGCAACGACCCACTGCCTTACGGCACCGCCGCGCAGCGCGAGGTCTGGCAGGAACTGGTCCGTGACCTGGAGGGCGCGCTACGGCTGCGGAACCACCGCCCGGGGTCGCTCGCCAGACAGGCCGCCTACCTGCACCGCCGCACCGCAGGAGTGATCGGCAGCCTGTCTCACCTGCTCCGAGAAGCCGCCGTGACGGCCATCATGGACGGGACCGAGACCATAACGAAGAGCCTGCTGGAGGATGTCGAGCTGGACATCCGCGCAGAGCAGCAGCTACTCGCCCCCGTGCCAGCGCAACGCCGCGCTACTGCCAAGCGCGCCGGGGATAAGCGTTGACCCGCCCCTCCAGCAGCGCCCGAGGTCCGGAACCGGATCGCCTATGCCCGCAGGCGCCCGTTCACGAAAATCGGGAGCACCGCCCATGACCGTACCGCCAGCACGCGGGCCGTCGTCCCTGCTGTTCCCCTCCCTCCCGTGCGCGACAGGCGTGCGGCCGCTGCGGCGTGAGACCACGCTGTCCTTTGTCGAACGTCTGGCCAGCCACTTTGGGGCAACGGCTGCCGACGTGATCGCGGAGTTCTTCGCCTTCGGCAACAGAAAGCCCATGTCCTCGCTGAAGGCCGACGGCGAGGTGTACTTCAACGCCGACGCCCGGGCACGCCTCGCCACCCTGTCGCGAGTACCACCGGAGCATCTGCGCCGGGCCCTCCCTGCCTGGACCCGGCTCGAACCTGCGGGCCGCTACGACACCGGTCCCGCAGTCACCTTCTACAGCGCCGGCTCCATCTCGCCCACCGGCGCCGCTTGCACGCGCTGTACCGCCGCCCGTACCGGCCGAACCGAGCCGGCGCGGTTGTACATGGCGGCGCACCAGCGCCTCTGCGTTCGCCACCAGATGTGGCTGCCGGGCACGCAGGACGTACCGGATCAGAACTCCGGCCGCAGCCAGCTGAGCCTGGCCCAACTGCCCGAGACCGTACAGGCCCGCGGCCGCCACACGGCATTGCTACGCCGCCGGGAGAATGCCGCAGACGCCTACCCGGTCGCGCAGGCCATCGTCGCCACCTGGTGGGATGCCGCCCGGCCTCAGGAAACCACCTGGGCGCAGCGGCTGGACAGCCTCGCCCGCACCAACCCCGCCGCCGAGCTTTCGCCCCATGCTGCCCGGGACGCGGTCACTTACCCCGACACCGTCACCCTCGCAGGACTGCTAGCCAGCCCCTTCTGGCAGCACCAGGTCCTGGCCGACACCGGCAGGCACCGGCCACACGTTCCCGCCGACACGCCATCCTTCATCCGCGAACTCGCCCTACGGCTACACCGGCCCTGGCTCGCCAGCGTGCTGGCCGACAGTGATTCCGGGCCGCTCACCGCGTGGCTCCAGGCATGCTGGCGCTCCCACGCCGGTGAACGCGAGCGCACCGTGAGCATGTGGCGGGTCGCACCCGCCTATCGCACCCCAACCTCTGCCGGCAGCAATCCGGACCGGCCCTCCCGAACCGCAGGCACCGCGGACAAAGCAGAAGCCGACGGCGACACAGCGCAGGGGTTCGCCCGCGGCCTCGCCCTCGCCCAGGCCTTCACTGCCGAACACGGACACCTGTGCATTCCCTACCGGCACGAAAAGGACGGGTTCCAACTCGGCCTGTGGCTGTCCAACCAGCGCGCCACAGGCCCCCAGCTACCCCCCGAGCACAGCCGGGCTCTGTCCGACCTCGACCCGTGGTGGAATCCTCCGTGGAGCACGCTGTGGCAGCGCATCTACCTGCGCGCACGACGGCTGCCAGGCTCAGGAACCGTCACACCCGAGCAGGGCTTCCCCGGCACCAGTGAGAATCTCGGCACCTGGCTATACCAGCAGTGCCAGAACTACGACAGCCTCCACCCCCAGCAGCGGAAACTCCTGACCCAGATCGGCATCACCACCGAAACGGCCCGCCGCGCACGACCGCGTCGCCGCAACATCGCTGAAGCCCGTGACCAGGGACTGGACCACGCCCGCTCCTACTGGAAGCAGCACGAGCACCTGTGTGCCAGCGCAGCCGACACGCACGACGGCTTCCCCATCGGCCAATGGCTGTCCAACCTCCGAGTACGGGCCAGACGCGGCAGACTCGACCCCGCTGTCGCACTACAACTGGACGCAATGGATCCGTGGTGGGCACCGCCCTGGCCCTCCGACTGGCAACGAACCTGCTACACAGTGCGCGACCTCATCCGCTCCGGTCACACCCTCGATCCCGAAAACGCCTTCACCGCCTTTGACGACGAACTCGGCCAATGGCTGTACACCCAATGCGTGACCTATCCCGGCCTGGCCGTGGAACAGCGTCAGCAACTCGCGGCCGTCGGCCTGACCGAGCAGGCTGCCGCAACCGCCCGGCCCAACCCCGCCACCGACGGCCCGTCGCTGGAAACGGGACTCCACTACGCCCACTCCTACGCGGCACTCCACGGCGACCTCAACACATCGCCATCCGACCGTCACCAAGGTTTCCCCATAGGCACCTGGCTGAGCCGCCAACGGGGACAGGCCAAGCTCCACACCTCCAAGTTCACCTCTCCCTACCCAGCCGACCCGCTCCTGGCCGCCATCGACCCCTGGTGAAACCCACCGTGGAACGCGGACTGGCAAATCAACCACCGAGCCGCCCGCAAACTCGTCGAAGACGGCCTCGCCCTCCTCCCCGAGCAAGGATTCCCCGGCACCCCCGACTGGACTGGGCAATGGCTCTACACCCAATGCGTCGGCCACCCACACCTCCACCCCGGGCAACGGCACAAGCTGGCGCAGCTCGGCATCACCGCCGCCGACGCCCGCACCGCACGGCCCCGCCGCGTCACCCAGCAAGCCTCATTCGAGACCGGCCTGGACCACGCCCGCTCCTACGCCGCCCAGCACGGACACCTCGCCGTACCCAGAAGCGAGAGCCACGACAGCTACCAGCTCGGATCATGGCTCGCCGACAAACGCAAACGAGCCACCTACGGCAGACTCCCCCGCAACCGCGCCGACGCGCTCAACGCCATTGACCCCTGGTGGAACCCGCCCTGGGGCCTGCCATGGCAAGCCGCTTACCACGCCGTCAAAGCCGAGAACCGCAGCCGCACCCTGAACGCGGCGGCAGGTTTCCCCGGCCTCCCCCCAGACGCCACCAGATGGCTGCTCACCCAATGCATCAACTACGACGACCTCCACTCAGGCCAACGACAACTCCTCACCCATCTCGGCATCACCTCGAAGGACGCGCACGCCGCCCGGCCCCAGCAGGAAACACGCAGGCGCCCTCGAGCCGGCGCCAGCCGCCCACGCCCCACCACCGTCTCGTCATCCATCGACGGCGGCCTGCCCTACGCCCGCTCCTACGCGCACACCCATGACGGCCTCGGCACCGCCCACTACGACACCGAACACAACGGATTCCCCTTGGGCTGGTGGCTGTACGAGCAGCGCAAACGCGCCAACGCCCACGTACGCCGCACCGGCCAACCCTGGCCCCACGAACACGCACTCGCAGCACTCGACCCCTGGTGGAACCCACCCTGGAGAATCAGCTGGCAACACACCTACACCGCTCTCCGCTCCCCCCTCACCGAAGACCAGCACCCGTCAACAAGCCAACGACGCTGGCTCACCACACAGCAGACGAACTGGCACATACTCCACCCCGACCAACGCACGCTCCTGACCGCCATCAGCCTCAACCCCACGAACGAGCGCCTCTCAGCGACCCATCCAAAGTGAGCAGCAACCAAAAGACCTGAACACCCCAGCCACAAACAGCATGAAGCCCCAGGCCCAAGCCACCATTCCGCCTTCATGCCCGCAACCGGCCCTCAACACGCAACTCCCGCAGCGACAACCAGCTATCTGAACATCCCAGCTCAGATAGCTACTAAAAACACATGATCACTGGGCGCGGACATCCAGGACCCGGTGGTCACCCCGGACCGGCTGATGGGCGAGGAGCGGCGTAGCGAGGAGGTGCGGGGGCAGCGGCTGGGGGCGCTCCAGGCGGCGCTCCTGCACACGATGCAGCAGCACAACCTCCAGACGTGCATCACCTTCCACCACCGGACGATAGAGGCTCAGGCTTATGCAAAGGGCCTGGAGCGCGTCGCGGCGAAGCTGCACGCTGACCAGCCGGAACGGTATCCGGCGAAGATCTGGGCGGACTGGCTGTGTGGCGAGCATGTCCCGGAGCGCCGGCGGGGCGTGCTGGGTGAGTTCGGCTCCACCGCCTGGCGTGCGGTGCTTTCGAACTGTCGGGTCCTGGGTGAGGGCGTCGACATCCGGGCGGTGGACAGTGTCGCCCTGTTGGACCCGAAGGGGGCGCCGCACGACATCGTGCAGGCCATCGGGCGTGCTTTGCGGCAGAAGCCGGGGCAAGGGAAGTTGGCCTCTCTGATCGTGCCGGTATTTCTCCAGCCGGGAGAGCAGCCGGAAGATATGTTCACCTCGGGATCGTATCGGCCTTTGGTGAAGGTGCTCGAAGGTCTTCGGGCTCATGATGAAGAGGCCGTGGAATTGCTTGCCATTCCGCAGGAGCCGCAGAAGGATGTGGCGCAGCCGTCCGTGAACATCGGCTCGGCGCCCGAGGAAGGCGAGGAAGAATCCCGTCTGTTGCTCCGTTTCGCGGCTCCGCGTGATCCGGTGATGGTCGCGGACTGGGTCAGCTTCAACGTGATCGACACGGAGAAGCAGGACTGGGCGCGCGGCTGGGCGGCCTTGAAAAAGTTCACTGAGCGTGAGCAGAACGCCCGAGTGCCCTACGGACACCGGGAGGGGGCGTTTCCGCTTGGGACCTGGGTCGCGGAACAGCGAAGGGCGTACGGGGCGGGGCAGATGGCCGGGCTGCGGGCCCGGCGGCTGGAGCAGCTCGGCATGGTGTGGTCCGTCGCGGATGAGCGCTTCCAGGAGAACCTGGAGGCCGCCAAGGCGTACTACGAAGACCACTGGACCCTCTGTGCTCCGAGGTCAGCCGTGGCCCTGGACAGGTCGGTAGGACAGTGGTTGAGCAACCTCCGCCGCGCGGGTGCGCTGGACGGGCACCCGGAGTGGGACACGGCACTCAAGGAGATCGACCCGGACTGGAACCCGCAATGGTCGGCCGAATGGCAACGGCACTACGCCGCGTTGCGGGAGCTGGTCGCCGACGAAGAGGGCCAGGCGGACGTCCTTCCCGGCTTCACGGTCCACGGCATGGACATCGGGAAGTGGCTGGCCCGGCAGCGCAAGTCCGAGGTCTGGCAGGCCCTGACGGACGGGCAGCGCGGACGCCTGGAGCAGCTCGGCATCACACCTCCGCCCCCGGAGCTCCCGATGCCGTCCACGACGCCCTTGGTGGCCTTCGAGCGAGGCGTGGCGGCCCTGGCGCAGTACAAGGCCCGCACGGCCTCGGTGACCGTCCCCAGAACCCACGTAGAGACGGTCGAGGTCGACGGCCAAGAGCACCCCGTCAAGCTCGGAGTCTGGATCATGAATCAGAAGGGACGCCGCGCGAAGTGTCCTGTCCCAGATAACTGTGGGCAGGGCGAGGTTCTGACCTGCGGTGCCTACGGTTGAGTGGGACAGGTCGGCCGTCGATGTCCCGCTCAACCGTAGGCAGCCGCCTCTAGGGTGCTCATCGCGGGAGTCCACTGGTCGGCGCGGAGGTGCCGGGCCCGCCGAGGCCCGGCGCAAGAAGTCGGGGAACCTTCCCCGCTTGCAAGTCCTCTTCCCCGCCTCCCTGGGGGCGTCGCCGAGTTCACCAGTCTGTTCGCGCCCGGCGACGCCCGACGTTTGCGGCGGTCAGGCCGTATGGGAGCGGGTAGAGGTGATCACGACGGATGTGTAGGGCATGGTGGCGTGGCCGCCGAGCATGTCGATCGCAGTCCCGGCGCTGTCCAGGACCTCCGCCATTTTGTCCGCGGAGAGTTGGGTGAGGCCTCCGAGGGTGGGGAGCTGGTCGAGCCACTCCTCTCGGGAGTAGGTGCGCTCCCAGGAGAAGCGCCACTGTTCCGGCTCGCTGAACCTGCCGGTCTGCCGGATGCCGTCGGCGATTTTCGCGAACAGTGGCTGGTAGGCGTCCACGGCCGATCCTCTGAGCAGGCCGGGGTTGAACGGGGAATCGGGGGCGACCCGTTGGAGTGTTTCGGCGAGGGCGTCGATCACCTCGGCCGGGAGTTGGGGGACGTGGTGGAAGGGGGCGAGTCGGCCGCCGGGCCGGAGCACCTGGGCCGCCTTGGCCGCGCCGGCGACGGGGTCCACCCAGTGCCAGGCGGTGCCGGCGATGACCGCGTCGAACTGCCGCCCTGCCGGCTGCCAGTCCTCGAACCTGGCGACCTCGACCTCGACACGGCTGCGTCGCGCGAAGGCGGCCATCCGCTCGTCGGGCTCGACACCGAGCACGGTGCAGCCGACCGCCCGGAATTGCCGGGCCTCGATGCCGGTCCCGGCTCCGACGTCGAGGACGTGCCGGCCGGGGCTTGCCGCGACGATCCTGTCCACCAGGGCCTGGGGATACGGCGGTCGGGCGCGGTCGTAGCGTTCGGCGTCCACTCCGAACGACTCGGCCGTCTGTCGGTGGCGGTGGGGCTCGGGGCCGGACTTGTCCGGCTGTCCCTGCGATAAAGTGGGCATGCGCCCACACTAATGGGCGGTTGCCCACTTGTTAAGGCGGGGCGGCGCGGAAAGGGAGACAATGCCGTCAGGGGTGCACATCCACAACGTGCGCGGCCAGTTGTTCGAAGCCGCCGAGCGCGTCCTGCTTCGGGACGGGCCCGACGCGTTGACCAGCCGGGCGGTCACGGAGGAGGCGAACTGCGCCAAGGGTGTGCTGCACCGGCACTTCACCGACTTCGACGCTTTCCTGGCGGAACTGGTCCTCGACCGCGTCCGCGGCATCGAGGACCGGACCACGACTCTGCGCGCGGCCGCCGGCACCGGGAGCGTGGTGGACAACCTCTCCGACGCGCTGCAGGACCTGTTCGGGCCGGTCACGGTGGCGATCGTCGCGCTCATCACCTTCCGTGACGGCCTCCGCGCCCGGTTGCGCGAGGCCGGTCTGACCGGCATCCCGCTGGCCGTGCAGGGCGCCGCCATGATCGCCGCATACCTCACTGCCGAGCGGGAGCTGGGGCGTCTGGCCGGTGACGCCGACATCGACACGCTCGCCCCCACCCTCGTCGGGGCCGGGCACCTGCTGTTCGCCGACCGGACAAGCGCCCCACCGCAGACCGCCGCAGTCCGCAAGATGGTGACCACCGTCATCGCCGGCGCCTTGCGACCACCCCAGTCGTGACCTGAGCGTCCAGGTCGCGTGTCGCCCCCCCCTGCCCCCGGATCTGGTAGGCCTCCGTAGCTGCCCCAGGCTAAGCACTTGGACGTGGCCGGGGTCCGGCTGCTGGAGCTGGGTGCGGGCAAGTCGGATCACCAGCCGCATGGGGGCAAGGCGCGGGTCCTCGCCGATCCGGTTGGGCATCCCATCTGCTTCAGCCTGCGCTGATTGCCGGATTCACGAGGCCCTCGACCTGTCTGACTGTGGCCTCGATGGTTGTGCTGAGCCATGTGCGGCTGGTGCCTCGCAGGGGCGCTTGCAGCGGGAAGCGGCGGTGGAATTCGGCGATGGCCCGGGTGACGACGAGGAGGTCGTCACTGAGGATCGATCGCCTCCAGTGATCTGATGCGAACAGGCTGATCAGCGTGATGTGTTCGGGGTATCCAGCGGCTTCCAGCCATGGGGCCTTTTTGTCCGGCTCGACGGTGGGTGCCTTGACCACGACCAGGTCGTGGAGGAGTTCGGCGCGGTGGGTGAGCCGGTAGTGGCGGTGGGCCAGACCGCTCCAGAGCTTGCCGGTGGCGACGTAGCAGGCGTCGATGTGAGTCGGGTCGTATCGCTGTCGGAGTCGCCAGTAGTGGCGTTGAGCGCGAATGACGTCGGGGGTTCGGGACAGGTCAAGTTGCTGTTCGGGGGCGAGGACGTTCTTGCCGATCCAGAGGTTGTGGCGGATGCAGACTTCGTCGTGGATTGAGGCCCAGACCTGGGCGGGCAGCGTCGAACCGGTGCGGGCGACGACGCAGCGGCGGCAGGCCCAGCGAAGCACGTGGTCGGGGGCCGGGACATGTGTTTCCGTCGTGGATGACGCATCGTCCGTGCGGAGGTCGGGGATGGCTTCGGCCAGGGTCTTCCGAGACTGGCCGCTGAGGACGCAGAGGGTGTCGAGGCTGGTGAGACGGGAGTCCAGCCAGCGTGAAGGAGAGCGCAGCCGGGCCAGCGGGACGTGGTTCGCCAGGGCCAGCCGGTTCCAGTAGGACGATTCGCACTCGCCGGGGAACGGCGGCAGCGTGATGGGCAGCGGGCGGATGAGTGCCGGGCGGAACGTCATTGTTCAGCCGGTGCGGGGCAGAGAGGCGGTGCGTCCACGGGCGGAGGACTCACTGCTGTGGTCGATGCGAATGTTCTTGACCGTGGTCCGGGTGATGCACTCGGTGCTGTCCAGGATTGCGGAGATCGCCGCCGCCCGGATGAGGTGGGAGAGGCTTCCGATCATGCCGCCCGTGCGCTGGTGCAGGTGTTTCGCCATCTTCACCAGGGTGTTCGGCTCGTGGCGGTGGAGGCGGAGGGTGCTTTCCATGGAGGCGATCAGGGACCGCCACTCTGCGTTGAGAGGGAAGGGACCGGTGCGGATGAGGACGCAGCGGCCGGCGAGCTGCTTGCCGCGGATGCCGGTGAACAGCCCGGACTGTTCGACGTTGATGCCAGCATAGACAAAGGTCGCGGGCAGATGCTCGGTGAAGTACTTCAGGTGGTCGGAGAGGTCTTCACCGGCGATGGTGGCGTGGTTGAGCAGGTGAATTTCGTCGACCAGGACCAGATCCGTGCGGGCCTCGATCAGCACCTGGCAGACCGCACTGGTGACGCCGATGGTGTTGTGCCTCGGGCCGATCACGGGCAGGCCGAGGAACCGGGCGAACTCCATGGCGAGTTTGCGCGGGGAGCCCTTGGGCGGGGCGGTGATGTAGACGACCGGGATGCGGTCGCTGCCCGGATAGCGCTGCCGGACGCGCAGTTCATGTAGGCGGCCGAGCTGCTTGAGCGCAGTGGTTTTCCCGGTGGTCCACTCGCCGGAGACGATGAGTCCGCGGCGGTCGCCGTGCTCGCGCTGGTTGAGCAGGGTCAGCAGCCGTCCCTGGTGGGCGATGTCCTTGACCGTGGACGTGCGCACGACCTGGAGTTCGGAGTGGTAGGCGATGCGGGCCTCGTCATAGGCGTCCCGCATCGGCGGTCTCAGGGCCTGCCACTGCTGTTCGGGCAGCAGGTCGAAGACAGCCGGGTCTTCTTCGACGAACCGGCGCCAGCCCTCCAGCCGTGTCGACGGGTCCGTGCGGTCCTCGCCAGGCTCCGGTACTTCCTCGCCGTCCAGGTTCGGTGCGTTCACCACCACCTTTCGGCCTCCTTGCGTGCGTCGAAGATCTCCAGCGGGATCACGTCGGCGAGTTCGTCCTCGTCCGTCTCCACCGATTCGGCAATGGGCTCGGCGGCCGGCTCGTCCGGCCGGGGCCAGGAAGGCTCGGCGGTGGCCCGGGTGCGGGCGGCGACCTTGCGGTCCCGGCCGCTGCGGCGCGATGCGCGGGACGGTTCCGCGGGTGCGTCCTTCGGGCCGTCGGCAGCGCGGTCCAGCAGGGCGACGGCGGCCTGGGCGATCTCCTCTTCGGTCGCCGGGTCGGTGCCGCGCTGGGCCAGGACGCGGCGGGCGTGGTCCCAGGCGAGCTCGCCCATCGGCATCGGGGCAGTACGAAGGTGCCGCCAGATCACGGTGATCCAGCCGCCCTCGCGGTGGTTGCGTACCCAGACGCGGGAGATGTCGTAGGGGTCGTAGTGGACCTCCCAGCTCCGCCCGTCCGGGCCGGCTCCGGACGGCTGGCGGCGGAGCGGGTTCAACTCCGCGCTGTCGTAGGTGCGGTGACCCAGACGGATGCCGTAGGAGTTGATCCGCCGCCGACAGCGGGGCAGCAGCTCGATGTACTCGTCCGGGCTGAGCGGGACCGGGACGTGCCCGGCCGCCGCGACCAGGGCGGCGTACTTCTCGTTCGGAGTCAGCGCCTTTCCGGGCATCAGCGGGTCCCGCAGCCCGTCGTGGGGCCGGTTCTGCCAGTGGACGATCCATTCCTGGAGCAGTTCTTGAAGCTGGTGGATTGTCCAGAGGGCTTCCGCGGCAGGATCGGTGCCCCGGTGTTCGGTGCTGCGTCCCTTGTAACCGGGAAGGTGCTGGACGAACATCGTCGCCACCGAGCCCAGCATCGTCTCGATGTGCGGTTTGTCCGTCGGCGTGTCGGGATGAGCGGGCTGGAAGGAGATCCCCAGCGACTGACAGGCCGAGCGGAACGTGTCGGAGATGTAGGCCCTGCCGCGGTCGCAGACGATCGTCTCTGGCGTGATCACGGGGACGGCTGCCGCCTGGGCCAGACGTTCGTCCAGCGCCGTGAGTGAGGCGTGTGGCAGGACCGAGCGGGACATCCGCAGGGCGTCCGCCCAGCCGGGCCGCATCGGTTCCGGCGTCATCGCCCGCGCCAGCAGCAACGCTGCGTCCACTGCTTTCGTCGACGGCCTCAGCACCGCAGCGGCCAGCGTGCGGGTGGCGATGTCGATGATGCCGGTCAGCTCGACGGTGTCCACCGTGCCGTCATCGTGAACGACCAGCACGTCCAGAGGAGTCGAGTCGATCTCCATCACCTCGCCCGGCCGGACCGCCGTGAGCTGGCCGAACATGCCGTCCGGCTGCTTGGCCAGCGAACGGCGGGTGCGGGCCGAGCCCAGCGTGTGCCGCCCGGAGCTCACCGCCTTCAGCAGCCGGTAGAACGCCGTGCGCGACGGCAACAGCACCACCCCAGGACCGTGTTCGGTCTCCAGAAGGCGTTCCATCCGGCGCCGCAGCACCTGCGCGGAGACCGTGGACCGGCCCGTCTGATCCTCCACGACCTTCCGCAGCGCCTCGACCACCCGCCGGTCGGCGCGGCTCGTGCCGTCCGAGGCTGCCCGCAGCCGCGGGTCGACCAGGCCCAGCACTCCTTCGTTCTCGAAGCGGCACCGCATCCTCTGGATCAGCGCCAGCGACGTACTGTGCCCGGCCGCGGCCAGTTCGGCCGCCTTGGCCAGCTCCCGCTGCCGCAGCGACCTCACCGCCGGGTCGTACTCAGACCGCACGGGCCCCTGCGGGTCCTCCAGCGGACGGCCCGTGAGCATCTCCACCAAGTGCCGCTGCCACCACTCGGCCCGCTCCACCGCCTTGGCCGGAAGCCCCACCAGCACCCCGGCCGCCGGGACCACAGTCCGCACCGAGGCCGGTGTGACCACCTTGAAGCCGCTGGAGGACAGCAGGTGGGCCAGCATCACCACGCTCGCCGACTGTGCCTCGTCGACCAGCCGGACAGCGGTCCCCTCCAAGGCTGCCACCATGTGCAGCCGCCCGTCGAACCGGACCACATCACCCACTCGCAGCAGCCGCGGACGCGACGGCACCCTGGCCTCCTTCCCACACCACGGCGAGCCGGACGCGTGTGTCCGCTGACAACAGCCCGGCCTCCAGATCCACGGCCAGGGCCCGGCGCCAGAGCAGATGGAACAGCACCGGCAGCACCACGATCTGATCACCCACCCTCCGGGCCCCGGCCAGCAGCCCACCGCCGTCGGCGAACGCCTCCAGCAAGCGCGCGGCGACCTCCGGGCGGTGCACCCGCGGGTGCCGGTAGCCGGCCAGCCACCGCACGTTCGCCATCAGCACCGCATCCGGCGTCCCCACCCGCACGAAGTCCCAGCCCACCGACCGGCAGGCCGCCGCCGTCACGGTGAACTTCGCCACGTCATCCGGCTCGATCCGCTCGTCCGGACGCACGTCCACCACCAAGCCCGTGCCATCGGCGCGGCGTACGAAGAAGTCCGGCGTGTGCCGCACCCGCTTCCCATCCGGGCCTGCCCAGGACAGCCGAAACGGCTGTGAGGACATGCCCATCACCAGCGGATCGAAATCGAGCAGCATCAGGCGATCGCGCTCCAGCCACGACTCATAGCCCACATGCCCGCCGCACGTCGCCGACCAGTACCAGCCGCACCAATTGCCCTGACCACGAAATGCCGGGAACCGGCGCTCAGGCCGTACCGACTCGAACCGGACCGGCCACAGGCGCCCCAAAGATCCTCGTTCACGGATGCCGGCCGCGCTGACGTACTCCAGATCGACGTTCTCCGCCGACACCTCGTGCACATCCATCCGGGCCTCCGGTACGACGCCGACCAGTCACTTCGACCGTAGAAGCGCGGTGATCGCCGTACCTACACAAGACCGGAACTCTCCGGAACTCGCCTACACATGACCGGGCCCGAGACGCACATGCCTACAGATGAGCAGGACTGCCTACGCATCGCAGAGACAGGACACGAAGCTCACCGCCGACAATCTCGCCGCGCTCGCCGTACTGGGGTTGGAGTGGGCACGGGAAGGTTAAGGAGTGGGCTAAGTTCTTGGTTAAGCAGTATCGAGTCCTGACGTGAAGGTGCAGGGAATGGCATCTGAGGAAGAGCTGTTCGCGTCCGTCGACGCTCTGTTGAACGAGGAGCCGCATCTCCCGCCTCCGGCGGAGCGTGCCCGGCTTCGTGAGGCCGCCGGCATCACCCAGGCCCGCCTCGCGACCGCGTTGAAGACGACGACTCAGTCGGTGAAAAACTGGGAGAACGGCCGCTCGGAGCCGAAGCCGCCGCGCCTGGATGCCTACCAGCGGCTGCTGAACGGGTGGGCCGCGAAGTATCCCGCACACGGTGCAGCCTCGGCTGCCGTGACAGCACCGGCGGCGTCCAGTGAAGCGACCGCGTCCGAGGTGGAGACGGCAGACGCCCCGCAGGCTCCCACGGTTCCAGCCAGGGCACGTCCCGCCACCCGGCCGACCGCGGCATCGCGCCGCCCGGCCGCGAAGAAAATAGCTCAGCCCACAGCCGATCCGCGCTTCCCGCACGGCCCGCTCGCGGTCCTGGACGGCGACGGGTCCGCGTACGGCGTCGACGGCATCGTGCTCGACTGCCCCGCGACCACCGTGGTGGAACTGGTGGAGTGGACGCTGCGCGAGTCCGGGCTCGGGGCTGCGAAGCTCAATCGGTACGGCAAGGACTCCGACCCTCTGATCGTGCTCACCGCCGCGGCCGCCGTGAAGCTCGGGCTGCCGGAGCGCCTGGAGGGCCACGAACAGCGCCGCTCCCTGCGCCTGCCCGAGGACCACCCGGCGGTCAAGCAGGTGGCGAAGGCGAAGTGGCAGCTCACGCAGCGCGGGTTCGGCCCGTGGGCCCGGATCTACCGCAAGGCCCAGGGTCGCGAGCGGCAGTGCGTGCAGCTCGCCATCCTATCCTGGGATGCCCTCGATGAGCGGTCCTGGCCCGGCGTTACGGACATGGAGGCGGCCGACATCGCCCGCGTCCTGGGTGTGTACGCGACCCGGGTCATCACCCCGCGCGGGTCGACGGCCGTGTCCGGGCTGGAGTTGATGACGGCGCTGCGTCCGCCGACGAAAGCCGTGCAGGACCCGGCAACCGGGAACTGGGTGTCCGGCTACAACCCGGGCTCGCTGGGGACGGCCCCGATGGACCCGGCGCCGCCGGAGGCCACCCCGGAGCACCCCGTCGTCGTGAACTCCGGCTGGAAGGGCGGGTTCCTCAACGAGGAGGCGTACCAGTGGGTGCGCTCGGTGGACCTGCTGACAGATGAGGAGTGCACGCTGCCCTTCGCGGTCGGCCTGGACCTCAACACCGCGTTCCTCGCCGCCGCGGCCCGCCTGGTCGTCGGCCTGTCCGCCCCCGACCACTTCCACACCCCGAAGTTCAACCCGAAGATTCCCGGCTCCTGGCTGGTCGACCTGTCCCACATCGAGCTGGACCCGCGCCTGCCCTCACCGTTCACGCCGGACGGCACCCGCCCGACCGGCCCGGCCTGGTACCAGACGCACACCGTCGCCTACGCCCAGGAGCTCGGCTACAACGTGGAGCCGATCGAAGCGTACCTGCGGCGCGAAACCGGGGCGTACCTGGACCCGTGGCACGACCGCCTCAAGACCGCCTACGTCGACACCCTCGCCGACCTCGGCGTTACGAAGGACCTGGACGACCGGGCCTTCCTCGCAGCGATGGAGCGCCCCAAGGACGTCGACCCCGCCCTGGCCGCCGTCCTGTCCGCCATTAAGGCCACGGTCAAGGGCGGCGTCGGCAAGCTCCGCGAGCGCCCGCAGGGCAAGCACTACAAGGATGGCGAGCGGTGGCCGGCCCTGGAACGCCCGACCTGGCGCCCCGACATCCGCGCCGCCGTCATCAGCAAGGCGCGGGTCAACATGCACCGCAAGCTCAACAACATGGTGAAGATGACGGGCCTGTACCCGCTCGCCGTACTCTCCGACTGCGTCGTCTACCCCTCGCCCGGGGAGAGCCCGCTGGACTTCCTGCCGTACGCCGCCTCCGGCAAGCCCCAGCCCGGCGGGTTCCGCCTTGGACCCACGCCCGGCCTGGCGAAGCTGGAGGGCGTCCAGTCGATGCTCTGGGCGGTCGACCTGATGGAGCAGGGCCTCAACCCCGCCCGCCACATCAAGGGCGGCGACGCCGTCCTGGACGAAGGAGAGTAACCGGTGGGAGAGATCGACGACGCAATCGAGCGCGCCGACCGCGAGAGCTTCACCCGCCAGCCGCCCAAGACACTCCAGGCGCGCATCAACTTCCTGATGAAGCAGCTCAAGACGACCAAAGCCGTTGCCCAGGAGATCGGGGTCAGCCAGCGGTCGGTGGAGCGTTACCGCAAGGGCGAACGCAAGCACCCGCCGCAGGCCATCGCCGAACGGATCGACGCGGCCGTACGGGCGCGCTGGCAACCCCAGGTCCGCAGACGCCGCCGGAAGCAGGCCGCCACCGCCATGGGCATCACCGTGGAGACGAGGGCCCGGTTCGGCTACACCGCACCCGTCGGCACGACCGACGACGGACGCTTCCGCCGCCTCACCGTCCACCTCCCCCCGGCCTACGCACAGCGCCTGTTCAACGCCCGCGACACCGGAGCCAGCGACCAGCAGATGCGCGCGATCATCGCCGAAGGATTCAAAGAGATCTACTTCCAAGACAGCGGAGCCCGCGCCATGGGACTCTCCGACGTCACCCTCAACGACATCGACTACCTCGACCTCGACTACTGACCTGGCGCCGGCCGCAAGCCCGGCACCTGCTTGTTGAGCCGAAGCACGATAGTTGTCACAAGCGACGGGATGGGTGGGGAAGCTGTTGCTGGCCGCGGGTGCCTTTCGGGTGACTCCGCTGCAGGGTGAGATGACGCTGTCGTTCCTGGGGCGGATCGCGGACAGGTACGGCCTGACGGTGCGGAGTCTGCTGTCGACGGTTACCGAGGTGGCTGGCCAGCAGGGCGTCGTCGGCGCTCTACAGGGCGACAGTGAGGTGTTCTTGAACGCCGCGGCCCGGGACCGGGTCGCGGCGCTGTGTCGTGTGCCGCAGGTGGGCTTACACCGTGCGTTGCCGGCCTGGACGCGGGAGGAGCCGCTGGGCCCCTCGAAGGAGAGGCCGGCGGCGCGGCTCCACAACGGGGTGGAGACGGTTTCCGCCTGGGGTCCGGCCTGCCCGGGCTGTGTGGCTGCGCGGACCGGTCGCATTGCACCAGCCCGGGTGTACCTGGCGGTGCACCAGCGAGTCTGCCCACGCCACGGGTGCTGGCTGATGAGCGTGCCTGGCAGCGGGGGCCGTGTCGTCGGGTTGGCCGGATGCCCGGAGGTGGTCCAGGCGCAGGAGGATCACCGGAGGCTGCTGCGCCGCTCCCCCGTCGCTGGTTCGGCGTTCGAGGTTGCTGAGGCGGTCACAGCCTGGTGGTGGGCGCAGAAGTGGCCCGAGGAGCGCTTGTGGCCGATGCGGCTGGATGCGGCCATGCCCGCGGGCGAGGATCCGCAGCGGTGGCGGATCCTGGCGCGGGATCTGGTCACCTACCCAGAGACCGTCGCCCTCGCCACGCTTCTGGCCAGCCCGGCCTGGCGGCTCCGTGTCGCTGCTGACGGTGGTGGTCACCTGCCCTACCGGTTGGCTGATGTGCCCTGCGTGCCCAGCGAGCTGGGCCATCGCTTGCGGCGACCGTGGCTCACCGAGCGTCTGGCCGCCTGCACCCACGGACCGCTGTTTGCCTGGACGTACCAGTGCATCCGTGCCAAGGGCGGCAGTGGAGACGACGAACAGCGGCCGTGGCAGGTCCCCTTGGCGCTCCGGCCCCGGCCTCTCGCCGACGTTCTCGCGTGCTACCAGCGTCGGCAGACCGCGGGCACAGAGGGTCTGCCGGCTCAGAAGCGGCTGCGGGGTCACAGCGTGCACGCCGAGGGCGCCTTCGCCGCCGGCCTGGCCCACGCGCGCACCTACGCCTCCCGACACGGCCACCTCGCCACCCACCGTGACACCCGAGTCGGTTCCTTTTCCCTGGGGAAATGGGTGCACAACCAGCAGGCCCATGCCCTGGCCCTGTCTGAAGAAAAGGCCGCCGCCCTGAAGGAGGTGGATCCGTGGTGGAACATTCCCTGGTCGGTGAAGTGGCAGCGCTCCTACTACCGCGCCCGCGACCACGTCACCCGCCACGGTCCCTTCAACGCCGCCGACGGCTTCCCCGACACCCACATGCTGACTGGGGAGTGGCTGTACCTGCAGTGCACCGACTACAGCTCGCTCCACCCCGAACAGCGCCGTCTGCTGGCCGACATCGGCCTCACGGCCCAGGCCGCCGGTAGCGCACGCCCGCGCCGAACGAGCCGGACAGCGGGCATCGATGCGGCTGTTGCCTGTGCGCGCGCCTTCGTCGCCGAACACGGATGCCTGGCCCTGGCCACCAAGAACATCTCGTACCAGGGGTTTGCGCTCGGGAAGTGGCTCAATGCCCAGCGTTGCCTCACCCGCCGCCAGGACGAACCCGGCGCGCACCTCCAGGTGCTCGACGCGATCGACTTGTGGTGGAACCCGCCGTGGCCCTTGGCGTGGCAGCGCACCTGGTACCGGATCCGCGCTTATGCCCGAGACCGGCACCAAGGGGCTGCAGAAGGGGGGCTGGCCGGACGGCAGTGACGGCTGGGCCACGTGGCTGTCCGTACAGTGCACCGGCTACAAGCAGTTGCATCCGCCGCAGCAGCATCTGCTGGCGGAGATCGGCATCACCGCCGAGACCGCCGCCACCCGCCCCCACGAGATCATCGCCCAGCTCTGCGGTACGGGCCCCGGGCTGGCCCACGCGCGCACGTACGCCGCCGCACATGGCCACCTCGCCACGCCCCTGAAAGCTTGTCTTGAGGGGTTTCCGCTGGGCCGGTGGCTGAGCGAACAGCGCCACCAGGCGCGGGAGCACCATCGCAGTACAGGCGGGACATGGCCGGTCAGCACGCTCCTCGCAGCGCTCGACCCCTGGTGGAACCCGACCTGGTCCTTGGAGTGGCAACGCAATTGGAGTCGCGTACGCGAGCGGTCAGAGTCCGCGTCCGCAACCGATGGCGGTGGCGGTGGCGGTGGCGGTGGTACCGGCATTCCCGGCCTTGAGAAGGAGCTGGCCGACTGGCTGAGGCGTCAGTGCACCGACTACGGCACACTCCACCCCGAACAGCACCGCCTGCTGACCAAGATCGGCATCACCGCCGAAACAGCCCGCGCCGCCCAACCACCGGCGTCCCGCTCCGGGCCCGATCTTCTGGACACCGCGCTCGCACACGCCCGCGCTTACGCCGCCGAATACGGCCATATCGCCGCGCCCGCCAGCACCGTCCTCGACGGGTTCCCGCTGGGGAAGTGGCTGGCCTGGCAACGACGACGCGCCCGTCAAGGCCGCCTCTCCCCTACCCGGGCCGAAGCCCTGACCATGATCGATCCGTGGTGGAATCCGGCCTGGCCCCTGCAATGGCAGCAGGCCTACCACCGTCTCCGTACGGCAGCTACGGATGCCGACGGCCTACCGGCCACGAACCTTCCCCGAGGCCTTTGCCGCTGGATCCGTGTCCAGCAGGAGTCCTGGGAGCATCTCCACCCCGGCCAGCAGGACCTCCTGACCGCCCTCGGCATCACACCCCACGCTGTCGTAGGCGAACGCCCCGCCCCGGCCACACGCTCCTACCCCGCCAGCCCCGGACTCGACCACGCACGCGCCTACGCCGCCCAACACGGCCACCTCACCCCGGACAAGCACACCCGACAAGACGGCTTCCCCCTCGGCAGATGGCTGTGCCAGCAACGCCGCAAACAACGCGCCGGCACCCTCTCCACCACCACCGCAACCGCCCTCACCAGCCTCGACCCGTGGTGGAACCCACCCTGGCCCTACACCTGGCACCGCACCTGGCAGCAATACCGAACCGCGATCAGCGGGAACGAGCCCCTCCCCGACACACTCCAACGGTGGGCCAACGTCCAGCGCAGTCAATGGAGCACCCTCCACCCCGGCCAACAACAACTCCTCAGCACCGCCAGCTTCACCGAGGGCTGGAGCAATTCGGACATGAAAGTCTGAAAACGACCAGCGACACCGGTTCGCTGGTTCGCGCCCTTTTGGCCTACTGCACGGGCTTACGATCTATACAGCAGACCGTGACCGACTGTTAGATCGGACGCATGGCTTGCTGCTGTCGGCACGAGTGAGGGGGCGCCTTGGCAACGCTGGGCCACATGAAGGAACGCACGGTTGGTTTTTACGAGGTGGTTGTCCTCAAGGACGACGAAGCCCGACGAATCCCCGAGCTGATGGACTGGGACGGCGCACTCTCGGATCTCTCACGGGCACCTGTCGCAGCCCGGACCTTCGAAGCCGATTCACAGATGGTGGGCACCATCGCCACCTACGACATGCAGGACCATCTGCTCCTGCATCGCGTGAAGGACGCTGGCGAGTGGTTGTCTGTCATGAACTTCGACACAGGAACTCTGCGCGAGCTGGAACAGTCGGCGCAGGAGGGCTACCTGGACACGTCGGTAATCTGCTTCCTTCCCTTCGGCAACGTTGTGGGAATCATGCAGGGAGGTGTGTCGGCGCCGTCGCACAAGGCGCTGGAGACGTGGCTCAACGGGATCCAGATATTCCCTGGCAGACAGCTGCAGATCCGCCCAGTAGTGACGCATTCCGAGGTGGAGAAACTCAAGACCGCCTCTGGCGCGAGCCGGGTAGAAGTGAAGATCATGGCCAACAAGATGGGTGCGCTGAGCGAACGTCGCGGTGGGCTGGCCCGGACGCTCCGTGTAGCCGGGGAATCGTACGGGGAGATCAGTGTGACCATGATCATCTCTGTGCCCAAGAAGAAGGAACTCAGGGAGCACCGTGAGCATCTTCTTGCTGACCTGGAAGAAATCTCCGATGTGGTCACAGGCGCCGAGCGGGCCCGGGCCCGACTGGTCTTCTCCGAGCCGGGCGGGCCGGAGCAGACTCGACTCGTCGAGCTAGTAGAACACAGCATTACGGCTAAAAAGCGCGTACCGGCCACAGATGGCGAAGGTAGGTCAATCCGGATCACGTCAGCGGTGGATGCCATCCTGGGAGCAGCGGCCGAGCATGAGGACGCTTTGCGACTCGCAGTGGATGCCGGGGGCTCGTGACCTGGGCATAGACGAGGGGGGCCTGTGGAGGTACGCGACACCATCGCGGATCGGTGGGCAGAACATCTTTGGATCGACTACCTCGCAGCAGCGCTCGTCCTCTGCGCTCACATTTTGGCGATCCGCACGACCGGGTCAGGAGACTGGCTGTCGTGGATCGACTCGTCGCAGCGAACTGACCTGTATGCCGCTGCTGCTGGTGTGGTGTCAGCTATCGGCGGGCTGAGTGCGATCGCGATCTCCATCTACACCGCGGCGAACGGGGAACGCCTACGCGCTGTCCGACGTCACCATCAAGTGGGTCTCCGGCGAAGCTGGCGCAGTCTGCTGTGCGGCACCGCGCTGGTGTGCGCCCTTCTTCTGAGCGCACTCGCACTCGACAGAAACAAGGACCCCGCATCCGCACGGTTCATCTTCGAATTCGCCATGGCTTTCGCGGCACTACGCTTCTTCCGCCTCATCTGGCTGTTCGACAGGATGATGCAGGTATCAGACGCGGACTCAGCTGAGCCTGCCCCAGTAGTCACACCAGTGCGGGACCCTGACTGGCTGCGTCGACACCAGAACACTTCGTGAATGGCTTCGTTCACTTCTAGGGGCAGCGTTTGTCCACCGGTTTGGGCAGCAGTCGCGGATCTTGAGGCCCGTGAGTGTTCACGAGACATAGCAGCGCGAGCGATGCGCGATGCGTCGCTCGTCGTGCCCGTGAGGGTCACTGCCCGGCGCGTGGCCGGGTGAGTCCGGCTCCCACCTTGGTCAGCATCTGGCCGAGGAGGTGGAGGGCTCGTGCATGTGTTGGCATTCCACGCGGGGTTCCCGTCCAGTAGGCGTCGGTGAGTTCCTCTGTGACCGTGAGAATTCGGTCCTCGTCCTGGGCGGCCAGCACGAGGACGAACCGCACGTAGTCGCCGATGTCGGTGCCCTGGGGATACTGGTGCGTGAAGGTCCGCAGGCGCGGTGTCAGGGCGGGCAGGGTGCGGTCTGTCGGGAAGACGACGGCGAGGCCGGCGAGGGCCAGCCGAACCGCAGGGCATTCGGCCGACCAGCGGGTCAGTAGATCTGGAGTGCGGTCCTGGACCGTGCTGTGGGCCCGGGCCTCGCTGTCGGGATCGCCGTGTGGCGGGGTGGCTGGCCAGGTCTCGGCGAGGTGCCGCTCGGCGACGGTGGCAGCCCTGAAGAGCAGGTCGATGGCTTGGAATCGATGCTGGGCGGGAATCCGGTCGTCGAGGGCGAGGGCCGCGAGCAGGACGAGGCCGTCAGCGGTGGCGGGCTGGCAGGTGTCCTGGTGGAGGATGCCGTTGTAGAAGTCGGCGAGGAAGCTCCGGTCGTCCCAGTAGGGGTCGATCTCTGCGGAGAACAGCATCGCCGCCTGGGGCGGCCTGGGACCCGGCATGCGGTCGGCGATGACGTCCCGGAAGAGCTGCCGGATCGGTGGACCGGCAGCTATCGCGTCGTGCCGTGGCTGCTCGGGGTCGGCGTGCGTATCCATGGCCAGCGCAGCCTACTGGAGCGTCTCGGGCCGACGGCCGGTCGCCTGGTCGGGAGCTGGCAGGGGTGGCCCCGGAGTTTGCAGCGGTTAGCCGGCCTGGGCAGGTTCTTCGGCCCGTGCGCGTGTGCTGGCGAGGCGGTAGGAGTCGGTTCCGGTTTCGATGATGGTGCCGTTGAAGGTGAGGCGGTCGACGATGGCCACGCAGAGGCGGGGGTCGGTGAAGGTCTTGGTCCAGCCGCCGAAGGATTCGTTGGAGGCGATGGCGACGCTGTTCTTCTCCTCGCGTTCGGTCAGGACCTGGAAGAGGAGTTCGGCGCCGCGGCGGTCGAGTTCCATGTAGCCGAGTTCGTCGATGCAGAGGAGGTCGACGCGGCCGTAGCGGGCGATGGTCTTGTTGAGCTGCTTCTCGTCGGCGGCCTCGACCAGCTCGTTCACCAGCTTCGTGGCGAGCGTGTAGCGGACGCGGTAGCCCTTCATGGCGGCCTCGGTGCCCAGAGCGATGAGCATGTGGGACTTGCCGGTGCCGGAATCGCCGATCAGGCAGAGCGGCTGGCTCTTCTTGATCCATTCGCAGCTGGCGAGGGTGTGAATGGTGGCTGCGTCGATGTTGGGGTTGGCGTCGAAGTCGAAGGCCCGCAGGGACTTCTCCCGCGGGAACCCCGCTGCCTTGATTCGTCGTTCCGAGCGGCGGCGGGCCCGGTCGTCGCACTCGGTCATCAGTAGCTCGGCGAGGAAGCCGCGGTAGGTCATCTGGATCCTTCATCGCCCGGTCAGCGATCTCGTTGAACTCGTTGCGGATCGAGGGCAGCCGCAGCAGGCGGCAGGCGGTGTCGATCGCGGCGTCGGCGGCCTGCTCGGTCAAGCCTCGCTGGCGGGGCAGGGTCACTGGGCTTCTCCTTCATGATGGTCGCCGCCGCTGGTGCGGCGGCGTCGGAGCAGTTGGTCATAGGCGGTCACCGACGGCAGCGGCCTGGTGTCCGGCGGGAGGTGCGTGAGCCGCCACTCGTGCAGCGACGTGACGGTGGCCGGCGTCTGCCCCGGAGGCGCCGGGATGGATGCGCCGATGGTTGGCTCGTCCTCAGCCTGGGCGGCCTTGCGGGCCTCCAGGGCGACGGCGTCAGCGGTCAGGGCGCCGGCCCGCAGAGCGGTGGCCAGGCCCGCGACCACGTGCTCGTGGGCGAGGTGCCGGTTCAGCAGCAGGACCTCGATCAGCGCCCGGGTGCCGTCCCGCTCGCCGTGGACCTTGCGGGCCTGGGCCCACCAGGCGTCGTGGACCGGCGTGAACTTGCCCGCGGACCGGGCCTGTTCCAGGGCTGTGGCGCCGGGGAAAGCACCGGGCTTGCGAATGAGGGCTTCAAGATAGTGGTCGAGGTCCAGGCGCAATCCGCTCTTCGCGATCAGCCTCTCGTGCCGGGCCACCTCGACATTCCTGTCGTAAACCACCAGGTGAGAGGCATGCAGGACGACGCGCACCCGCTTGCCGATGAAACGGAGTAGCGGTTGGTTCGGACGTTGATCTGGCTGTAGCGGTCGACCCGTGGCGTGAACAGCCGGCCCGTCTCGAACGGCTCCTGAGGCAGCGGCATCAGCAGCGGCTGCTCGACGGCGAAGTACTCGTCCACGGTCCGAGGCCGCGAGCCGATCCGGCGGTGCCCGTCGTGCAGGTCCCACTGGTCGACCATCTCGTTGAGCTCGGCGAGGGAGTCGACTTCCGGGACCGGGGTGAAGTGGTTGCGGCGGAAGTAGCCGATCATCCCCTCGACGCCGCCCTTCTCGTGGGCGCCTTCGATGCCGGGGCGGCAGTAGAAGCTCTCGATGTTGATCCCCCGTGGGTTCACGAATTCTGAAGGGTGCTCGGGGCGAACCCACGGGTGCTGACCGGAGCTTGGCCCATATGGGCACTGCTGTTCAGGGGGTGGGCGGTCCCTGCTCAGCGGCCGAGGTAGCGACGGCGGACGTGTAGCGAAGGCTGGTCCTGGTGCCGAGAGAGAAGACGTGCGCGAGGTGCAGGGGGTCGGCACCATTGGCCAGGGCTTCTTCGAGGATGCGGTCCTGCCGCAGCCGGTCGACGCCCACTGGCAGTTCCTTGACCAGCCGGTCCATCCAGAATGTGCCCACCGCCGCTGTGGTGGTGGCCGTGTTCCTGCTGATCAGCAGGTGCGGGTTGGTGCTGTTCGGCCAGCGGCGGTGACGGTGGGCGAGGTAGTCGGTGATCGCCTCGGCGGTGTAGTCGTCCAGAGGGCGGTCCAGGCCCTCGGGGTCGAGACGGCGTCCGGGCAGGTCCGCCTCTTCCAGCAGCATCGAGCGGATCCGGCGGGCGGGCAGCGCATGGATGCCAGCCAGGGCGACGACCACGCGAAGAGCCGGGTCCTGCCGGGCGGCCTGGGCGACGAACTCCACCTCGTCCGTGGTGAGCGATGTGGGGATCGTGGTTGCTGGCTTGCCGCCGTTGACGCCGCGCATCGGGTTGGCGAAGACCAGTCGCTCGGCCTTGAGCGTGCGGAACAGCGACCGCAGGGCACTGGCATCGTGGGCGCGATAGGGGCGGTGAGCAAGCCAATTGGTGATGTCGTCCCGCGTGACCTGACGCAGCGTTGTGTATTTTGCAGCGTACTCGGTCAGGAACGGCAGGATGTTCCTCAGATAGGTACCGATCGTGGCCTGGGCTCGGGGGCCTCGGCGAGGAGTCCCGTGCCGAAGGATCTTGACCCAGGTGTCCAGCTCTGCCCGAATGTCCGGGGCGAGGAATGCGAGGTGTTCTGTGCACCAGGCGTCGAGGGCGTCTGGCCGGTCATCGAGGAAGATCTCCAGGTCTTCGAACACTTCCAGGACATGGCTGGCCGGCACTGCGGTGTGGGTGAGCTGGGCGATGGTCGAGGCCCGGATCCGCTCACCCGGCCGGTGGACCGCGCAGAGGATCCGGATGCCGCGTCCCACTGATCCGAGGGTGCGGGGCGGCCAGCCGCGCAGTTCCGCGATCCGGGCGGCCCGGGTGCTCAAGAAGTGGTGCTTTGCTGCTGACGCCGCGCAGGTCGCGGGGTATCTCGAAGAGTGTGAGCTCGGTCCAGTGCGGCGGAACACGGTGCAGCCGCACCTCCGATGGCCCTGACGAGACCGGTCGCGGTGGCGGTCCGCCGCGAGACCGCAGGGTGCCGATGATGAACAGCTGGTGTCCGGTGCGGGCGGCGACCGTCAGGTCAACGCGCGTCTTGTTGCCGGGGCCGGCGATCAGGCCGGCCTGGTGGCGGCAGAGGCGGCAGATCCCGTCCAACGCGGCGACCTCGCGTCGGCAGACGTCGCAGTGGCGGTCGGTCGCTTTCGCGATGAAGCCCCAACATGCCTTGCAGCGGGAGCGGTCGAGTCGGCCCCAGCCCATGCAATCCCGGCAGCTGCGGGTGGCCCAGGGCCGTGATCGCCGGACGGGCGTGCTCACAGCGGCGGCCCCGAACGACCTTGTCGACGCTGGTGGGTGATCGGGGTGCCGCCGACGACCTGCTTCTCCGTCTCCGCTGTCGTGGCTTCCCGCCGACCGGTGCTTTTCTCTGGGATGAGGAGGTCGGCCGGCGTGCAGTTCAGCACGTCGCAGATGATGTCGAGGTCGCCGAGGCGGACGGTCAGCGGCCGTCCGGACCACAGATGGGACATTTTTCCCGCCGAGATCGCCAATCCAGCGTCAGCAAGCAGGCGTTGGAGCTCTGAGGCTTTCCAGATGTCGCGCTGAGCGGCGACCATCCGCAGATTCCACTTCATCGGTTTGTCCCTCCAAAACGTGCGGTGGCGCGTTGACCGGCGCGGATCCAGGCGTCTTCGACGTGGGACTTCTCGACGTGGACGTAGATCATGGTCGTGTTGAGCCATTCGTGTCCGAGCATCTCTTGGATGGCAACGACGTCCATGCCGTTGCGGTAGAGGTCGGAGGCCGCGAAGTGCCGCAGCAGATGCGGCGTGAGCTGGCCGGCCTGATGAGGCAGATACCGGGCGACCGTCTCGGCCAGCCCGCTTCGCAGGGCGTCGTCGGTCACGGGTCTGCTGGAGCCGTCGCCGTAGCGACGCTCGGATGGAAACAGCGGGGCCCGAGGGTCGTTGACCTTGTCGTCGAACTCCCAGCGAGGCCCGGTGATCCACCGTTCCAGCAGGTCGCGGGAGCCGTTGATCAGCGGGACGAGCCGTTCCTTCTTGCCCCGGCCCCGGCTGCCTTTGCCCTTGAGTAGGACTTTACCGAACCGGCCCAAGTCCCAGCGGACATCGCCGATCTGCAACAGGCACAACTCCGATATTCGGGGTCCGATCAGGCTGGCCAGCCGCGAGGCGGTGTAGTTCCTGGCGGCCGGTGCGTACTTGCGAGCCTCTTCCATGTCGGATCGCCAGCCGCCGAAGAGCGTGGCGATCTCGGTTTCCGGCGGCGGGATCCGCAGCCTCCCCGAGGTGCCCCCGCGGGGCCGGTTGACCTCGTCCAGCGGGGATTCGACGACGAAGCCGGTGGCGGCGTGGATGGCTGCCTTGTGGCGGAGTTCGAGGAACTCAAAGAACACCGCGAAGGCAGCCGCCTGGCGGACCTTGGTACCCGAAGCCGAGTCGCGGCGGTGCCGGCCGAAGTAGCGGTCGAGATCCTGAGGCTCCATCTCCCACAGAGGCCGGCCGAACCACTCACGCAGGGCAAGGACGGGTCCGACGTCACCGCGGATGGTGCCGTCCAGGACGCCGGCGGAGGCCCGGGCGAGGACGAACTCGGCCAGCAGATCCTGCTCGAAGGCAGCGACCTCCTCGGCTGCCTCCAACCGGAGTTCCGGCCGTAGATCGCGCACGACAGCCAATGCCATCCCGGTCCTCCTCTTCAGCTATCCGACGACTCTGCTGCAACAGCCGAGAATACTTCAGGATTTCCGAGAAGTGAGCACTAATCACCCTGCCGTATCGTGCCGGAGGGAAGACCAGGTCAGGAAGCCATCGAGGTCACCAGCGAAGCCCAGGGGCCCAGGGAACCCACGGGAACATGGACAAAGTGCGAGCGGAAAGCGATCCACCGGTCGGTCTCCACCCTCGCCCGGCTCAGCCCCAGCACTTGGGCGACGGCCGACTTGAGGTTGTCGTAGCGGATCTTGGTCCGGGGAACACCGCCCAGCGTCCGAAGCGCATGCACGTGCCCCTCGAAGAACGCCTCCTGGCCGCACGAAGCGAAAACCCGGTGCACGGCCTTGCCCGAGTAGGACAGGCGAAGCGAGAACAAATAGCAGGTCACCAGCTCGCCGGCCAGACGCACCGTCACGTCGCCGAAGTCGACCTCCGCCTCGTGACCGGGCAGATGGGACTGAGGAACGAACGCTTCCACCGGAGCCTTGCCCGAGGCCGCGAGGATCTCCGGTTTCCGGTCGGAGACGTAGCGCCGGACCATCTGGTAGGAGACGTCGGCGCCGTGCTCCTCGACCAGCCGGTGGAAGATCCGAGTGATCGTGTGCCGTTGCTTGCTCGGCGCGTCGAGGTCTGTCCGAAGCATCTCGTCGATGACCGGCTTGTACGGATCCAGCGCGGTCGGCCGCGGCGGAAGCTTCTTGCGCGGCTCCGGCCAGACCGAGTCCACGGCCTTCTTCACGGTTCGCCACGACACGTTGTACTTGCGCTCAAGCTCGCGCATCTTCATGCCGGCACGGTGATCACGCCGGATCGCCGCGTACAGCTCGACCTTGGACATCTGCGGCATGACCAGGACCTTTCACCAGGAGCACCCCGATGCTGCCCTGGCAAGTACCCCAGTGCTGTCGAAACTCGTGAACATCACCCGACCGTGGATCTGAGTGCCTCCCAAACCCGTGAACAACTGACGGCACTACTGGTGAATAAAGCCATCGTGAACAAGATGCTCGCTGCTGCACTGTCCAGCTGACCTGTGGCCCCAGGCTGGGCAGCAGTAGGACCTCGGATTGGGCTCCACCCTGGACAACCTGGAGGAGAACCTGCGTAGTCGGCCACCGTCGTACCTGGAGCGGTTCAGACGGCCATCCTGGTCTCGGGGCGGCCACCACTTCAACGAAGCCCTATACGTCGTCGAAGCTGGGCTGACTCCATGGCTGGTCGGGGGGGTGGACCTTGAGTACCGAGAAGCTGGGTGATCTTCTCGGCTTCGTCACTTGAGAGATCTGAGAGCAGGCGTGCCGTGGTTCCGAGGAGGGCGTCCAGCGGTACCTGGGTACGTGCGCCGCGGGCGCTGGCGATTCCGGTGCCGAACAGGCACTGGAGAGTCTCGCCGGAGGGGATGCGGGCTTCGGCCTCGATGACTCCCTCGGCCTGTCCCAGCGCGTCACTGATGCCGTCGAGTTGGGCGTCGTGGGAGATGTCGTCGCCGGGGCCTCCGTATCCGACGTGGCGGTCCGTCACGACCATGCGAAGAGAGGTCAACGGGATGCCGAAGCGGTCGGCCCTGTTCCTCACCTCGTCGAGGCGGGGCAGGTCGTGCTCCTGCCCTTGCGGGAGCTGGCGTCGGGACTGGGCAACCAGCACATGGAAACGCGGGGTCTGAAGGATCAGCTGTCCGGCCTTCACCGCCCAGCGCCACGGGCTGATGTCCGCGTCTGCCGTGCCGGGCACGATCATGCAGACGCGGCTGGTCCAGAGCCGGATCGCCTCACGCATCAGGTGCTGAAGGTTGCCTGTGCCGGCGGCCGGGGTGCGCAGCAGGATGGAAAGGCTGATCATGCGGACGACCCGGTCCCAGAACGCGGCGTCGGCGATTTCTTCGGATTCCAGCAGGTACATCAGGGCCGTCTCGTCGAGATGGCCGACGCCTCGCTGGGGTGCGGGGAAGCTGGCGAGTGTGGATCCGCCGCCCTGCCAGAGCGCTGCGAGGAAGGTTGACATCCGGTCGGCGACGTCGGTGGTCATCCGTGCGGTGAGGGCGTCGACGGCATCGCGGGTGGGAACGCGTTCCCCCACGCGGGCGGCCTCGGCTCCCTGGACGACCGTGTTCAGGAACTTCTCGGTCGCCGCTTTGTCGAGGGTGCCGCGGCCGCCTTCGAGAACGGAGCGGGACACCAGATGCGGGATGCCAGGAGAGTCGTCGGCCGGCTGGAGTGCGCCGAGCGCGGAGGCGTCGAGGAGCAGCGCGGTGCTGCTGCCGGGAAGCGGGGGGAAGATCCCCTTGTTGCCGGGCAGTGGGCAGTTGACCGAGAGCGAGAAGCACCGGCCGGTCCGCGCGGGGAAGGCGGTGGAGGTCGTCCTCGAGTTCGCGCTGGTCCGATGTGGTGCGCAGATAGATGAACCGGCGCGGTGTGCGGGGTCTGCCGGGCCATTCGAGGACCATGTCGGGGACATGGGTGTGGTTGAAGAACTCGGTTTTGGTGACGGTGGCGCCGGGGTCCATGCGGCGCAGGTGCCGGGCGACGATGTCTTTGACCCGGGTGAACATCATCCGGTCGTCGGGCTCGTCCATGGCCTGGGAGATCGACTGTTCGACGATGTTCACCACGAGCCCTCTCTGCGGGTGAGTTCGGCGGCGACGATGGCTGCCCAGTCCTTGAGCGGCAGGAGGGTTTCCTGCTTGTCCGAGAGCACGATCAGCCACAGGCGTGCGGCGACCGACTGGGCGAGTTCGCTGTCCAGGAGTTTTCGGGCTTCCTCGGTGTCGCTGGTGCCGAAGACGCGGCTGCTGTGCTGCAGGACCGCGGCTTCCACCTGGCCGGGTGAGTTGAGGGTGGACCAGGAGTTCGCGCGGAAGGGTGCCCAGGTGATCCACATGAAGTGATCGCTGAGGTGGTGCTGGGCCTGGGCGGCTACGTAGCACTTGGCGAGGAACTCGTCGAACTGGGTTCCCTGGTCGCTGGGTTGCGCGTAGTTCTTGACCTCCGCGCAGAACATGTCGTTCTGGTAGGGGTCGCCGCGCATGGCGCCCCCCAGATCGAAGGAGAACGTCCGGCCTCCGTACGGCCAGGACAGAGTGAGCCGGCGACCGCAGGACTCCGAGTCCGTGTTCGCGTACGCGCCGAAGATACGCATCGTGCCCTCGAGCCACTGCTTGGCTCTGCGGGCTCCCGAGAAGCCCTTCACCTGAGCATCTTCGCCAACCACCACAGGCGTAGCTTAGTGCGATCGGATCATCACGGTGCGCTCGAATGGCTGAATCCCCGGCACGCCCACGCCTGCTGGCTCCAGGAAAGAGAGACCCACGGCCTGGGGAAGTAAGCAGACGGCGGGCTGGGGACCGGACGGTTACTGCGAACACGCCCGCCCGGATCGGCGAACACGAGACCGTGGTGGAGTGACCCATCATCCCGGCCTCCTGCGGACCGCTCCCCTGCAGGGAGAGACCACCTCGTCGCTGATCTGCCGCATCGCAAGCCGCTACGGGATGGAAGCGAAGGTATTGCGGTCGTACTGGCAGTGGCGCAACTACCCGCCAGGGCACGACGGCGGGGGCGCACGGGCCGACGCCGAGGTACTGCTGAACGCAGCCGGACGGCATCTCCTGGCAGGCCTGTGCGGCGTCGAAGAAGACATGCTGGCACGGGCGTTGCCGTCCTGGGGACAGGAGGACGCCAAGCTGTCGGCCGGAAGGAACGGGGTGCCGGCGGCGGCCTGGCGGACCGGGGGCACGGTCGCCGGGCCGGTCGCCTTCGGCTGCCGCCTGTGCGCCGCCCGGCGTACGGGGATGGCCGTGCGGGTGGTGCGGTACACGCCGCGATGGGAGCGGGTGTGTTTCCGGCACGGGCGGTGGCTCCTGGACGCGGACGCCGACCAGCCCTTGGAGCATCTGGACGTACGGGATCTGCCGGAGGTGGCCGCGGCGCAGCGGCGGTGGGCCGGTATGGCGCGGCGGGCAGCACGGACGGGGGCCGAGCCGGAGAGAGTATTCGCGCTGGCACACGCGGTGGTCGCCCGGTGGTGGGAACAGGCCCTGCACTGGGAGCGCGAGGCGATCTGGCCGCAGCGGCTGCACCAGGTGGCGGGCGGCAACGCCGGAACAGAGCTGGAGCGGTGGCGGATCGTGGGCCGGGACGCCGTCGTCTTCCCCGAAGTGGTGGCCGTCGCCGACGCACTGCTGGACCCGGTCATGGCCGAGCTGGTGTGGAGGGACAGCGGGGCCGGGCGACCGCGACCGCTGCCCGCCGACGGGTCGTTCTGCCGCCGGCTGGGCGAGCGTGTCGGGCGGGGGTGGTGGCTGGGGCCGCTGGCCGCCACCGACTACGGCGGCCCGCTGACCTCGTGGATGGGCGCGGTCATCCGGATCCGCCGCGGCGCCGGGGGCCCGCCCGGCTACGGCAACGATCCGTGGTGGCTGAGGCAGGAGCACCAGCCCGTCACCATGGCCGGACAACTGCGCGTCCTGTCCAAGGAACGCAGCGCGCCCGGCTCGGGCACCACGTGGCGCTCTGCGGTGCCGGCCGAGCAGCGGGCGCTGATCACCAGCCTGGTCAACGACGCAGAAGAGCAGCTGACCCAGCTGCGCGGCGCCCAGTACGGCAAGACCGCCGACGCCGCGCAGCAGTTGCTGGGCAACCTCGGCCATGCCGCCACACTGATCGAGCAGGCCGTACGGGAGACCGCAGCAGGAGCCCTCACGGCCGGGATGGCACTGGAGGATCTGGCACGCTGGGCCCGCCTGCCGGCCGATGTCCTCGCCGAAGCACTCGCCGACCACCACAACGAGCAGCAGACAAAAGGGCGGTGAGCATGCATCAGGAAGCCGGCAGGCGTGCACGGGCCGTCGTCCGCCGGGGCGGTACCTCATCGCCCGGCACTCGTGATCAAAATCCGTGAAGCCGCCCGCCAAGCAGGCAGAACGGGCTTGACTGGGGCGCGTGGGCAGCAAGAACACAGCGGCCGCATCGGGCGGCCGCTCACAGCACATGCAGACGGATACCGGATCCGAGTGGGAGGCGGTCTTCGTCGACCCCGTCGGGCAGGTGGTGCAGCAGCGGTGGCGGACGCGGTCCTCGCGGTGGCCTTCGAGGAGCTGGAGCCGGTGTCGGCGTTCCCGGTGGTGCCAGGGCGGCGGTGGGGGCCCGGCCAGTGGTGGTCGGCCACGACCGGCCGGCATGTGGCCTGCGGGTCGGCCGCGATGCGGGCGCAGCTGATGGTGCTGGACCGCGATCCTGAGGTGGTCGGCCTGGCCGGGCGGCCGGTCCGTCTGCTGTGGCGGGACGCGCGCGGCCAGGTGCGCTCGTGGGTACCGCAGCTCTTCGCCCGCCACCGCGACGGCACCGCTGTGCTGGCCGACTGTCCCAGCCACCCGGAGGCCGGCGGTGAACGGGCCCGGAAGGCAGCGAAGGTCCTTGAGGCGGCGTGCGCGCAGGCCGGCTGGAGCTACCGGCGCCTTGAGCCGCTGGAGAAGACCCTGACGGCGAACCTGAAATGGCTGGCCGGCTACCGCCACCCCCGCAAAGCCGGCCGTCCCCGTCTCGCGGCCGCCGTCCGTGAGACGTTCGCACAGCCGCGGCCGCTGATCGAGGGCGCCGAAGCGGCGGGCGACCCGATCGAAGTCCTGCCCGTCGTCTTCCACTCCCTATGGCACGGAAAGCTGACGACAGACCTGGAGACGCCGCTGCACGAGCGGGTCCTCGTCAGCACCGGCGCCGACGGTGCGAACGGCCGCGGCGGCCCGGGCAGCGGGGATGGACGATGAGCGTGCGGCGTGGCGGGCGGCCGGTGCTGCAGGTGGGAGCGCACGTCCGTTTTCGTGACCGCGTCTGGCAGGTCATCGCTGTGGCGGGGCAGCAGGTCCACCTAGCCGGCGAGACAGGCGAAGACGAGACGGTCGTGGCCGGGCATCTGTTCGCCGACCCGTCCTTCACCATCGTGGGCGCCGAGATGCCCCAGGCCGTGACGCAGTGGGGTCTGTTCGAAACCGCGCCCGAGGAGGCACGGCGCAAGGCGCTGGCCTGGCAGCGGCACATCCGCGAGGTGGAGTCCGGCCTGCCCGGCGGGACGGACAGCGGCGGGGTGCCCCGGGCCGAGTACGATCCCGACCGGTTCACGCTCGCACAGCGCGAGGAGGCCAAGGCCGCGGAGCTGACCGCGATCGGCTTCGGACCTGTCTCCCGGACCACGGTGCAGCGCATGCGCCTGGCCTACCGCAAGCAGGGCCTGTGGGGGCTGGTCGACCACCGCACCACCCGCCGGCCCGTGCCTACCGGACGCACCGACGAACGCGTCATCACCGCCATCGAGGAAGCGCTGCGCCGCCAGCGCGGCCGCTCCAAAGGCACCGTCAAGGGCCTGATGCCCCTGGTCACGCAGATCCTTACCGACCGGCATGGCCGCGGCACAGTGACCGCCCCCTCCCAGGCCACCTTCTACCGGCTCGTCCACCAACTCGCCGGTCCCGCCGAAAACCCCCACCGCCCCGCCCGCACTCTGCCCTCCCCGGCCGGCAGGCGGGCGTTCACTCCGACCGTGGCGCTGCGGCCGGGCGAGCAGGTGCAGGTCGACACCACGCGGCTGGATGTCCTGGCCGTCTTCGACGACGGCACCACCGGCCGGCCCGAACTCACGATCGCCGTAGATGTCGCCACCCGCGCCATCCTCGCCGCCGTCCTGCGCCCGGCCGGCACCAAGGCCGTGGATGCGGCCCTGCTGCTGGCGGAGATGGCCGTCCCGCACCCGGCCCGCCCCTCCTGGCCCGACGCGCTGCGCCTCGCCCACACCCAACTCCCCCACCTGAAAAGGCTGATGAGCCTGGACGAACGCCTTCAGGGCGCCGCCGCCCGGCCGGTCGTGGTGCCCGAGACGATCGTCGTGGACCGGGGCAAGATCTACCTGTCCACGGCGTTCAGCGCCGCCTGCGAAACTCTCGGCATCAGCGTCCAGCCCACCCCGCCCCACGCCCCCGCCGCCAAAGGCATCGTCGAGCGCACCTTCGGCACCATCAACGCCCTGCTGTGCCAGCACCTGCCCGGCTACACCGGCTCTGACGTCACCCGCCGCGGACCGGATGCCGAAACCGAGGCCTGCTTCAGCGTCGCCCAGCTGCAGGACCTGCTGGACGAATGGCTGATCCACTACCACCACCGCCCCCACGAAGGCCTGCGCCACCCCACCCTGCCCAAGAAGGCCCTCACCCCGAACCAGATGTGGGCCGCGCTGGTCGCCGTGGCCGGCCACGTGCCCCTCCCCCTCAGCGGCAGCGACTACCTCGAACTGCTGCCGGTGCGCTGGCAGGCCATCACCGAACGCGGCATCCGCGTCGACCACCGCACCTACGACCACGATGTCCTCGCCCCTTACCGCGGCCAGCCCTCCCCCGTCACGGCGCGCGGCGGCAAATGGGAAGTCCACACCAACCCCCACGACGCCCGCCAGGTCTGGATCCGCCTGCCCGACGGACACCTGTCAGAGATCCCGTGGATCCACCGCGACCACATCCACGAGCCGTTTAACAGCGCCACCTGGCAGCACATCAAAACCATCACCGCCCGCCACGGCGACCGCGACACCCACGAGGCCGACCTCGCCGACGCCCTCGACCAGCTCATGCGCCGAGCCCAGACCAGCACCGCCACCGCAGGCGAGCAACGCCTGATCACCCGCACCGCACCGCTGAAAACGCCCCCGCCGGCGGCCGACCACCGCACGCCCCACACCCGGGCCCTCAGGCCGACGGATGGGACGACGACAGTCTCGACGACCTCGACGACCTGCCTGACGACCCAGAGCAGGCTGATGGCGAGGAGGAAACCGTCGACAACGGCGACGCGCCCGTCCCGTACACCGGACTCGGCCTCTACGACCCCGCCCAGGAAGCCCTCAACTGGTGACCAACCCCGCACACAACCACCACGCCACCACCGACACCGAGGTACCACTGCCCGGCACGCACGCGGCAGAGCCGGAGTGGCCGATCACCACCTGGCAGGGCTGGCAGCACTTCGCCACCACCCCGCCCCTCGCCCCGCCCCAGCCCGGCGACGCACCCCGCAGCCCGGAAGAACGCCTCGCCTACCACTCCGCGTTCGTCACCGTCCGCACCCCCGCCATCAACACCCTCGCCACCCAGGTCCGCACCCTCATGCTGCTCGGCCGCCACCAGCAGACCACGGCCCGGCCCTCCCTGATCGTCACCGGCCCCGCCGCGGCCGGAAAGACCACCGCCCTCCTCGAAGTCGGACGCACCTGCCACCTCGCCCACACCCGCAAACACCCCGCCCCGCCCGGACGCACCCACCAGCAGGTGCCGGTCGCGTACCTGCTGGTGCCGCCCGGCGCCACCGCGAAAACCCTCGCCATCGAATTCGCCCGCTACCTCGGCATCCCCGTCACCACCCGCATGACCCAGGCCCAGATCACCAGCGCCGTCTGCCACACCTACACCCAAGCCGGCGTCCGCCTGGTCCTCATCGACGAGATCCACCGCCTCAACCCGCGTACGACCACCGGTGCCGAAGCCGCCGACCTGCTCAAAGACCTCACCGAACGCATCAAAGCAACCTTCGTCTACACCGGCATCGACGTCGCCGCCACACCCCTGTTCAGCGGCATACGCGGCGCCCAACTCGGAGGTAGTGACGAACATCGGGCACGTCAGGCAGGCGTTGGCATGCGGACAGGTCTTCTGTACCGGCAGGCCGCAGTAGCCGTTGGGCAGGGCCTGGGTCACTCGGCCGAGCCGCTGCTTGGCCCAGGTGGCCTCGGCCAGAGGGCCTTCCGGATCGACGGTGACGCTCTCGCCCTTGATGTTGACCTTGCGGGCCTTCTCCCAGTGTCGGCGGACGGTGGCGTCGTGAAGCCGGGCATAGTGGGCCGTCATCTCGCCGGAGGAATGATCGAGCAGGACGCGTACGACTTCCTGCGGGACATCCCGGTTGATCAGTCTGGTCCCAAAAGTGTGACGCCATTGATGTGGCGTCAGATGGACTGCCCTGCCGTGTTCATCGCGGACGTCGCACCGCTCCAGCCAGAGGTCGAGCTGCCCGCGGTAGGAGTGCGTGGTCAGCGGCCGGGCCCCGTCGGGGTTCATCCGGGGTGCCGGGAACAGCCACCGGCTGCCACTGGGCCAGCGGTCCAGGACGCGCTGCTGCTGCGTGGTGATCTCGTTCTCGACTTCCTCGTCGATCGGGACCAGGGCTTCGCGTTTCATCTTCCGGTTGAGGTAGCGCACGTAGGCGGCGCCGTCGGCGTCCCGGATGATGCAGTCGAAGGCCAGGTTGCAGGCGTCGCCGACGCGCAGTCCGCAGCGCATGAGGATCAAGGTCAGCACGCGGCCGTCGGGGTTGTGCCAGCGGTCGAGGTTGGCGGGCTGCTCGACCTGGGCCATCACGTGCTCGGCCAGCGCCCGGGGCAGCCGCTTGTCGGGGCGGGGGAAGTCGTCGGGGTAGAAGGTCGCGTTCGCCGGGAGACTCTGGTCCCAGCCGTGGCGGCGCACGGCGTTGAAGAACGCGTTGAGCGAGCCGATGTCCCGGCTGCGGGAACGGGTCGAGCGCGAGTCCTGGGCCAGGTCGGCGAGGTAGCGTTCCAGGACGGTCCGGTCCACGCGGGCGAGCTTGTCAGCGGCGACGCGGGGATCGGCCAGGAAGCCGGAGAAGCGGTTGAGGGCAAGGATGTCGACGACGGCCTGGTTGATGCTGCGGCCGATGCTCAGCCGCCAGCGCACGAATCGCTTGGCCGGCTCGCGCAGCCACGGCTGGGTGATGCGGTCGAACCGCAGCCGGGCCCGGGTGCCCTCGATGCCGAGTCGGCGCAGTTCCCATACGTCGCGCGGGAACTCGCTCTCCCAGCCGTTGCCGTGGACGAGGTCTTCCAGATGCGTGTACGCATAGCGTAGGAAGGCCAGTTGCCCGTTCTGGCTGTGGCTGGCACCTCGCATCGCCGCGTAGTACTCGCTCCACCGCTCCATCGGCCACTCCAGCAACGACGCGGTGCCGCTGGCGGCGGCCAGTCGGATCACCGGGGCGACGGCCGAGCTGTGGGTGTTGACCTGCCGGTCGTCGTGACGGCACTGGAGTGCGTACTGCAGCTCCAGTCGCAGCTGCCGCTGGCCGTCCAGCGGTCGGAAGTCGAACCGATCGTCGCCCGCTGCCTCGCAGCGGCGTACGAACTCCTCGATCTCGGGGCGGCCGACGGCCTGCCAGCGGGAGTTGTGGTTGTGGCAGAACGGCGACTTCCCCTGAGCCCACAGGGTGCAGAACGACAGCCGGCAGACCCGGCGGCCGTCGTCTTCGACCACCGGGAGACCCGCGGTCCAGATCTTCTTGTCGGGTTTGCCCGCTCGCTCCCAGAAGCCGTTGTGGCTCACGCATAGGCCCTGACGGGCCGCTCCGAAGCGGCATCCGGCGATGGCGCAGGCGGTCAGCTCGGACCGCCCGACCGGATCGGCTCCAGGATCGGCGATGAACGCTTCAACGTCCGGTTTCCCGCGGCGTTGCCAGCGGGAGTAGTGGCCGCGGCAGAGCTGGCGGGTGCGGGCTGGCGCGGGCAGCCGGGAACCCGGCAGGCACCCAGACCGAAGATCAGTTCCCCGGGCTCGGGGATGAACACATCCACCCGGAACTCCGGCCGGACGGCAGCCATCAACTTGCCCAGCAGTCCGGCGCCGGGAGACGGAACGGCGGAAGTCTCCTGGCTCACCAGCGCACCTCCCGGCCGGTCAGGAATCCTGCGGCTTCCAGAGCACGGCGGGCGTCCTCCACCGACAGGTGGCCGTAGATGTCGTGCGTGGTGGCGATCGAGGAATGTCCTAGCAAAGTGCTGACCACTTCGATCGGCACCCCCTGCCGCGGGAGCAAGGTCGCTCGGGTATGCCGGAGCCAGTGGGGGTCGAAGTCGATGCCGGTGTCGCGGCGCAGTCGCAGGACGAGATCGTAGACGGACGCGTAGGTCAGCGGGCGCCCGTAGGAGCCGCCCCACAGATTGACGAACATGTAGTCGCTGTCGAGGTCGCCGTACTCACCGTGGAGGTAGTCGGCGTAGAGCCATACGATCTCGGGGCCGACGGGAACGGTGCGGGGCGATGCGGACTTGGCCCTCGCCCGGTTGTCGTTGACGCGCGGCATGACGGTCAACTCGCCTTCCGCCGCAGCCAGGTCCTCGTGCCGCAAGCCCAGAGCTTCGCCGATCCGGACCCCGGTCTCCCACAGCAGTGCGAACAGGAACCGGTCCCGCAGCCGGGTGCAGGCGTCCAGGATCGTCTAGACCTGGGCGGCCGTCAGTATCGTCGGATGCGTGCGAGGCGTCTTCAGCTTGATCGTGCGACGCCGCTCCGGCTGGCCGCCGGCCAGGTGGTAGAGGAATGGCTTCCAGCCCGTGCGGCGGGCGCGGACCGGCTGCAGCTCGGTGACAAGGTCGCCGAGGTCCACTCCGTGGCGTGCGTGGAAGACGTACAGACCGCTGACGGCGGAGAGCTTCCGGTTGACCGTGGTGACCCCGCAGTGAGGCTCCGCCGAGGGCAGCAACGTCACACCGCCATGCCGTCCCGCAGGTGGCAGCCGGAGCCAGGCAACGAACTCGCCCAAGTCCTCCAGCCGGACCTCACGCCAGTCCAGACCGCGTCGGTCGAGGAACACGAACCAGTCCTTCAGATCATGGGCGTATGCCTTGATCGTGTTCGGCGACCGCTCGATGTCGGTCAGGTAGGCGAGGTAACGCTCGATCGGCTCGACTATCCCGCCTTCATTACCGAGGACCGTCCATGACTCAAGCGACGAGTCGGGCATCAGCACCCGTTGCACCAGCATCAAACCTCCCGGAGAACTGCCTGGTGGACGGCGGTAGATAACCACCTCCACCACATAGATCTCCGCCCGCCCCAGGCTCGTGCTGCACGTCATGGACACACTGCTGAGGACTCAAGAGAACTTGGACGAAGCGGGCAGGGTAGCCGAACTCGGTCAGATGTGTGATGTAGCAGTGCCTTGTGTCCGCAGAGGCCGTGTGCGGATGAGTTCGTGTGGTCATTGAGCAGAGCGGACGCTGCCGATGATTTTGCCACGTCCACGGTGGTCGGTGTTGCATTCCACGGCCTTCGGTGTGACACGAGTCACTCGAACCCCGAAGCGCGATCCGATGCCTGAAGGCAGGTCAGCCGAGCTCTACTGATGGATGTCGAAGATCACTGTGCGGTCGAAGAAGGTCTGACAAGCCCACAGACCGGCCCAAATGAGCACTATGGCAGCGCCGACGCCCACCGTCACGGCGGTGCCGATTGCGACATCCTTGGACCAGCCCTTGATTCCCTGCTTGTTCACAGTGTCTCCGCGTATTCAGCGAGAGAGGGGTCATCATGTCGCACTCCTGCAATGCGGGAGAGAAGATCGGCAACGGGCCGCCTGCGTTCGGGGCTCCCATGTCAGCTGCAGGAACCGATGGCGGCCTCAGGGCCCCGGAGTGTTCCGCGAATGTCCGGCTTTGATCACGGGATGCCGTGGAGGGTGAGGGAGGCTGCGGGGTCGGCGTGGGCTCGTCGGCCGCTGGCGGTGTTGGCCCATCCAGCGAGGCAAAGGCTGCTGCGGACGATGTCGCGGAGGGAGGCCATCACGGCGGGGGCGTTGCGCGTGCGGACCTGGCTGGCGTCCTCGCCGAAGGTGCAGTCCCTGATCCAGTGCACTCTGTTCTCGATGGTCCAGTGGCCTCGGACCCAGTCGGCAAGTTCCTCAGCACTGGCCTGTTCTGCCGTCAAGTCGGTGATCGCGTAGACGGTCTCGGTGGTCCACTTCTTCGTGCCCAGGCGGCGGCGCTTGCGACGGATTCGCAAGACCTGTCGGGCGTGCGGGAACAGCAGGTCCTTTACGGAGACGAGTTGGACGTCGCGCAGTTCCTCGCGGCCGTGGCCGCGCGCGGTGCTGCGGTGCAGGACCGGGATGTCCTTCCAAGGCAGCTGGCTCAGTTGGCCGACGAGATTGGGCTGGTTGTTCTTGATCATGAGCAGGTAGTGGGCCTGTCGGTGCTCCACGAGGTAGACGGCGTGGGCGCGTTGAGCGTGCAGAGCGTCCGCGGTCACCACGGCGTCCGTCAGGTCCGCGTCGTCGATCTGATCGAGCAGGGGGTGGAACTCAGGGATTTCGTTGGTCTTCGCACCGATCTCGCGAGCGGCGGCAGTGACCGCGTCGTGGTGGCGCGCGGCCGAGAGCACGAAGACCTGGCTTCCATCGGAGCGCTTGGCCCCGCGCAGGCACTTGCCATCCACCGCGAACGCGGCCCCGCGCGTGCCGCCAGGCGGGTCGGCCCACCTGGCGGCGTGGTGTGCGCGGCGCTGCTCACGCTCAGGCAGGCCGTCCGGCGTGTCCCGGTCCGACGCCGGTCGGGGCAGGGCAGCGAGACGGGCGAAACCGGCCCGGGTGAGCTCGGCAGGATCCACCCTGCCGTAGGCGTCGCGCAGGGTGCGCTCGTCCGGCGCGCGGTAGCGGCCGGCGAACGGGTCGTAGGGGGCTCCGAGCCGGCCCAGTACCTCCTGCCCGCAGCGGCGACCCCATTCCGCTATCGCGCCAAGGGAGTCGTGGTCTGCCGCACTCATCGCACACACCCCGATCGCCAGCAGTGTGGCCAGTCGGTAGCGCACCCCTCGTGGATCTCGCGGGTCGGGCACCCGGGCCAGCTGGTCGAGCAGTCCCTCCAACCCCGGAAGCTGCTTATGCGGCAGCAGCCATTGAGCGTCACGGACTCCACGTAAGTCTCCGAAGCTCGATCGCCGGTTACCGAAAGTCATATTCGGTGCGGTCCGGCTCCGTCCTGCCAGCGGTAGAGGTCGCGCAGCAGGGAGATCTCGGCGCCGTGATGGATCAGCTCCCTGTTGACGTGCAGGACCCTGTTCTCCATGGGAAACCGCTCGGGACCCACCGTGGGCGGATTGTCCAGGTCAGCGTCCGAGAGCTCGCGGACCCCCGCGTTCCATCTCCCATACATCTCATCGAGCTGTTTCAGCGCCTCGTCAGCGGTCCCCGCGTAGGCGAATGTCTCAGAGTCGACATCCTGGCCGCCGAAATACCATCCGACCCGATAGCCCAGGCAGGAGACGATGATGTGCGCCAGCCGCCAGGCAATCGTGGTCACCGGCGCGGGCGTCGGCACCAGGTCAGGGGACGCGTAGTCCAACGTCCATTCCCCCGGACCTTCCGAAATCGGTGCGGCCGACGTGCCACGCGGGCGGATGCTCCAGCAGTCACGCACCGGCTCCCAGAAGTACTCCTCGTCGGTAAGACCGTCCAGCCGTGGCCGCAGGTTCTTGCGCCAGTACCAATCCAACTGCTCCGCGAGCCGCTCGCTTCTTGTCATTGCCGCACACTACAGACCCGTCGAGCGAGTGATCGTCGCCGTCTGCGGTCATCCTCCACTGTCACAAACCCCACAGACAGTCATCCCTAAATGGCACAGAAGTCAATCGATCGGCCTTCGCTGGCAATCGATCAACACCCACTGACACAGGTCACCCACTGACCTGTGACAGTGAAGATGGACCGAATGCCACCGAAGTTGAGCCAACGCTAGTTTGTGACAACGAAGTTGGGCCAGCGGGGGATTCGGCAGGCGGGGGACGTGGTGGGGGCACCCGCCCAGGCAATCGATGAGGCTGCACTCGCGGCCTTTGAGCTGGACTTTTCCCTTGACGGGGTCCGTAGACGTCGGCTGCTGGGGTCTAGCTGGGATGTCCGGTTCGAGAGGTGGAGCCGGTCCGCGAGTTCTCGTGGCACAGGTACACGCGCGGCTTCGCGGGCTGGTACTACTCGGCGACGATGAGGGACCACGTCGGCTACGAGTCGTGGCTGGAGCGGGACCGGCTGGTCCTGCTGGACCGGGATCCGTAGGTGGTCGGCATCGCCTCGCAGCCGTTCTGGCTGCATTGGGATGCCGGGAGCCGGGGGCGGCGGCACGCGCCCGACTACTTCGTCCGGCTCGCCGACGGCGGAGCTCGCGTCGTTGATGTCCGTGCCGAGGACGACCTGGACGGGGAGACGCGGGAAGCCTTCGCCGCGACCGAGCGCGCGTGCCGGGCCGTGGGCTGGGAGTTTGCCTGGGCAGGGCGGCCGGATCCGATGTTCATGGCGAACATCCGCTGGCTGGCCCGCTACCGGCGGACCCGCTGCGGCCGGCCAGCGGAGGTGGCGGCCCGGCTGTTGGAGGTGTTCCGCGAGCCGAAGGGTCTGTGGGAGGGCGCCGGGCTGGTCGGAGACAGGCTGCGGGTGCTGCCGGTGCTGTTCCACCTGCTGTGGTCCGGAGCGTTGGAGACGGACCTGGCGGGCGCCTTGATGCAGACCGACAGCGTGGTCTGGACGGAGGGAAGCGGATGGGCGGGTTGAAACGACCGCCGGCCTTGGCGGTCGGCCAGAGGATCCAGCTCCAGGGCCAGGTCCGGGGGGTTCTTGAGGTCACTGCCCAAGCGGCGGCGGTGGAGGACACGGATGCGGGGCATCGGGTGGTTGCGCTGATCGACCTGTTCGAGGCGGCGGACTTCGAGGTCCTGTTCCAGCCCGAACGGATGCCGCTGCCGCAGGTCGGTCTGCTGGAGGCGTTCCCGCCCGAGGCGGTGAAGCAGGCCCTGTGGTGGGAGGGGCACATCCTGGAGGTCCTGCACGGGATCGCGCCGGACGCGGAGCCCGGCACGCAGCTGCGGCCGGGCTATGGACCGGGTTCCTCGGTGACGTCGCGGGAGCGGGTGAAGGCGGCTGAGCTGGCCGCAGCCAGCCATGCTGTCGCGGCCAAGACGATCGCCAGTCGGCGGCGTCGCTACCAGGCTGAGGGCCTGGTCGGGCTGGCGGACCGCCGTCCGGTCCGCCGGCGGGCGGAGTTCGGGTCGGTGCCCGAGGCAGTGGTCGAGGCGATGCGGAAGGCGATCAAGGAGGGCGTCGATACCTCGACCCGCAACGGGGCCTACCTGATCTGGCGGACCGGGGAGATCCGAGGTCGAGCTGCCGGCCCGCCGGACCCTTTACCGGCTGCTGGCGAAGCCGACGAAGAGAACCCACGCGACCGGCTCGGCGGTCACCCGGCGTTCGAAGGCTCACGGGGCGAACGCGCCGTTCGGCGAGCTGACCGTGTCGGCTCCGGGCGAGGTGATGCAGATCGACTCCACCCCGCTGGATGTGATGGTAGGCCTCGACAACGGAGTGATCGGCAAGGTCGAGCTGACAGGGATGATCGACGTCGCGACCCGCACACTGTCGGCGGCGGTGCTGCGGCCGACGACGAAGTCGGTGGACGCGAGCGTGCTGCTGGCCCGCACCGTCACGCCCGAGCTGATGCGGCCGGGCTGGGTCGACGCGCTGAGGATGTCCCGCTCGGTGCTGCCGCACCGCAGGCTGCTGACCTTGGACGAGCAACTGAAACACGCGGCCGCGAAGCCGGTGATCGTCCCGGAGATGATCGTCTGCGATCACGGGAAGGTGTTCATCTCCCGCAACTTCCGGTCCTCCTGCCGGTTCCTGGAGATCGACTTCCAGCCCACACACAAGGGGGCACCCTTCCAGAAGGGCCACATCGAGAAGATGCTGGACTCGGTGGCCTTGATGTTCGCGCAGTTCCTGCCCGGGTACACCGGCCACAACACCGACCAGCGCGGTCGGCACCCGGAGCGGGAGAACGTGTGGTCGCTGCCCGAGCTGCAGGACCTGCTGGACGAGTGGATCATCTGCAAGTGGCAGAACCGCCCGCACGACGGCCTGCGCGACCCCGACCATCCCGGACGGCTGTTCACGCCGAACTGGAAGCACTTGAACCGGGCCCCCGTCCCCTTCGGGGACCTTGCATGGGACCACGTCAGCCACCAGCTTCCCAAGGCCACCGAGGAGGAGCTCGCCCAGGCCGTCGCCGACCTGCTGACCCGCGCACGCCGGTCCCGTCCGGGCGGCAGTGAAGAAGAAGGAGAAGAAGTCCAAGGCGGGGTCGGCCAAGGACGAGCGGCGGGTGGCCGCCCGGACGAAGGCTTCCGAGCCGACGGTCCCCGCCCCGGCGCCGGAACCGCCACACGAGATCGAGGACGGCCCCGACGTGCTGGAAGAGGCCGACGGCGATCTCGCCGAGGTGATCCCGCTGGGACTGTTCAACCCGCTCGAGGATCCCTGGGGACGCTCATGACCGCACTGCTTGTCGACGATTCCGGCGAGGACTTCGGACGGCAGCTGACCAGCCTGCCGGGCTGGCGCGCGTTCGTCGACGCGTCTCTGGGCGAGCCCATGACCGCGTTGACGAAGGCCGAGTACGACGCGCTGGATGCGGAGGGCCGGGTTGCCTACGACGACGACCGGCTCGACCACCATGCCCGCCTCCAGGTGGTCGCCACCTCCACGGTCCGCAACACGGTGACCTGCGGCCGCCGGCGGGTCATCCTCAACCGCGGATCGGTCAGTGCCCGCCGGGGCCTGATCGTCTCCGGGCCCGCGAACACCGGCAAGACGATCGCGTTGACCCAGCTCGGCCTGGCTCACGAGCTGCAGGACCGCCGCCGGCACCCCGGCCGGGACGACCGCATCCCGGTCATCTACATCACCGTCCCGCCGGCCGCGACACCACGCATGATCGCCGCCGAGTTCGCCCGCTTCCTGGGCCTGCCGGTCCTGCGGAGCTCGAACATCACCGACCTGACCGAGGCAGTCGTCGGCGTCTGCACCAAGGCCGGCACCGGCCTGATCCTGGTCGACGAGATCCACAACATCTCCCTGACCACCCGCCACGGAGCCGACGCCTCGGACACGCTGAAGTACTTCTCCGAGCGCATACCGGCGACCTTCACCTACGCGGGCATCGACATCGAGGACGGCAGCCTGCTGTCCGGCACCCGCGGCGACCAGATCGCCGCCCGCTTCACCTCGATGGCCACTCACTCCTTCCCCTACAACGCCGAGTGGAAGGCGCTGGTCGCGCAGATGGAGGCCAACCTCGTGCTCCACAAGCACCAGGGCCAACACCCTGACCCGGCTGGACCGCTTCCTCCACACCCGCACCAACGGGATGATCGGCACCCTCTCCCACCAGATCCGCGGAGCCGCCGTCGACGCCATCCTCAGCCGCACCGAGAAGATCACCAAGGCGGCCCTGCTGGCCGTCGATCTGGACATCGCCTCCAGCCGCAAGCAGCGCAAGCGTCCGGCAGCGGCCCGGTGACCCAGCCGGCCGGCGAAGCCCCCGTACTCCGGCTGCCGTTCCAGGTCCGCCCTCAAAGCGGCGAAGGCCCTCGCTCGTTCATCATCCGGCTCGCCCAAGCGAACTGCCTTCCACCCGCCTACCTGCGCAAATACCTCACTCAGCCGCCCTTGCACCGCGGCACCCCGACCTGGGACCGCATCGCCGCGGTCGCAGGACGCGACCCGGCCGAGCTCCGGCAGATCCTGGAAACCGTCGAATGCACGGAGTGCGGCAAACTGATCCGGCCCCTCACGAGCTTCGGGGTCACACCCCGGACCTGCTCCAAGGCTTGCCGCCAGCGGCGCTACCGCAAGGGCATCCCGGCGAGCGACTGGAAGAAGGTCCCGTGCCACGTCTGCGGACAACTGATGCGACTCCGGCTCGGACAGCGGCGCCGCATGTGTTCCTCCCACTGCCGCCGACTCGCCTTCCAGTTCCGTCAGCACGGTGAACCACTGCCCAGGCCGCCGAAGGCCAGGAAGACCTTCAAGCCGGCCGAGACGAACGAGCACAACGGCCTTTGCCCAGCCTGCGAAGACCCGATGATCGGTGCCACCAGGCGAAAGGGATGCTCACGACGCTGCAGTGCCAAGATCGCCCACTGGACCCGCAGCCCGCTGCCGACGGCGGCCTGCCGCCACTGTCAGGAACCGCTCCTTCCCAGAGCGGACGGCCGGCCCCGTGAATGGTGCTCGAACGACTGCAGAGCCCAAGAACGGCACGGACAGCGAACCCCTGTCGCGACCGCGGTCCCGCCCCAGGAAGCGGAGGTCGAACTCGATCACACCGCATCGGAGATTCTGGAGATCGTTGCCACCTCCGGCGGCCAGACCTGTCGGGGCTGCGAGCGCCGCTACCGGCCTCTCAGAACCAACCCCTGGTGCTCTCGCCAATGCCGGTCCCTGCGGAGCGCAAGCGTCTGCGTGAGGCGGCGGGTCTGAGTCAGGCGCAGATCGCCACGGCGCTGAACGCCCGCCGGGAGGCCGTGGGGAACTGGGAGACCGGCAAGACGGAGCCGCGGCCGCCGAAGCGCGCCGCGTACGCCCGGCTGCTGGAGGGCCTCGCCGCCCGCTACCCCGCCCCGGCCACCGACGCGCCCGCCGCCCCGACGCCCGTGGTCCCGGAGGCGTTCACCGGACCGGCCCCGGAGCCGGTTGCGGCACCCGCCGTGCCGCCGTCCCGGCCGAAGACCGAGGCGAGCAGCACCGCCAGGCCGTCGGCGTCGTCGCGGCGCCCGGGTGCGAAGAAGGCGGTGGCGAAGAAGACCACTGCGGCCGCCGCTGCCGACCCGCGCTTCGAGAACGGCCCGCTCGCGGTGATCGACGCCGACGCCGACGGGCAGGTGTCGGCGTACTGCGTCGGCGGCCTGGTCCTGGACGTGCCCGCCAAGAGCATCCCGGCGCTGGTCGACTGGACGCTGACCGAGGCCCGCCTCGGTCAGGCCCGGCTGCACCGCAACGGCCGCGACGCCGACCCGATCCTCATCCTCACCGAGGCCGCGCTGACCCGCTTCGGCCTGCCCGCCACCCTGTCGGAGGAGGAGCGGAACGCGAGCCGACTGCCGGAGGGCCACAAGGTGGTCAAGCAGATCGGCAAGGCCGGTCTCCAGCTCACCCAGCGCGGGTTCGGCCCGTGGGCCCGCGTCTTCCGCGAGCCCGAGGGCTCCCGGCGCCGCTGCGTCCAGTTGTGCATCCTGCCGTGGAACGCTCTGGACACCCGGGAGTGGGGCAAGAAGGACGACCCGCAGCTGCTGCTGACGATGCACCCGGCTGACCTCTCCCAGTACCTCGGGCTGTACGCGGCGCGGGTGATGACCCCGCGCGGCACCACCGCGACGACCGGCCTCGAGCTGATGGTCGCGCTGCGCCCGCCGACCCGCGCGGAGAAGGACCCGGCCAACGGCGAGTTCAAGCGGGCCTTCAACACGGACGCGCTCATCGCCGTGTACGACGTGGTGGAGTGCGAGGTCCCGGACGAGCACCCGGTCCTCAAGGGGAAGTTCGCCCGGCACCACATGCGCACCCCGGCAGAGATGCTGATGGAGGAGCCCTACGACTGGTGCCGGCCGCTGACCGACGAGGAGTGCGTTAACCAGTTCTTGGTCGCGGTCGACCTCAACATGTCGTTCGCCGCGGCCGCGAACGGCCTCACCGTCGGGCTGAACGGGCCGACCCACCTGACCGGCAACCCGCGGTTCGACGCCTCGCTGCCCGGCTCGTGGCTGGTCGACCTGAGCCACGTCGACCTGTCCCGCGTGCGGATCAACGACCGCACCGTCGACGGCGACCGGCTCCCGAGCCCGTTCACGCCGAAGGGCGACCGGCCCGAGGGCCCGGCCTGGCACGCCACGCCGACCGTCGCCTACGCGGTGGAGCTCGGCTTCGACGTCGCGCCGATCAAGGCGTACGTGCGCACCCAGACCGGCCGCTACCTGGACGCCTGGTACAAGCGGCTGCGCGACGCGTACGTGGAGACGATGGCCGACATGGGCGTAACCACCGACCTCGGGGGCCAGGAGTTCCTGGACGCGATGGCGCGGCGCAAGCAGATCGACCCGACGATGGCACTGCTGGAGACCGCGATCAAGGCGACGGCGAAGGGCGGCATCGGCAAGCTGAGGCAGCGCAGCCGGGGCCAGGTGCCGTACTACGAGCCCTACCCGGCGCTGAAGCGGGAGACCTGGCGCCCCGACATTCGGGCCGCCGTGCTGGCGAATCAGCGCGTGGGCCTGCACCGCAAGCTGATGAAGACGGCGGCCGCCGCCGACCTGTACCCGGTCTCCATCGGCACCGACGCGATCGTCTACCCCTCGTCCGGCCCGTCGCCGCTGGACGTCCTGCCGTACACGCCCGAGGGCAAGCCGGTGCCGGGCGGCTTCCGGCTCAGGGTCTCGCCCGGGATGGTGAAGCACCAGGGCACTCAGACCGTCCTGTGGGCAGAGCAGCAGTTCGAGGAGCGCGGCGGCGTCTTCAACATCTCCAACCTCATCAAGACCGACCAGAGCGCGGGAGAAGGGGAGTAACCGATGGTCGACTCGCTCGGGGACAGTCTGGACCGCGCGCTGGAGGGGGCGTTCACCCGCCGTATTCCGCAGAGCGCCCAGGCGCAGATGAAGTACCTGGTCAAGCAGCTCAAGGGCACCAAGGCCGCCGCCCAGGCGCTCGGGATCTCCCAGCGCACGGTAGAGCGGTACGTCTCGGGCAAGCTCAAGCGGCCCCGCCAGGAGCTGCGCGGCCGCCTGGAGCGCGAGGTCAAGAAGCGGTGGCAGCCGCAGATCCGCGCGAAGGCGAGGAAGAAAACGGCGTCCACGGACGGCCTGGTCGTCTCTACCCGCGCCCGCTTCGGGTTCACCGCCGCCTCGGGCACGACCGACGACGCCCGGATCCGCGACATCACCCAGGCCCTGCCGCCCCAGTGCGCCGACCAGCTGTTCAGCGCACGGGAGCAGGGCGCCAACGAGGACCAGCTCCGGCAGATCGCGGCCGACGGCCTCGCCCGGATGTACTTCCGCGCCAACAACAGCCGCGCGCACGGGCTGGGCGTGGAGTTCACCGACGTGGAACGACTCGACATCAAGCTGTAGCAGGCCCGGCGCCCATGAGGCCCCGCACCAGAAGCGCGGTGCGGGGCCTCATGCAGCGCAGGGACGCGGACTGGCTTCCCGAGCGCACCACTTCAGCTGGAGCCTGTTTCTTGTGGCCTTCCGTGATTGCGGCGAAAACGACTTGGCGGTCCGTGGCTCGGGCGGCACCGTACGCGGCAGCAGAAAGAAAGCTGTTAGCCCGTACGAGATAGCGGAAGTCCTGGCCGCGGGCCGCCCAGAGGAGCATCTGAGCCGCGTTGACGCTCCGGTAAGCGGCGTCGACGAGCGCGCCGGGACTGCACCCGCTTTCCGGGGGCATGGGGCTGTCCAGATAGGAGACCCGCACGTCATGGTCTGCTGGACCCATCAGAGCTACGACTTCGAGGAGATCGCGTACCCGCTTGAGGCTCGCTTCGATGTCTGCGTACACGTCATGGCCCGTCGCGATCGCATCTCTGGCCTCGCACTCCCGGCATACCTCCTCGGAGCAACGATGCTCCTTCACCGTGGACGGCGGGATGGGAGAGGGTTCGTAAGGCTCGCCCTGATGCGGCATCCGAGCAGTGAAGTGGCCTACGTGGTCGATCATTTCCGTGTTCACAAGGCTACGATGGGCCACGCATTCACACCCTTCGTCACGATTCACTCGATTGACCCAGCACCTCCCACCGCCAACACGTCAGCTGGCGGCAGCCTTCCGTTCGGCCACAGCATCGGTCATTGAGACTTCACAGACCTTCGCTGCCGCTGTCAGGGGCGGACGAGGACGATGCCGACCTTGCCGGGCCGTACCGCGTGCTCCACGGCGTCGGCCAGCTCGCCGAGGCCGTATGTGGCGGCCACATCGAACTGCTCCGTGAGCGCCAGCGCGATCTGCTTCGCGGTGGCGATGTCGGACGCCCGCCGCTCGGGGGACGCCTCGGACGGCCACCCGCTGATGATGTTCTTGCCTCGCAGCGTCAGCGACTTGCTCACCAGCGTCGATGCATGCACCGAGATCGGCTCCTCGGCGATCATTCCGTAACTGACCAGCTTCCCGCCCGGCGCCAAGAGGTCCACAAGGCTCCCCGCCATCTTCCCGCCGATCGGGTCAAGGGCCACGCTCACCGGACGACCTCCGGCCGTCTTGCGGACCTCGTCGGCCCAGCCCGGATGTTCCGTCGCCACGACCGGCACATCCGGGAACCGCTTGCGCAGCTCGGCGGCGCCGCGCTCGCTGCGCACGACGTTGATGAGCGCGAAGTTGTGGAACTGGGCTACGCCTGTGACCAGCCGCCCGACCGACGAACCTGCGGCGGTCTGCACCAGAAAGCCGTCGTAGCCGAAGGCAACGTGCTCCTGCGCCTCACGGCGCAGCATCACCGCGGTGAGCGGGTTCGCCAGCATCTGTGCGGCGACCTCGTCCGGCAACTCGTCCGGTACGGTGACGACGGCCTCGGCGTCCGCCACGAACCACTGGGACCAGGACCCCGGCTGGGGGAAGACCGTCACGCGGCCGCCGACCTCGACACCCGGCGCCACGCGCGTGCCCGGGCCGATCGCCTCCACCACGCCGGTGGCCTCGATGCCCGGTGTCACCGGATCCGCAGCTTCCCCTGGGTAGGTCTCGATGGGGTGGAGATCTCCAGGGTGTACTGGGAAGGCCGTGGTGCGGACGAGGACCTGGCCGCGCTCGGGCGCTGCCGGCTCCGGCTCCTCGATGAGGGTCAGGACATCGGCGGGCGATCCGCCACGGGTGTAGACGACACGCCGGTTCATGGCTCTCCTCCTGCGCGCTGGTACGTGCGGGGCTTGGGAGGGGACGTCAGCCGACGTCCCGCAGCAGCAGGTGCTGCCCGCTGAGTGCACCGTCCAGGCGCATCAGCCGCCCGCGCTCACGCAGGCCCCCGTTCACGCTCGCATGGTGGGCAACCAGCAGCGCAGCCGAATAGGCCGATCGGGTTCTGGGCCATATGAGGCGTCCCCGGCGCCGCACTCTCACCGGAAGCGACCAGTGAGCCGACGCAGGCCGTCGAGGTCTTGGCAGGTTGCGTACGGCAGCGGAGTACAGCAACCACAGCCATCGGCATGGCTGCTGTCGACTCCCCAAGAGGCCGCCGCGACCGTGATGACCTCAGATGACCGATCTACTCTGAGCTACGGATCAGAAGTGCCCCGTGCCACAACCGCGCCAGATTGGGCGGGGACTCACGGGGAACTGCGGCTGCTGACGGAGGCCACAGCCAGCAGCCGCCGAAGTCGGCATCCTGCAGGTCAGGCGCCAACTCGCCCCACCACGCTCCTAACAGCTGGGCCTGCCCTCGTCACTCACGGTGATACCGAGCAGCGGCAGTCACGCAATACGCGACACCTCAACATGCGGGCCTACCAGTCCCGAGGCCGCACACTGCCCGCTTCACCCGGAGCGGACGCACGCCGGGAGCGCCGGCGGATGACGTCGGGCAGTCCTTGAGTTCGTCGGCCGCCTCGCCCAGGCCGACCCGGACGCCACGACCGCGCTCGCCGCGTGGCTCGACAACGCGGCCGCGGTGAAGGGCGGCACGGCGTGAGCGCGGCGGACGAAATAGTGGTGGCCACCTGGAGCGAGCACAGCACGGTCGGCCACCACTACGAGGACCTGCTCGCCGACGGCCGGGTCATCGCCTGGACCGAGCCGCCCTTCGGCGAGACGCTCTACCCCGGCGACGACGACCCCGGCTACAACCCGATCTGCGACTGCCCGCGCGTCCCGCAGCAGTTCTGCATGGAGTGCGCTGGCTGCGCCGCCTGCGGGCAGTGCACCGGCCCGCACGTCTGGCCGCCGCGCCGGGACTGATCACCGAGGGCAAACCCCCAGTCCCCCAGCACCCTGTGAGGCGACTGGGGGACTGGGGCCAGAAATGCCCCGGAACATCTGGGATGTCTGGGAGTCAGAGGGGTCGTTTTCCCAGGCAGACGCGTTGCTGGGAGACGAGCTGGGAGATTGGGAGGGAGGCGGGCGTCACGTGCTTCCTGTCCCGTGACGGGTGATCTTGACCGTTTGCCAGGAGATATTGACCGGTGGAGTCGGATGCTTATCGGTACGGTCAGCTTCATGGAAGACCTGTCCGAGAGCGTGGACCGCGACATCCTGGATCACCGGATCATTCTTGCGATCAAGGCGATCCGGGACGCATCCGGCTGCACGGTTCACGAAGCGCTCGACGTCTTCGCGCGGCGGCATGAGGAGCTCCGCCGTGATCGGCCGGGTGACTTCCAGCTGAGCCGCGAGGAGTACGGCCGAGACATTTACACCTGACCCGCCAACCCCCTCCCGACCGGTCAAACTTGCCTGGCAAACGGTCAAGATCACTTGTCAGAGGACACTTCCCTGTCCTCGTCCTCCGACACCGAAGTTGGATTGTTTGCCAATGAAGTTGGACTGGTCAGGCGGTAGTAGCGAGCTCCGCCTTCTTGCTCAGTAGGAGCGCTTTGCTCGACAGGAACCTGAGCGGGTCGGCCGGACCCGTCCGTAAGCACCCGGGAGAGTGGCGTCCCGCAGACGGCGCAGCCGTCCCGTTGAAGGCCCGGAGGGATGCCGGCGGCCGGCTGGGGCAGGGGTGACAGACGGCGATCGAGGCGTCGGTCGATGTGGGCCCCCCGACAAACCCGCCGATAGTCCCGGCTTGCGGCCCGCTCACGAAACCGCAGACGGACCCCTGCACCCCAATAGGCCTATGAGAAGGAGCCCTTCCCCCGTAGAAGGCCGTCAACGGCCCGCCCGGATGCCTTTGGGAAGCCGGGCCCGAGTCCGCGCCGCCTCGGCGGCCGCGGCGGCCGCCGCGGCATCGCTCAGGACGCCAGCCGTTCCGGGGAGCGGTGGGTGGAGCCGGCGGGCCCGACGACGCGTTCGGCCCCGCTGATCTCGGCCCACACCGCGTCGAGGGAGAGGCCGAGGACGTCGGCGATCGCCGCGATGGTCGGGAAGGCGGGGGTGGCCACGCGGCCTGTCTCGATCTTCCGGAGAGTCTCCGGCGAGACGCGTGCGGCGAGCGCGGTGTCGAGCATTGAACGCTCCCCTCTGGCCCGGCGCAGGAGGGCGCCGAGACGCTGTCCGCGTTCGATCTCTTCGGGAGTGAGCGGCAACCTGACCATAGTGCGAATTCTATACCGGTACAGTATGGCCGGTATAGTTATTGGTATCGCAAGGAGGACGCCGCATGATCGAGATCCTGAACCCCGCCCTGCTGACCCGGGCGAGAGACACCGGCGCCCTGGTCGCCGACATCCTGCAGACGCTGAAGAGCCGCAGCACGATCGGCACGAACCTGTTGGACATCGACCGGTGGGCCAAAGACATGATCGTCGAGGCGGGAGCCACGTCCTGTTACGTCGACTACGCCCCGTCCTTCGGACGCGGCCCGTTCGGCCACTACATCTGCACCGCCGTCAACGACGCGGTCCTGCACGGGCGGCCGTACGACTATCCGCTCGCCAACGGTGACCTGCTGACCCTCGACCTCGCCGTCTCCCTGGGCGGAATCGCCGCCGACGCCGCCATCAGTTTCATCGTGGGCGACGCGAAGCCCCCGGAGAGCGTCGCCCTGATCAGTGCGACCGAACGCGCGCTCGCCGCGGGGATCGCTGCCGCCGGGCCCGGGGCGCGGATCGGCGACATCGCCCATGCCATCGGCACGGCCCTCACCGAGGCGGGATACTCGATCAACACCGAGTTCGGCGGTCACGGCATCGGCTCGACGATGCACCAGGACCCGCACGTCCCGAACACCGGACGGCCCGGCCGCGGCTACACACTGCGCCCCGGACTGCTGCTCGCTCTGGAGCCGTGGGTCATGGCGGACACCGCCCGACTCGTCACCGACGCGGACGGCTGGACCCTCCGCAGCGCCACCGGCTGCAGGACGGCACACAGCGAGCACACGATAGCCATCACCGACGACGGAGCGGAGATCCTCACCATGCCGAAGCAAGCGCGGGCGTGAGGCCGAGTGCCATCCCGCCGGCGCAGAACGGCTGCGAGGTGACCCCCACCACCTCCGGATCGCGGCCCATCAAGATCAGATGGTTTCGCTCCACCTACGTCTCGTAGCCGACGTCGTCCCGAGCTGTCGCGCAGTAGTGCCAGCCCGCGAAGCTCACGCCGTCCTTTACCCAGCGGAAGTCCCGGGCCGGCGCCACAGCCTCGAACGGCGCACTCCACGCCTGCCCCGAGGGCTGTCGCCGCCGACGCCCACACTCAAGAAAGTCCAGCTCAAGGCCAATAACGTGACGTCCCCGTACGAAAGAACCAGAGCCCCCCACCCTGTTCCCAGCCCTTTCGGTCCAACATCAATGGCAGGAACGTAGTGGTCGTCCAACTTCCCTGGCAATCGGTCCATGTTCAGTGTCAAAGGACACCGGACAGGGCGCGGCGGTCACCGGACAGGGCGTAGCGGCGGGCCGCGAGTCCGTTGTCGAGGGTCTCGCCGATCTGCTCGCACAGCGGAGCGAGGACGTCGGCGGCCGCGGTGTCGGACAGGTACGCCGGGGCGACTTCGAGTATCAGCTCCCCGAGCTGGTGGGTGGCGGCGAGTTCGTCGACGACGCGGCGCAGCTCGGTGAGCGCGGGATCCGCCGGCGGATCGGCGGGCGGCGGGGGCGGTGTGGTGCAGACGTCTCGGACGGCCTGTCGGACCACGGCGCGCACGGTGGGCTCGTCGAGGGCCTGGAGGCCGCTGTGGGCGAGCGTGGCGAGTCTGCGGGTGATCTCAGGCTCCGCGACATCGCCGGTACGGCCGGAGACGGCGATCAGGGCCCGCTGGGACAGGCCGTAGTCGAACCTGGCCGCGGCCGGGTCGGCGATGTCTCGCGTGCGGGACGGGTCGGTGCCGGCGGCGACTGCGCTGTGGATCGCGGCCAGGGCGCGGGCGACGTCCAGGAGCCGGTACGCCTGGGCGCGGCTGATGCCGAACTCGGCGTCGCAGTACGCCGCCCACGAGCCGTAGGCGAGCGGCTCCCAGACGCGGGCGGCGTGCGCGTCCCGAACCCGGGCAGCGAGCACTGCGACCGTGCGCCGGACGTCGTTCATCGCCTCGCGCAGCCCGGCTGTCACCTCGCGGGCCTGCGCGGCGGTCAGCGGCGGCCGCACCGGTTCGGCGACGCCGTCCTGGTCCTGGTCGTGCTCGCCCATGTCTCCATCGTCCTCCGCGGCGGAGGGCCGGACCAGGGCGACGGAAGCGCGGCCGCGGGCATCAGCTGGTGTCCGATCCCGGTACGCGGGCCGGGATCGGTCGTTGGGCCGGGCATGGAGCTGGCCGGTCGTATCGAGACGCTGTCGAACGCGGTGTGCGATGTGTGGACGCGGTGGCGGCAGGCGGGTGGTAGCCATCGGCGGCGTCGGACGCCCTGGCGGCAGCCGACGCCCTGACTGCCATCCTCGCCCGCCTGGGGCCGGACGTAGAGGAGGCGCTGGCGCCCGCGCTGGCCGCGACGGCGGCGTTGCGCGCGATGCTCACCGCGCCCGAGGCCACCCGGAGGCAGAGCAAGCCGCCTGGTGCCGGCGGTCGGGTCCCGGCGCCGGAGCGGCGGCAGGCCGTTCCAGAATTCTGGATCAACCGCGACGCGCGCGTGGCGGAGCAGCTGTGGTGGGGCGCCCAGGAGGGCCGGGGCGGTGAGCTCGCGGACCTCTTCGCGGCCCTACCGCCGCAGGCGATGGTCGAGGCCGTGGACCGGCGGCGCGGGGGCGAGCAGTGGCCTGCGGTGCTGGAGGAGTTGGCCCACCGCTATGGCGTGTGAGCGGGCCGCGCGCTCTCTGTACGTCGGAACGGTGGCGGCTCCGCCTCCGGCAGCTGCAATGCCGGAGGCGGAGCCCAGCCGCCTCATGAGTGCGCGTCGTCAGTCAGCGCCGTAGTCGAAGTAGTCGTCGTACGTCATCACTGCGCCACTTCCTTCTCCCAGTCGAGGAAGTCAGCGGCTTCCTCCTCCTGGCGCTGGTAGTCGTCGGCGGTCTGCCGGTTCGTTTCGCGCTCGGCGGAGTTCTTCGGATTCGGGAACGGGTGATCCGAAGCTCAGTAGTTGTCACCGGCAGAGCCGGATGACGTGGCGAATGAGACCGAACGAAGCAGCGTGGTTGTCACCGACGAGGCACGCGGCTTGTCACAACTACTCATTCAGCAGCCTTTCTGCCACCAGTCCCGCGACCAGCGGCTGGAGGTGTGCGCAACCGTAGACGTTCTCCTTGAGGCCCGAACATGATCAGATACTCGACCGGTCCGGCGGATCCGGCGTTCGCGACTCCGTGGGGGATGCGGGTGTCGAACTCGACGACATCCCCGGCAATCAGGACGAGATTCTGGCCGCCGAGTGCGAGCCACAACCGCCCGTACATGACGCACAGCCACTCGTAGCCCTCGTGGGACACCTGTCGGGGCCGCCCAGGCGGCTCCGCGACGGCAGGCAGTACGTGCTTGTGGGCGTGCAGGCCGCCGACGTACCGGGTCAGCGGCGACACTGCCTTGTCGCCTCCGAAGCTGTGCGGCGCCGTGCTGCGTGGCTTGGCCGCAGGGGCGGGTGCGGTGCCGACCAGGTCGTCCAGGGCGACTCCGTATTCCTTCGCCAGATGCAGCACCACCTCCAGCGTGGGCTTGCGTCGGCCGGTCTCGATCCGCGACAGCGTACTGGGCGAAATGCCGGTCGCGCAGCTGACATCGGCGAGTGTGACGCCACGGCGCTCACGCACGGCCCGCAGCCGCGGCCCTATCGCCGCCAACGTCTGGGCCACGTCGTCACCTGCCACCGTCCCCGTTCCTTCCCGCCGTGCCGCTTCACCGTCCTGTCCTGCAACCTTGCCAGAATGGCAACGCTGATCGCGCCGAGTGGCCACCGCGCCGCATGATCGATGGGTTCCCGCTGGCCGCCCCCGTACCGAGGAGAAGTCCCCCATGCGATCCGAGCCGACCGCCGCACTCCGCCACCGCACCGTCGAGGCCCCTGCCGGGCGCCTGCACCTGGTAGAGCAGGGCACCGGCCCGTTGGTCCTGCTCGTGCACGGCTTCCCCGAGTCCTGGTACTCCTGGCGCCGTCAGCTCCCGGCCCTCGCCGCGGCCGGGTACCGGGCAACGGCGATCGATGTACGCGGCTACGGCCGCTCCTCCAAGCCTGCCGCGACCGACGCCTACCGAATGCTCGACATTGTGGAGGACAACGTCGCCGTCGTGCGCGCCCTCGGCGAGGAGAGCGCGGTGATCGTCGGCCACGACTGGGGCTCCAACATCGCCGCCGCCTCCACCCTGCTCCACCCCGAAGTCTTCCGCGCGGTCGGCTTGCTGAGCGTCCCGTACGCGCCGCCCGGCGGCCCCCGCCCCACCGACATCTTCGGCCGGATCGGCGGCCCCGAGCAGGAGTTCTACGTCTCCTACTTCCAGGAGCCCGGCCGCGCCGAGGCGGAGATCGAGCCCGACGTCCGGGGCTGGCTCGCAGGCTTCTACGCGGCCCTGTCCGCCGACACCATGCCCGCCGAGGGCGAACCCGACCCGCACTTCGTCTCCCCGGGCTGTCAGCTGCGCGACCGTTTCCCCGCCGGCCCGCTCCCGGCCTGGTTGAGCGAGGAGGACCTCGACGTCTACGCCGGGGAGTTCGAGCGCACCGGCCTGACCGGCGCCCTCAACCGCTACCGCAGCATGGACCGCGACTGGGAAGACCTCGCCCCGCACCGTGGAGCCCCGATCAAGCAGCCATCCCTGTTCATCGGCGGCGCCCTGGACGCCTCCACCACCTGGATGTCCGACGCCATCGACGCCTACCCCACCGCCCTCCCCCGCCTGTCGGCCTCCCACCTCCTGGAGGGCTGCGGCCACTGGATCCAGCAGGAACGCCCCGACGAGGTCAACAGCCTGCTGACCGACTGGCTCGCCACGATTCAGAGCTGAACCAGGCGGGCTACCTGGGCAGCTTGGCGGTGCGTTTCGGGTGGGCCGCGCCGAGGTAACCGCATGCCGGTCTGCGCGGTGATGCTGTCCTGTCGAAGTACATGTGTCAGGTAGCGAGCCGTTGACCTGCTGGAATGCCAGGTCGTTCGAGAAGGCGGAGTCCCGAAACTCTCAGACGGCCTGGCTTTCGGGGAAGTCGCGATCTCGATAGAGGCAGAACCCCCGGTAGAGAGGTTCCAATGTCGTCGCTCAGCACGCGGCGCAATGAGAATCCGACAGCACGAACGAGAAGCAGTGGGAATCCGACAGGCACAGTGCGACAGGACAGATGCCGAACAGTCGCACCGCACGTACTCCACCACGCCAGTGACAACAAGCGTGCCTATGTGACAACTACCGTGCGTCGGCTCAACGGGTAATTGATACTCGCCATGCTTGCGCTCCTTGTCAGTAATCCAGGTCGAGGTAATCAATGTCGTTGATGGCCACGTCCGAGATTCCCATGGCACGGCCTCCCCCGTCCTGGAAATACACGTCTTTGAATCCTTCGGCGATGATGTCGCGCATCTGCTGGTCGCTGGCCCCGGAGTCGCGGACGTCGAACAGGCGCTGCGCGTACGTCGCGGGGAGACGGACGGTGAGGCGTCGGAAGCGGCCGTCGTCGGTGGTGCCGACCGGCGCGGTGTAGCCGAACCGGGCCCGCGTCTCCACCGTGATCCCGCTGGCGGCGGCCTGCTTCCGCCGGCGCTTGCGGACCTGGGGCTGCCAGCGGGACCGAACGGCGTCGTCGATCTTCGACGCGATGTCCTTCGGCGGGTGCTTCCTCGCGCCGCGCCGGTAGCGGTTGACCGAGTCGGCAGTGATGCCGAGCTCCACCGCGACGGCCTTCGCGGTGCCCAACTGCCGCAACAGGTAGTTGATGCGGCCCTGGAGGGTCTTGGGTGGCTCCCGGGTGAACGCCTCCCGGTCGGCATGCTCGATCGCGTCCCACAGCATGGCCTGATGCTCCCGCCTCCTGCAGTACCTCGACCGCCTCTTCGTACCGGCCGGTCTTCCCCAGGAGGTTCCCAAGGTTCAGCAGGACAGCGGGATCCTTCATGTCCGCCTGCATTCGGTAGGCCCGCTCGGCTTCCGTATATCGGCCAAGATCTGCCAGGACGACACCCAAGTTGTTCGCGGCCCGACTGATGCCGGCGTCGGCCATCGCCCTCCAGAGAGGCACAGCGATTGACGGGGCGTGATCACTCGCCTTGAGCGCCACCGCGAACATCTCGTCGATGTCGTGTGCTGCGTCCATGGCCTGAAACCAGGTCAGTGCGTGCACCGGCACATCCGCCCGCTGCGCCTCGGCTATGAGCTGGGGGTGGACATTCCATGTTCCCTCCCCTGCAGGAAGCAGCATGCTGCTGGCCCCCAGCGCACCTTGCCTGCCCAGGCAACGCGTCTCCTGGGGACTCCGGACGAAGCAACGGGCCGCCACCGTCTGCGAGGTAGAGCGAGTAGGTGTCGAGCAAGAGTGCCGTAGATAAGGGCCCTTTGAGGCCGGCCCGGGCCAGATCGATACCGGCACGCGTCAGGGCGGCACCGCGCGGGCTTCCACCCGCGCGATCGGCCAGTGCGAGTTCACGCCAGAGCCGGGGGCGCTACGGCGAGGCATTCAGCCACCCCGAGGGCGGAATGGGCCTGCGCCGCCCGCACCACGCGAGGGTCTGGGGAACTGCGCGCCCTGTCACGTTCAGCCGGGCCCCAGCGCCGCTCAAGAATGAGTGGCGCCATCTGCTCCACCACGGCCGAACCGCTCCAGCGCTCATACGCCGCCGCATCAAGAGTGGCGAGAACGACCGCTTTTGAGCGGATCAGTTGCCCGAGTTCGGACGCACCGAAGCAGCCGCCTTCAAAATAGCGGCTCAATTCGTCCAGCCACAGCACACATGGCTGGGGCGTCGTGACGATAGCCACGACATCTTGACGCACTTCGGCGGGCTGCGCGGGCTGAACGAAGCGATGATGGGGCAACTTCGCACGCATGGCTTCGTACAGTGTCCGAGTCTTCCCCGCGGCGGAGTCGCCCACAAGCAGAACCGCTCCACCCGGATCTGCCGCCGAGCTCAGTCGTGCCCGCAATGCACAGTCCACATCCCGCTCCACGTAGGCGGTCAGCCTGCCGCCTTCGCCCACAGCCAATCCGGCTTCAATGGGTGTGACACCCGAAACGCAGGGCCCGCCGATCCTTGTCGACGGCGGGAGCGAGACGTTCAACAAGCCCTCGATAGCTGGGTGTTTAAGGGACATGGCCTTCAGCTCGCACAACCCATGCAGTTCCAGCGGAAATGAGTAGACCTCGCGCAGGCGATCGAACCAGTCCCATTCACCTGGGGTGAGATCGAGCGGAAGGACGAGAGTCCAACGCGCCGGCCCCCTTCGTGCCGCCCGATCAAGGGAGCTCTGAATCTTGCGGCGCCGACCGGGATTTAGGCGTCCCGTGAAGCTCTTGATCTGGAAGACGTGCCGTTCACCATCGGGCAGTTCCAGTACGGCGTCTTCCCCGCGGTCACCACCCTCTCCGTTCACACGGCGAAGGCCGGGATACACCATGCCGAGCAGGACCGCCACCCCGTCCTCGAACGCCTTCCAATCCTGGGCAAGTTCCTCCCAGCGTAAACGTCGCATCATGCTCGAAGTGTGCAGCACAGGCGGGTCAACACGCAGCTTCGGAAGACCGCACGGCAAGTGGGGGAGCTGGCCGGTTCTGCCCCAGGAGAACGCCTCGGGTTGGCTGCCGCCTACGCCCATGGGATGTCCCGCCTGTGCATCGGCTGCAAACGGTGGCGCCCCACACCTTGGCTTTCAAGGTGCGAGGCGCCACCGGCGTTCGACGTGCATGACCTACAGGAGGTTGCGCTCCTCGAGGTCGTCCAGCTCGTCCCAGGTGATCACCGAGCACTCACCTGTACTCATGTCAACAGCGATCGGCAGGTTCCCTGCCAGGCGCATGTCGTCCTTGCCGCCGTCCAGGTAATCCACGGTGTCGTACGGGGCGATGAGCCTGCCCGCCTCGACGAAGCAGTCCTCCGGGATGATCCGAACACTCGTGGACGCCCAGGACTTGCTGTCTTCGGCCAGGAAGACCGAGGCTGCCGCAACAGCTTCTTCGATGGTCAGCATGGTCAGTTCATCCTCATGAGGTACCACTCGTCGTACCGCTCGGCGAACGGCTTGGGCTTCCCATTCTGGAAATCAAGGAAGATGATCTTGCCGTCATTGTTGATCACATTGTAGTAGTGACCTGTTCCCTTCTTGGGCCACGCCCCGACGATTGCCCTGGCGCCCGGACCCCAACGGAGCATCTGATTCACCAGCGGTGTGGCTCCGTTCATCTTGATCCAGGGCTTCCCGGTCCTCGTGCCCATCTCTGCACGCGTCAGCGGCATCGGCGCTCCGGCCACGGGGCCAGGCTTCTTGCCGGCCATGAGCTCATCACCGGCAATGGCGCAGAGTCCGCAGTTCCGCCTTCCGCTTTCGGGGTTGATCCTTGTCGAGCTTTCCGGATGGAGCGGGGTGTAGTAGGGCGCGCCGAAGCGTGTCTCCCCGGTCGGCCCGTAGTAGCGGCCAGCTCCGCCGACAGGCATGGCTGCGTCACGCTGCCACCCACGCAGACCACCGATGCCCGTGGCCACGATCTGCTTGGTGAGCTCGCCCGCTGCCTGGCTGTAGACGTCGTCCAGCTCCTCGCAGCCCTGGTCGCGGAACATCTCTGCGGACCGGTAGAGGCGGTAGGCGGGGCGGACAGGGAGGTACTTGTCGATGAAGCCGCCCGCCCCGCCGTTTTCGCCGGTGAAGGCGTGGTACAGGTCCCCGACGAACTGGAACGGCATCGTGACGCCCTCCAGCAGTCCTTCGCCGAAGTCGCTGGCAGCCTGACCGAAGGAATGGATCTTGCCGTCGTCCGGGTCGTCGGGCGTTCGGCCGGTGGGATCGGTGAAGCGGGTGGGGGAGTTGTCGGCGTAGGCGTACGCGGAGATGTATGGCCTGCCGACGGGGAGGGCCGCAGGGTCGGTCGCGGTGAGCCGGCCGGTGGTCGGATCGTAGTTGCGGGCCCGCAGGTAGTATCCGGCCGCATCAGTGGTGGGTTCGTTGTACGCGCCGGTGTAGGTGAAGGGGTTGGCTGGGGGGCTGGCCGCCGTATCGGCCAAGTGCCGAGACGGGACGCTGCGCTGATCACTACGGACTACCTAGGACAGCAATTCCCAGCAACCCGCCCTTGCCCAGCCCGCCTCAGTCAGCTGGTGCTGGCGGAGCTGGAGCGCGACCGTCCCGCCCCGAGGCCGTGGAAGGCCCGCGCAAGCCCGTGATCGAGTGCCACACGTCGTCAATCACTCGAACGTGTGGATTCAAAAGCGACCAGGCAGGCAGCCCTTGCCCCGAACGTCAAGACCGCATTCCCGTTCGAGACATCCGCCCGTCCGGGGCCGTTACGGCCCCGGATTCGGCGCGTTCTTAGAACACCAGTACCAATCAGCCGCCCAGACGGAGGACACACCATGACACTGAGCCTGCTCCCGCCCATCGCCCCGGATTCGAGCAGCGGCGGCGGTCCCCGCCCACCTCGCCGACTTGGTGCGCCGCTGGCTCTACCAGCACGCCGCCGAAGCCGCAGGCTGGGGCCCGGCTTTGCCACGGCCTCGTCCTGCCGCTGCTGCGAGGGCCCGCACCGTGTCGGGTATCAGCACGCCTGGCGTAGCGCTCCGCCGCCGTCGCACCCGGGCGCTCTGCCACGCCCGCCCTCACGATGCGAGTCCACCATCAGTACCGTTGGAGGCTGATGGCGTCCTCCGCCTTCTTTCCCGCCCTGCCCCATTTGGCGCCGACACCCTCCATTTTCTCGCGGTCCCACCACGTCCAGGAGAGGTCGCGGTTTCCTTTGACTTCATCGTGACTTTGGAGATCGACGGTGATGCGAATTCTCTCGTCGTATTTGGCAACGTTGTCCGCGCCGGTCAACTTGCCGCCGATCCATAGGTCATCCTTCTTCATCTCGCCGAAGTTTTCCGAGCCGACAAGAAGACGGTTGGTCGCGGCGTCCTTCGCAGTGATTTGCCCGCTGAACCATGCGTCGCCATCTTGCATTTTGCAGTAGTTCGTTGAGCCGACCAGGAACTTCCCGGTTGCGGAGAGATCCTTCGTCTTTACTTCCCCGGTTGCGGAGAGATTCTTTGTCTTTACTTCCTCGGTCGCCTCGACATTCTTTACACTGAGCTTTTGAGTGACCTCGACATCCGCTGTTGCCGAGAGTTTGCCTTGCACGAGGAGTCCGTCGGCCACGGTGAGTGTCTTGTTTCTCCCGCGTAGTGAGCCGGTGACCGTGACGTCGCCTTCCACTGCCAGCCCCGTCAGCTTCGGGTTCTTCACCGTGACCGTGGTCGTGAGGTAGTGCGTGGTCTCGCTGGTGACGTACGAGAGCTGGAACGTCGTGTCGCGGTCGACCGTCGCCTGGTACGTGCGCTGTTTGCCGACCGGGTGCGTGTTGCCGCTGTGCGAGACCGTGTAGTCGAGCGTCGATGGGCCCTTCCATTGGAGGTGGACCGAGGTGCCGGCCGTCACCTCCAGCTCGTCCGCCCTGAAGTCGGAGACCGCCATGGCCGGGGTCTTAGAGGTCGTCTCATTTGGTGAGTCGGCGGTAGCAGATGAGGGTGCAGGCGATGCTGGTGAAGGCCAGGAAGTGTTCGGCCTTGCGTTCATAG
>NZ_JBIUVC010000026.1:0-74785 GCF_044742755.1 Streptomyces sp. NPDC087845
GAGATACCCAAATCACCTCGTGATCGCCCCAGCGAACAGAGCCATGCGGCTCGGCCAGAACCTCGGAGCAAGCGTCATCCCAACGTCAAGAATCTCCGAACGAGGTCCCGAAATCGATGCCGATGCAGTTACTTCCACCATAAAACCGCAGGTCAGCCACACGTGCTCTTAGTCAGACTCGTTGAATGCGGACCCAAAATGACCTGGAGAATCCTATTGCACAAAGAAACTCCCGAGCTGCCGGAATCGCAGTACAACTCCGCACGCATTCGAGCCATGTGGGGCGGAACGGGAAGCGTCGCGGACGCGTCGAAGGCGTTGGGCTTTCCCGGGCGAAGGGCTACGCACTGGTTCATCGGGGCGAGTTCCCGTGCCGGGTACTCAGGATTGGCCGCTCGACTCGCGTCGTCACCGCGTCCTTGCTACGCGTGCTTGATAGCGGAGAGCCGGAGTACAACGCTGCCCGTGCCGAATGCCACACGACGTCGTAGCCCGTTGCGCGACGAAGCTTCGCCGGAGCGTGCTGACGGGGCTTCGTCATCTCACGCGCTCTCTCACTGATCTATGACGGGAGCATGGCCGTGCCGGCCCGGCCAGGCGGAACGCCTCCCGGGCAGGAGGAATCGCGGCTTACCGTAGGCACTTCAGGAAGCCTGCTGAAGTAGGCCAGTTATGGGGGGTACATGCCGCAGATCAAGAAGGTCACGTCGTAGAGCGGCAAGGTCCGTTACCGCGCCGTCGTCGACATGGACCATGGCGCCCAAGGCAAGCGCAAGCAGCGCACCGTCACGATGGACACCGCCACAGAGGTGCGTGACGAGATCGCCCGCATCCGCAATCAGCGGGCGACGGGCATGTTCGTCGTGCCGAGCAAGATCACGCTGCCCGAGTGGCTCGACATCTGGCTGGCCAAGAAGGCCGAGGACCTGGAGGAGAGCACGGTCCAGGGGTACAAGAACGCTTTGGTCCACGTGCATTCCTACCTCGGCTAGATGCGCCTGCAGGAACTGACGGAGGAACACGTCGAGTCCATGGTCGCCTGGCTACTCTTCGGCGCCCGCAGGCGCGGCGGCCAAGCCGGCACAGGACTGCGCCCCTCGACGGCCCAAGGGGTGCTCAGTCGCCTGAAAGAGGCCCGCGGTCGGGCCGTCGTGCGGAAATTGGTGCATGTCAACGTCGCCGAGTACGTGAAGATCCCTCGCCGCGCCCGCAAGGAGGACAAGCGCACCAACAAGCGTCCCGCCCCGTGGAACGTCGTCGAGGCCAAGGACTTCCTTCTCGGCATCAAGAACGAATGCCTGTTTGCCCCGCTGATATTCAGCCTCATGGGCCTGTGTCCCGCTGAGGTCGCCGGACTGCGCTGAGAGGACATCGACTTCGACGCCGAAACGCTGGTCATCGCCAACACCAGGACGATGATCGGCAACGCCCGGGTGCTGGAGAAGGACACCAAAACCGAGGCGGGCGAACGCACACTGCCGCTGCCGCTACCGGTGAAGCAGGCGATGCTCGCCCATCAGGTGACGCAAGAGGTAGAGCAGATGTCGATGGGCGCGCTCCATCAGCGCTCTGGCTACATGTTCGTCGACCACCTCGGCCAGCCGCTCACGACTCGCCACCTGCGTGAGGCCGCGTACTCCTTGCAGCGGAAGGTGGAGCTGCGGAAGGTCCGGCTCGTCGCTTCGGACCACCTCACTTCTCTACTCGGTTTCAGTGAGGGCGAAGCAGCCTGATGATCAAGACGTCGTGACAGATTGTGAGATATCCGCCCTCGGCGAACAGCAAAACAGCCTCTGGCCTGGGCCTTTCAGTGGATCACTGGGATGTTCCCTCATCATAACCTTCTGTACGTCCTGTACATTTTTTACAGAGGCTTGCGCAGACCTCGCCTGCGCGAACCCCGTACAGATCCCTGAGGAAAGGCATCATCCATGCTGTTCCGCCCCGCCGCCCGCCACGTGCTGCCCGAGTTCACCGAGCGCACGAGCAACGGGACCCGCACCCTCGACCCGTACTCCAAGCTGCTCGCCGAACGGATCGTCTTCCTCGGCACCCCGGTCGACGACACCGCGGCCAACGATCTGATCGCCCAGTTCATGTACCTGGAATACGCCGCCCCGGACCGGCCCATCTCCCTCTACATCAACTCCCCCGGCGGCTCGTTCGGGGCCATGTCCGCGATCTACGACACGATGGAGTACCTCACCTGCGAGGTGGAGACCTACTGCCTCGGCCAGGCAGGTTCCTGCGCGTCGGTACTGCTCGCGGCGGGCGCCCCCGGCAGGCGGCACGCACTGCCCGGCGCCCGGGTCGTCGTGCAGCAGCCCGCACTCACCGAGCCGGTGCAGGGCCAGCCGTCCGATCTGGAGATCGAGGCACGGGAATGGGAACGGGTCCGCGAGATGCTCATCACACTGCTGACCCGTCATACCGGCCGCGACGCCGAGCGGATCGCCGCCGACATCGAGCGCGATCTCATCCTCGATGCCCCGGGCGCCAAGGCCTACGGCCTGGTGGACCACATCACGGAGAGCCGGAAGTCGTCGCTCCCGCCGCACGGTACGCGGTGAACGCCCGATGCAGCCGCCAGAGTTGCCGCCGCTCCCCGCACTGACACGCGCCGAGGGGGAGTTCATCGACCGCTATCTCGAAGTCCTCGACCAACTGGGCCGGATCAACCCGGCCCACGGCAGCGACACCTACAGCGCCCTGCGGGCCGCACAGGCACTGGCCTCACGGGCGGGCGCGCTGCGGGACGCCCTCGTGTTGATGCACGAGCGCGGCGAGGCGCGGATCCACGCCGCCACCCTGGCACGGGCGCTGCGGGTACTGGACGGGGAACGGCGGGCCGGGCGCGTCACCGTACCCCCCGCACCGGCGAGTTGATCTGCCGGTTCGTCACCGGGCCCCGGCACCGCCCGCCCAACTCCCCTCACCCCGCCCGAGGAGGCAGCCAACTCCCCTTCGCGACACGCCCGGTGGCCACATCGGAATTCCTCGCTCTTTCGGCGTAGAAAGTCCCCCTCACGGGGGATGTCTCCACTTGCGTTTTTCGGATGGGCAGTGGGCGGAATCCTTGATTCCGCCCCTGGTGCGGGACCGGTCCGAGTGACCGCCAGGCCCCCCGAAAGCATCGGCTCCACCCGAACGGGTCAGTCGTGAGGAGCCTCACAAATCGCCGTTTCCCCTCGGAAATCCGGCAGTCGGTGAGTCAAGATCCCTGGGACGACAAGCCCCCGCCACCGCGGCGGGGCGGTCCGGGCGGACGCCGAGTCCTGCCGCCGCCCGGATGACTGGTCGACAGAAGTGGATCGGCAGGAGTGGAGGACCCGAGCACAACGGGTCGACCGGATCAACGGTCGGCCCTCGGGGTGAAGCCGCCGAGCGCGGCCGGGCAACTTCGCCAGCCCGAACCCGACAGGTCATCCTTCACAGGCGGCTGACGAAGGGTTGCGCATGACTGCGCAGGTTCATGTCCCGTCTCTGCTCGCCCGGGCCGGCACGGCCTCGGTTCTGACTCTGGCCGCCGTCGGCGGCACCATGCTCGCCCCGGGCGCCGCTCCGGAAGCCCAGGCAGCGACTCTGTCGATGAAGGCGCTCAAGGTCGCCGCTTCCAAAAAGGGTTCGCCGTACAGCTGGGGGGCCACCGGCCCCAACCGCTTCGACTGCTCGGGCCTGACGTCCTATGCATTCAAGAAGGCGGGCAAGAAGCTCCCCCGCACGGCCCAGCAGCAGTACAACAAGACCCGCCACATCTCGGCCTCGCACAGGCAACGCGGCGATCTGGTCTTCTTCCATTCCGGCCGCAGCGTCTACCACGTCGGGATCTACGCCGGTCACAACAAGATCTGGCACTCGCCGAGGACCGGCGCGGTGGTCCGGCTGGAGAAGATCTGGACGAAGCGCGTCTACTACGGGCGGGTCCGCTGACACCTGTCCGGCGGACCGCGGACCGGGGCGCGACCCGGCAGTGATCCGCCGGACGAGCCCGGCCTCCGGCGCCGGTCCGCCCCTTCTCGCAGCGGGACCTCGGCACGGAGGGGCCTCAGTGCACCAGGGGACCCGACACCAGCACCAGCCCCAACGCGGTGAGCGCCGCGCCGCTGCCGCCCTCGATGGCGCGGGCGGTACGCGGCCGGCGCAGCCACCGGCCCATCCGGTCCACCAGAAGCGCCACGGCGGGGAACCAGACCAGGGCGAGCAGCACGACGATCACCGCGAGCAGCAAGGTCCTCGGGAGCGGCGGCTGCCCGTCGGGAACGAACTGCGGCAGCAGGCTCAGGAAGAGCACCGGCGCCTTGGGATTGAGGGCATTGGTGAGGAACCCCTGACGCAGCGCGCGTGCGGATCCCCGGCCGGCCGGTTCGTCCGCGGTCCCACCCGTGTCCGTGGTGGTGCGGCGCCGTGCCGCGTACAGGGCGCCGATGCCCAGGTAGAGGACGTAGGCCCCGCCGAGCAGCTGGACGGTGCGGAACAGGACGGGCACCGCCACAAGCACCGCGGCGAGCCCGGCGACGGCCAGCGCGGTGTGCACGAGGAGTCCCCCGGCAACGCCCAGCGCGGTCGCCACCCCCGCCGACCGGGAGGCGAGCGCGTTGCGTACGACGACGGTGAAGTCCGCGCCCGGCAGCGCGACCATGCCCGCGGCGACCCCGGTGAAGGCGATCAGTTGTGCGTCCATGGGTCCACCCTGGACCAGCGGAGCCTTTAGCGTGTACTTGCAATCTTCTAGGTCTGCCAAAAGGAACGCTTAATGTACGACCCCACACGGCTCGCGGCGCTGGTGGCGGTCGCCGAGGCCGGATCGATCACCCGGGCCGCCGCCCGCCTCGGCTACACCGCGCCCGCCCTCTCCCAGCAGCTCGCCAAGCTGGAGCGGGAGGCCGGCGCCGCGCTGCTGGTGCGCCACCACCGGGGGGCACGCCTCACCGCGGCGGGTGAGCTGCTGGCCGGGCGCGCCCGGCGGATCCTCGACGAGATGGACCGGGCCCGCCACGAGCTGGCCCGGCTGTCCGGGCTCTCCGGCGGACGCCTCCGGGTCGGTACCTTCACCACCGCGGGCATCCATCTGCTGCCACCGGTCCTGAGCGCCTTCCGTCGCGCCCACCCGGACGTGGAACTGGCGGTCACCGAGTACGAGCCACCGGACGGCGTCGCCGCGGTGGCCGCCGGCGAGGTCGACCTCGCGCTGACCCACGTGTACGAGCCGGCGCCCCCGGCCGCCTGGCCCTCCGGCGTATTCGCCGAGCCGCTGCTGGTCGAGGAACTGGTCCTGATCACGGAGGTGGGGCAGATGCTGGCCGAAGGCACCGGGCGGCTGCCGGTGACGGAGCTCGCGGGGCGGCCGCTGATCAGCAGCGCGCCGACGCATCCGCCGCGTCGCGGGGTGGAACAGGCGTTGGCCCGGGCAGGGGCGACACCCGCCGTGGTCTGCGAGTCGCCCGGCTACGCGCTGGTCTGCGCGCTGGTCAGCGCGGGCATCGGGATGGCGGTCGTCCCGGAGATGGTCGCCGCGATGTCTCCGACGCCGCTGTCCGTACGACGGCTCGAACCCGCCTCGTTCCGGCGGACCATCTCGGTGGTGCACCGCGGTGACCGGGCGAGCGCCGCCGCGGCGACGCTTCAGGCGCTGTTGCGCAGTGGGTTCGGACGGGCGGCGTCGGCCCGGCGACCGGGCGGCGAGGGCGGATGATCACGCGGTCGGGAGCGCGCGGCATCCCACCGCCCCGTCCGGCGGCCGGCGCCCCCGCCGGGCCGTCGCCCGCGGGCCCGACCCCGCTCGGGCCGTTCGGCCGTCGCCGCGCGGCGACGGGCGGGATCCTCGCGGGGGCGGATCGCCGCCCGGGGCCCGATCGGCGTCGGCCCCGAGACCGGCGGTCGCGGGCACCGGACTCGGCTCACCGCGAGCGGAGGAACGTCAGCGTGCGGTCGAGCATCAGCGCGGCAGCCTCGGCGTCGTGGGCCGGCAGCGAGTTGTCCACGAACAGGTGCTGGTCACCGGGGTAGAGGAACAATTCGGCATCGGGAGCCTCGTCGACGAGTGCGCGGGCGGCGTCCGCGTCGCCCTCGGTGGTGAAGAGACGGTCCTCCTCCATGGCGTGGATGCGGACCGGGACCTGCGACGGCCACGTTCCGAAGCAGGAACTCGGCACGCACGAGTGGGCGAATACGGCACCGCGGGCGCCGGGCCGCGTCTGGGCCAGCTTCTGCGCCGGCAGCACGCCGAGGGAGAACCCGATGTAGACCAGCTCGGCCGGTGAGTCGGCCACCGCCAGCACGCCGCGATCGAGTATTTTGTCGACGCCGATCTGTTCCAGATGCGCCAGTCCCCCGTCCAGGGTGTCGAAGGTGCGGCCTTCGTACAGGTCGGGCGTATGGACGGTATGCCCTTCGGTGCGCAATGCGTCGGCAAAGGCCGTCACGCCCGGGGTGAGGCCCTGAGCATGGTGAAACAGCACAACTTCGGTCACTGTGGAACTCCAACAGCCGTCGGGCAGGGATCGATCCGCAAACCTAGCGCGCTGCCCGGGGAGTGCGGTCGGCGAACGTGCCGCGGCCGTCGGCCGACCGCGGAGAACGTCGCGGGCAAAAGCCGGTCAGTTCTGTACGGGAAGGTTCCACGGGAGCTCGATCCAGACCGTCTTGCCGCCGTCGGCGGTGGGGGTGACGGCGAGTCGGCCGCCGCATTCCTTGGCCAGACAGCGGACGATCACCAAACCTCGCCCGTTGTCCTGCTGAACGGCGGCAGGCAGTCGCCGCGGCCGACGCGGGTGACTGTCCGTCACCCCGAGACGCAACTCCTCCTCCCGCTCCAGCCTCAGCTCCACGGTGAAGGTGGGCGACTGCCCGAAGGTGTGCTGGACGGCGTTGGTCGCGAGCTCCGAGACGATGAGCCGGATGCTGTCGGCGAACTCGGTACCGGCGGCCAGGCCCCATTCGGTGAGCACCCGGTCCACATATCTGCGGGCCGCCGCGACCGAGACCGGCTCGCTCGGCAGGGTGACGCTTGCTTCTTGGTGGTCTGCCATGGCGAGCCGCCCCTTTCCCACCCGGACCGACCCACGTTCGGTCCGGGTTGCGCTTCGCGCCAGATTGCCACTGATGCTGCCCCCTGTGACGGCGATCCACCAAGATATGCATATATCTGTCGCTCAATGCGGTGAACCTGCCGCACAAGGCCGCATGCGGAGGCCACACTGTCCGCTCGGCAGAAGAGGGAGGGAGGCCGCGGATGCACCATGGCCCTGCGGTACGGCGCCGCAAGCTCGGGGAGGAGCTCCGGAGTCTGCGCCATGCGTCGGGACTGACCAGCCGGGACGCCGCGCGGATAATCGGCTGGCACCAGTCGAAGGTCAGCCGGATCGAGACGGGTGTCAGTGGAGTGCGGCCGGCCGATGTGGCACGGCTGCTGGACGTGTACGGCGTGGACGACCCGCAACTGCGCACGCTCCTGGAGGCGCTGGCGGGTTCGGCGGGTGGTGGCGGCACCGGCTGGTGGCATGCCTATCGCGGTCTGATTCCGCCCCAGTACCGCGACTTCATCAGCCTGGAGTCCCAGGCGCGTACCGCGCGGACCCTGGAGACCTCGGTGGTTCCAGGGCTCCTGCAGACGGCGGACTACGCCCGTGCGGTGACCCGGGCGTCACTCGACGGGCTGCCCGCCCGCCAGCTGGACTCCCTGGTGGAGGTACGGCTCGCCCGGCAGGGGGTGCTGCGGACCGATCCGCCGCTGCGGCTGAGCGCGGTGCTCGACGAGGCGGTGCTACGACGTCAGGTCGGCGGGTGCCGGGTGATGCGAAACCAGCTGCGCCATCTGACTCGCGTGGCTCAACTGCCTCACGTGCAGCTTCAGTTGCTGCCGTTCTCGGTCGGTGGATACACCGGCCTCACCGGCCCTTTCGTTATCTTCTCATTTCCGAACACTTCTGATCTGGACGTGGTAGTTCTCGACCATTTGACGAGTAGCCTCTACCTGGAGCGGAAAGAAGACCTTGAGGCGTACAGCTCGGCCTTCCGCACGATGCAGTCACACGCGCTGTCGCCGCAGCACTCGTTGGAGCTCATCGCCGCGATCGACCGCGACGGTCAGTGACCCCGGACTGCCCGAGGGGGCGTCATGTCGGATTGCCTCGCACAGCACGAGTTACGGTGGCGGCGCAGCAGCCGCAGCACAGGTATGAACAACTGCGTGGAGGCCGCGCCGTTCGGTGGCGGACGGCTGGCCGTGCGGGACTCCAAGGATGTGTCCAGGCCACCGCTGCGGTTCTCCGCGGCGGCCTGGACATCGTTCGTCTCCGGCCTTCACCGGGGTCCGGTCAGCTGCTGACGGGAGCGGTCCGCCGCACGATCGCCACCGCTTCGGCGATCTGTTCCTCGGTCAGATCGGCTCGCGCGGTCAGCCGGAGCCTGGAGACACCGTCCGGCACCGACGGCGGCCGGAAGCACCCCACCACGACTCCCGCCGTACGGCAGTCGGCCGCCCAGCGCACCGCCGCGTCCGCCGAAGGCGCCCGCACCGAGACCACGGCCGCGTCGGGGCGTACGGCGGTCAGACCGGCCGCGGTCAGCCGCTCGTACAGCGCGGTGGCGACCCCGCGGGCCCGGTCGGCACGTTCCGGCTCACGACGGAGCAGCCGCAGGCTGCCCAGCGCGGCGCCCGCGGCGGCCGGCGCGAGGCCCGTGTCGAAGATGAACGTACGGGCCGCGTTGACCAGGTGTTCGACGACCCGGGCCGGACCGAGTACCGCTCCGCCCTGGCTGCCCAGGGACTTGGAGAGGGTGAGCGTCGTGACGATGCCGTCGCCGCCCGCGAGACCGGCGGCCGCGAGCGCGCCCCGGCCGCCCTTCCCCAGCACACCGAGGCCGTGCGCGTCGTCGACGAGCAGCGCGGCGCCCTCCGTCCGGCAGGCGTCGGCCAGTTCGGGCAGCGGGGCGGCGTCGCCGTCCACCGAGAAGACCGAGTCGGTGACCGCCAGCGCGCGGCCCTCGTGCGTCCGCAGGGCCTTGCGTACGGCGTCGGGATCGGCATGCGGTACCACGGCGGTCTCGGCCCGGGAGAGTCGGCAGCCGTCCACGATCGAGGCGTGGTTGCCGGCGTCGGAGACGATCAGCGAGCCGCGGCCGGTCAGCGCGGTGAGGGCGGCGAGGTTGGCCGCGTAGCCCGACGACAGGACCAGGGCCGCTTCGAACCCGCAGAAATCGGCCAGCTCGTGTTCGAGTTCGGCGTGCAGTGCGGTGGAGCCGGTGACGAGCCGCGACCCGGTCGCACCCGCGCCCCATCGGTGCGCGGCCTCGGCGGCGGCGGCGATGACCTCGGGGTGCCGGGTCAGACCCAGATAGTCGTTGCTCGCGAGGTCCAGAAGTGCGGATTCGGCGGGCCGGGGGCGCAGTGCACGGACGAGTCCGGCGTCCGCGCGGCGGCGCGCCTCGTCGTCGATCCAGTCGAACGGGGCGAAGGGCATGAGCGGTCCCTTTTGTAGGCAGCTCACAGACCCTAGCCGGGGGCGCAGCAGGTCATGGTGTGGCAATGCACACACCCCAGACGGGCTCTGTTGTCCGGTTCCTCCTTGGCTACGGGCCGTGCCGTAGGCCAGGATCAACGCCATGGACCTCCTGAACACGCTGGTGGACAAGGGGCTGCGGCGCGAGCTGCCGACCCGTGAAGAAGCACTCGCCGTACTGGCGACCTCGGACGACGACCTGCTCGACGTGGTGGCCGCGGCCGGGAAGGTGCGCCGTCAGTGGTTCGGGCGGCGCGTGAAACTGAACTACCTGGTCAATCTCAAGTCCGGGCTCTGTCCCGAGGACTGCTCGTACTGCTCGCAGCGGCTCGGCTCGAAGGCCGGGATCCTCAAGTACACCTGGCTGAAACCGGATGAGGCGTCGAAGGCCGCCGCGGCCGGGGTGGCGGGTGGCGCCAAGCGGGTGTGCCTGGTGGCGAGCGGTCGCGGTCCGACGGACCGTGATGTCGACCGGGTGTCGGAGACCATCGAGGCGATCAAGGAGCAGAACGAAGGCGTGGAGGTGTGCGCCTGTCTGGGTCTGCTCTCCGACGGACAGGCCGACCGGCTGCGTTCGGCGGGCGCCGACGCGTACAACCACAACCTCAACACGTCCGAGGGGACGTACGGGGACATCACCACCACCCACACCTACGCGGACCGGGTGGAGACCGTGCAGCAGGCGCAGGCCGCCGGGCTCTCGGCGTGCTCCGGGCTGATCGCCGGGATGGGCGAGAGCGACGCCGATCTGGTCGATGTCGTCTTCTCGCTGCGGGAGCTGGACCCCGACTCGGTACCGGTGAACTTCCTGATCCCGTTCGAGGGAACCCCGCTGGCCAAGGAGTGGAACCTCACCCCGCAGCGGTGCCTGCGCATTCTGGCCATGGTCCGGTTCGTCTGCCCGGATGTGGAGGTCCGGCTCGCGGGCGGACGCGAGGTGCATCTGCGCTCGATGCAGCCGCTCGCCCTGCACCTGGTCAACTCGATCTTCCTGGGCGACTACCTGACCAGTGAGGGGCAGGCGGGGCAGGCGGATCTGGACATGATCGCGGACGCCGGTTTCGAGGTGGAGGGAGCGGGGACGACGACGCTGCCCGCACACCGGACGCAGGCGGGTGCCGGCTGCGGTTCGCACGACGGCGGGTGCGCGCCGTGCGGCGACGCGCCCGGGAACGCCGTGGCCGAACCCGGCGAGGTTCCGGCAGCACGCACGGATCTGGTCGCGGTGCGCCGTCGCGGCGCGGGCACGGATCTCGCCCCCAATGCCTGAGGCCCTCGCCCCGGCCGAGCTGCGGGCCCTGGACCGGGCCCACGTCTGGCATCCCTACGGCCCGATGCCGGGGCGTCAGGAGCCGCTGGTCGTGGAGTCCGCGTCCGGGGTGCGGCTCCGGCTCGCCGAACCGGCCCATGGACAGCACGAGCTGGTCGACGGCATGTCGTCGTGGTGGTCGGCGGTGCACGGCTACAACCACCCGGTGCTCAACGAGGCGGCACGCGGCCAGCTGGACCGGATGAGTCATGTGATGTTCGGCGGGCTCACCCATGAGCCCGCCGTGCGGCTGGCCGCCCGGCTGATCGAGATCACCCCGGAGCCGCTGCGGCACGTCTTCCTCGCCGACTCGGGTTCGGTGTCGGTCGAGGTCGCGGTGAAGATGTGTCTGCAGTACTGGCGCTCGGCCGGGCGGCCGGCCAAGCAGCGGCTGCTGACCTGGCGCGGCGGCTACCACGGGGACACCTGGCAGCCGATGTCGGTGTGCGACCCCGAGGGCGGCATGCACGAGCTGTGGTCGGGCGTACTGCCCCGGCAGATCTTCGCGGACGAGCCACCGGCAGGTTTCGAGGCGGAGCCGGACGCCGCGTACGCACGCCATCTGCGGGAACTGATCGCGGAGCACGCCGAGCAGCTGGCCGCGGTGATCGTGGAGCCGGTGGTGCAGGGTGCGGGCGGGATGCGATTCCACTCCCCCGCCTATCTGCGGGTGCTGCGCGAGGCGTGCGACGCGCATGACGTGCTGCTGGTGTTCGACGAGATCGCCACGGGGTTCGGCCGCACGGGGAAGCTGTTCGCCGCCGGGCACACGGGGGTCTCGCCCGATGTCATGTGCGTGGGCAAGGCGCTGACCGGCGGCTACCTGACAATGGCGGCGACGCTGTGCACCTCTCGGGTGGCGGAGGGCATCTCGCGCGGCGAGGTGCCGGTGCTGGCACACGGACCGACGTTCATGGGCAATCCGCTCGCCTCCGCGGTGGCCTGTGCCTCCATCGACCTGCTGCTCGGCCAGGACTGGGAGCAGGAGGTCCGGCGCATCGGTACGGGGCTGCGGAAAGGTCTCGCCCCGGCGGCGGAGCTGCCCGGGGTACGGGATGTGCGGGTGCTGGGCGCGATCGGCGTCGTACAGCTCGATCACGAGGTGGACATGACGGCGGCGACCCGGGCGGCGGTACGGGAGGGCGTGTGGCTGCGGCCGTTCCGCGATCTCGTCTACACGATGCCGCCGTATGTGACCGATGACGACGATGTGGCGCGGATCTGCCGCGCCGTCTGCGCGGCAGCGCGGGAGGGCTGAGATGACGGTTCTGGTGGTGTCGGGTACCGGCACGGAGATCGGCAAGACGATCGTGACGGCGGCCGTGGCGGCGGCGTGCCGGGATCGCCGCGTCGCGGTGCTGAAGCCCGCGCAGACAGGGCTGGCCCCCGGCGAGCCCGGGGATGCCGCCGAGGTCGTACGGCTGGCGGGCGGCCATGTGACCGCGGTCGAACTGGCCCGGTTCCCCGAGCCGTTGGCCCCGGCCACGGCTGCCCGCAGGGCCGGTCTTCCGCCGGTACGCCCGTACGAGATCGCCGAGGCGGCCGGGAAGCTGGCAGCCGAACACGATCTGGTGCTGATCGAGGGTGCGGGCGGACTGCTCGTGCGGTTCGACGACGAGGGCGCGACCCTCGCCGATGCGGCCCGGCTGCTGGCCGCACCGGTTCTGGTCGTGACGCAGGCGGAACTGGGCACGCTCAATGTCACCGCGCTGACCTCTGAGGCCCTGCGGGCCCGGGGGCTGGAGTGCCTCGGTGTGGTGGTGGGCAGCATGCCCGCCGAGCCGGACCTCGCGGCGCGCTGCAACATGGCGGACCTTCCGGTGGCGGCGGGTGCTCCGCTGCTGGGTGCGGTGCCGGCCGGCGCAGGGGCGCTCGGGCCGGCCGACTTCCGCGCGCGGGCCGGGAGTTGGCTGGCGGCGGAACTGGGCGGGAACCGGCCCCCGGACGAGCGGCCGAGCCGTGCGTGACGGGGGAGAATCGAAAGTGCCGTACCTTGCGGGTCGAGCACCGTGTCGAGGAGGTCCGCCATGCGTCTTCGCAGCACGAGAATCCCGGAGGACACGGTGCACCACCCGGCCTTCGCCAGGTTCTACGCCCGGATGAGCGTGGCCGCGGAGACCGGGGCGGGACTGGCCGCGGTGCGCGCGGAGCTGTTGTCCGGGCTGTCCGGCCGGATCATCGACATCGGCGCCGGCAACGGTCTGAACTTCGCGCACTACCCGCCCGAGGTATCGGAGGTGGTGGCGATCGAACCCGAGCGCACCCTGCGGCAGTTGGCGGTGCGGTCGGCGCTGCGGGCCGGAATTCCGGTGGATGTGGTGCCGGGCACGGCGGAGGCCCTGCCGGTGAAGAGCGAGGCGTTCGACGGGGCGGTCACCTCGCTGGTGCTGTGCACCGTACGGAGCGCGGAGCGATCGCTCACGGAGATCGTGCGCGTGTTGCGGCCGGGCGGTGAGCTGCGATTCTTCGAGCACGTGCGGGCCGACGACCGGGCCATGGCAGCCACCCAGCGGGTACTGGACCGTACGGTCTGGCCGCTGCTGGCCGGCGGGTGCCACACGGCGCGCGACACCCTGGCCGCCATCGAGAGGGCCGGGTTGACGGTCGAGGCCTACCGCCGGGTCAGGATGCCGGACCGGGGCGTCCGGCTGCCCACGTCCGACTGCGTGCTGGGCGTGGCGCGGCGACCGACCGCGGTGGGCTGACGCGTCGGTCCACCACCGCGCACCGGAGGCGCTCCCGTACCGAAGGCGTCCCACGCACCGAGGGCCTCGGAGATGTCCCACATATCGGAGGCGTCCCGCGCACCCGGAGACGTCACAGGCTCCACTGGCGCAGCTCGTCGGCGATGGCCCGGACGTCCGCCTTGCCCTCCTTCACCAGCCGGGCCAGGTCGCGCACCTGCTCGGGCGAAGTGATGACCTTCAGCCCGGAGGCGACGAGATAGCCGTAGGCGACAGCGGAGGAGAACATGGCGTTGGAGTGTTCGAGCGCGGGAACATGGAGCAGCAACTGCAAGAGGGCCGCGGCCCTGGAATGCGGGTCGCTGTAAACAGGGCTGCCGAAGATCTCGGCCTCATGACGGGCCACCGCGGCCACGAGCGCACCCCAGTCGACGACCTGCGGATCGCCGGGGGTCTTGTGCTCGGCCACCATGAGCAGCCAGGAAAGGTCTATCTGGAGGTTCAACGCGTGCCTTTGCGCTCCGGGCCGAACTCCTCGGCGAACACCGACTCGTACTGCTTCATGAAATCGGCCGCGGCTTCGACAAAGGTATGTCCGACCTCTCCCGCATCCTGCTTCACGAGTTCCTCTATGTAGCGGTTCACGCTCATCCCCCTCTGCAGCGCGCGCTGTCGCGCGGCCTCGGCGGTGGCCTCGTCCACTCTCACGTTCAGCTGAGTCTTGGGCACATCAACACGCTAGCGCGGGTGTGCTAGCACCGGCAAGAGGAGCCTCGTGGTGCCCCGTACACCGGTCGGTCCGCGCCATACCGGCCGCCGGTGACCACATGGCGGAATCCGTTCGACGCTCCCGAGGTCCCGGTGATGGGATCCCCCGCATGAACGATCTAGATGCGGACATGCCCGGCCTCGTCGTACGGACCGCGACACCGGCCGACCTCGACGCCGTCCTCGCCTTCTGGAAGGCGGCGGCCGAGGGAACCAGCATCAGCGACGACCGGGACGGGGTCGAGCGGCTCGTCGCCCGTGATCCGGAGGCACTGATCCTCGCCGAGTCCGCCGGCGTACTCGCCGGAACGGTGATCGCCGGTTTCGACGGCTGGCGGTGCCACCTGTACCGGCTCGCGGTCCATCCCGACCGGCGGCGCCGAGGTGTCGGCAGCGCACTCCTCGCCGCCGCGGAGGAACGATTCGTGCGGCTGGGCGGGCGGCGGGGCGACGCGATGGTGCTCGACCGCAATCACGCGGCGCAGCACGCCTGGCGCGCCGCGGGCTATGGGCCCGAGCCGCAGTGGAGCCGTTGGGTGAAACCTCTCGCGGAGTGAGTGCGAGACCGAGACCGACTGGAAGAGCAGCCGTCTTTGCCGATCCTTTACGATGGGTGACTCCTGACCGATCCTTCCGAAAGGTGTGAGCGTCCGCCCATGGGCGAGCCTCCCAGTAGTCGACAGCTCCGACATCGAGCGATCCTCCCGCCCCTGCCCGATCATGGGACGGAGGTGAACCGATGACCGAAGTGCTTCTGCTGCTCGTGGCAGTGCTGCTCTCGCTCGCCTGCGGGGCCTTTGTCGCAGCCGAATTCTCCCTGACGACCGTCGAGCGCGGGCAGCTCCAACGGGCTGTGGAACGGGGTGAGCGCGGCGCGGCGAGCGCCATGAAGGCCGTACGCAGCCTCACCTTCCAGCTCTCCGGCGCACAGCTCGGCATCACCGTCACCAACCTGGTGGTCGGCATGCTCTCCGAACCGTCCATCGCGAAGCTGATCCGCGGTCCGGTGGAGGCCGTGGGCCTGTCACCGGGCGTGGCGTCCTCGGTGGCCCTGGTCCTGGGAACCGCCCTGTCCACCGTGTTCCTGATGGTCGTCGGCGAGCTCGTCCCGAAGAACTGGGCCATCTCGTCCCCGCTCGCCATGGCGAAGGTCGTGGCGACCCCGCAGCGGGCCTTCACCGCCGTGTTCCGGCCGTTCATCAGCCACCTCAACAACACCGCGAACCGGATCGTGCGCCGTTTCGGCCTGGAGCCCGCCGAGGAGCTGGCCTCCGCGCGCAGCCCGCAGGAGCTGGTGGCGCTGGCCCGGCACTCGGCGAAGGCGGGTGCGCTGGAGGCGGACACCGCGGAGCTGTTCGTCCGCACGCTCAACCTGGCGGAACTCACGGCGGAGAACGTCATGACACCGCGGGTGCAGGTCACCGCGCTGGAGGTGCAGGCGACCGCCGAGGACGTGGCGAACGCCACCCGGGCGACCGGCCTGTCCCGCTTCCCCGTCTACCGGGGCAGCCTCGACACCGTCGTCGGTGTGGCGCACATCAAGGACGTGCTGGCCGTCCCGGCCGAGCAGCGGCCCCGTACACGCGTCTCGGAGATGCTGCGCGAGCCCCTGCTCGTACCGGAGACCCTCACCGTGGACCGGCTCCTGGACCGGCTGTCCGGGAAGCTCGCCATGGCCGTCGTCATCGACGAGTACGGCGGCACGGCCGGGGTCGTGACTCTGGAGGACATCGTCGAGGAGGTGGTCGGCGAGGTGCGCGACGAGCACGACCCGCACGAGACGACGGACCTGGCGCCGGCCGGCGAGGACGCCGACGGACGGACCCTGTGGTCGGCCGACGGCGCCGCCCGCATCGACCAGCTGAAGAGGATCGGACTGCGGGTGCCGGACGGACCGTACGAGACGCTCGCCGGACTCGTCGCCACCGAGGTCGGCCGCATACCTGCCGTGGGTGATTCGTTCGAGCTGGCCGGCTGGCGGGTCGATGTGGTGGACGCCTCCGGGCGCCGTGCCGCGCGGGCCCTGCTGCATGCGCCGCTGCCCGACGACTGCGACGAGCTGACGGAGGACGCACGATGATCGCCGTCCAGCTCTTCATCGGAGCGATGACCCTGGTCGTCAACGCCTTCTTCGTCGGCGCGGAGTTCGCGTTGATCTCCGTACGCCGCAGCCAGATCGAGCCCGAGGCCGAGGCCGGGAACCGGCGGGCGCGGAGCGTCGTCTGGGGCCTCGAACACGTATCGGCGCTGCTCGCGGCGGCGCAGCTGGGCATCACCCTCTGCACCCTGGTCCTCGGCATCGTCGCCGAACCGGCCATCGCGCACCTGCTGGAGCCCGCCTTCGACGCGGTGGGTGTGCCGCAGGGACTGATCCACCCGATCTCGTTCGTGATCGCACTGTCCCTGGCGACGTACCTGCACATGCTGCTGGGCGAAATGGTGCCGAAGAACATCGCCCTCGCCGAACCGGTGCGGGCGGCTCTGCTGCTCGGGCCGCCACTGGTGACCCTCGCCAGGACATTGCGCCCGGTGATCTTCACGGTCAACACCTTCGCCAACACGCTGTTGAAACTCCTGCGGGTCGAGACGAAGGACGAGGTGTCCGCCACGTTCTCCGACGACGAACTGGCCCGGCTGGTGAAGGACGCCGGGGACGCGGGGCTGGTCGACGACCGCGCCGCCCAGCGGCTGCACCACGCCCTTGAGCTGGGCCGACGCCCGGTGCGGGATGTGGTGATGCCGGTGGAGCGGGTGGTGTACGCCAGGATCGGAACGACGCCGGAGCAATTGGAACAGCTCTCCTACGAGACCGGTTTCTCGCGCTTTCCGGTGATGGACAGCGAGGAGCGGATCCTGGGCTATCTCCATGTGAAGGACGCCCTGGACGCCGCACCGCGCGATGTGCCGTTCCCCGTCACTGCGATGCGGCCGATCGCCCGGGTGCGGGCCGCCACACCGCTCGACGACGTACTGACCGCGCTGCGGCGCAGCCGTACGCACTTGGCGGCGGTGCTGGACGAGGACGGCCGACTGGCCGGCATGGTCACGATGGAGGACGTGCTGCGGGAACTGGTGGGCCGGCCGCAGCCGCGCTGATCGATGAGCGGGGCCGCCGGGGGCGCGGCGGGCGGTGACGATCCAGCCGCAGGCATGCCTGACAGGCTTCGGGGGCGCGGCGCGGGGGCATGCCGCGCTCCCTCTCGCGGAAGGGCCGCCGCTCCCGGACTTCGCCGGAAGGGGGCGGCCCTCACCGCGATACGATCGCATCGCCATGGAAATGAATGCCTCCTACACCAGCCTTGTCGCGGTCGGCGACTCGTTCACCGAGGGCATGTCGGACCTGCTGTCCGACGGCTCGTACCGGGGCTGGGCCGATGTCCTCGCCGGACGGCTCGCGGTCCGTGCGCCGGGGTTCCGCTACGCGAATCTCGCTGTACGGGGCAAGCTGATCGGCCAGATCGTCGACGAACAGGTCGACGTGGCGGCCGCCATGCGGCCGGATGTCATCACGCTCGTCGGCGGTCTCAACGACACGCTGCGACCCAAGTGCGACATGGGCATGGTCCGGGGACGGCTCGAAGAGGCCGTGGAACGTCTCGCTCCGTCGTGCAGACAGCTTGTGCTCATGCGCAGCCCCGGCCGCAACGGCCCGGTGATGGAACGCTTCCGCCCGCGGATGGAGGAGTTGTTCTCCTTGATCGACGAGTTGGCTGCCCGCCACGGTGCGCTGGTCGTCGACCTTTACGGAGCGCCGGCCCTGGGCGATCCCCGGCTGTGGGACGTCGACCGGCTCCATCTGACGGCCGACGGGCACCACAGGGTTGCCGAGGCGGTCTGGCAGACGCTGGGGCTGCCGCAGGAGAGCGACTGGCGCACGCCGCTCCCGACCGCCGTGCCCCCGAGGTGGGCGATACGACGCGTCGACGACCTCCGCTTCGCCCGCCGCCATCTGCTGCCATGGATCGGCCGCCGTCTGACCGGCCGCTCGTCCGGCGACGGGCGGACGGGCGCCCAGTACAGCGCGGAACTGAGCAGGGCGTTCTGGGTCACCCCCGAGGACGCCCGCGACCCCGGCCCGGTGGCCACGTGGCGCCGGGTGGACGCGCCTCCGCTCTCGTAGCAACCCGCAGACCGGACCACGGCGCCGGCCCCGACACACCGCCAGCAGAGTCTCGACGCTGTTCTGCACGCGTCTGCACAAGAACAGATAGACCCGGGTCAGAGCGCTTCCGGTAGATCAACTACTGATCACCCCTCACAGATTCTCACCACCGGTCGGCACGGCCCCGTGGGGGCGTCCCACGCAACCGCAGCCGCAGCCGCGGCCGCCCGCAGGTGTCGACTTCCACGTGGACGTACCTGGCCCTCGTGAAGGCCGCGTTCGGGTGCCCCTCCCAGGTAGCAACGCCCAGGTGGCGAGGACGACGTCCCGCACACCGTTCACGGCGAGGCAGCCGAGGCACGAGTGCCGCGCGCCGCAGAGTCGCACCCCTCGCATCTCCAGCTCACGCACGAGCCGGTAGGCGTGCTCGCGGAGGTGCCGTGTGTCCAACGGCTCGCCCAGCCCGTCCACCGCCACGTACCCGGAGTCCGTACGGCCCCCGCCCGCGCCGAGCCTCTCGCGAGCCTGCCGCGCGCGGAACGTCTTGAGGGCCTCTGCGGCCTTGCCGGCAACGGCAGGACGCGCTCACCCGCCAATGTCTTGGCGTCCTCCTCCGGAACGGTCTTGTTCCCGACCACGGTCCGGGTACCGGCCGTCTCGAGGGTCGACAGCTTCAGATCGACGTCCGTCCAGCGCATACCGCAGACCTCAGCGGTCCGTAAGCCCACGAGGCTCAGCAGAAGGGGCACGTACAGCCGGCCCGGGCGGGATGTCCGCGACGGGTCGGACACGGTTTCGCCGCCCGGCGGGGCACGGCCCCGGCCTTGTCGAGGTGGCCGTACACCGTCGACCGCGGCACGCCGAGCAAGTCGGCGATCTGCCGGACGGTCTTCTCCCGCTCGTCGTAGAGCCGTTGGCCGAAATCACGGTCAGCATCCTAGTGATTTAGTTTGCTAGCATGCTTGCCGTGGGAGACGATGATGTGAAGCAGTTCAACGTGTACCTGCCGATCGGACTGATCAAGCAGGTCAAGCATCGTGCCATCGAGAAGGAGCTGTCGCTGTCGGCACTGGTTGCCGAGGCGCTGCGCGCCTACCTCGACGACACCCGGCAAGAACCAGAGCGATCGAATGAGGAGGAGGTCTGAGATGGCGACCGAAGGTATCGAGGCCGTGTTCATGGAGACCCACAACTGGGGCAAGGCGGCGCGGTTCTTCCAGGCGCTGGGATTTGAGCTGGAGTTCGAGACGGACCACAGCTCCGGCCAGCTGCGCAATGGCGATGGCCCCTCGCTGTTCATCGCCGAGGTGCCCGCAGATCGGCAGCCGCAGATGCAGCTGGTGCTGAGGGTGGCCGACGCGGACGCGTTTCGCCCTGACCCTGCCGTCGAGGTGGTCACTCGGTTCGAGGACACGCACTTCGGGACCCGGTTGATGACCGTGCGCGACCCGGACGGGCGGCTGTGGAGCCTTCAGGCTCCCCAGGACCAGCCGGGGAAGGAGGGAAGCGCATGAGTGACGAGCGGGTCTTACCGAAGGGCTCGGGGGCAGCGATGGTGAGTGACGCGGCGGCGCCCGGCCGCGTCCCGGAGGCGCACAGCCCTCCACGGCGCGGGCTCGGCATGCTCGTAGTAATGATCGGCGTGCTCATCTCGGCGGTCGACAGCACGATCGTGGTCCTCGCACTGCCCGCCATCCAAGAGGACTTGAACGTCTCGCTGGCCTCGGTCACATGGGTGGTCGTGAGCTACCTCCTGGTCGTCACCGTGCTGGCCACGCAACTGGGCCGACTCGGCGACATGTTCGGCCGGGTGCGCATGTACGAGGCGGGTTTCGTCATCTTCGTGCTTGGTTCGGTGCTGTGCGCGCTGGCCTGGAACGCGCCGGCCATCATCGGATTCCGCGTCGTACAAGGGCTCGGTGCCGCGCTGATCGCCGCCAACAGCGGCGCGATCGTCTCCGAGCTCTACCCGCCCGAGGAACGCGGCCGCGCCTACGGTTTCAACGCCCTCGGTTTCTCGCTGGGTTCCGTGCTCGGCGTACTGCTCGGCGGCGTCATCGTGACCTACGTCTCCTGGCGCTGGATCTTCTGGATCAACCTGCCGATCGGCCTGACCGCGCTGGTCCTGGCCGCGCGGGTACTGCAAGACCGCAGCAAGCGGAACCGCCGGCGGTTCGACACGCTGGGCATGATCACCCTGGGGCTGGGCCTGTTCGGCGTGCTGTGGGCCATGACCGGTCTGGCCGCCGAGCCTCTGAACGCAACTCACCTGGCCTACCTGGCCGGGGGCCTGGTGCTGCTGGTGGTGTTCGTGTTCATCGAGCTGCGGCACAAGGAACCGACCCTGGACCTGTCGCTGTTCCGCATTCCGAGGGTGACGCCCGCACTGCTGGCCTCGCTCTTGCAGGGCCTCGGGAGCTTCGCAGTGCTCTTCCTGGTGATCATGTATTTGCAGGGTCCACGGGGGCTGAGCCCGATCACCGCGTCCATGCTGATGGTCCCCGGCTACGTGCTCGGCGCGGCTGTGAGCCCGTACGCGGGGCAAGTCGCCGACCGGCTCGGCCCAGCGATCCCGGCGACCGCCGGGCTGGGCATCTCGGTCATTGCACTCGTCGTCTTCGCCCAGATGACCACGACCAGCTCGCTCTGGCTGCCCGCGATCGGCAACGCGGTGATCATGATCGGTGGCGGCCTCTTCTACGCGGCCAACAGCTCCGCGGTGATGAAGGCAGCCCCGCCCGAGCGCCTGGGAATCGCCTCCGGCGTGCTCAGGACGTCCGCAAGCATCGGCATGGTGTTCTCCTTCACCACCGCCATCCTGGTCGCAGCACACTCCATCCCCCGCAGCACGGCCTTCGCCATCTTCGTCGGCACCACCAGCCTGCACGGGCCGGACGCCACTGCCTTCACCGACGGATTGAGCACGACCTTCTACGCCATGACGGGCATCATGGCCCTCGCCGCGCTCCTGTCCGCCGTCCGCGGCCGGGCCGACACACGCCCGGCGGGTGCCGCCCCGGCCCCCACAGCCCGGCGCTGACTCGTCCCGTCGCCGGGGCGGCGGCCTCCGCCGCCCCGCGCGGGCGCTGCACAGAAGCCGACAGGGCGAGGTCGAGCCGCTTGTCCGTGTCGAGCCGGAAGGTGACGTAGGGGGTGATGTCCGACCAGAACAGCGCAGGCCGGTTGTGAGGGCGTGAGGACGGCATACGGCCTTCAACCGGTTCGAGCGCGTAAGGCCACCCTCGGGTGGAGGAAACCCGGCTTCGCAACTCGGAGGCAGCCGACCGGTGGCGGCCCTGGGCATGCAGGAAGTGGATGGAAGCCTGTGCCTCTCCCCCTGGGATGTTCGCGAAGGTGACGAGTGGGTCGGTGAGGGCGGGGCGTCCGCGGCGGGCAGGGTCGATGCGCTTTGCAGCTGCTGCCCGCCGGGCAGCTTCAGCGACCACGCAGCGCTTCGAGGAAGTCTTCGCTTTCCATGGCATGCCATGCCATGCCATGCCGGCACAACTTCCGAATTCGGCCGCTGGTTGCGCGCACGGTGGGACGACATCCTCACCGCGGCCGTCGCCGGGCACTGCCAGGCCGCACTGTCGCGCCGGGCGGACCCGGCCATCGCACAGGCAGTGGAGTGGCAGAACCGCGCGAGCTCAGCCGCCGCACACCCGAGACCGAGACCGCTCCGGACCCGGACAACGCCCGGGTCCCGATCGGGACGGCCCGCATTCTGCGCCGCAGTCAGGCCGCGGCGGGCGAGGCTGCTGCGCCGCGCCGCGCCCGAGCTGAGCGGGCTGACCGCTGACGGCTGACCGGCTGACCGGCTGACCGACGATGCTGTGTCCGCGTTTCGCCGGTCGGCCCGACCGGCCCGACCGGCCTGGTCCGGCTAGGGAAGGGGACAGGTGAACGGCAGGACGCGTTCGGTCAGCTGCCCAATAAGGTGGGTGTCAGTGACGGCGGCTTCGGCGAGCCAGTCCGCTGCGGTCAGCTGGTCGACCAGGTGCTGCAGCTCACCGGGACCCACCGGGCACCAGGCGGCGAGCGAGTCCAGGGGGACGCCCCTTCCACCGGGGCCGAGCCGTCCGGGGGCGCTGGTCCGGGTGGCCAGCGTCAGGGCGAGCAGCCGGGCACCTGCGGTGGCCTTGGTCTTGCGGAGCTTCTTGTCCGAGACGGCTCTCTGGGCCCACCCGCTGAGCTTGGGCCGCATCTTCTTGCCGAACGTGAACGGGCCCGTCCCGTCCCCCCGGGCCACCAGCGACGGGACGGTGACCGGGGTGGGGTTCTCGGGACGGGAGGCGAGCAGGTCACCGACGGTGCCGGGGATGCACAGCCAGCCGCAGCCGGTCAGTTTCTCGACCAGGTCCTCCGGATCAACCAGACCCAGCGCGGTGACGTCCTGCCCGACGAGGTTGCCGGCGCCGGTGTGCGCGGTACGCAGGGTCAGCATCACCACCAGCAGCCGTGCCTCCAGGCCGGGCAGCGGACTGTGGTCGGCCACGTGAGCGAGGACGGAGCGTGCGTGTTCCCATTGCGTCGGCATGGTCAGCAGCCGGGGCACCGCCGGCCCATCGCTGTCTGTACTGCAACCGGTGCGCTGCTGGTGCTGAAAGCGGGCGGCGGTGGCGGCCTGCTCGGCGCGCCGGGCCTCAAGCCGCAGATTGACGTCGCCGTTGACATTGGCCCAGGTGGTGAAAGCGCGTGCCTTTCGTTCCTGGAGATCGGCGAGCAGCGCCAGGTCGGGTTCGGTGCGCTGCTGGTAGGAACGGAAGAGCTCACCGAGCTCGACGAGTTCGTCCCGCAGGACAACGGGCTGCAGATCGTGGGGGATGACCCGCTGCGCGATCTTCCCGTGCGGATGGCGGCGCCGCGTCGGCGCGGAGCGGGGGACCGGTACTTCCCGCGGGCCGGCCGCGGGCGGGGGACGGTCGGAGAACTGGGGCGCGCCGGCAGGAGCGGTCGACGGGCGGTCGGCGGTATCCGGGGTACCGGCCGGCGGGCCGGAAGCGGCCCGAGCAGTAGCGACAACCTGTGCACCGGGCGCGGCGGCCGCACAGCGTGAACAGCACTCCAGGGCCTGCCACCAGCGTCCTTCCCGGTCGGTGACCACGGCCAGGACGACCGCCCCGCCGCACCGCCAGGGCTGGGCATGCGTCTGCCGGTCGGCGGGACGGATGTGCATGCGGCAGCTTTCGGCCCGGCACGCGCAGTACACCTCGGCCCGAGGCTCGGGAGCGGCCCGCAGGTGGGCCTTGAGGTGGGCGACTGCGGCCGCACGGCCGGCGGACGCGGACGGCAGACGCTGCTCGGCGCAGGAGGGGCGGCTGCACGAGACGCGCACCGCCGCACTGCCACGACCAGCAGCGTCCAGGCGCACCGTCCACCTGCGTCCCAGCACCCGCTCGTTCAGCTCGCTCGCAGTGGCCTCCGTCATGCCGTTCTTCCTCCCATGCCGTAGCTGTCCCCATTACTCGCACCCGTCCTCACCACGGCGGACGGGGCGCGGGGGCGGGCCCACCGTACGCGGGCAGGCGGCCCGATGCCCGGTGAACTCGCACTGTTCACCGGGACCAGCGCATGCCGTACGAGGGCCGGGCTGCACGAAGAAGACAGTGGTGGGCGCTCCCGATGCTGCGTGCGCCGGGTCAGGGGGCGGGGGTCGGCTCGGGCAGAGAGGAGGCCGCGGTGCGCGGCCAGGTGATCTCGTCCGGGACATCGACGACAGGCCCGCCGGAAATGGTCTGATCTGCGTCAATGCCGAATCGCCCTACGCCTCTGCCCTGATCGGCATCTTCTACCGCGACGCCGACGCCGTCTTCAACGTGACCGGCTCCCATCCTCAACCGGCTCATCGATCACGACCTGACCCTCACCCCATGCCGCAAGGACGACATTGACCGCTGGCACGTCGAACACGACGAGCACAACCGGAACACCGCCCCGCCCTTCCTGCGGTGGTGCCCGACCACCGGACCTGCTGTGGTGCCCGACCACCACACTCCCCCGGCGCTTCCGGCTGCCGCCCCCGCAGGCCCGCCGGACAGCCCCGCTCTCCCACAACGAGCGAAGCCGCTACGCCGCCGGAGGTCACCAACGGTCGCCAACCGGCTGGGTTCCACGAGGAGCTAGTACGGGAGCCGACCAGGAGCATCAAGGCCCGCCTTGCTCCGGCGACCTGCTCGGTGCGTTCGTTCAGCGGGCCGTTGCGACGAGGCGTCGCAGCGTGGCGTGGGCGGGTGGGCCCCAGGTGGGCTTGCCGCCGGGGCGGCCGTGGACGCCGGCATCTCCGATGAAGATGCAGGCGAGGGCGCGCAGCACCGCCCAGCCGCGTGCGCGACGCAAGGTCGCGTCGTCCGGGGTCGGCTGGTAGGCCCCATAGAAGCGGTCGGCGGCGCCGTCCGGCAGCAGTACCCAAGGGGCGGCGAGGTCGCAGGCCGGATCGCCTGCGAAGAGGTCACCGAAGTCGATCACGCCGCAGAAGGTGCCGTCCGCGGTGAGAACGTTGGCCGGATGCAGGTCGCCATGGAGCCACAGTGCCGGGCCCGCCCAGTCGGGCGCGGCGGCGGCGTCTTCCCAGACCGCGCGGACGGCGTCCGGGTCGGGGATCAGCCCCAGCTCGGTGACCGAGGCGAGCTGCTTGGCGAACCCCTCGGCATGGTCGGCCAGTGGCCCCCCGCGGCCTCGGCCGACGGGCGCCCCATCGGGGGCGGGGCGGTGAAGAGCCGTCAGGAAGGCGGCCAAGGTGTCGGCCGCCTCCGCGGTGCGTGTGGCGGGGGCGCGGTCTGCGGGCTCGCCCGGCACCCAGGTGGTGACGATCCAGGGCCGCGGAAACCGCTCGGAGGGCTCACCGAGGCGCTGCGGGACAGGGATCGGCAGCGGAAGGTGCGGGGCGAGGGCGGGCAGCCAGGCGTGCTCCTTGCGGAGCAGCGCGTCCGCAGACTGCGTCGCCCAGGGCAGCCGGACGGCGAGGTCGTCGCCGAGCCGCCACAGCTGGTTGTCCCAACCACGCGCGCCGAGCTTCACGGGGTGATCGGCCAGGTCGGGGTGCTGGTCACGCAGCAGGTCCCGAACCAACTCCGCTGTGATCTCGATCTCGGTGTGGGTCATGCGGAGCAACGATAGCGTCGCCGACCGTCCTCTGGCGGAGCGGCTGTGGCCGATGTTCCCAACCCCGGCGGAACCCGATCTCGTGCAGCGTTGCCGAGAAGATCAGCAGCTGAGGACCGAGAGCGGACAAGCCGCCGAGCGGGGCACGGCGGCACCGGCCGCAACAGGCTCGGGACAGGTCCACCCTCGCCACCGGAACCCCCTGGGAGAGCACGCACCGTCACGGCCGTCCCCGTTTCGCCCGAGAACTGGCGACAGTTGAATACGCGAGATCACCAGCATCACCCCCCGAGTCCCCTAGTTTCCCCGCGCGTTCACGACATCTGGAGGGTTCTCAGCGAGAACCCCAGCGTCCGATGCCCTGATGCCAGGGGGTGGGCCCGTGGGTTCGCGGCGAAGCCACAGGGTCGGTCTCCAGAGCCTCTCAATCTCCAGAGCACCTCAATACCGTGGCGTGACATTAATGTGTGCCACACAGTGTTGTGCCACGCGTGGGCACCGCTGAACTGGTCCTCAGCCAGGCCCAGGAGCTACCCCGCGGCACGGTCGTCTTGGCCTGCCTGGCACTCCTGGAGGAGCCGCGGTACGGCTACGCGCTCGTGGAAACGCTCGGTGATGCCGGGATCGCCGTCGACGGCAACACCCTCTATCCGCTGCTGCGCCGCCTGGAGAAGCAGGGGTTGCTCATCAGTGAGTGGAACACCGACGAGTCCAGACCGCGCAAGTTCTACCGGGTCAGCCCCGAGGGCGCCCGGGTTCGCACCGGACTGCTGCGCGAATGGCAGAACCTCGGCGCCTCGATATCGCGACTGACCAAGGGGGACCGTTGAGCAAGTTGCATGCGTCCGGCACCGGCACGCTGACCGACCGATACGTGGTGGAGGTCGTCCGGCGCATCCCGACCGACCAGCGCGGCGACGTGGCCGACGAGCTGCGCGCCACGATCGCCGACACCGTCGAGGCCCGCGGCCCGGCCGACCCGGCGACCGCCGAGCGCGGGGTGCTCACCGAGATGGGCGACCCGATCCGGCTCGCCGCCCGGTACGCGGGCCGGCCGCTCGCACTGATCGGGCCCGAGCTCTACCCGACGTACGTACGACTCCTCACGGTCCTGCTCTCCACCGTGCTGCCGGTGGTCACCGCCATGAGCGCGGTGCTCGACGTCCTGGACGGCCAGGGGGTCGGCGAGGTGATCGGCGGGGCCGTCGGGGCGGTGCTCACCGTCGGCGCCCAGATGATTGCCTGGCTCACCGTGGTGTTCGCCCTGATCGAGCGGTCCGGCAAGCGGCCCGGCGCGGTCGGCGGAGCCTGGACGCCCGACGACCTGCCCGACCGCGACGTGCCGCGGAAGCGTGGCGCGGCGGCCTACGCCCGGGTGGTGTGGCACGCGCTGCTGATCGCCCTGATCGTCTGGCAGCACACCGCGCAGCCGTACCGGACCGACGGCGGCACACGCCTCGACGTACTCGACCCGAGCCTGTGGTCGGGATGGATCTGGCCGATCCTGGCCGGGCTCGTCGGCCTCGTGACACTCGACACGATCCGGGCGGTGCGGGTGTGGACGCGTTCGCTGGCGGCATGGAGCAGCGGCGCCGAGGCAGCCTTCGCGCTGCCGCTCGCGTGGGTCCTGCATCGGCAGGAGCTGTTCAACCCGGCCTTTCTGTCCGACGCCAACGGTGGCTGGCAGGCCCCGCAGTTCTTCTACACCCTGGCGGCCATGGGGGTCCTGGCGGTGAGCGCGGGCGAGGTGGTGAAGCGGTTCCGCGAGGCTCGGGACTGAGTCCGCGGCAGCTGCCGGAGTCCGGCGCACAGGACGTTGACGCGAGGGGATGGCCCTGTGGGTTCGTGGCGAAAGGTCGGCACCGCTACGGTGCCCGGCGCACTCATCGGCCTACCGGCTCCTTCCCCGCAGTACCCCAGTGGCAGCACACGGGAGGGGTGCCCGGCACGACGGGCCCGCAGGCAGTCCGCAGACCGACCGAAGCGCCTTGCTGAACCTGGTGCGGGGCGACCCGAGCGTGCACGACGCGGTCGGAATGCGGGCGGACGTCTTCTTGTGGCCGGCGCGGGCCTGGCCAGCGCTTCGAGGGCAGCCGCAAGGAGGCCGCCCAGCTCGACGCTCAGGCTACGGTCTCGCATGGGTCGGCTCCCTTGCTTGATCGGAAGGGTTTCGTCTCAAGGCCCCGGCGGCGCTGGAATCACCGGCCCGGGGCCGGTTCGTCTCACGCGTGTCTCACGCTGTGTGTGAGACGGTGGTCCAGGAGCCTCTGACCTGAACCTTGTGGACTTTGTGGACGCTCACGACCGCTGAAGACGACAGGTAAGCTCTGGACACGTGACTGCTGTGTCTGCGAAGCCTCGCATCCCCAATGTCCTGGCCGGCCGCTACGCCTCCACGGAGCTGGCCGTCCTCTGGTCCCCCGAGCAGAAGGTGAAACTGGAGCGCCGGCTGTGGCTGGCGGTGCTGCGCGCTCAGAAGGACCTCGGGATCGAGGTGCCGGACGCCGCCCTCGCCGACTACGAACGTGTCATCGACCAGGTGGACCTGGCCTCGATCGCCGAGCGCGAGAAGGTGACCCGCCACGACGTCAAGGCCCGGATCGAGGAGTTCAACGCCCTTGCCGGCCACGAGCAGGTCCACAAGGGAATGACCTCCCGGGACCTCACCGAGAACGTCGAACAGCTTCAGATCCGGCTCTCCCTGGAGCTGATGCGTGACCGCACGGTCGCGGTCCTGGCCCGGCTCGGCAAGCTGGCGGGCGAGTACCGCGAGCTGGTCATGGCCGGCCGCTCCCACAACGTCGCCGCCCAGGCGACCACGCTCGGCAAGCGTTTCGCGACCGCGGCGGACGAGCTCCTGGTGGCCTACGGGCGACTGGAAGACCTGCTGGACCGGTATCCGCTACGGGGTATCAAGGGCCCCGTGGGCACGGCCCAGGACATGCTCGACCTGCTGGGCGGCGACGCCGGAAAGCTCGCGGACCTCGAGCAGCGCATCGCAGCGCACCTCGGTTTCGCCCATGCCTTCACATCGGTCGGCCAGGTCTACCCCCGCTCGCTCGACTACGACGTGGTGACCGCGCTCGTACAACTGGCGGCGGCGCCCTCGTCGGTCGCAAAGACGATCCGTCTGATGGCCGGGCACGAGCTGGTGACCGAGGGCTTCAAGCCGGGCCAGGTCGGCTCGTCCGCGATGCCTCACAAGATGAACACCCGCTCCTGCGAGCGCGTCAACGGTCTGATGGTGATCCTGCGCGGCTACGCGTCGATGACCGGCGAACTGGCGGGCGACCAGTGGAACGAGGGCGACGTGTCCTGCTCCGTGGTCCGCCGCGTGGCGCTCCCGGATGCGTTCTTCGCATTCGACGGCCTGCTGGAGACCTTCCTGACGGTGCTCGACGAGTTCGGGGCGTTCCCGGCCGTTGTGGCCCGTGAGCTCGACCGCTATCTGCCGTTCCTTGCCACGACCAAGGTCTTGATGGGCGCGGTGCGCGCCGGTGTCGGTCGTGAGGTCGCCCATGAGGCGATCAAGGAGAACGCGGTCGCGTCGGCCCTGGCCATGCGCGAGCAGGGCGCCGAGCGCAACGAACTGCTCGACAAGCTGGCCGCCGACGACCGCATCCCGCTGGACCGCGCACAGCTGGACGCGCTGATGGCCGACAAGCTCTCCTTCACGGGGGCGGCGGGCGACCAGGTCGCCGCGCTGGTCTCGCGCATCGAGGACATCACCAAGCAGCACCCCGAGGCCGCCGGGTACGCGCCGGGCTCCATCCTCTGACGGCCACCACCCCAGCCGGATGACACCCGAAGAGCTCAGGGCCGCCCGCGACCGCACCGTTCCCGATGTGGTCGCGGGCGGCCTGCGCGTGCTGTTCTGCGGGATCAACCCGAGCCTGATGACGGGGGCAACGGGCCACCACTTCGCCCACCCCGGCAACCGCTTCTGGCCGGTGCTCCATCGGTCGGGCTTCACCCCTCGGCAGCTGAAGCCGGCGGAGCAGACCGAACTGCTGCGATACGGCCTCGGCATCACCAATGTGGTGGCCCGGGCCACCGCACGGGCGGACGAGCTGTCCACCGAGGAGTTCCGGGAAGGCGGACAGCTCCTCGCAGCCAAGGTCGAGCAACTGCAACCCCAGTGGCTGGCTGTCGTGGGGGTCACCGCTTACCGCACGGCGTTCGGCAGACGGACTGCCCGGATCGGCCCACAGGACCACACGATAGGCGGCGCCCGTGTCTGGGCCCTGCCCAACCCCAGTGGCCTGAACGCCCACTGGACGGCTCAGACGATGGCGGAGGAGTACGGGCGCCTCCGCGCCTCCGTCGAGCACGACCCCCTCGCCACCGAAGAAGCCTGACGGCTTCGACACTTCCCCACAGCTCGATACCGATGCCACATGGCCGTGGCTGCGGCAGCGGCGTCGCACCCGGCACAACGATCAGCTCGTAGCCGGGTGCCCCTCTTCCATGCGGAGCCCGATGCCAACCCACCCGCACTCGGTCATGAACATCGACGTCAACATGGCGTGTGGCGTCTGGGGGGTGGCGTCTGACGTGTGGCGGCCGATTACGCGTCTCTGCGCCGGATCGCCCACCAGCCTGCCACCAGTGCGGCCGCGGCCCACGCGGCGGTCACCGCGAGTCCGCTCCACGGCCCCAGGCTGCCGGTGGGGTTCTGGTGAAGCACCAGCTGCCCCGCCCGGTCCGGCAGGTACTGCGCCGCCCCGTCTGCGACGTCTCCGACCACGAAGGAGACGATGAGAACGAACGGAATGAGGAGGCTGAGCACGGCCACAGCGCTGCGCAGCAGTACCGTCAATCCGGCCGCGAACAGAGCCATCAGGGCGAGATAGATCCCGCCACCGAAGGCTGCTCGCAGGGCGCCCGGCTCTCCCAGGCCGATCGCGTACTTGCCCATGAACGTCTGCCCCACCAGAAAGGCGCTGAAGCTGCTGACAAGACCGACGGCAAGAGCCGGCGCTCCGACGAGGGCCATCTTGGCCGCGTAGAAGACGCTGCGGCGCGGCACCGCGGCAAGCGATATCCGCAGGGCGCCGTTGAGATACTCGGTCGAGATCGCGGTTGCCCCGAAGCTGATCGCCGCGATCTGGCCGAAGTTCAATGCGTAGAAGGCACCGAAGAGCCGCTCTGTGTCGGCGTTGGCGGCCTCGGCCTGGTCGACGGTGGCGAATGCGAGCACTGTGACGGCGAGCGTCACGAGAAGGACCGCTGCCAGGGATCCGATGACGGACCGCACCGATCTGATCTTGATCCACTCGGACCGCAACACTGCTGTGGTGGACATGGTCAGGCTTCCTTCTACTGGTTGGTGGACGAGGCCGCCGCGGACGCGAAATCCATCGCGCCTGCGGTGAGGTCGAGGTATGCCTGTTCCAACGTGGCCTGTTCGTCCATGAGTTCAAGGACGGCAATGCCTTCGGCGGCGGCCATCGCACCGATCTCCCCGGCCTTGGCACCCTCTACGACCCAACGCCCGTCGTCACTCCGCACAGGCGCATACCCCTTACGGGTCAGGACATCGTGCATCCGAGTGGGCTCGGTCGTGCGCACCCGCACCCGGGGCCGGCTGCGGGAGTCCAGGAAGTCCTGCATCGGCAGGTCCGCAAGGAGCCGCCCCCGGCCCAGAACCACCAGGTGGTCGGCGAACGAGGACGTCTCGTTCATGAGATGGCTGGAGACCAGGACCGTGCGGCCCTCTCGGGCGAGCCGTTTCATCAGCTCACGGATCCAGATGATGCCTTCAGGATCCAGTCCGTTCGACGGTTCGTCGAGCATCACGATCTCCGGGTCTCCGAGCAGCGCGGCCGCTATGCCCAGCCGCTGCCGCATGCCGAGCGAGAACGTCTTGATGCGCGCTCCGCCGACCTGACCGAGGCCTGCTTCCTCCAGGACTTCGTCCACTCTCCGAGGCCCCATGCCATTGCTGACCGCGAGAGCCAGCAGGTGGTTCCGCGCAGTACGCGAACCGTGCGCGGCCTGGGCGTCGAGCAGAGCGCCCACCCGGTGCAGCGGATCTGCGAGTGTGGCGTAGGGCTGCCCGCCGATCGTGGCCGTGCCGCCGGTGGGCCGGTCCAGGCCGAGAACGAGACGCATGGTGGTGGACTTACCGGCACCGTTGGGGCCGAGAAAGCCGGTGACGCGGCCGGGGCGCACGCTGAACGTGAGGCTGTCCACGGCGCGGGTTGTGCCGTATTCCTTTGTGAGCTCATGGACGTCGATGCTGGTCATGTCCTCAGGCTGGCGGCTCCCGAGGGCGCCTGACCTCCCCCGGGGGTGGGGATCATCTCCCTCGCTCGGGGGAGCCGCCGGGCTCGTGCGGGCTGACACGATGGCAGCATGTTCCGTCTTCTCCGCCCGCTGGCCACCTCTGCCACCTACTCCCGGTGGTTGCATCTCCTCATCCCGGGGGCGGTCTGCAGCGTGTGGTTCTTCATCTCCACGGACGCGCCGTGGGCTCCCATGGTCTTCGCCGTGCCCGTGGGGTTGTTGCCCGGCATGCGGCTGGCCGAGGGCGTCCAGGCACAACTCCTGCTCACGCCTGCGGAGCGGGGCAGACCCGAGGCCGCGATCTCCGCAACCACTGCGGCCACCTGGGCAGATCGCTGGCGCACAGTACTGTGGCTGGAGATACGGCTACTGCTCGCCGCCGCCATGGGGTTCGCAACGGTATGGCTGCTGGCGACCGCGGTCGACCTCGTCCTCAGCTCAGCGGGCGCAGGCCCGAGCGGCGAATGGCTGGTCCACGGAGTGGCGCCGCACTGGTGGTACGCCCTGCTCGCACCTCTGCCCGTCCTGGTGCTGCTGGCCATGGTCGTGGCAAGCGGCGAGCTGGTCACCGCCATCGCGCGCCGGCTCCTCGGCCCCTCGCCGGTGCAACGGCTGACCGCTCTGGAGGAGCGCACCGAGCAGTTGCTGGAGCGCAACCGCATCGCACGGGAGCTGCATGACTCCATCGGGCACGCGTTGACGGTCGCGGTCGTGCAGGCGGGGGCGGCACGGGCTGCTCGGGACCCGGAGTTCACGGAGCGAGCGCTTGCCGCGATCGAGGAGACCGGCAGGGAGGCGCTCGACGATCTGGAGCGGGTTCTGCGGGTTCTGCGCGAGTCGGGGACTCCGGTGGGACAGCAGCCGACGCTCGCAGAAGCGGACCGGCTTCTGGACTCCGCTCGTGGTTCGGGGGCGAAGATCGATGCGGACCTTTCCGGTCCGCTGGAGCAGGTTCCGGGTGCGGTCTCCCGCGAGGGGTACCGCATCCTTCAGGAGTCCCTCACCAATGTGCTCCGTCACTCCGGCGCGGTTCCCGTCCGGGTGCGGATCAGCATCACGAACGGCCGGCTGGAGATGGAGGTGACCAATCCACTCTCTGATTCCATGGGTACGCCGGGCGGTGGGAGCGGGCTGCGAGGCATCCGCGAGCGGGCCGCGCTGCTGGGCGGAAAGGCCAAGACCGGTCCGCGCGACGGCGAATGGAGGGTGCACGCAAGTCTTCCGTTGAACGGCCTAGGCTGACCTGATGCCGGTTACCGTTCTTCTGGTCGATGACGAACCCCTCGTCCGCGCGGGGCTGCGTGCGGTCCTTGAGGCCCAGCCCGACATCGAGGTGGTGGGCGAGGCCGGTGACGGCGCCGCAGTCATCCCGCTGCTGCATCAGCTGCGTCCCGACGTGGTGGCCATGGACGTCAGGATGCCTCTGATGGATGGCATCGAGGCGACGCGGGTGGTGCTGCGGACCGTGCCGGAGCCACCGAAGATCCTGGTGGTCACCACATTCGAGAACGACGAGTACGTGTACGAGGCGCTGCGCGCCGGAGCGGACGGTTTCCTCCTCAAGCGTGCCCGGCCCTCCGAGATCGTGCATGCGGTGCGCCTGATCGCAGAGGGCGAGTCGTTGCTGTTCCCGGCGGCGGTCCGGCAACTCGCCGCCGAGTACGGCACGAGCAAGGCGCGGGCGGCCATGGACCGGGCATCGCTGACCGAGCGTGAGGCTGCGGTGCTCCGCCTGATGGCCCGTGGTCTGTCGAACGCGGAGATCGCCGCCAAGCTCGTGGTCGGTGTCGAGACGGTGAAGACCCATGTCAGCGCCGTACTGGCCAAGTTGGGTGCGAGGGATCGCACCCAAGCGGTGATCGCGGCGTACGAGTCCGGGTTCGTCGCTCCGAGCTGAGGACCGCCGCCTCCGGATATCCGTTCCGGCCCACGGTCGCCCCGCACCCGAGCAGCGAGTACGATCCGCCTGACATGCGCACGAGCTGGAAGGACACACCGTGGGCCGGCTGACCGGTGGGGATCCGTCGCTGCTGCGACGGATCAATTCCGCAGTGGTCCTGCACGCCCTCCGAGGCGCCGACTCCCCCACCCTCACGGACCTGACCCGGATCACGGGTCTGTCCCGGCCCACCGTCGAGGGCGTCGTGGAAGGGCTCTTCGAGGCCGGGCTGGTCGTCGAGTCGGTGCCCGACGGCGCCGGGGCCCGACGGCAAGGGCGGCCTGCGCGCCGGTTCCGGTTCCGCGCCGAGGCCGGGCATCTGCTCGGCATCGAGATCGGCCCGCATCGGATCTCCGCTCTGCTGTCGGGACTCGACGGGCGGATCATCGGGGCGGGCTCACGCGAGGTGTCGGAGGCGGCCTGCGCGGACGACCGGCTCGACAAGGTCAGGGCCGTGGTCGCCGATGTTCTGCGGCGGACCGGGGTGGCCCGGAGCAGTCTGCGTGCGGTCGGGGTCGGCAGCCCGGGCATCGTGGAGGCCGATGGGACCGTTCGGCTGGGCACCGCACTGCCGGACTGGACGGGTCTGGCGCTGGGCGAGCGGCTGAGACGCTCCTTCCGCTGCCCCGTCCTCGTGGAGAACGACGCCAATGCCGCGGCGGTCGCGGAGCACTGGAAGGGCGCGGCCACCGAGACGGACGACATCGTGTTCGTGCTGGCCGGGCTGAGCCCAGGCGCCGGCTCGCTGATCGGCGGAAGGCTGCACCGCGGTTTCGGCGGTGCGGCGGGAGAGATCGGCGCGCTCCATCTCCTCGGTCGCGAGGCGACACCGGAGAAGCTTCTGTCGACGACGGGCACGCCGTTGGACCCGTTGGACGAGCCTGCGGTCGCCGCCGTGTTCGCAGAGGCACGGCACGGCGATGTCCGCGCCCAGGCTGCCGTCGAGCGGTTCATTCAGCGTCTGGTGCACGATGTCGCGGCGCTGGTGCTGGCCCTGGACCCGGAGCTGGTGGTGATCGGCGGTTGGGCCGCGGGGCTGGACGGTGTGCTGGACCCGCTCCGCCGTGAGCTGGCCCGCTACTGTCTTCGACCGCCGCGGGTCACGCTGTCGCTGCTCGGCGAGGCGGCGGTGGCCACGGGCGCCCTGCGGCTCGCCCTCGACCATGTCGAGGAGCAGCTCTTCGCCGTGGAGGCAACGGTGACGGCCCGCCGCTGAGTGCGGCGGGCCGTATGCGAACGTCTCGGGCGGATGGGACCGGTCGTGCTCAGGAGGCCTGACGCTCCTGGCCGTGATGGCTTATCTCCAGGTCACCCGAGTCACCGAAGGTGAGCCGGCAGGTGTCGGCCCGATACGTGGCGACGGAGAGCGCAGCGGTGCCTCCCGCCACGAGGTAGCGGGTGGTGACGACGAGAACGGGAGCGCCGGGAAGCCGGTCCAGTTCCTTGGCGTCGTCCACACGCGCCGAGCCGAGCTCCACCGAACGGTCCTGACCGTCGAGGCCGAGGCGGTGCAGTTCGCGCAGGACACCGCGGGCCCGGGCAGGGCCGGACGGGGCGTCGATCGCGGAGAGTTCGGGCACGGACGACGACGGGACGTACAGGAGTTCTGCCGCGACCGCCTGTCCGTGGGTGACCCGGATCCGGCGGACGATGTGCACCGGTTCGTCGCTCTCCACGTCGAGCATGGCCGCCACTGACGCCGGTGCGACCGCTGTCGTGCAGTCCACGGGCTGCCATGCCTCGCCCGCACCGCCGCCGGCCCAGTCGCGCTGTGCCGAGGAGACGGCGACCCCGACGCGCGGCGGGGCGACGGTGGTCCCGACGCCACGGCGGCGCTGCAGCCTGCCTTCGAGTTCGAGCTGTTCCAGAGCCTGCCGGAGCGTCGCCCGGGCAACTCCGAACCGGGCGGCGAGTTCGCGCTCGTTGGGCAGGATCTCGCCCACCGCAAAGTCCGAGTCGAGTGCCTCACTGAGCACGGTCTTGAGGTGCCAGTACTTCGGCTCCTGCACCGTTTCCAGCTGCGTGGTCCCCACCCTGTCCTCCGCAATCGCCCAGCGGCTTTTCCGCGACGTTATTTATTAAAGGTTCCTGTCTTAACGTTGAGACCATAGGACGGGACACCCCCTTGGTCAAGACCAATCCTCCTTGGTCACACAGCGAAACGGGGCTCTGCCGCAGAGCGTTCACAGGACGTTCGTGGTGCCGTGAGCCGCCCGCAGCACAAGCCCCGCGGCGGTGCCCGGAAACCGCCGGTCGGACCGCGGGGCTTCGAGCGGGGGTTCCGGGATGGCCGGAAGCGCCTGCGCCGCGGGAGAGCGTGCCGAGACGCCCGCGGCGCGGTCAGCCTGTGGATAAACTGGTGAGCTTGTCCGGGTTGCGCACGATATATACGCATTGAATGAGCCCGTCTTTGACGTCCAACTGAAAGACGGAGTCGGGCCGGCCGTCCGAGAGCACCAGCAGGCCCGGCCCGCCGTTGAGCTCCAGGAAGCGGATGTCGAGGTCCGGGGCCCGATCGTGGGTGACGGCCAAGAGGAAACGGCCGACCTTGCCGGCGCTTTCGATGACCCTCAGCGGCGCCTTGGACTTTCCACCGCTGTCACCGATGAGCCGCACATCGGGTGCGAGGAGGGCCAGCAGTTCGTCGATGTCGCCGCCCGCCGCCGCGGCGAGGAACCGTTCCGTGAGATCACGGCGGTGGGCCGGATCGACGTCGTAACGCGGTTTGCGCTCCTCGACATGGCGCCGCGCGCGCCCCGCGAGCTGGCGCACCGCAGCCTCGGACCGGTCCAGGGAGGTGGCGATCTCCGCATACGGGAAACCGAAGGCCTCGCGCAGGACGAAGACGGCCCGTTCCAGAGGGGACAGCGATTCGAGGACGACAAGCACGGCGACCGACACCGATTCGACGAGAACGGCCTGATCGGCGGTGTCGGGCGCGGTCGGCCCGAAGTCGGTGACCAGGGGCTCCGGCAGCCACGGCCCGACGTACGCCTCGCGCCTCGACTGCGCCTGCCGCAGTCGGTCGATGGCGAGACGGGTGGTGATCCTCACGAGAAAGGCGCGCGCCTCCCTCACGTCCTCACGCGATGCCGACGACCAGCGCAGCCATGCCTCCTGCACGACGTCCTCGGCGTCGGCGATCCTGCCCAGCATGCGATAGGCCACGCCGGTGAGCACGGGGCGGTGCTCCTCGAAGACGTCGGTCGCGGTGTCGGCTGCCACCCCCTCATCCCAGCCGACCCGCCGCACCCTGTCCAGCGCGAATCGCCCGGCCCTCTTGAACTGCAAGCTACCGAGCGGTAATTGTTATTGACGAGACGTCTAAGTCACCTTCAGGCATGGTCCGTTCATGCCGGATCGCCCCGGGAGTATCGCCATGGCAACCACGGTCTCGTTCAGCGTCAACTCACCGCGAGGCCTCCGGACCGTGTCCATGGCGTATGAACGGACCGGCCGCGGCGAACCGCTGCTCCTGCTCCACGGCATCGGCCACCACCGCCAGGCCTGGGATCCGGTGCTGTCCGTCCTGGCCCTGGAACGGGACGTGGTCGCCGTGGACCTTCCCGGTTTCGGTAGCTCCCCGGCCCTGCCCGAGGGGGTTCCGTACGACCTGGCGAGCGTGGTCCCGGTGCTCGGTGCGTTCTGCGAGAAGCTCGGCCTGGACCGTCCGCACGTGGGGGGCAATTCCCTTGGCGGGCTGCTGGCGCTGGAGCTGGGCCGGGAGAAGCTCGTGCGATCGGTGACGGCGCTGTCGCCCGCCGGTTTCTGGACGGAGGGCGAGCGTCGCTATGCGTTCGGGACACTGCGTGCGATGCGACGGGGTGCGCTGTCGTTGCCGATGCCGGTGATCGAACAGCTTGCGCGCAGCGCGGCCGGGCGTGCGGCCCTGACCAGCACCATCTACGCCCGGCCCGGCCGCCGTTCACCCGATGCCGTCGTCGCGGAGACCGTCGCCCTGCGCGAGGCGACCGGTTTCCACCCGACGCTTGCCGTCGGGCGGAGTGTCGCGTTCACCGACGATGTGCCGGGGATGCCGGTGACCGTCGCCTGGGGCAGCCGCGACCGGCTGTTGCTGCGCCGTCAGGGAATCAGGGCCAAGTACGCCATTCCCGGGGCCCGGTTGGTGCGGCTGCCCGGTTGCGGTCATGTTCCGATGAACGACGATCCCGCCCTCGTGGCGCGCGTCATTCTCGACACCAGCCGCTGAACCGGCGCCCGGCTCCGCTCCTCGCCGGAGCAGGACGCCGGAACCGAGCGCCACGCCCAGTCCGACCAGCAGGCTGCCGCCGGCCTGCGGGATTCCGTACGAACCCGTGCCGACGAGCGGCGCGGTGAGTGCGGCGGAGACCGGAATCAAGCCGGAGAAGAGTGTGGCGCGTTCGGCGCCGATGCGCTGCATGCCCATGTACCAGCAGACGAAACCGACGACGGTGACCACGGCCGCCTGCCAGAGCAGTGCGATGGCCTCGCCGGGTGTCGGCGTCCGCAGTACGTCCCCGCCGTCGAGCAGCACACCGAGCAGCACGGACTCCGCGGCGGCGATGCCGCAGACCGTGGCGGACAACAGCTTCGGTCCCAGCGGGCGCAGTACCGGTACGGCGAGAACGGCGAAGCCGACCTCGCCCGCCAGCGCGCCGGCCGAGCAGAGGATGCCCGCCAGGTCGGTACGGCCCCACCCCTGGACGGTGAAGGCCCCGGCAGCGACGAGACCGGCCGCGCACAGGACCGCGGGCGCCGGGCGACGGCCGTCCAGCAGTGGCACGAGAACGGCGACGAGGATGGGGGCACAGCCGACGAACACTCCCGGAACAGCGGGTTCCGCGGAGCGTTCCGCGCCGAGGACGGCCAGATTGAAGCCGACCATGCCGACGGCGGCCAGCAGCGCGAGCCGTCCCCACTCGCGCCGGGTGAGGGCGCGCAGCCTGGTGGTGGGGCGGGGCTGTCCGTCGCGGACCAGGAGCGGCAGGAGCAACAACGCCGCCAGGCTGTAGCGCAGCGCCTGCCCGCCCGCGTACGGATAGTGGCCGAGGACGCTGTTGGCGGTGAAGGAGGCGCCCACGAGGACGCAGGCGAAGGCCGCGAGGAGCGCCCCGCGCAGAGAAGTGACGTTCATGGAGCCGACGCTAGGCAGCCGTGCGGTCCGGTTTAAGGTCCACTTTCATGACGTCTTCGGGGACCAATCCGCCATCGGGCCGCGCGGAGAACGGAGAATTCGATTCCGCTGCCTGGGAGTTGCTGCTTCCGGCTGCCGCCGCTCCGGCGCGTCGGCGCGGTCGCGCCCTCCAGTCGGCGCTGCGGGAGGCCGTACGCTCCGGCCGTCTCGCTCCGGCCACGAGGCTGCCGTCCAGCCGTGCGCTCGCCGCCGATCTGCGGGTGTCCCGGGGGCTGGTCACCGAGGCGTACGAACAGCTCACCGCCGAGGGGTATCTGCGCAGCGGGCGGAGTGCGGGCACATGGGTGAGCGGGGCGGTTCGGGCCGCCGCCCCCGGGGCGCGCGATCTCGCTCCTCGCGCGCCGGGCGCACGGGTGGACTTCCGTCCCGGTACACCCGATCTGTCGTTGTTTCCCCGCAGCGCGTGGACCGCCACGTACCGTTCGGTGCTCGGCCGGCTGCCGCACAGCGCACTCGGCTATCCCGACCCACGGGGGCTGCCGGAACTTCGGGAAGCCCTGGCCGCCCTGCTGACCAGACGCCGGGGCGTGGTCGCCGATCCGGAGCGCCTGGTGGTGTGCTCCGGCGTGGCACAGGCGACGACCCTGCTCGGGTTCGTTCTGCACGGACGGGGGATGCGGACGGTCGGCGTCGAGGATCCCGGCAGCCCCGAGCACGCCGCGCTGTTCGCATCGGCCGGAATCGCCACCGTCGGGCTGCCGCTCGACGGCCAGGGTCTGGATGTGGGGCTGCTCGGACACTCGGGTGTCCGTGCCGTCGTGACCACTCCGGCGCACCAGTTCCCCACCGGAATCGCCTACACCGCCGCCCGCCGCAGCAGGCTCCTGGACTGGGCGCGCGCCACAAACGGGCTGATCGTGGAGGACGACTACGACGGCGACTTCCGCTACGACCGCGCGCCCGTCGGCTCGCTGCAGGGCCTCGATCCCGAACATGTCGCATACACCGGTTCGGTGAGCAAGTCGCTGGCCCCGGGACTACGGCTGGGCTGGCTGCTCGCACCGGCGACCCTGACCGACGAGATCATCGCTCGCAAACGCACGATGGATCTGGGCAATCCGGCCGTCGATCAGGCGGTCCTCGCCGATTTCATCGTCCGTGGCGGCTACGACCGGCAGCTGCGCCGCTGCCAGCGCGCCTATCGCGAGCGCCGTGACACGCTGACCGCGGCGTTGGCGGAGCACTTCCCCGGCACCGAGGTGAGCGGGATCGCCGCCGGTCTGCACATCATCGCCCGGCTGCCCGAAAGGTACGGTCCCGAGCCGGTGTTCATGGCGCGCGCGGCCGAGGCCGGAATGGCTCTGCGGCCACTGAGCGACTTCGGAACCGCGCCCTCCGCCGACCGGACGGTGAGCCTGGTGCTCGGCTACGCGCACCTGTCTCCCTCGGACATCGCGGAGGGTGTGCGGTTGCTGGCGGCGGCTCAACGGGACGCGAAGGGGCCGGACACCGGACATCGGTGAGGGCCGGGGCCGGGTGTTCACCTGAGGTTGGTGTGCGCGCCGTCGACGGCCACAAGGGTGGGGAGCGGCCGGCCGGCCGTTCGTCCGCTGCCCCACTGCCCCGGAGGCGTCCCGATGTCGTACCGTCCGCGTATTCCGTCCCTCGATCGCCGTGGTGTGCTGCGCGGCTCCCTCGCCGCATCGGCCGCACTCACGCTCCCCGTGGTGGGCGCCGCGGCCCCCGCCTTCGCCCTGTCCGGCCGGCCGCGCGCCGCGTGGGGCGTGCAGGTGGGCGATGTCACCGCGTCGTCGGCGCTGGTCTGGGTCCGTTCGGACCGTCCGGCCCGGATGGTCGTGGAGACATCGGCGACGGAGTCCTTCCGGCGGGCCCGCACATGGCACGGACCGCTGGTCGGTCCCGGAACGGACTTCACCGGGACCACACCGCTCTACGGTCTGCCGCCGGGTGAGCAGGTGCACTACCGGGTCGCACTCGCCGACCCCGCGGACCCCCGTCGCACCGGCGAGCCGGTGTACGGCACCTTCCGGACCGCGCCGGCACGGCGCCGGGACGGGGTGCGTTTCCTGTGGTCCGGCGACATCGCGGGCCAGGGCTGGGGCATCAACCCGGACATCGGCGGTTACGCGGTGTACGAGGAGATGCGCCGTCTGGACCCGGACTTCTTTCTCTGCAGCGGCGACAACATCTACGCGGACGGGGTGATCGAGCCGAGCGTGAACCTGCCCGACGGACGTGTCTGGCGCAACATCACCACCAAGGAGAAGTCGAAGGTCGCCGAGACCCTTGCCGAGTACCGCGGGAACTTCCGCTACAACCTCCTCGACGAGAACGTCCGGCGGTTCAACGCCCAGGTGCCTTCGATCGTTCAGTGGGACGACCACGAGGTACGCAACAACTGGTATCCCGGGCAGATCCTCGACGACCCCCGCTACACCGAGAAGAACATCGATGTGCTGGCGGCCCGTTCGACGCGGGCGTTCCGCGAGTACTTCCCGGTGTCCACCCTGCATGCCTCCTCCGGCGAGGGCCGGATGCACCGCGTGGTGCGGCACGGTCCGCTGCTCGATGTGTTCGTCCTGGACATGCGGTCCTTCCGCAACGCCAACTCCCCGGGCCGGCAGCCCGACGACACCACCGGCATCCTGGGCGCCGAGCAGCTCGGCTGGCTCAAGCACGAGCTGTCGCGGTCCCGCGCGGTGTGGAAGGTGATTGCCGCGGACATGCCGCTCGGACTGGTGGTCACGGACGGTGCGACGGACTTCGAGGCGGTCGCACAGGGCGATCCCGGAGCACCGCTCGGCCGGGAGCTCCAGATCGCGGAGCTGCTCCGGTACATCAAGCACCGGCGAATCACCGGCACCGTCTGGCTGACTGCCGATGTGCACTACACATCGGCACAGCACTACGAGCCCGAACGTGCCGCGTTCAAGGATTTCGCACCGTTCTGGGAGTTCGTCTCGGGACCGCTGGCCGCCGGTCAGTTCCCGGCCAACGCACTTGACGCGACGTTCGGTCCCGACCGGGTCTTCGTGCGGGCGCCCGACCGCGCGAACGTGTCGCCGATGGAGACTCCGCAGTTCTTCGGCGAGGTCGAGATCGACGGCCACAGCGGCGAGTTGACCGTGCGGCTGCGGGCGCAGGGCGGCTCGGTGCTGTTCAGCAAGGTGTTGCAGCCGGGGTGCGTAGGACAGTGAACCGGCCGGCCGTGCCGAGGCCCCGGGCGGTGGTCCGGGGCCGATTGTCAGTGCTGGGTCCTACGGTTCTTGCATGACCCGATCCGTTCAGGCATTGGCCTACTCACGCCCGTCCGCCCTGGAGGCCTCCCAGGCCGGTCAGCTCCTCGGCCTGGAGACTTCCGGCGGCCTCACGCCCCGGGGTACCGAGCCCCATCCGCGGTTCTTCTCCGGTTTCCTCACATCGCCGAGGATCGCCGCCCGCGGCCTGCTGGCCGTGGCGGACGTGGCATCCGCGCGCTACTACCAGCGCACCCTGCCCGCGTCGCTCGACCCGGTGGTGACGGGCAACGGAGACCGGTTGCGTTTCGAGTCGTTCTCCGGATGCTGCGGTGTGTACGCGCGTCTCGATGTGTTGCGGGACGGCCTGGACGGCACGGAGACGGGTCACGGCACGACAAATGTGGATGTCAACAATCCGCTGCGGGAGGCACTTTCGCGGATAGCGGGGGACGATCCTCTGCACCTGCGGGTGGGTCCGGACGAGATGGCCGTCACCACGCTGGACGGCCCGGTCGTGGAGAAGAAGGTGCCCTTGCCCGACCGGTGGCTCCGCGGTTTCGCCGAGGCGCAGGTGGTGTCCGCCGGATTCGACCTGCGGGCCGAGCTGCCGGCCCCGGAGGCCGTACGGTTCCTGCGTTCGCTGCCCCGCTCGTCGGGGAACGCCTCGCGGGGCGCGCGGTGGGTGGTCCCCACCGGAAAGACACTGCGGCCGACGACACGGCCGGTGGCGGGTGCGGTGTGTCTGCCGGGGCCCGAGCGGCTTGTGGCACTGCAGCGGGTGCTGCGTCATGCGACGTCCCTGCGGGTGTACGGGCCGGTGGCCGACGGTGCGGCGACCGCAAGCGCCTGGGAGGTGGTACTGCCGGGCATGCGGCTCACACTGGCACTGTCGCCCGATGCCTCGCGCGGGTTCTCCGGCGAGGGCGGGGTGCTCGAAGCCCTGGCCACCGACGATGCCGCGGCCGACGCCGAGTTGGTGTCCGTGCTGCTGGCGTGGGAGCCGCGGATCGAACCCGCCGGTCTCGCCGAGCAGTCGGGGCTGCCGGTGGAGCGGGTACGAGCGGCCCTCACCCGGCTGGGGACGGCGGGCCGGGTCGGCTACGACCTCGCGGACGCCTCCTACTTCCACCGCGAGCTGCCGTACGACGCCGACCGGGCCGAGCGGCACAATCCGCGTCTGGTCGCGGCACGCCGGCTGGCCGGCTCGGGTGCCGTCGCACTCGACGGGGACACCGTGACCGTAGCCTCGGGAGAGCGTCGCTACCAGGTGCGGGAGAAGAACGGAACGCTGAGCTGCACCTGCCAATGGTGGGTCGACTACCGCGGGCGCCGGGGCCCGTGCAAACACGCTCTGGCCGTCCGGATGGTCCGTCGTGGCGCGCCGGTCGCCGGGGGTGTGCGATGACGGAGCTGCTCACCGCCGTACGGGCGGGGCGCGAGCGGGACGTGCCCGCCCTGCTCGCCCGGCTGGATCAGTCCCAGCGCCGGTCGGCGCTGGTGGATCTGAAGGCACTCCGCAAGGAGGCACGGGACTGGCACTGGCACAAGCAGGACAGGATCCGCAAGGCCCTGCTGATCGCCGGGGCGGGCTGTCACACGGGTGCCGCGGGCTGTGCCACCTGGATCGGCGGCCGGGATCTGCTGGGCTGGACACGGTCTCCGTACCCGCTGCTCCTCGAAGCGCTGGCGGACCGTCCCCCCGCCTGGCTCGGTGACGTCGCGCACCGGCTGGCGGCCCGGCCCGCCACGGCGGAGATCACCTACGAGGTCGTCTCCGGGCTGGTGGAGATCGCTCAGTGCCCCGTACCCACCACGGAGGGCTTCGTGCGGGGCTGGGCGGAGACGTCCCAGTGGCAGCGGAAGAATCCGGCACCGTTGATCGACATCCTCCGTACCGACCGGCACCTGGGGGTTCTGGTGCCGCGGCTCTTCGAGCTGACGGAGCTGCCGTCGTCCGTGGCCTGGTGCGGTGAACCGGACGATCCCGATCACTGGCCGAGTGCGCTGGCCGTCCTCGCGGCGGAGGGCCTGGTGGAGCGGCCGGTGCTCCTCGACAGTTGTGTGACCCGGCTGCTGCGCGGTGGGAAGCCCGCCGACCTCCGGTTCTTCCTGGCCGTGTTGCGCCGGCTCGCGCCGACCGCGCAGGAGGAGGCCGATCGGGTCGCCGACTGGGTGGGAATGGCCGCGGACGGAATCTCCACCGTCGCCGGCCACGCCCAGGAGGTGCTCGGCCGGCTGGACGAGCGCGGCGAGCTGACCGCACGGGCCCTGGCGGATGTCTCGGGGTCGGTGCTGTTCCGCACGGAGAAGAAGCTGGTCCGGGCGCAACTCGTGCTGATCGGCAGGGCTCTGCGCCGCGAGCCGTCGACGGCCGGCGAGCTGCTGCCCGCCGTCGCGGAGGCCTTCGGGCACGAGGACATCGGCATTCAGGAGCGGGCGCTCAAGCTGGTGGCCCGGTACCTGCCCGCCGCCGTTGATCCGGTGCGGGAGGAACTTGCCCTGCCCGCGGCGCTGTTGAGTCCGGTGCACCGTACGGCGGCGGCCGAGGTGTTCGGCGACCTCCTGGACGAGCAGTCGGCGGTGGAGCCGTACGGGGAACTGCTGCCGCCCGCCCAGGAGCCGCGGCGCCTGGACCCGGCACCTCAGACGCTGTCGGAGCTCGTCGAGGAGGTGGTGGTCCTGGCGAGGTCCGCACCGCAGGAGATCAACGCCTTCGAGCGGGCGTTGGACGGGCTGGTCCGCCATGCTCGCACCGACCGGTCGGCGTTGGCCGAAGCGCTGCGTGAGGCACTGGCGGGCCAGTGGTGGCTCGACGACGGCCAACTGTCCCGGGTCGAGCGGCGGCTCGCCTCGGACGCGGGCATCGAGCTCGTCGTGGCCGTCCTGCTCGGGCGGATTCCGGTCCAGGCCGTGCGGGAGGGGCGCGCCGCCCGGACCGGCACCGGGACCTGCGTCCATGCCGCGCTCGCCGGGGTGATGAGGGCCCGGTTGTGGGAGGCCGCCGACGCCGTGCTGAGTGGCGGCCTGCCGTTCCTGTTGGCCATCCCGACCTGGCACACCGGCTCGCTCGACCCTGCCGTGCTCGTCGATCGGCTGCGTACGTACCAACGGCTCGGGATCCGGCCCGGAGAAGCCGACTTCGCCCAGGCCCTGCTGCGCGTACGCCGCGACGGTCAGCACGAGGCAGCCGCGGCGGCCGACCTGCTCGGCACCCCGGAGGGTGACCGGCTGGCCGCCTGGCTGCGGACCGACGAGCCGCTCGCGCCCGTATACCGGTTCGATCTGGACGAGGAGCGGTCCTCGTCCGGTGGCTGGGCGCCGCAACCGACCGCATGGTCACGGCGGGTCCTGATGGCCACCGGGGAACGCCCCCTCGTCGAGCAGGAGTTTCCTCGTTCCTTCCACTGGCTGGGCCGTCCGCACGTCCCGCGCCGACCCTGCTACCACTGGGGCGAGAGCCCATGGCCCTGGCTCGCCACGCTGCCCCAGGACGGCGAGACGCTGGCGGCATGGCTGCTGTCGAACCTCGCGAGCTGCGCGGTCGATGAGGTCCGGGGCACGGCCGAGCCGCTGACCGCGCTCGTCGAACTCGGCGGGCCGGCCGCCGAAGCCACCCACTTGGCCGTGGCGTATGCGATGGGAGCCCGGTATCCGGAGGACCGGCTGTCGGCGGTGGACGCGCTGCTGGCACTCGCGGCCCAGCATCGGTTGGACGCGGCGTTGCTGGGCGAGGAGTTGGCGGTCCTTCTCGAACACAGCCTGGTGAAGCCCAGTCGGCTCGCGGAATCCGCCCGTACGGCTGCCGCCACCGGCGCGTACCGGACGGTGCTCTACGTACTGATGGGGGTTCTGCCCGGGCTGCTGGCGCGCGAGAAGGGGCCTCGCGGGCTGAGTGACCTGCTCTCCGTGGCCGCCGAGTGCGTGGAGCGCTGTGGCCCGATGGGTGCCGAGCCGATACCCGGGCTCGCCGAAACGGCCGCGCGGGGCGGCTCCTCGCAGCTGGTCCGTCAAGCGGTGCGCCTGAAGACGGCCTGGGAGCAGGTTCCGGGGCCTCGGTGACGGCCGAGGGCATCGCGATGCGACCCGCGGCGGCTCTTCCCGGACCGACGGTTGCCACCGGGCAGGGCCGGGCAGGGCCGGGCGGGCAGGGCAAGGCAGGCACCGCCCGGCCGGGTGGCAACCGGCCGGAGCGTGCGCCCGCGCTTCCGGCCCGGCCCGGCCCTGAGCCGTCCTGCTGCCGCCTGGGCTCCGGACCGGAAGGAGATTGCTGTACTCCTGCGCACCGCAATCGATCAAGGCAATAATCCGCCAAAACCGGCGATAGGGGGCTAGATCCATACTTAACCCATCAGTCACAGGGCGTTCGCGATCAGGCAACACCACTCGGTCACAGTGAGGACATGACTGATGCGACATCCGCCAAGACTGCCCGCCGCTCCCACCACTGGCGTCGTGACGTGATCGAACTGGCCGCGCTGTTCACCGCCGTCGCGGTGGCCGACGCGATCGCCAACCTGATCGGGCACCAGCCGAACGGACCGTATCTCCTGATCGCCTCGGCCGTGGCGCTGGCCGTGACAGCCGCGTTCCACACCTGGTGGGCGCGGCGGCACAGCCACGCCCCGCCGCCGACCGGCTCCGACCCGGTCTCCGATACCGGCAGCACCGACAGCACGGCCCCGTTCGACAACACCCGCAGCGGCCGCACCGCCGCACCCCCGCTCATGACCGCGCCCACCGCCGCGGGCCCGGCCCTGTCCCCCGAGGACACGGTCTTGTGGCGGATGCGTACCACCGTCCGGGACATCCCGGGCAGTCTGGCCGCGCTGTGCGGTGCGCTCGCCCGGCACCGGGTCGACATCCTGACCCTGCAGACGCACCCGCTGGCGCAGGGCACGGTCGACGAGTTCCTGTTGCGTGCACCCGCCCCGCTCCAGGCTCAGCAGCTGAGCCGGGCGGTCTCCGCAGCGGGAGGTGGCTCGACCTGGATCGAACGGGCCGACGCGCACGACCTGGTGGACACCCCGACCCGCGTCCTGGGCCTGGCCACGCGCACGGCCCTGGACGCGGCCGAACTCCCCCTCGCGCTGCGCCAGTTGCTGGGCCGCTGCACCATCCACTCGCTGCCCGCCGTCTCGATCACCGGCCGCTCAACCGGTGTGACCACCCCGGTCGAAGGCGTGCTGGAGGAGACGGTGATGCGGCTGCGCGACCCCTCGGGGGGCGCCCTCACCATCGAGCGGCCCTGCCTTCCGTTCACGCCGACCGAGTTCGCCCGTGCCCGCGCCCTGGTCGAACTCGACGCCCGGCTCGGCCCCCGCGTCCCGCGCAGCGAGCAGGTACTCACGCTCCCCGAGGGCAACGAGATCACCGTGCGCCGCGCGGACCGCAGCGACCTCGTAGCGGCCCGCGCCATGCACGACCGCTGCTCCGAGCAGACGTTGCGGCTGCGGTACCACGGCCCGGTCCAGGACGCCGACCGTTACCTGGACCACCTGCTGAGTCCCCGCTTCGGCCGCACTCTGGCGGTGCAGACGGCCTCCGGCCAGGTGGTCGCCCTCGGCCACCTCCTCTGGGACGGCGACGAGACGGAGGTCGCCCTCCTCGTCGAGGACGAGTGGCAGCGCCGCGGGATCGGCTCCGAACTCCTCGGCCGTCTGGTGGCGCTCGCCATCGAGGCAGGCTGTGAGAACGTCTACGCCGTCACCCAGGCGTCCAACACCGGCATGGTCGCGGCCATGCGCGCGCTGTCCCTGCCGCTGGACTACCAGATCGAGGAGGGCACGCTGGTCATCACCGCCCGGCTGGATGCGACGCCGGTCCGTTCACTGCCGCCGTACGAGCAGGCCGGCCGCTGACCTGCCGATGAACGACGCCGTGCGGATCGGCTTCCGTGCGGTCGCCGGCCTCCTGTGAGCTCAGCGCCTGGCACAGATCGGCCCACAGGTCCTCGACGTCCTCCAGACCGACCGACATCCGCAGCAGCCGGTCCCCCACGCCGGACGCCTGCCGGTCTCCCTCGTCCACAATGCGGTGGCTGATGGAGGCCGGATGCTGGATCAGGGTGTCCACACTGCCGAGACTGACCGCGGGCGTGATGAGGCGTACGGCCGAAATCACCCGGTGCGGATCCCCGTACACCTCGAACGAGACCATCGCCCCGCCCAGCTTCGGGTAGTGGACCCGGGCGATACGCGGATCGGCCGTCAGTCTGCGGGAGAGTTCGGCGGCGCTCGCGGAGGCCGCCCGTACCCGGACCGGGAGCGTGGCGAGCCCGCGCAGCAGCAGGTATCCGGCCATCGGGTGCAGCACCCCGCCGGTGGCGAAACGCACCTGCCGCAGGCCGGCCGCGAACTCCTCGTCGCAGGCGACGACTCCGCCCATCACATCGCCATGCCCGCCGAGGTACTTGGTGGCGCTGTGCAGCACGATCCGCGCGCCGTGCTCAAGGGGACGCTGGAGGACGGGTGTGGCGAACGTGTTGTCGACGAGCAGGGGCACGGAACCGCAGGAGTGCGCGATCGCGCGGATGTCGACCTCGGCGAGCGTCGGGTTGGCGGGCGTCTCCACCATCACCAGGCCCGTGTCCGGGCGGATCGCCTCCGCGATGCCCGCCGGGTCGGTCCACGTCACCTCGGTGCCGAGCAGACCGGCGCCGAGAAGATGATCGCTGCAGCCGTAGAGCGGACGGACGGCGACCACATGGCGCAGCCCCATGCTCGCCCGGACCAGCAGGACGGCGGTGAGCGCCGCCATTCCGCTGGCGAACGACACCGCGCTCTCCGCCCCTTCGAGCCGGGCGAGGGCGGTCTCGAAGCGGGCCGTCGTCGGATTGTCCAGACGCGCGTAGACGGGAGGCCCGTCGAGCTTGGCGCCGGTGGCGGCGAAGGTGTCGATCCGCTCGGCCTCGCCCCTGGAGTCGTACGAGGGGTACGTGGTGGACAGATCGATCGGCGGCGCGTGCAGGCCGAGCGCCGCGAGATCGTCGCGGCCCGCGTGCACGGCTTCGGTGGCCAGTGCCCTGGTCCGGGTTGTCGTCGAGGTCGCCATCAAGGCTTCGGTGTCCATGACAGCACTCTGAACAAACACCAGGTTGTTGCGGCCATCTCCCGTGCTACGTTCGGCGGATGGCCGACTCAGTCGTTCTCGACCCGGTGGACCTGCACATTCTGCGACTGCTGCAGAACGATGCCCGGACCACCTACCGCGAACTGGCCGCCGAGGTCGGTGTCGCACCGTCGACCTGCCTGGACCGGGTGACCAGGCTGCGCCGCTCCGGCGTCATCCTCGGCCAGCAGCTGCGTCTGGACCCGGCAAAGCTCGGTCGCGGCCTGGAGGCGCTGCTCTCCGTACAGGTCCGTCCGCACCGCAGGGAGCTCATCGGCCCGTTCGTCGAACGCATCAGGACGCTCCCCGAATCCCGCGCGCTCTTCCATCTGACCGGGCCCGACGACTACCTGGTCCATGTCGCGGTCACCGGCACCGCGGATCTGCAACGCCTGGTGCTGGACGAATTCACCTCGCGCCGTGAAGTGGCCCGGGTCGAGACCCGGCTGATATTCCAGCAGTGGGAGTGCGGCCCCCTGCTGCCGCCGACCGCCGGACCGGCCGGGGCGGACCACTGAGACCGAAGGTCCGGCGGGGCACTGGAAACCCCATGGTGGTGACGCGGAGGCCTCCGCCGTACGAGGATGTCCGCATGTCAGACATTCCCAGCAGCGCACTGCCCCGCCAGGTCGCCGACGCCTACGTCGACGCATTCATCGAGCTCGACCCGATCTCGGGCACCTACCTGGGTGTCGCGGAGAGCTCGCGCCGCCTTCCCGACTTCTCTCCGGCAGGGCAGGAAGCCCTCGCCGAACTCGCCCGCACCACCCTGGCGAAGCTCGATGCCTCCGAACGGCTGCCCGGCGCGGACAGCGATGCCGAGCGCCGTTGCGGCCGCCTTCTGCGCGAGCGTCTCACCGCGGAACTCGCCGTCCACGAGGCCGACGAAGGGCTGCGCACGGTCTCCAACCTCTCCTCACCGGCGCACAGCATCCGTGAGGTGTTCACGGTGACGCCGACCGAGACCGACGAGGACTGGGCGGCGGTCGTGGACCGGCTGCGCGCGGTTCCCGCCGCACTGGAGGGCTACCGCAAGTCACTCGCGCTCGGCCTGGAGCGCAAGCTGTACGGCGGCCCGCGCGCCACCGCGACCTTCATCGGCCAGCTCGACGAGTGGGCCGGCGACGGCGAGACGGGTTTCTTCCCGGACTTCGTGGCCGGCGGCCCGGCGTCTTTGCGTACCGAGCTGGACGACGGCGCACGCCGGGCCACGGAGTCGGTCGTGGCGCTGCGCGACTGGATGCGCGAGGTGTACGCCCCTGCGGTCGAGGGCGCACCGGACACGGTCGGCCGTGAGCGGTACGCGCGCTGGTCACGCTACTTCAACGGCACAGATCTCGACCTCGACGAGGCGTACGCGTACGGCTGGTCCGAGTACCACCGGCTGCTCGCCGAGATGAGGACCGAGGCCGAGAAGGTCCTGCCCGGCGCCGGTCCCTGGGAGGCGCTCGCCCATCTCGATGTGCACGGCAAGCACATCGAAGGGGTCGACGAGGTCCGGGCCTGGCTGCAGAGCCTGATGGACGAGGCGATCGAGGCGCTCGACGGTACCCACTTCGAACTCGCCGAACGGGTACGGAAGGTGGAGTCCCACATCGCCCCGCCCGGCGGCGCCGCCGCCCCGTACTACACGGGCCCGTCCGAGGACTTCTCCCGCCCCGGCCGCACCTGGCTGCCCACCATGGGCGAGACCCGCTTCCCGGTGTACGACCTGGTCTCCACCTGGTACCACGAGGGCGTGCCCGGCCACCATCTGCAGATCGCTCAGTGGACGCATGTCGCCGACAGCCTCTCCCGCTACCAGGCGTCGATCGGCGGTGTCAGCGCCAATGCCGAGGGCTGGGCGCTGTACGCGGAGCGGCTCATGGACGAGCTGGGCTTCCTGCCGGACGCCGAGCGCCGCCTCGGCTATCTGGACGCGCAGATGATGCGGGCCTGCCGGGTGATCGTGGACATCGGCATGCACGCGGAGATGGAGATTCCGGCGGACTCCCCGTTCCACCCCGGCGAGCGGTGGACCCCCGACCTGGCCCAGGAGTTCTTCGGCAACCACAGCGGCCGCCCGGCCGATTTCGTGGAGAGCGAACTCACCCGCTATCTCTCGATGCCGGGGCAGGCGATCGGATACAAGCTGGGCGAACGCGCCTGGCTGCTCGGCCGGGAGAACGCCCGCAGGGCGCACGGCGACGCGTTCGACGCCAAGGCCTGGCACATGGCCGCGCTGTCGCAGGGGCCGCTCGGTCTCGACGACCTCGTGGATGAACTGTCCAGGCTCTGACCCGTCCCCCGCCTCCGCTCCGTTCCTCTCGCTTCCCCGCCTGCTTCGGCACTCCCCGGGGAACGCGTCGGCGGGAGCGGCCGGGGGCGGGGCACTCGTCGGGCGCGGCCGGTCAGCAGCCGCAGTCGCCGGAGCCGACCGGTGCGGTGAGCGGATCGGCGTCGCGCCGGTCGCGCCCCTTCCGGGTCTCGCACGCGAAACCCTCACACACCCAGTACTCGAAACCGCCGAGCAACTCCGTTACCTGATGGCCGAGTTCGGTGAGGGCGAGCCCGGCACGCGCTCCGCCGTTGCAGCCGGGTCCCCAGCAGTACGTGATCACGGGGACGGCCGGATCGAAAAGGCTCCGAGCCTGCTCGGGAAGGTGGGCGGTCGGCAGGTGGACCGCGCCGGGGACACGGCCCCGGCCCCCTGGTCCGGCGGAACGCGAGTCGAGGAGTACGAAGCCGGAGTCGCCGTCGGCCGCGAGCGCGGCGGCGACATCGGCCGGGGCTGCCTATTCCCGCTCTCGTACGGCTGCGCCACCCGAGCGGCACCTACAAGCCGTTCCACGATCTGCTCGACCGACTCCTGAGACCGTCGAGGCCCGTCCCGTCACCGGTGACGACGGCTTCGTACTGAAGGTGACCGTCCGCTCGATGAGTCACCTGGAGACGGTCTCGGGGAAGATCGGCACTCTCGGCTCCGTGACCACGAGCGTCGTCCGCTCCTCACCGCTCCCCCGGGCGCACCGTCAGCCGCCGACCGCGCCCGCGATGCGGTGCCGTACCGCCGATCCGTGCCGCTCCTTCACCACTTCCAGCTGTACCGGGATACGGCGGCGCAGGTCGGCTACATGGCTGACGATGCCGACGCTGCGGTCCCGTTCGCGCAGCGAGTCCAGCACGTCGAGCACCTCGTCGAGGGTCTGGTCGTCCAGGCTGCCGAAGCCCTCGTCGATGAAGAGGGTGTCCAGCCGTACGCCGCCGGCCTCGTCCGTGACGACATCGGCGAGGCCGAGCGCGAGGGCGAGCGAGGCGAAGAACGTCTCGCCGCCCGAGAGCGTCGCCGTATCGCGTTCGCGGCCGGTCCAGGCGTCGACGACATGCAGGCCGAGACCTGCTCTGCGGCCTCCGGTGCGGGCGTCGGAATGGACCAGCGTGTAACGGCCGGACGACATGCGCTGCAGCCGTGCGGTGGCCGCGGCGGCGACCTGTTCGAGCCGGGCGGCGAGCACATAGGCCTCCAGCCGCATCTTGCGTTCGTTGTCCGCGGAGGTGCCCGCGGTGAGCCCGGCCAGCCGTGCCACCCGGTCGTACTCCTCGCGCAGCGGCCCGAGCCCGCGTACCTCGTCCGTGACGCCGCGCGACAGCCGGCCGAGCTCGGCGCAGCGCTCGCGTGCGGCGGCAAGAGCCGCGGAGGCGTCCCGCAGCAGTCGTTCGGCGGTGTCGTACGCGGCCTGCGCGGCGTCCACCGCGGCCGGCGGGCCGTCGGCGGCGGCTCGGGTCGCGGTCTCGGCGAGACGGTCGGCGACGGCGGCCGCCTCGGACTGCCAGGTGTCGATCAGGCGCTGGAGACCGCGCTGTTCGGCGTCGGTGAGGAGGGTCGCCGCCGCGGCCCGCGGAGTATCGAACCCGGCCCGGAACGCGGCGTCCGCGAGTCGGCCGTCGGCGTCCTTGCGGCGCTGTGCGGCCATCTCCTCCTCGCGCACCGCCTCGGCGGCCGCGGCGAGCAGACCGACCCGGCGCTCCAGCAGCTCGGCGCGCCCGGCCACGCTTGCGGACTCTCCTCGTGCGGTCGCCAACTCGGCTTCCAGCACAGCTTGTTCACGGTCCAGCCCTTCCCGCAGGGAGGTACGGGCCGCGGCCCGGCGCTCGGCCAGCTGCCGGCCCTCCAGGCGCTCGGCCTGTTCCCGCTCGGAGGCCGCGAGTGCCTCGCGCGCCGCGTGCGTACCGGCAGCCGCCCGGTGCGCCTCGGCGTGCTCGCGCGTCAGCCTCTCGGCGAGCGCGGCAAGCTCGGCGACGGTGGGATCGGCCGCGGGCTCGGCGACGGAACCGGGACGGGACCGCACGGCGCGGGCCGCATCGGCGGCGATCGCCTCGGGCCCGGCACCCGGCTCGGACGGCTCGGTCGCGGCACCCCCGGCGACCGGTGCAGGCACAGCCGGCCCGGCGCCGGCGTCGCCACCCGCAGAGGCCGGCACGACCGACGCGGCACCGAGGCCCCCGGCCGCGCGCCCGGACACGGCCGGTACAGCCACACCGGCGCCGTCCCTCTGCTGCGGCACCACCGACTGTGCGGCGGCGCGGGCCGCCAGGTGTTTCTCGCGTACGACCCCGAGCTCCCGGTCCGCCTCGTTGCGCGCCTCCTCGGCCCGCCGGTAGGCGTCGAGAGCGCGCTCCTCGGTGGCCCGGTCGACATGCCCGTCTCCCGCGCGGGCGGGCCTGGGGTGGTCGGCGGAGCCGCACACCTTGCAGTCCTCGCCCTCGACCAGTTCGGCGGCCAGCTCGGCGGCGATGTCGCGCAGCCGCCGTTCGCGCAGCTCCAGCCACGACTCGCGGGCGCCCGAGGCCTGTTCACGGGCCGCGGCCAGCCGCTCGGCGGCGGCCGACACCCGGAGGGCGAGCGCGTCGCGGCGGCGGGCCGCTTCCAGCCGTGCGCAGGCCGGCTCCAGTCGGCCGGCGAGCTGTTCGGCGCGGGTCGCGGCCTCCTGGGCCTCCTCGATGCGCAGCCGCAGTTCGTGCCGGGTGGCTTCCCACCCGGCCAGCCAGCTTTTCGCTTCGTGGATCAGCTCGTCGTCGGCCCGGGCCTGACGCTCCAGCCCGGCCCGCTCGGCGTCGATCTGCGCACTGCGCCGCTCCGCGCGCTTCGCCGCGTCGAGACCGCCCAGCTCCTGCCGGAGCCTTCGCTCCCGTTCCGCCAGTTGTCCGGCACCGGCATCGGCCAGGGTTTCGGGCAGCAGCGCACGGGCGCTGTCACGGGCCTCACGGGCCGCGCGGTATGCGCGCTCGGCCTCGTCGCGCAGCTCCAGTGCCGGAGCGACGAGGTCCGCCTTGCGGGCCCGCGCGAGCCGTTCACGGTGCCGGTCGTGGTCGGGGCGGCCGGCTTCGAGTACGGCGGCACGGCGCTGCGTCTCCTCGTACCGCTGCTGGAGCGCGGCACGTTCGCGTTCGCCGTCGAGGGCCCGTCGGGCGGCCGACTGCCTGCCTTCGGCCATGGACAGTACGGACGCGGCGATGTCGAGCCGTTCCCGGGCACTGCTGCGGGCCACCGCGGCCCACTCCAGCACGCCGTCGGCGAGCCCCGGTTCGCCGGGCTGGATGTCCGGCAGCGGCGATTCGCGCGCGGCCGGCCCGGCGGCCTGGGCGATCCGCTGGGCGATCGCGAGGATGCGCTCGTCCCCGGCCCTGACCTCTGCTTCGGCGGTACGGCGCAGCTCGGCGAGGCGCTCCTCCACGGCGGCGAAACGGCGGGTGTCGAAGAGCCTGCCGAGCAGTTTGCCGCGCGCCTCGGCATCCGCGCGCAGGAAGCGGGCGAAGTCGCCCTGCGGCAGGAGGACCACCTGGCAGAACTGGTCCCGGCTCATGCCGATGAGCTGGGTGATCTCCTCGCCGATCTCCTGGTGCGAGCGGCTCAGCGGCCGCCAGCCGTCGTCGGGATCGTACTCCCGCAGCCAGCTCTGGGCCTTCTCCGTCGTGAAGCCGCTGCCCTTCTTCTTGGGGCGGGGCTGCGCGGGGCGCCGGGTGACTTCGAGCCGTCGGCCGCCGACGGTCAGTTCCAGCTTGACCTCGGTGGGGAGAGCAGCCGGGGCGTGGTCGCTGCGCAGCGACGTGCCGGGGCTCTGGCGGGCGCCGGGCACCGCGCCGTACAGGCCGTAGCAGACGGCGTCCAGGACCGAGGTCTTCCCCGCGCCGGTCGGCCCGTGCAGCAGGAAGAGCCCCGCCGAGGAGAGCGCGTCGAAGTCGATCTCCTGGGTGGCGCCGAACGGTCCGAAGGCGGTGAGGGCGAGTCTGTGGAGTCTCAACGGTTCACCTCACGCGCACCGTCGTCCACCCGCACGTGGTCGAAGGCGCCGCGCAGCACCGTGCGCTCCAGTTCGTCCGCCGGGGACCCGCCCCGCACATGTGCCACGAAGTCCTCCGCGATCTGCTGGTCATCGCGTCCCTTGAGGCGCTGTGCGTACGACGCGAGCGGGTCGTCGGGGGCCCGGTCGGGTTCGAACACGAGACGGAGTGTGTGCGGGAACCGCTCGACGAGGCGGGCCATCGGCTCGACCGGGCGCACCGGGTCGGTGAGCGTGGCCTCCACCCAGGATTCCCGGTGCCGCTCCAGCGCGGGGTCGTCGACGAGGCTGTCGAGGCGGCCGCGGAGTCTGGCGAGCGGACGGGGCACCGGGCAGTCGATCCGCTCGGCGTGGATCGCGCCCGAGGCGTCGAGGTCGATCAGCCACATCGTCTTGCGGTGGGCGGCCTCGGAGAAGGAGTACGCGAGCGGCGAGCCCGAGTAGCGGACCCGATCGGCGACGGTCTGGCAGCCGTGCAGATGCCCGAGCGCCACGTAGTCGACGCCGTCGAAGACTCCGGCGGGGACCGCGGCCACCCCGCCGACGGTGATGTCGCGCTCGCTGTCGCTGGGCTCGCCGCCCGCGACGAAGGCGTGGGCGAGCACCACGGACCGGGTGGTGTCCGGGCGATTCGCGAGGTCGGCGCGGATCCGGTCCATGGCCGCGCCCAGCACCGCCTCGTGCCCGGCCCGCTCCGCCTTGAAGACGTCCTTCACCAGGGCGGGTTCCAGGTAGGGCAGCCCGTAGAACGCCACATCGCCGTGTCCGTCGCGCAGGACGACAGGGGTGGCGCAGTGGGCGGGGTCGGTGCGCAGATGGATTCCGGCCCGCTCGATCAGACCTGCACCGACGCCCAGTCTGCGTGCCGAGTCGTGGTTTCCGGAGATCATCACGGTGGGGACACCGACGGCGGCGAGCCGGTGCAGCGCGTCGTCGAAGAGCTCGACGGCGGAGAGCGGCGGAACGGCCCTGTCGTACACGTCACCCGCGACGAGGACCACGTCCACCTCGTGCGCGCGCACCGTGGCCACCAGGTGATCCAGGTAGGCGGCCTGGGCTTCGAGCAGGGAGACCCGGTGGAACGACCGCCCCAGGTGCCAGTCCGATGTGTGCAGAATCCTCACTGTACCGCTCCGACCTGCACGTTTCCCCTCACTCCGCTCCCCGAACCAGCACCGGACCAGCACCGGCCCCGCCACCGTCGCCACTTACGCTAGCGCCGGTCGGCACCTGATCCGTCACGGACCTCAGTCTGCCATCGGCGCCGGGGTGGGCGGGATGGCCGTGGAGGTCAGTCGGTGGCAGAGCCGCGACCGCCGGGACCCGCGTGCGGGTATCCATGTCAGTGGCGATCTGGATGTCCGTGGTGATCTGGACCAGCGAGTGGCCCCACCGGCGCGACATCTCCAGGAGTGGAACTTCGGGCGAGTCCGGCCGAGGACCTGTTTCGCCATGCGGAGGGCGCACTCAAGGTCGAATCTGCGCAGGAAGGACCGCCGACGCAGGTCGGCGTCGGCAGCGGTCGTGCCGGCAGCTCCCGCGGGCGGCGCAAAACGGCAGACTGGTCCGCTCACGGCCGTGGTGCGGGTCGGGTGCCTCTTTGCTCGGAGCGCAGTTTCGCTCGGGGCACAGATCTGCTCGGAGCACAGAATCAGACGGGCGCCGTGTTCACGTCCCCAGAATCGCCGAGCGAGTGATCACGTTCGGGGCATCGTTCAGGATCAGGCATCAGAGAACAAGGGGCGACGCCGGGGGCGTTCAGGGGCGGACCAGCTCCAGCGCCTTCTTCAGGTTGTACTCGGCGACGCCCGCCATGAACGCCCGGTCGGGGAAGTCCCCGTCGAGCAGCCGCAGTGGGCCGGCCGTCAGCGAGAGCCGCTGTGCCAGCATGTAGAGCGCGAGCCGGTCCTCGTCCAGTCCGTCCACTCCCAGCGGCCGATAGGCGCCGTGCAGGCGGATCCGCAGGAAAACGTGCTCCCACTCGACGTCGAAGTACATCAAGCCCTCGATGTCGATCACCACGGGGTTCCCGCCCGTGTCCACCGCCACATGGTCGGGGCCCAGTTCCCCATGCACGACCGCGTACTCCGCGCGCGGCCGCACCGCCGCCGCCAGACCCAGCAGTCGCCCCTCCAGCCGGTCGCGGGCTTTCGCGATCCGCGGATCACGCACCGCCGCCTCGGCGAGGTCCCGCAGCGCACGGTCCAGAACGACCCCCTCGCACGACGTCCCGCGCGACGTTCCCCCTCCGTCGACCACGGCCACCTTGCCGTACGTGGACGCCCGATGGCCCCGCATCGCCTCCAGCGCCTCCCCGAGCCGGGCCATGACCGGGGCAGCCGCTCGCGGGTCGCGCGCGAGCAGTTCCTCCAGGTTCTCGCCCGGGAGGTCCTCGACGATCGCGAGGTCGCCGGGGCAATGGGCTCCGTCGCGGTCGACGAGACGGATCGCCGGGACGCGGACGCCGAGTGCGTCCAGCCGCGCGTGTGCGGCCTCGAACAGGTCGAGCCGGAGACCGGGCGAGAACGGGTCGGCGAGGTCGTCGTCGCCCTCGGCCGCTGGCCAGTAGTTCTCGGCGTCGTCCCACAGGTAGGCGATCGCCGTCGTCGCGTCGTCCATCACCAGGCGGTACACACCCTTCTTGCTACCGCCCGCAACCCGCTCGACCGCCTCCAGCCGTCGCCCGCCACCCAGTGCGGCCCGCGCCGCGCCCGCCAACTGCTCCCGCACCATTGCCCTGGGCACCACGTTCCGAACCGCCCCCATGTTCCGAACCACCTCCATGTTCCGAACCGCCTCCATGTTCCGAACCGCCTCCATGTTCCGAACCGCCCCCATGTTCCGAACCGCCTCCATGTTCCGAACCGCCTCTCCGCCACGGCAATCTGCGCACGAGTATCCCTTGCGAAACTCACAGCCGGAGCACAGTTGCGGGCGGGCGGAGCCGGGATCCGAACGGCGGGAATACCGATGGGGCACGGAAGGTTGGCCCGCACATGCCGAACGAAGAGGGGGTACGCGTATGAAAGTCGGGGACATCGAGGTGCTTCCCGTTGTGGACGGGATGGGCACGGAGGTGGCGGCGGACATCCTGACACGCCCCGGCGTGGACGATCCGTGGGCTTGCCACAGCGAGCACCTCGGCGCGGACGGGACACTGCAACTGCCGTTGGGCGGCTTCTGCGTGCGCACGGGCGATCGGACGGTTCTGGTGGATGCGGGGGTCGGCGACTTCGACGACGGCAAGTACTCCGGGGGAGGCCTGATCGCCTCGCTCTCCGCGCACGGAATCGAACCCCGTGACGTCACGGACGTGGTCTTCACACACCTGCACTTCGACCATGTCGGCTGGGCCACGCACGACGGCGCCATCGTGTTCCCCAACGCCACCTACCGGGCCCACCACGCCGACTGGGAGCACTTCGTCGCCGGCCCGGCCGCAGACTCTCGGGCCGTCGGCAAACTCGGCCCGCTCGAACCGCAGTTGGAATTGTTCGACGCGGACTTCACCGTCGCTCCGGGGCTCGACGCCCGCCATGCCCCCGGTCACACCCCGGGCTCGACCATCTACGTCGTTTCCTCAGGCGGGCAGCGTGCCCTACTGCTCGGGGACGTGGTGCACTCGGTCGTCCAGCTCGGCGAGCGGGACTGGCAGGTGATCTGGGACGTCGATCCGGCCGCCGCCTCAGCGGTGCGCAACCGCATCGCCGACCAGGTGGCCGACACCGAAGACCTCGTCGTTGCCTCTCACTTCCCGGCCATGCGGTTCGGCCGGGTCATCACCTCCGGCGGTCCGCGCCGGTTCGTCGCCACCTGAGAGACCGCTCCATCCGGTGAGTCGGCGGTGGCAGACGAGAGCAGGGCCGCGGCCATGCCGACGAAGGCGAGGAAGTGCTCAGCCCTGCGCTCGAAGCGACGGGGGACGCGGTCGGCACGACCGTCGATGTCGACGTCATCCGGTGAGGCCAGTTGCACGGTGGGCGGCGGGCGGCGGGCGGTGGGCGGTGGGCGGTGGGCGAAGTCTCATCCGCGCTCGCGGAGATACGCATCCAACTCGGCGGCCCCGGTCAGCATCGCCCGACCGCGGGCGGACAGCCGGCCGTGCCAGTCGCCCAGTGCGGACTCCAGCGGCTCCAGCCCGCCGGCCGCGTGCACCTGGGCGATCAGCGGGGCGATCTGCTCCAGCAAGTAGCCGCCCCGCCTGAGCTGGTGGGCCAGCCGGGCGTCCCGTACGTCGGCCACGTCGTAGACGCGGTACCCGGTCAGCGGGTCGCGGCGCGGGCGCACCAGCCCGGCACGCTCCCATGCGCGCAGCGTCGCGGGCCGGATTCCGAGCGCCTCTGCCAGCGGCCCGATGAACGTGCCGCCGGGCCCGGACACCGCGGCGTCGGGTTCGGACACCGTGGTGGACGCCAAGTCCCGGAGGGCGTTCTCCACGGCCTGGAGTGTCCGCCGGTCGTCGAGCAGCTGGGCGTGGCTCTCGTCGATGAGGCGGAACGCCTCATCGACCACGCCCTGGTTCACGGCCCGCATGATCGACGTCGCCGTCGGATGACCGTGGCCGGGCACCAGGGCGAGGAACGCGCCCAGGGCCCGCACGTGCAGTGGGGTGTAGGTGCGGTAGCCGCGGGGTGTGCGACCGGCGGCCGGAAGGATGCCGGCCTCCTCGTAGTTCCTGACCGCCTGTGTGGACAGCCCGTGCCCGCGCGCCAGGTCGATCGGCCTGAGATGCCTGCCGTTTTGAAGGTTTTTCCCCATGGGTCCGACGATATCGCGGGAAAGTTTCAACCGAAGGTTCAACGATACCGTTGAAGGCATGGCTACTGACATCAAGGAAACCGTCCATGCCGTCGAGGCCGCCGCCGTCATGAGGCTGTTCCCGGCCCGGCCGCGTCTGCTCGCCCTGGGCGAGCCCACCCACGGCGAGGACACCCTGCTCCGCCTGCGCAACGAACTCTTCGGGCAGCTCGTCGAGCAGGAGGGCTACCGGACGATCACGATCGAGAGCGACTGCATGGCGGGCCTGGTCGTGGACGACTACGTCACCACGGGCACGGGCACCCTCGACGAGGTCATGGAGCACGGATTCAGCCACGGCTGGGGCTCCCTCGCGGGCAACCGCGAACTCGTGCGCCGGATGCGCGCCTACAACGACGGTCGGCCCGCGTCCGAGCGGCTCCGCTTCGCCGGTTTCGACGGCCCGCTGGAGATCACCGGCGCCGCGAGCCCCCGGCAGGCCCTCACCGCACTCCACGACTACCTCTCGACCCGAGTGGACGCGGGCCTGCTCCCCTGCACCGGGGAGACGCTCGACCGCCTGCTCGGCGCCGACGACCGCTGGACCGATCCCGCCGCGATGATGGACCCGGCCCAGTCCGTGGGGCAGTCGGCCGAGGCCAGTCAACTGCGGCTGCTCGCCGACGATCTGGTGGCGCTGCTCGACACGCAGACGCCGCACCTGATCACGGAGACGCCGCGGGACGACTGGGACCGGGCGCGCCTGTACGGGCGCACCGCGACCGGCCTGCTGCGCTACCACCACTGGATGGCCGACACCTCACCGGCCCGCATGACCCGGCTGGTGGGCGTGCGGGACCAGATGATGGCCCACAACCTCCTCGCCGTCGCCGCTCGGGGCCCGGCACTCGTCCACGCCCACAACTCCCATCTCCAGCGGGAGAAGAGCACGATGCAGATGTGGGAGGGGTCGGTGGAGTGGTGGAGCGCCGGTGCGCTGGTGAGCGCCCGGCTCGGCGAGGAGTACGCCTTCGTGGCCACGGCCCTCGGGACGATCCGGCACCAGGGAGTGGACACGCCGCCGCCGGACACCGTCGAAGGGCTCCTGTACACGCTCCCGGAGGACCGCTGCGTCATCGACGCCGCTCGCCTGGCCACCGCCCTCGGCGACACGCGGCCCGCGCCCCGCGTATCCCCCTGGTTCGGCTACTCCCCGCTTGACCCGGCCCATCTGGCGGACAGCGACGGCATCGTGTTCGTCAAGGACGTCCCGCAGAGCTAGGGCTCTCGTTTGGATCATGCCGGGCTCGCGGGGTCCGGCCTGATCCAAACGAAAGACCCTAGGTCCTGTCCGGCGGATCATGGATAGTCGCTGCCTACCGGGGCTAGGGTCTGTCCATGGGATCGATGGGGGATGGTTTCCGGCGCCGTTGGGCCTTCGTGGCTAGAACGCTGATCAAGCGTCCGTGGCTTCTCGGGAGCTGGGTTCTGCTCGCCGTTCTAACGGTGGCCGCTCAGAAGATCGTGCCGCAACCATGGAGCGCGGGCGTCTATCCCGTTGTCTTGATTGTCGCGCTGCTGCTGTTTTCTCGAGCCTCGGCTCAGAAGGGTTGACTCCACTCAGGGCCGGAGCCAGAGCCGGATCGCAGCGACCGTGACGGTGCCGTGGAATATGTAGGCCCGCTTGTCGTAGCGGGTCGCGACGGCCCGGGAGTTCTTGAGGCGGTTGATGGTCCGTTCGACCTCGTTGCGGCGCCGGTAGCGGCCCGGATCGAAAGCTGTGGGTCTGCCGCCTGCCCGGCCCTTCCGACGGCGGTTGGCTCGCTGGTCCTTCGGCTCCGGAATGGTGTGCTTGATGCCGCGTCGTCGCAGGTAGCGGCGGTTGCGGCGGGAACTGTAGGCCTTATCGCCGCTGACGTGGTCGGGCCGGGTCCGGGGCCTTCCGCCCAGCGGACGGGGGACCCTGATTCGGTCCAGGACCTCGACCAGTTGAGGGGCGTCGCCCCACTGCCCCGGCGTGAGCAGAAGGGCCAGGGGGCGGCAGCCACCTTCGCCTGCGAGGTGGATCTTGCAGGTCAGACCGCTCCGGGAGCGACCGAGTCCCTCATCGGGGCGGTGGTGCCGGGGCGTCGCTCTTTTTTCGGGATCCGCGGGCTGGCCTTGCGGGCGCCGGCCGCGTGCTGGTGGGCCCTGCACGAGGTCGAGTCGACACCGACCATGCCCCAGTCGATCCGCCCCACCGTGTCGGCGTCGGCCTGAACCGCCTGCAGGATCCGATCCCAGGTGCCATCCGCCGACCAGCGGCGATGCCGCTAGTAGACGGACTTCCACGAGCCGTAGCGTTCCGGCAGATCACGCCACGGGACACCGGTACGGACCCTGAACAGGATCCCATTCAGCACCAACCGGTGATCGTTGCACCGGCCTCCCCGCCTACCGGAAGACGGCAGATGCGGCTCCAGCAGCGACCACTCGCGATTCGTCAGATCCCCCCGACCCATGACCGAAACAACGAGCGCCCAGTCAGAAGGTCACATGATCCGCCGGACAGTGCCTAGTGCTGTGACCGCATGGGTTCACCGGGTCGGTGGTCGGGGCAGTTGGATGTGCGGTGACGTCCGATCCGACCGGTGGAGGTTACGCCACCGGTGTGCTGCGTCCAGATCCTCCAAGAGGTGGAGCACCGCCTGTCGATGGGACCTCCCGGACCACCTCGCACACGCGCAGTAGCGAGTCCGGCTGGTGAAGGCGCCGTACCGGGCACTCGACCAGTGTGACAACGCCGGGCCGGTCCCGGCCCCCTGACCGCCTGCAGCCCCCTGCGGCTCAGGCACAAGGAACCCCTGGCAGGTGGATCCGGCCAGGGGTTCCTCCCGCTCATGAGCGAGGGCAGCCACGCAATCCTCCCGATCCCACCAGATGCGACGCCGTCCGACACGCGACCAGACCGAGCGCAGCACCGACCGGTTCGGCGGCGCGCTTTCACATGCCCCGGCCAGAGGTGCTTCCCGAGGGCTCGGAACGCAAGGGCCGGCCGGGGACGCTGACGGGGCGTCGGGAGAGGGCGGGAGAGGACCCGCAGCATGCCCCGTGGACGCCTCTGCCATCGGCGACCACGGGGAATATTTTCCGTTCCGGCCATGTGCCGGTCACGCTCCCGGCGGCGCGGGCCGAAGGGAGCGCCGGATCAGCCGACGGGGACCGGTGTCGGGTCGATGCCGGTTGCAGTGCCCCGGAACCAGACCACCGTGCCGTCGGCGCGGGCGGCTGCCAGGTCGGCACGGCCGTCGCGGTCGAAGTCGCCCGCCGAGACGAGGACCGGGTGGGCGGACCGGGCGAGGCCCGAGCCGATCTTCACCCGGTTGCTCGTGGCCCAGCTTCCGGGGTCGAGTTGCCCGTCGTCGCCCTTGGCCCCCCGCACGGCGAACAGGTCGCCCGAGGAGTCGTCGCGCACCCACAGGTCGGCGGCGCCGTCGCCGTCGGTGTCGCCGGGGACTGTGACGGAGACCGAGTCCCAGCCGCCATCGCCGACGAGGACCGGCTCGCCGGCCATGTCCAGGTAGCCGGAGCGGCTGCCTTGGTACGCCCAGAGCTTGCTGCCCTGCTTGACCAGCAGGTCGGGCTCCCCGTCGCCGTTGAGGTCACCGGCGTCGGCGATGTCCTGGGCGTCGGCCCAGTGGTTGTTGCCGGTCCACGCCGGATCGTCGCTGGAGCAGCCCAGGTGCGGGTCGGCGACCGGGCAGAAGACGTCCAGCAGCATGGCATCGTGCGAACGGACGGTGCCGAGGCCGGTGTTCGGCACGACCTTGAGCTGTTTCCCCTTCAGGGCCTCGTTGTACTCCAGCACCAGCAGGTCGTTGTAGCCGTCCTCGCCCCAGTCCCCGCCGATGGCGATCCGGGTGCCGGGAGCAAACGTCGCCCCACCGTCGACGGGGGCGGCGAAGGTGCCGTCGGCCCGGCCGGCGGAGAAACGGAGGCGTCCGTCCGCGTCCAGGCTCCACAGGTCGCGCAGGCCGTCGCCGTTCAGGTCGCCGGCGGTGTCGCGGACGCCGCCGTTGCCGAGCGCCCAGATGCGATAGATGGCCTGGTCGGAGCGGTTGCCGGCCTTGTCGACGCTGTAGGCGTAAATAGTGTGCGGGCCGGAGGAGGTCGGGGTGAGCACCGCGTCTGCGCCGGGAGCCACAGCCGTCTCGCCGAAATCCCAGTCCGACCAGTAGATGATCTTCTCGATGTTGGTGGCGCCGCCCGTGCCGAAGGTGAAGGTACCCGGGGTACGGGCCTTGCCGGTGTGCTCGGGGGTGCCGTTCGAGGCGTCGGGGAACTCGGGCGAGCTGATCACCGGCGGCGCGGGCCGGGCCACGACGGTGTCCAGTTTCGCGGTCGCCGGGTCGAAGTGATTCCAGGCCCCGGTGTCGGACTCGTTCGCGGCGAACAGACCCACGGTGACGGAGCCGAGGCCGTCCGCCGCCGCCTTGACCAGCGCGGTCGCATCGAATTCGAGCTCGCCCGCCGGGCAGCCGCCGGGGCCCTCGGCCGCCTTCGCCGTGGCGAGCTTGACGCGCTTGGCGGGCTGGTCCTTCCAGGTCGTCTTCGCCGAGATGGCGCCGGTGCTCCACAGCTCGACCGGCTCGGCCGTGCAGGAGGCCGCGCCCGTGTTGCTGATCCGGAAGGTCGCCCCGGAGACCGTGGCGCCCTTGAGCGCGGTGGTGTCCAGCTGGACGTACGAGCGGGACAGGCCCCCGGCGGCGCCCTCGTTGCCGACGCGCAGATCGCCGGCGGCGTTCCAGTAGGAGCGATTCGGAAACTTCTTGGACACGTGCGTCCACGCCTGCGCGCCGACGGAGCTCTCCCCCGGCCCCACGGCGGCCGAGGCCGTCGCCGCTCCGGCCAGCATGCCGGTCACGGCAAGACCTCCGGCCAGGGCGAGCGAGATCGCGCCCGAAACTGCTCTCAACATGCACACTCCAGATGTCGGTCAGTAGGGGCCGACCCTAGCCGCACACCCGACCTGTGGATGAATGAATAATCGAGCCCGCCAACAGGGCAGTGACCAGCCCGGATTCCCACCCGGAGGCTGAGCCGGCATGGCCGAACCCTGTCGGAAAGCGTCTGCCGTTCGCCTGGTGCATCCGCTGACGTCACAGTGGTGCAGCGGGTCCAGGCCCTCGTCGACGCGGAAGCCTCAGAGAGGCCTTACTGCCCGGTGGTGGCATCGGCTTCGAGGTGAGGTCACCACCGGGCTGGTTCAGAGTCGCACGAGGCACTGACAACGCCCTGTGCGTCAGTCCTGCCAGGTGACGCGGAGGGCAGCGGTGGCGAAGCCGGGCCCGTACGCGACCGCGACACCGATGGCGCCGACGGGCGGGGGTGTGGCGTGGGTGCGTTCGAGGATTCGGAGCACCGAAACGCCGCCGACGTTCCCTTCGCCGGCGAGGGTGCTGGTGGAGCGCCGAGGTTCGTGGCCCGCAGGCAATTCTTGCCCCGCTCCGGGGGCGGACCGGTGGGTCAGTCTCGGGTGGAGCCGGTCCCAGGCCCGTGCGGTGGCGGTGCCGTAGAGACGGGTTGCGGTCACGTCCCGCCTGTCGGGGCGCATCGGATGCGCGGGAGGCGTCCCGGGCGTTGGGAATCAGGGAGATCGTGGGTCGGCGGTGCGTCCTGCAAGGGCCGGAAGCACCCGTCCCAGGCGTGCGAGCGGGGACAGGGCCATCAGCACGGGGGACAGCATCATGCCCGCTGCCGTCACGAGGAGGCTGGTCCGCAACCCCCACTCCTCCGCGAGGAATCCGCCGAGCAGGGAGCCGAGCGGGGTCAGCCCCATGCCGACGAACGTGATCGTGGCGGCCGCACGGCCTTGCATCCCGTCCGGAGTGACCGCCTGCCGGACGGCCATGACCGTGACAGTCACCAACTGGCCGCCGGTCCCGAACACGAAGCCGACCGCGAGGAGCGCAAGAACCGTCACCGCAGAGGAGCCGTGCAGCGCGGGCACGCACAGGAACGCGCCGTCGCCGAGTACCGCCGCGGACACGAGCACCGCACCGTGACCGAACCGGCTCGGCAGACGGGCGGCCAGCACCGAGCCCAGGAGCGCGCCCGGCCCCGTCGCCGCGAGGCACAGTCCGACAGCGGTGCCCGACAGATGCAGTTCCCGCGGCAGGAAGAGCAGATAGACGGTCATCATGGCCGCGAAGGAGAACTGGAAGGCGGCCGAGGCGAGGCACACGGTCCGCAGCGAGGTGTCACCGACGACGAAACGGAGGCCCTCATGTATCCGCCGCCCAAGGCGAGGGGGACGTTCCGAGCGCTCCGGGATCGATTCGATCCGGCGGATCCGCCGGATCGACAGGAACGACAGCGCGAAGAACAGCGCGCTGGTGGCGGCAGCGATCGGCGCCGACAGCAGTGACACCAGCGCACCGCCGAGGGCGGGACCGCCGATCTGCGCCGCGGACCGGCTGCCTTCGAGTGCGCTGTTGCCCCGCACCAACTGATCGCGTTTCACCAACCGTACGAGAGAGGTCTGGTAGGCGACGTCGAAGAACACGGACAGGGCCCCGACGGCGAAGGCGACCACGAGCAGCGCGGGCAGGCCGAGCCGGCCGAGGAGGCCCGCCGACGCGGCTGCGCCCAGTGCCAGGGTCCGGCCGGCGTCCGTCAGCACCATCACCGTGCGGGTCCGCCATCCGTCCACCCACGCGCCGACGAAGAGCGAGAGCAACAGGACCGGCGCCTGCCCCACCGCGCGAAGGACGCCCAACTGGCCGGCCCCGGCGCCGAGTGTCAGGACGGCGAAGAGCGGCAACACCAACAGGGTTGCGTGTTCGCCGAGTTGGGAGGCCGTCTGACCCAGCCAGAGACTCCTGAAGTCGCCATCCCGCCACAGACTTGACGGGACAGGCCGACCGGAATCGGATACATCGGATACATCGGAGGAAGCGGACGGCACGGGGATCCCTTGGGTTGCCGACAACGAGGCCCGTCACCCGGCGCGCGACAGGCGCACCGATGACTTGAGGCAGGGGAAGGCTCGCTGTGCCGCAACATCAAGGGCAGCACGCGATGACCGGCCGGTCACGGCCTACAACGTCAACGCGCGCTCGGACGACCGGGCATGTCTCGACTCCTCGTGGATCACTCGTCGGACCCGAACACTAGCCTTCGCCGACCAGGCGGAGAAGTGGCCGGACCGCACCGAATGCGGCAATCGCGTGGAACACCTGCCGGCAGTGGAGAGCCGCGACGCCGACGCCTTGTCAACTGGGCGCACGGAGCCCCGCTCACCACCTCCCTGACCAGCGGAATCTGTCACCACATCACCCGGCTCACACCCCTGCCGGACGCCGTCCCACCCGTACACGGGTGACGCGGCGGGCCACCTCGCCACTGCGGCCGAGGCAAAGACGTTCAGGTCAACAGGCCTTCGAGACACCCCAATAGACGGTTATTTCGCCCCAAAATCTCCCCGAATCGGGCTCGTTGCGAGACAAGGTGGGCAGACCTGTGCAAGCGGGCTTATTTTTACGTGTTCAATATGTGAAGATCATTTGTGCCTGTCGTGGGCACGTTCATCACGCAAGGATCTTCATGAACGTTTCACCTGGACGCAGACGGGGCTCTCCGCCCCCGTCCCGTCTCATATCCCGGCGGCTACGGGCGGTCGCGCTCGCCACCTCCGCCCTGTTGGTCGCCGAGGCCGTGGTCACCGTGGGCTCGGCCGGAAACGCCGTGGCTCTGTCCCGGTCCGCGCCCACACAGTCGACGACGACGGCTCCCGCAGCCGGGCAAGGGCTCGCCGAGGCCCAGGACCCCGCCTCGGCCGCACTGGCGGCGCGACTGCAGAACCGCAGGATCGAGGTTCTCTCGGCACGCACCGAGACATCGACCACCTGGATCAATCCGGACGGTTCGACCACCCAGGACACTTCGTCGGGGCCTGTGCGCTTCCGTGACGAGGCGGGCAACTGGCGTGACATCGACATCGATCTGGTCAGGGCCGCCGACGGCACGATCGAGGCCGCGTCCCATCCCCTGGACCTGGAGCTGGCGGGGAAGACGCCTGCCGCGAAGGCCGCACGCGTCCTGGCCTCCGGCCACGAGCCCGGTCACAAGGACACTCCCGCGGTCCCGCTGCTCAGCCTGACCTCCGACGACGGCAGGCCGATGACGCTCTCCTGGCGCGGCTCGCTGCCCCAGCCCGTCCTGGACGGGACCCGGGCCCGGTACGTCGACGCGCTCACCGCGACCGACCTGGTGGTGGAAACCACCCGCACCGGGTTCGAGCAGTCCCTCGAACTGAAGGACCGTTCCGCCGTCGACGCCAACGGTTCGGTCACCCTCACCCTCCACACGCCGGGTCTGACGGCGAAGGAGGGGGACGACCGGTCGGTGTCCTTCGTGGACACCCGCACCGGCAAGCAGGCAGCTGTGCTGCAGGCTCCAGTGATGTGGGACGCACGCACCGACCCTCGCACCGGTGAGCACACCCGTATCGCCGACGTGGGCCTGAAGGTCACGCAGAGCGGCGACGACGTGGACCTGACCCTCACTCCCGACGCGGAGTTCCTCGCCGCTCCGGACACCGTCTTCCCCGTGACCGTCGACCCGGCGGTCAACCTGGGGACGACCTTCGACGCGTTCGTCCAGCAGGGCTACACCACCGACCAGTCGGCATCCACCGAACTCAAGCTCGGAAACAACGGAGCCGGTCAGATCGCCCGGTCCTTCCTGCAGTTCAAAACAGGCTCGGTGCAGGGGCGCAAGATCCTCGGCGCGAAGCTGAACCTGTGGAACCACCACGCGTGGACCTGCAACTCGGCGGGTTCGGGCAGTTGGGAAGTATGGCGCTCGGGCACGGTGAACACAGGTTCCCGGTGGACCGCGCAGCCGACCTGGATGGAGAAGTTCGCCACCTCCACCGCCACCAAGGGGGCGTCGGGCTGCGCCGCCGGCTGGGTGAGCGCGGACATCACCTCCATGGTGCAGCTGTGGGCCGATCACACCGCCACCACCCATCATCTGGGGATCCGTGCCACCGACGAGGAGAAGGCACAGGGCTGGAAGCGTTTCCATTCCGGTGACGCGGCGTCCGGCACGCCCTACATCTCCGTGACGTACAACTCCTATCCGGCCAAGCCCAGCGGTACCGCCATCTCCCCCTCGACGGTGAACGCGTACAACGGCAAGCGCTACGTCACCTCGCTGACGCCCAGGCTGTCGGCCAAGCTCACCGACCCCGAGGCCGGTTCGGTCAAGGGCCAGTTCGAGGTCACCCCTGACCCGGCCTACAAGGACGCCGGAAGCTACACGTACACCGCAACGAGCGCGGCCGTGGCATCGGGTGGCACAGCGAGCATCACGATCCCGACCGCGTCCGCGTTCCCGGCCGGTTCGCATCTGCGGTACAGGGTGCGCGGCCACGACGGCACCGTCTACGGCGACTGGACCGGATACACCGCCTTCGTCATGAACACCGGGCTGCCGGCGGCACCGCGCATCGAGTGCGAGCCCTACGCCAAGGACACCTGGAGCGACAAGGACCCCGACGGCGCCGAGTGCGTCCTGGACACCACCTCGACCGACGGGCAGGGCTATCTCTGGGGACTCGACGACCCGAAGGTCCCGAACCGGATCAACGACACGGTCGACGGCAACGGCGGTGATCCGCTGACCATCACGGTCAAGCCCGCCAACGGCTGGCACACCCTGTACGCCAGAACCGTCGACTCCGGCGGCAACATCTCCCCCGGCAACCCGGCCGAATACGCCTTCGGCGTCGGTGCGGACGGGGCGGCGGTGCTGTCGCCGCACGAAGGTGACAGCACGGCTCGCCGCTATCGTCTCGCGGCCAAGGGGCTCACGTCCTACACCGGGGTGACGTGGGAGTACCGCCGCGGCCCGGAGGACCCCTGGCATGTCGTGCCCGCACAGTACGTGGCCTCCGCCGACGGCAAGCTCTCCGCCTGGCCCGCCAAGGTCACCGGGGGAAGCGCCACCGGCCTGGTCTGGGACGCGGCCGAATCGCTGGCCTCGGACGGCGTGATCGAGCTGCGGGCCGTATTCACGGACGGGAGCCGCAAGGGCTATTCCCAGACCGTCGGGACCACGCTCGACCGAGACGCCGGAAGCGCTCCGGCCGGCGCGGTCGGCCCCGGCTCCCTCAATCTGCTGACCGGCAACTACAAGCTGTCCACCACCGATGCGACGGCATTCGACACATCGGTCGCCAGGACGTTCTCCTCCCGCAAGAACGAGTCCGAGGAGGAAGGACTGGCACAGATCTTCGGCCCCGGATGGCTCTCGTCGGTGACGGCGGCCACGAGCGGAGCCGAGTACACGCAACTCATCAAGTCCTCGGACACGGCACTGCAGTTGCTCTCCGCCGACGGATCCTCCGTCGCCTTCACCGCTGTGGCGGGCGGTGGGTGGAAGCCGGAGAAGGGCGCCGAATCACTCTCTTTGACGGGGGGATTCACGGGCACCTTCACCCTGCGGGACACCGATGCGAACGTGACGGTGTTCAAGCGTCTCAGTGAGAAGGCGTCGAACTGGATCGTCTCGTCGAGCGCGTCGGCGGTGGACGATTCGGCCGTTGTCACGTTCTCGGAGGAGATCTCGGCCGACGGCAGAACACTCTCCCGTCCGCGGAGCGTCGTATCGCCGAACGAGGCCGTCCCGGCCGACGTCTGCCGGACCACCCCCTCCACCAAGGGCTGCCGCGTCATCGAGTTCGTCTACGCCGGGGAGACCAAAGCCGCCGGCACCGTGCTGGGTGACTACAAGAACCAGGTGTCGTCCATCAGGCTCTGGGCCACCGACGCCAACGCGGCGAAGGCGAGCGAGGAAACGGTCGCGCGCTACGCCTACGATGCGTCCGGCCGGCTGCGCCAGGTGTGGGACCCGAGGCTGCCTCTTGAGCAGAGGACCGAGTACACCTACGACTCCGACGGGCGGGTTCGCACCCTCAACGAATCCGGCCGGCTCCCCTGGACATTCACCTACGGCAGCGCCGGTCCGGCCGCGATCGCCGGGGAGGGCATGCTGCTCGGTGCTTCCCGTCCGGCCCTGAGGGAAGGGTCGGCGACGGAGACCTCGGGAACGGCCGCCACCACGATCGTGTACGGCGTACCGCTGTCGGGTGCCCGCGCACCGCACGCCATGAACCAGACGGCAGTGGCGGCATGGGGCCAGGACGCGGCCCCCACCGACGCGACCGCGATCTTCCCGCCGGGAACCGCGCCGGGTTCCAGCAACGGAGAGGACCTGTCCAAGGACGCGTACCAGCACGCGAGCATCTCGTACATCGACGCAAACGGCCAGGAGACCAATACCGCGGAGCCCGGCGGCGCCATCACGACCACCGAGTACGACGAGTACGGGCACACCGTCGCCGAACTGTCGGCGGGCAACCGGGCCCTCGCACTGGGAACCACGGCCACGGCAGCGGACACACTGGCATCGCTGGGGCTGGCCGAACTCGGCACGGCGGAAAGGGCCCAGCGGCTGTCGACCGTCTCCTCCTTCGACCCGGACAACCAGCGGTTGACCGACACCTACGGCCCGGTCCACGAGATCGTGCTGGTCAAGGGGGTCGGTGACGTGCTCGCGCCCGGGGACACGGTGCTGGCTCGGGCCCACACCTCGTTCCGGTACGACGAGGGACGCCCGGCCGACGCGGCCGTGCAGGACGTCATCACCTCCTCTGCCGTCGGAGCGTCCATCGAGGGCTTCACCACCGACGCCGACGCGGTCGTCAGCAGGAGCACCTACAACTGGTCCACCGGCGAGGAGACGTCCAGCACGGAGGACGCACTCGGGGCGGCGGTGACCACCAAGTCCGGCTACACGGACGCGGGCCGGCTGATCACCACCAGCCTTCCCGCCTCGAACGGGAAGGACGCCGGGACGCTGCGCTACCAGTACTACACCGCCACCGGCACCGGACCGTGTGCGGGAAGACCCGAATGGGCGGGGCTGCTGTGCCGGACGGAACCCGCAGCCGCCATCACCAACGGCGGTGCCAACCCGAACGCCCTCGCCACCACTGTGTACACCTACAACCGCTGGGGAGGACAGGCGACCCGGACCGAGTCGGTCGGCTCGGCCACCCGCAAGGTCACGGTCGAATACGACAAGGCCGGCCGCGTCGTCGCCTCCGGCGTCAGCGGTGAGGGCGAAGCGGTACCGGACACGCTGACCACGTACGACGCGGTGAGCGGACAGATCGCGAGCAAGTCCTCGGGCGGGCGGACCATCACCTACCGCTACGACGCCCTCGGCCGCGTGATCTCCTACAGCGACGGAGCCGGGAACACCACCACGACTGCGTACGACAGCCGGGACCGGGTCACCGAGGTCACCGACTCGGCGCCTTCGAGCACGACGTACGCGTACGACGCGGCGGACCGGCCGCGAGAGATCACCGACTCGGTCGCGGGCACCTTCACCGCCGCCTACGACATCGACGGCAACCTCACCACGCAGACCCTGCCCGGCGGCTACACGCTCTCCGTGGTCTCCAACACAGCAGGGGTGCCCGTCAGCAAGGAGTACACGACGCGCGCCGGAGAAGTCGTTCTCGCCGACTCCGCGCAGTTCACCGTCCACGCCCGGCAGGCCGGGCATACGCAGTCGGACGGCATCTCCATCCGTAGCCAGTACTCCTACGACGGCGTGGGACGCCTCGTGAAGGCTGCGGACAGCACGGCCGACTCCTGTGTCAGCCGCGACTACGAGTTCGACGCCAACAGCAACCGCACCAAGCTGACGACCCGTACGGACGACTGCGACAGCACGACCGACGACACCCGGACCGAAATGGTCCCGTACGCCTACGACTCGGCGGACCGGCTCACGGGCGGCGCCCGCACATACGACGCCTTCGGCCGGACGCTGACCAGCGGCGGCACGGAGCTGTCCTACTTCGTCAACAATCTGGTCCGGACCGAGACCAGCGGCGAACGCCGCAAGGTCTGGGACCTCGACGCGGCGGGCCGGCTCGGCCGGTCACAGGACCGGACGCGCACCACCGACGGCACATGGGCCGCGGGCGACACGGTCGTCAACCACTACAGCGACAACGAGGACAGCCCTTCGTGGAGCAGGACCGGCGACACGATCAGCCGGAACGTGGAGGACCTCACCGGAAACCTGGGGGCGATCACTGCCGCCGACGGCGATGTGGTGCTCCAGCTGACCAACCTCCACGGTGACGTCGGGGTCCAGCTCCCGCTCGACCCCACGCAGGTCCCGTCGGTCCTGCGCTACGACGAGTACGGCAATCCGCTCCTCAATACCGCGTCGGCCCAGTACGGCTGGCTCGGTGGCGCGCAGGTGGAGAGCGACACCCTCGGTGGATACGTCCGCATGGGTGTCCGGCTCTACGAGCCGGGAACCGGCCGATTCCTCCAGCAGGACCCTGAGTACGGTGGAGGTGCCAACGCCTACGTGTACTGCGACGGCGACGGCGTCAACTGCCAGGACGTCGACGGGTTCGCCAGCTATTACCTGAATTACGATCTCGGAAAGACAGCGGCCAGCGACAAGAGCGTCTTCAATTACTGGAAGAGTCACTTCAAATCCATCTTCCCCATACCCGGCCGCCCCGGGAAGATCACCAAGAAGGGTCAGAAGTTCACGCTCCGGCCCGTCGTCGCCGGCATCTCCATGTATTTCCCGGTGAAGGTCAACAGCATTACCAAGAGCTATCTTCAGCTGGGTGCCCGGCCGGGCCACCCGGACTGGCCGGGAGGCTGGATAGGATTCGACCTCTTCAAGAAGAAGGGGAGGATGAAGCTGGAGGTACGGGGCTACCTCGGAGGACTGGCGGCCATCGCCAACCGGAGCTTCAACCAGGCCAGAGCCAAGCCGTACTGGGACAAGCTGGCCAAGAACCTCCGCAACACCGTCAAGAAGAAGTTCTAGGGATGTCCGTTCCGCGATCTCCCGCCCTCCGCCGAGAGTGCAGAATATGCCGATCAAAACGATCACGATCTACATGGCAGTGGTCCTCATTGCCGGACTGGTCCACGCCAGCGGGATGTTCGACAAGGACGTGACGTTCCTCGTCTGCCTTGCGATAACCGTTCCCTGTTCCGTCCTCACATCACCTCTTCTGTACTTCGTGATGGCACCTGCGCTGGCCTTCATCGGAATCCCTCCTGCCGTGGGGCAGGTTGTTTCCGATCTCGGATATGCGTTGGTCGGAGGGGCACTGAACGTGCTCCTTGTGAAGACGGTCGTGGCGGCGGTCAGAACCTTCCGGGCCGCACGCTCCGTCTGAGCCGGCCGCTTTTCGCGGCCGGCCGCCGGAATGGGCAGGGGCAGGGAACACGGGCCCTCCAGGATGACAGGGAGGCTCGCGAAACCGGCTCGCCCGGACCGTGACGGGTTCCCGGGCCGTCGCACCACGTGGTTCGGCCCGGTCACGTCATGAGCAGTCGAAGCGGGGGTGGGGGGGGGGGGGGCCGCCCGCCCCCCCCCCCCCCCCCGGGGGGGGCCCCCCCCCCCCCCCCCCCACCCGCGGGGGGGGGGGGGGGCGCGCGGCGCCGGGCGGGCC
>NZ_JBIUVC010000027.1:0-70040 GCF_044742755.1 Streptomyces sp. NPDC087845
TACTGCAGGGGGGACCCTGTGGGAGAGTAGGACGCCGCCGAACTCCTTTTGTGAGAAGCCCCGTGCCCTTGTGGCACGGGGCTTTTCTGCGTTCACGACTTCTTGTGTTACCCCTGTGCGCCCGCCGCCGACGGCGGCGGGTAAGGTCAGGGGGCATCATTGGCACGTTCTTCACACAGGAGGCCCCCGGGTGGAGGTCCAGGAGACTCGGGTTCAGACGGACCGGGTACTCACCATCCCCAACATCCTCAGCATGGCTCGCCTTGTCGGGGTTCCGCTTTTCCTGTGGCTGATTCTTCGCCCTGAGTTCGGCGGGCCCAAGAGCGATGGCTGGGCACTGCTGGTGCTGATGCTCAGCGGGGTCAGTGACTATCTCGACGGCAAGCTCGCCCGCCGGTGGAACCAGATCAGCAGCCTCGGCCGGCTCCTGGACCCGGCAGCGGACCGTCTCTACATCCTTTCCACCCTCGTCGGCCTGACCTGGCGGGAGATCCTGCCGCTCTGGCTCACCGCGGCACTTCTGGCCCGCGAGCTGATGCTCCTCGTGATGGTGGGAATCCTCCGCCGTCACGGCTATCCGCCGCCCCAGGTGAACTTCCTGGGGAAGGCTGCCACGTTCAACCTGATGTACGCGTTCCCCTTGTTGCTGCTCAGCGACGGAAGTGGTTGGCTGGCATCGCTGGCCGCTGTTTTCGGATGGGCGTTCGCAGGTTGGGGTACAACGCTCTATTGGTGGGCAGGGATCCTCTATGTGGTTCAGGTCCGCCGGCTGGTCAAGGCGGATGCAGTAGCCGATTGAGCTCGTTGATGCGGTGCCGCGCAGTGTGGCCGGCCCGCCGCTGATGACCCGGATGGTGCCCCGACGGGCGAAGTCGGCCAAACCGTCGTCTCTTCAAGGAGGACGTTTCCGACATGAAGGCCGTCGTGATGGCTGGCGGCGAAGGCACTCGTCTTCGCCCCATGACCTCAAGCATGCCCAAGCCGCTCCTGCCCGTCGCCAATCGGCCGATCATGGAGCATGTGCTTCGGCTGCTCAAGCGGCACGGGCTGAATGAGACCGTCGTAACGGTCCAGTTTCTCGCCTCGTTGGTCAAGAACTACTTCGGGGACGGCGAAGAGCTAGGGATGGAGCTCAGCTACGCCAACGAGGAGAAACCGCTCGGCACTGCGGGGAGCGTGAAGAATGCCGAGGAAGCGCTGAAGGACGACACCTTCCTCGTCATTTCCGGTGATGCGCTCACCGACTTCGATCTCACTGATCTCATCGCCTTCCACAAGGAAAAGGGCGGGCTGGTGACGGTGTGCCTGACCCGCGTGCCGAATCCTCTGGAATTCGGCATCACCATTGTCGACGAGGCGGGCCAGGTCGAACGTTTCCTGGAGAAGCCCACTTGGGGTCAGGTCTTCTCGGACACCGTCAATACGGGCATCTATGTCATGGAGCCCGAGGTGTTCGACTATGTCGAGGCCGACGTCTCGGTGGACTGGTCCGGAGATGTCTTCCCGCAGCTCATGAAGGAGGGCAAGCCCATCTACGGCTATATCGCCGAGGGCTACTGGGAGGACGTCGGCACCCATGAGAGCTATGTGAAGGCCCAGGCCGACGTCCTTGAGCGCAAGGTCGACGTGGAGATCGACGGTTTCGAGATCTCGCCGGGTGTATGGGTCGCGGAAGGCGCGGAAGTACATCCCGACGCGGTATTGCGGGGCCCCCTCTACATCGGGGACTACGCAAAGGTCGAAGCCGGAGTGGAGATTCGCGAGCACACGGTCATCGGGTCCAACGTGGTCGTCAAGAGCGGGGCTTTTCTGCACAAAGCTGTGGTGCACGACAACGTCTACATCGGCCAGCACAGCAACCTGCGCGGATGCGTGATCGGTAAGAACACCGACGTCATGCGGGCCGCCCGCATCGAGGACGGTGCGGTGATCGGGGACGAGTGTCTGATCGGTGAGGAATCGATCATTCAGGGGAATGTCCGCGTCTACCCGTTCAAGACCATCGAGGCCGGCGCCTTCGTCAACACCTCGGTGATCTGGGAGTCGCGCGGACAGGCCCATCTGTTCGGGGCCCGCGGTGTGTCCGGGATCCTGAACGTCGAGATCACGCCGGAGCTGGCGGTGCGGCTCGCCGGGGCGTATGCCACAACCCTCAAGAAGGGCTCGACGGTCACCACCGCGCGTGATCACTCCCGCGGTGCCCGTGCGCTGAAGAGAGCGGTGATCTCGGCGCTTCAGGCCAGTGCCATCGACGTACGGGACCTGGAGAACGTACCGATGCCCGTCGCGCGCCAGCAGACCGCGCGGGGCAGCGCCGGCGGCATCATGATCCGTACGTCTCCCGGCGTGCCCGATTCGGTCGACATCATGTTCTTCGACGAGCGGGGCGCGGACCTCTCGCAGGCGCGCCAGCGGAAGCTGGACCGGGTCTACGCGCGCCAGGAATACCGCCGGGCTTTTCCCGGGGAGATCGGGGATCTGTACTTCCCGTCCAGCGTCTTCGATTCGTACACCGGATCATTGCTGCGGAACGTGGACACCACCGGGATCGCCGACGCGGGTCTCAAAGTCGTCGTCGACGCCTCCAACGGCAGCGCCGGGCTTGTTCTGCCCAGCCTGTTGGGACGACTCGGCGTGGATTCGTTGACCATCAATCCCGGGCTCGACGAATCACGGCCCACCGAATCCGCCGACACCCGGCGGTCCGGGCTGGTGCGGCTGGGCGAAATCGTCTCCTCGGCCCGGGCCGCGTTCGGTGTGCGGTTCGATCCGGTCGGCGAGCGGCTCTCCCTGGTCGACGAACGGGGCAGGATCGTGGAGGACGACCGGGCGCTCCTGGTGATGCTCGACCTGGTGGCCGCCGAGCGGCGCAGTGGGCGGGTGGCGCTGCCGGTGACCACGACACGGGTCGCCGAGCAGGTCGCGGCGTACCACGGCACGCAGGTCGAATGGACGACGACGTCGCCCGACGATCTGACGCGCGTGGGGCGTGAGGAAGGCACCATCTTCGGTGGAGACGGCCGGGGCGGCTTCATCGTTCCCGAATTCAGCAGTGTGTTCGACGGATCCGCCGCCTTCGTGCGACTCCTCGGGCTCGTCGCCAGGACCCAGCTCACTCTCAGCCAGATCGACGCCCGCATTCCCCGTGCCCATGTCCTGCGCCGTGATCTGGCCACGCCCTGGGCGGTCAAGGGCATGGTCATGCGCCGGGTCGTGGAGGCCGCCGGGGACCGCAGCGTCGATACGACGGACGGTGTGCGGGTCGTCGAGGCCGATGGGCGATGGGTGATGGTGCTTCCGGACCCGGCCGAGGCGGTCACCCATTTGTGGGCCGAGGGCCCGGACGACGCCTCCGCGCAGGCATTGTTGGACGAGTGGGCCGCGGTCGTGGACAGCGCAGGTCACTGAGGGTTCCAGGGGTGTGCCCGGCGGCGTCGCTCGACGCCTTCGGGCACACCGGTGGGGCCATTCGGCGGTAGCAGTGGCGACGTGCGACGATGTGCGGCATGTCGCAGCAGCCCCCCGATCGGAGTACCGCCTCTGCCCCTGCGCGCCCCGACGCGTCCATGTCGCTGCTGACCAATGTGATGGACCACAGCCTGGACGACGGGTACGCCGAGGCGTCGGCGCGTCGCACGGCCGACGGAAGCGCGGGACTGCCCCGCACGCTCAAGGCGAAACTCGGCCTCGCCGCCTGTCTGGTGCTCGCTGCCCTGGTCGTCACGCTCGGGGCCGCGCAGGCGCGCGTCTCCGCGCCGGTCCTCGCCAAGGAGCGCGAGGAGCTGATCGACCGTATCGACGGCGAGACGTCGGCGGCGGACGACCTTGAAGTGGAGGTCGACAAGCTCCGGGACGATGTGGGCAGTCGGCAGCGCAAGGCGTTGGAGAAGCACGGCGGGGACCAGGGGGAGCTGGTGGCGCTGCTCGCCGGGGCGACGCCGGTGGAGGGGCCCGGCGTGAAACTCGTCGTCGACGATGCCAAGGACACCGACCAGGGCGGCGGCGGGCCGAGGGAGACCAGCGGATTCTCCGACACCGGGCGGGTTCGCGACCGGGACCTGCAGCGGGTCGTCAACGGCCTGTGGCAGTCCGGTGCGGAAGCGATCGCGATCAATGGGCAGCGTCTGACGGCCCTGTCGGCGATCCGCGCGGCCGGCGACGCCATACTGGTCGACAACAGACCGCTCGTGCCGCCGTACACGGTACTGGCGGTGGGGGACGGGAAGTCGTTGAGCAGAGAATTTCAGGACAGTGCCGACGGCCAGTATCTGCAGGCGCTCAAGGACACCTTCGACATCCGGACGGGCATGTCCGTCCAGGAGAAGGTGAGCCTGCCGGTCGCGCCGAGCCTGATCGTACGTACAGCAGAGCCTTACAAGGCCGCAGACACCGGCAGTGGTGCGGCAGAGACAGGGAAGGGCACATCGTGATCGCCGTACTGGGCCTCGTCGTGGGAGTCGTGGTCGGACTGTTGGTCCGGCCCGAGGTGCCGGCGGTGGTCGAGCCTTATCTTCCGATCGCCGTCGTGGCTGCTCTCGACGCAGTCTTCGGTGGTCTGCGGGCCATGCTCGACGGCATCTTCGTCGACAAAGTGTTCGTCGTGTCGTTCCTGTCGAACGTCGTCGTGGCCGCTTTGATCGTGTTCCTGGGCGACAAGCTGGGCGTCGGTGCGCAGCTTTCCACCGGCGTGGTGGTCGTGCTCGGGATCCGGATCTTCTCCAACGCCGCGGCCATCCGCCGGCACGTCTTCCGGGCCTGAGGCGTATGAGCAACGAAGAACTTCCCAGCGGCGAGGAGCGCCCCGGCGAGCGGCCGGCCGACCCTGTCAAGGAGCTCACAGGCCGTCAGCGGCTGATCGCCGGACTCTGGCCGCTGCGGGTGACCCGGGCCCAACTCGTCGTCGCGCTGCTGCTGTTCGTCCTCGGTCTCGGGCTGGCCATTCAGGTCCGCTCGACCAGCGACAACAGCGCGCTGCGAGGTGCCCGCCAGGAGGACCTGGTCCGTATTCTCGACGAGCTGGACGACCGTACGCAGCGTCTGGAGGACGAGAAGCAGCGTCTCGACGCTCAGCGCACGGAGCTGGAGAACAGCTCCGACCAGGCTGAGGAGGCGCGTAAGCAGACGGTGGAGAAGGAACGGCAACTCGGGGTCCTCGCCGGTACCGTGGCAGCTCACGGGCCCGGGATCACCCTCACCGTCAACGACCCGGGGAACGGGGTCAAGGCGGACATGCTGCTGGACGCGCTTCAGGAGCTGCGTGCGGCGGGTGCCGAGGCGATCGAGGTCAACGGCGTCAGAGTGGTTGCCAACACGTACTTCTCCGGTGACGGCGGCAAGGTCAAGGTCGACGGCCGTAAGATCACCGCGCCGTACGAATTCAAGGTGATCGGCAAGCCCCAGGATCTGGAGCCGGCACTGAACATTCCCGGCGGTGTGGTGCAGACGCTGGAGAAGGAGCAGGCCACCGTGCATGTGGAGCAGGCCGACGACATCGCCGTGGACGTCTTGCGACCGGCGAAGCAGCCTGACTACGCTCGGTCGTCGTCCCCGTGAAGCCGCGGAGCAGAGGGGGCGACGGATACGGGCAGGAGGTTGCGGGGGGTCGCCGCATCGTAATCGTGGTGCGTGGTGGAAACTGTCGAGTGGATACGGACGTTGTTCAGATGTCCGGGTCGGCAGGTGTGTTCATTCAGGGTTCGTCCTGCCCCACGGGCGGGTCTATTTCGGTCAAGGGGAATCGCCCGTGAAGTTGTTTGGGAAGTTGTTCGGCAAGAGCGCTCGCGATGAGGCTGCCCGCCATCGCGCACCGCGTCATGGCCAGGCAGACGAGCAGGGTGCGGAGCGCCCGCTCTTCCGCGATCAGATGTCGGGTTCGGGCAGTGACAATTCGGGCGCTTCCGGCGCGTCGTCTGTTGACCCTGCCGGTGCCGGCCGCATAGGTTCCGGAGAACCGTCAACCTCAGGTACGGGTGGAGGGTTCACCCCGAGGCAGGAGGGTTCGTCCATGCCGGTCTGTACGAGGTGCGGGCATCGCAACGCCGAGGCCAGTCGTTTCTGCTCCAACTGCGGTGCGCCGCTGAGGGGTGGAATTCCCGAGCGTGCCTCGGAGACGACCTCGACCATCTCCATCTCCGGCCTAGAGGCGTACGAGGCGGAGGCCACCGGGCAGACGCTCCTGCCGTCGCTCTCGCCCGAGGCGCAGGCCGCCGTCGACGCTCTCCCGCTCGGCTCGGCGCTCCTCGTGGTGCGGCGTGGTCCGAACTCCGGCAGCCGCTTCCTGCTGGACGGCGAGCTGACCACGGCCGGCCGTCACCCGCAGAGCGACATCTTCCTCGACGACGTGACGGTGTCGAGGCGGCATGTGGAGTTCCGCAGGGAGCCCGACGGCAGCTTCACGGTCGGGGATGTGGGCAGCCTGAACGGCACCTACGTCAACCGTGAGCGCATCGACTCCGTCGCGCTGTCCAACGGCGACGAAGTGCAGATCGGCAAGTACCGGCTGGTCTTCTACGCGAGCCAGCGGGGCATCTGACCCGTCAGGGAAGGTCCATGCTGAGAACACCGACGGGCGGTGCCGGTCACGGCACCGCCACCGCCGACGACCGCCCGATGAGCATCGGCACGGTGCTCCTGCAGCTGCGGGACGAGTTTCCCGAGGTCACGATCTCCAAGATTCGCTTCCTGGAGGCCGAAGGGCTCGTCGAGCCGCAGAGGACTCCCTCCGGTTACCGCAAGTTCCGTGCGGCCGATGTGGAGCGGCTCGCCCAGGTGCTGCGTATGCAGCGGGACCACTACCTCCCGCTGAAGGTCATCCGCGAGCATCTGGACGCGCTCGCCCGGGGCGAGCAGTCCGCCCTGCCGTCCGGAGGTGGCCCCCGGGACCTGGCCGACGGCGGCTGGGACGCGGAGTCCGGGCGGGCGACCGCGGCCCGGATCGGCCGTGCCGAGCTGCTTGCGGTGACGGAGGTCACCGAGAGTGACCTGGATGAGTGGGAATCGTACGGTCTGGTCACTCCCGGTGCCGAGGGCGGTTACGACGCCGAGATGGTCACGGTGGCCAAGCTTGTGGCGGATCTGGGCCGATTCGGTCTGGAACCCCGTCACCTCCGCGCCATCCGGGCAGCCGCGGATCGCGAGGCGGGGCTCATCGAGCAGGTGGTCGCACCCTTGCGCCGGCACCGGAATCCGCAGACCAGAGCACATGCGGAGGCCACCGCGAGGGAGCTTGCCGAGCTGTCCGTACGGCTTCATTCGGCCCTTGTGCAGACCGCTCTGCGGGTCCGGCTCCACTGATCTCGTCGGTGCCCGACTACCCAAACCTGCCGAGCACGTCCTAGGGTTGCTGTGTGAACGAGCTCGACGTTGTGGGTGTCCGGGTGGAAATGCCCTCCAACCAACCGATCGTGCTCCTGCGTGAAGTGGGAGGCGACCGGTACCTCCCCATTTGGATCGGTCCTGGTGAGGCGACCGCGATCGCCTTTGCCCAGCAGGGCATGGCTCCGGCCAGGCCGCTGACCCATGATCTCTTCAAGGACGTGCTCGAGGCCGTCGGCCAGGAGCTCACCGAGGTCCGCATCACGGACCTGCGGGAAGGGGTCTTCTACGCGGAGCTGGTCTTCGCCAGCGGGGTGGAGGTGAGCGCGCGGCCGTCCGACGCCATAGCGCTCGCGCTGCGCACCGGAACGCCGATCTACGGCAGTGACGGGGTGCTCGACGATGCGGGCATCGCCATCCCCGACGAGCAGGAGGACGAGGTGGAGAAGTTCCGCGAGTTCCTCGATCAGATCTCACCGGAGGACTTCGGTACCAACAGTCAGTGACCGTTCTACGGGGACGCCGTCAGCGCATTCGACAAGCCTTTCCCGCTCACGAGTCACGGGAAACCACCCTCAGGGTGATTATCACTCGGCGTGCCGAGTGTGGCGATCGTTGACGCACCCCGAGTGACTGCCTACCTTCGAGATGGCAGGTCAAGGACGGAGGTCGGCGTGAGAAGCAGCGGCGACGGTACGGCAGCGGGTGGGCCGTATCCGCAGCAGGGGAGTACAGCCGACCACACCATCAGGCAACCGGTTCAACCGGCGGCGGTGGCGGGGGGCGGCGTGGCATCGGCCAACGACATCGGATATCGCGGGCCGACGGCTTGCGCGGCTGCGGGGATCACCTATCGGCAGCTCGACTACTGGGCGCGCACGGGGCTGGTCGAGCCGAGCGTCCGTCCGGCCTACGGCTCGGGCACACAGCGGCTCTACAGCTTCCGGGACGTCGTCCTGCTGAAGATCGTGAAGCGCTTCCTGGACACGGGCGTCGCTCTGCAGAACATCCGCACCACGGTTCAGCACCTGCGGGCCCGCGGTTTCCAGGATCTTGAGCGGATGACGCTGATGAGCGACGGGGCGACGGTCTACGAGTGCTCCTCGCCGGACGAGGTCGTCAATCTGCTCCAGGGCGGCCAGGGAGTCTTCGGCATCGCCGTGGGCGTGGTGTGGCAGGACGTCGACGTCGCGCTGTCGCAGCTGCACGGTGAACGCGTGGACACCGGCGAGACACTGATCGGGAACAACCCCGCCGATGAGCTCGCGCGGCGGCGCAACCGCGCCGGCTGACCGGGACGGCGAGCCGGGCGGGGCCATTGTCAGTGCCATGGGGCAGCATCGGTTGATGTGAGAGCCGCGCCCACCATCCTGCATCTGGACATGGATGCCTTCTACGCCTCTGCCGAGCAGGCGGCGAAGCCCAGCCTGCGCGGAAAACCGGTCGTGGTGGGCGGGCTGGGGCCGCGCGGAGTCGTCGCCACCGCGTCGTACGAGGCACGGCGCTTCGGGGTCCACTCGGCGATGCCCATGGCGCAGGCCAGGCGGCTCGCCCCCAACGCGGCCTACCTGGTGCCCCGTTTCCTGCTGTACCGGACGGTCAGCGACCAGGTGATGGAGCTCCTGGGGCGGCTCTCCCCGCTGGTGGAGCCGCTCAGCCTGGACGAGGCGTTCGTGGACCTGGAAGCCGGCGGGGCGGCCGACGACACGGCTTCCGCGCTGGAGATCGGTGAGCAGCTGCGTACGGCCATCAAGGCGGTCACCGGGCTCACGGGTTCGGTCGGGCTGGCCGGCTCCAAGATGCTGGCCAAGATCGCTTCGGAGCAGGCGAAGCCGGACGGGCTGGTGCTCATCGAACCGGGCACGGAGCGGGAACTGCTCGCGCCGATGCCGGTACGGATCCTCCCCGGCGTCGGGCCCGCGACGGCGGACCATCTGCGCCGTGCCGGGATGACGACGGTCGACGACCTGGCCGAGGCGGGGGAGGCGGAGCTCGTACGCCTGCTGGGAAAGGCGCACGGCGGCTCTCTCCACCGTATGGCGCTCGGGTACGACGACCGGCCCGTGGTCGCGGAGCGGGACGCGAAATCGGTGTCCGTCGAGGACACCTTCGACGCGGACCTGCACGACCGGGTGCGGGTCCGGACGGAGGTGGAGCGGCTGGCCGACCGATGCGTCCAGCGGCTGCGGGGCGCGGGGCGGTCCGGGCGGACGGTGGTGCTCAAGGTGCGCCGGTACGACTTCTCCACCCTTACGAGGTCCGAGACGCTCCGTGGACCCACGGACGACCCCACCGTGGTCCGGGAGGCCGCCGCACGGCTCCTGGAGGCTGTGGACACCACTGGAGGCGTACGGCTCCTGGGCGTGGGCGTCACGGGGCTCACCGACTACACGCAGGAGGACCTCTTCGCGCAGGCCGCCGGTGAGCGCGCCGCGGCCGGGGAAGCGGCCGAAGAGACGACGGAGGCGGGTGACGAAGGGGACGAGCCGGCGGGCGGTGCGCGGGAGGAGACCCCGGAGACCTCCGAACAGCTCGCCGCGCGGCGCTGGCCCGCAGGACACGACGTGCGTCATGAGGTCTACGGCCACGGCTGGGTGCAGGGCAGCGGCGTCGGCCGGGTGACGGTGCGGTTCGAGGAGCCCGAGTCGGCGCCCGGCCGAGTGCGTACGTTCCGGATCGACGACGCGGAGCTGCAACCGGCCGATCCGCTGCCGCTGGTGCGGAATCCGGCGGACTACTCGTCCTGGCCGGCCAGTCTGCCGAAGTCCCTGTCCGGGCCGGTCTCCTCGGGCGGGGAGTCCAGACCGTAGTGCCGGTAGAGCTGGAGCTCCTGTTCCGGTGAGAGATGACGGCCGACGCCGAAGTCGGGTGCGTCCTTGATCAGCGCGCGGTCGAAGGGGACGCGGAGCGAGTCCTCCACGAACTCGCTGGGTTCCAGTGGGACGAACGCGTCCCGGCTGAAGAGTCCGGTGCGTACGGCCGCCCACTCGGGCACACCGGTCGCGTCGTCGAGGTACACCTCGTCCACGGTTCCGATCTTGGTGCCCTTGCGGTCGAAGGCCTTGCGGCCGATCAGGCTGCGCGGATCGATGTCGGTCTGCACGGTCCCTCCCACTCGTCGGGGCTACTCCACAAGCTCTACAGAAGTGCAGATCCGGGGGGTTGGCCACTCGAGAATTCCGCCACGAACCCCGCTGGTAGGCTGGTGACGGCTGCTGACCCCGTGCGGGAGAGTCCTCCGGAGGCAATCCGGAGGCGCCGAAGGAGCAAATCCTCCCCGGAATCTCTCAGGCCCCCGTACCGCACGGACGAGGTCACTCTGGAAAGCAGGGCGGGTTCCGTGCGGCCGAGTGCCGGTACGGTTCCCCTCCTCACCGACGGTGAAAGCCGGTACGCCGCAAGGCGCGCCGGTGAAGCTCTCAGGTCGAGATGACAGAGGGGGAGGCCGTTCGGGCACCCGCGCCGTGGTGCCCCTCGCAGGTCGTGACAGACCAGGAGGCCTCCACCATGACCCCCCGTCGCACTCCGCTCTCCCAGCTGGAGCAGGGCATTCCATTCGAACAGCGCCACATCGGTCCCGATGCCGAGGCGCAGTCGAAGATGCTCGCCCAGGTCGGTTACGGCTCGCTGGACGAGCTGACCGCGGCCGCGGTGCCCGATGTCATCAAGAGCGCGGAGGCGCTCCGGCTGCCGACCGCCCGCACCGAGGCCGAGGTCCTCGCCGAGCTGCGTGCGCTGGCCGACCGCAACCAGGTGCTGGCCCCGATGATCGGGCTCGGCTACTACGGCACCTTCACCCCGCCGGTGATCCTCCGCAACGTCATGGAGAACCCCGCCTGGTACACGGCCTACACGCCGTACCAGCCGGAGATCTCGCAGGGCCGTCTGGAGGCGCTGCTCAACTTCCAGACGATGGTCGCCGAACTGACCGGGCTGCCCACCTCCGGTGCCTCCCTGCTCGACGAGGGCACCGCGGCCGCCGAGGCCATGGCGCTCTCGCGGCGTGTCGGCAAGGTGAAGAACGGCGTCTTCCTGGTCGACGCCGACACCCTGCCGCAGACGATCGCCGTCATCGAGACCCGTGCCGAGCCGTCCGGTGTCGAGGTCGTCGTCGCAGACCTCTCCGACGGCATTCCCGCAGAGGTCGCCGAGCGCGGTGTCTTCGGTGTCCTGGTGCAGTACCCGGGCGCCTCCGGGGCCGTGCGCAACATCCGGCCCGTCGTCGAGCAGGCCCACGAGCTCGGCGCGATCGTCACGGTCGCAGCCGACCTGCTGGCCCTGACCCTGCTCACCTCGCCGGGCGACCTGGGCGCGGACATCGCGGTCGGCACCACGCAGCGTTTCGGTGTGCCGATGGGCTTCGGCGGACCGCACGCCGGCTTCATGGCCGTGCGCGAGAAGTTCGCCCGCAGCCTGCCCGGCCGCCTCGTCGGCGTCTCCGTCGACGCGGACGGCAACAAGGCCTACCGGCTGGCGCTGCAGACCCGCGAGCAGCACATCCGCCGGGAGAAGGCCACCAGCAACATCTGCACCGCTCAGGTGCTGCTCGCCGTCATGGCCGGGATGTACGCCGTCTACCACGGCCCGGACGGGCTGCGGACGATCGCCCGGCGCACCCACCGCTACGCGACGATCCTGGCCGAGGGCCTGCGCGCCGCCGGCATCGACGTCGTGACCGGTACCTACTTCGACACCCTCACCGTGCGCGTCCCGGGGAAGGCCGCCGACGTCGTCGCCGACGCCCGCGGGCGCGGTGTCAACCTGCGGCTCGTCGACGCCGACCTGGTCTCCCTCGCCTGCGACGAGACCACCACGAGGGCGCAGATCGCCGCCGTCTGGGCCGCGTTCGGCGCCGACGGGGACATCGAGGCGCTGGACGCCGCGGCTGCCGACGTGCTGCCCGAGGCTCTGCTGCGCACCGACGAGATCCTCGTCCACCCGGTCTTCCACCAGCACCGCTCCGAGACGGCCATGCTGCGCTACCTGCGCAAGCTCGCCGACCGGGACTACGCCCTGGACCGCGGCATGATCCCGCTCGGCTCCTGCACCATGAAGCTGAACGCGACCACCGAGATGGAGTCGATCACCTGGCCCGAGTTCGGCGCGCTGCACCCCTTCGCGCCGGCCGAGCAGGCGCAGGGCTTCCTCACCCTCATCCGTGAGCTGGAGGAGCGCCTCGCCGAGGTCACCGGCTACGACGCCGTCTCGATCCAGCCGAACGCCGGCTCGCAGGGCGAGTTCGCCGGCCTCCTGGCGGTACGGGCGTACCACCGGGCCAACGGTGACGATCAGCGGACCGTCTGCCTCATCCCGTCCTCCGCGCACGGCACCAACGCCGCCAGCGCCGTGATGGCCGGCATGAAGGTCGTCGTGGTGAAGACGGCCGACGACGGCGAGGTCGACATAGAGGACCTCCGCGCCAAGATCGAGAAGCACCGCGACGAGCTCGCCGTGCTGATGATCACGTACCCGTCGACGCACGGTGTGTTCGAGGAGCACGTCGCCGACATCTGTGCCGAGGTGCACGACGCCGGCGGCCAGGTGTACGTCGACGGCGCCAACCTCAACGCGCTGGTCGGGCTCGCCAAGCCGGGCCGGTTCGGTGGCGACGTCTCGCACCTGAACCTGCACAAGACCTTCTGCATTCCGCACGGCGGCGGCGGCCCCGGCGTCGGCCCGGTCGGCGTGCGCGCGCACCTCGCGCCGTACCTGCCGAACCACCCGCTGCAGCCCGCAGCGGGCCCCCGGACCGGTGTCGGGCCGATCTCGGCCGCGCCGTGGGGCTCGGCGGGCATTCTCCCCATCTCCTGGGCGTACGTACGCCTGATGGGCGGTGAGGGCCTGAAGCGTGCGACGCAGGTCGCCGTGCTCGCGGCCAACTACATCGCCAAGCGTCTCGAACCGCACTACCCGATCCTGTACAACGGCCCGGCCGGGCTGGTCGCGCACGAGTGCATCGTGGACCTGCGGCCGATCTCCAAGGCCACCGGTGTCAGCGTCGACGACATCGCCAAGCGCCTGATCGACTACGGATTCCACTCGCCGACCATGTCGTTCCCGGTCGCCGGAACGCTGATGATCGAGCCGACCGAGAGCGAGAACCTCGCGGAGCTCGACCGCTTCTGCGACACGATGATCGCCATTCGCGGCGAGGTCGAGAAGGTGGCCTCCGGCGAGTGGAGCACGGACGACAACCCGCTGAGCAACGCCCCGCACACCGCGGCGATGCTGGGCGGGGAGTGGAAGCACGACTACAGCCGCGAGGTGGCGGTCTTCCCGGCCGGTGTCTCGGCCGCCGACAAGTACTGGCCGCCGGTGCGCCGGATCGACGGTGCCTTCGGTGACCGCAACCTCGTCTGCTCCTGCCCTCCGCTGGACGAGTACGACAACTGAGTCATGAGCGGCAGGGCGTGACGCGGACATGCGTCGGGGCCGGTGCGGAGAAGTCTCCGGGCCGGCCCCAGTCCGTTCGGGCCGGGGTCAGGCGGCCTTCACCACCCGGCCGGTCTCCAGCGGCCGGTGCGGGGCGATGATCTGCCCGTCCGGGAGCAGCTCACCGGTGTCCTCGAAGAGCAGGACGCCGTTGCACAGCAGGCTCCAGCCCTGCTCCGGGTGGTGGGCCGTCAGGCGGGCGGCCTCCCGGTCGGCTGAGTCGGCGGTCGGGCATGGTGGCTGATGCTGGCACATGGGTGGGTTCTTTCGCTGCGTTGTAGTGAATGTCCTGCGGCTTGACGAAGTGTTCACGGCCGCCCCCCGTATCGATCGGTCCGGTCCCAGTGTTGCCCTACGGGCGTCAATCCGCAGGGATTTCGCGGCAGCACTTCTTCTTACTCCGAGGACGCGTCACCCGGCCGGACGGTTCAGCGCAACTGCACTGTCACTTCGGGTGGTTCGGGGTGACCGGACTGGGCTAGTCCGGATGGGGCGGGATGCGCCCCCCCCGCGCGCTGCGGCGCGCATCTCGGTCCCGCGCAGCGCTGTGCCCCGCCACGGAAGACGGTGGCGGGGCACAGCGCGGTGGTGCGGGGTGCGGTCGCTGTCAGGCGGGTGATCCGAGCAGGGGACCGGGGCCCGGGGTGATGCGCAGCGTCATCACGCGGAGCAGGTCGGCCACCCGGTGCGGGCGATGGGCCGCGATGCCCGGCGGGGCGGGAGCCAGTGGTACGAGGAGATCGGCGGGGGCGAGTGCCCCGCCGGCCGGGTCGGCATCGGCGTCGGAGTGCAGCCACAGGGCCAGCATGTAGAGCTCCGGAATGGACAGCAGCCGTGGCTGGTAGTGAGAGGTCACCGTCTCTGCCTGGCGCAGGGCGAGTTCGGTCGAGGCGACGTAAGGACCCTCGAAGAAGTGCGAGAAGGCCCAGCCGTCCGGAGTGAGCATGGTGTCCGCCGCGGCGACTGCCTGCTCCGAGCCGCGGATCACGAACCGCCACGCGGCGAGCCGGGTGGCGGGTGCGAGCCCGCTCGGGCCGATCCGCTCCATTGCATGGACGGGGAGCGGGAGTTCGGGGCTCAGCGGTCCCTGGGCGGATCGGAGAGCCGGTGTGCGGGCCTCGCGGACTGCGGTGGGTGAACCGAGTGCCGCAAGGACGCTGCGCAGAGCGGGCGCGGGAGCCGGGGGAACATGCAGCGGCATAGTGGGTCGCCTCTCACTTCGGAGACACGGTGGTGCGTGGGCGGGTGCAGACGGCGCTGTCGGCATGCGGGGCCAGAGGAGGCCGGTGACTGGGCCGGTGCGTCAACTCTCTGCCTCGTCTGCAAAGTTTATACGACACGTGTTCACGCAATGATTCCACTAGCCGTCGCAGGTATTGCCGACAAGGCGGTATCAAGACTTTATTATGCGGTGATTCTTCTGATTCGTCGTCAGCGGCGCAGTCACCGCCAGGGATTTTTCCCTCGACGCGGTCGGCCGAAACACGTCGGCGTTTTCACCACACACCGGGCGGCGGAAACTGCGAACTGCACCATGCCGACGGAATGTGCCCCGGACAGTCGTCCACAGATTACTGGGTGAGTGGCGATCGCGGGGCGTTATGGATCACCCCGCCTGGGCATTATCGATCGTGACGCGAGCGGCCTGGGCCGCGGGCCGCCCACTCGAGGGAGGGACGCTTCGATGGGGGAGAAGGTCGTGGCGGGCGCCTTTGATCTGTCCGATCGGCACAGGTACCGGAGGAAGCTCCACCAGTGTCTGGAGGGGCTGGAGAGGCTCCTGGCGGAGCGGAGGTTCGACCGCCCCCGCAACCTCATGGGCATGGAGATCGAGCTGAATCTGGCAGGCGCCGACGGCATGCCGAAGATGATGAACGGGGAGGTGCTCCCTCGGATCGCGAGCCGTGATTTCCAGACCGAACTCGGGATGTTCAATTTGGAAGTGAACATAGTCCCGCACCACCTGGACGGTCGCGTTTTCGATCAGCTGGCCGAAGAGCTCAGGACCGGCCTCGGATATGCCCATCGGAAGGCGGGCGAGGTCGATGCCGGGATCATGATGATCGGAATTCTGCCCACCCTGGGGCGTGCGGACCTCGTTGCCGCGAACCTCTCGAAGGCGGACCGCTACACACTGCTGAACGATCAAATGGTGGCTGCGCGGGGCGAGGATTTCCTCCTCGATATCCACGGTGTGGAGCGATTGGCCTGCACCTCCTCCTCGATCACCCCCGAGGCCGCCTGCACATCGGTTCAGCTGCATCTGCAGGTGACACCGGCGCGCTTCGCGGCCGTCTGGAACGCGGCCCAGGCCGTCGCCGGGGTCCAGATCGCCCTGGGCGCCAACTCACCCTTCCTGTTCGGCAAGGAGCTGTGGCGGGAATCGCGACCGCCGCTCTTCCAGCAGGCCACGGACACCAGACCGCCCGAACTCCGGAACCAGGGGGTGCGGCCCCGGACCTGGTTCGGCGAGCGGTGGACGGGTTCGGCGTACGAGCTCTTCGAGGAGAATCTGCGCTACTTCCCGCCGCTGCTGCCGATCTGCGACGAGGAGGAACCGCTGCGGGTGCTCGACGAGGGCGGCGTACCGCAGTTGCAGGAGCTGGTGCTCCACAACGGTACGGTCTACCGCTGGAACCGGCCCGTGTACGGCCTGGCCGACGGCGTACCCCATCTGCGGGTGGAGAACCGGGTCCTGCCCGCCGGTCCCACCGTCACCGATGTGATCGCCAATGCCGCGCTCTACTACGGGCTCGTGCGGGCGCTCGCCGAGGAGGCCCGTCCGGTGTGGACCAGGCTTCCGTTCGCAGCGGCGGCCGAGAACTTCGACGCCGCCTGCCGCCACGGCATCGACGCGGAGCTGATGTGGCCGCGTCCGGGACGGTCGGGCGGGGTGACCCGGGTGCCGGCCGTCAAGCTCGTACGGGACGAACTGCTGCCGCTGGCTGCCGCGGGGCTCGATGCCTGGAACATCGAGCCCGCGGACCGCGACCGCTACCTCGGAGTCATCGAGGAGCGCTGCAGACGACGGGTGAACGGGGCGTCCTGGCAGGTGGACAGCTACCACCGGGCACGGGAGGCCGGGCTCGAACGGCGTGCCGCACTGGCCGCGACCACTCGCCGGTACGCCGAACTGATGCACAGCGGCGAACCCGTGCACAACTGGCCGACGGGTGTGCCCGCGCGGTGACCCCGCCGACGCGGGTGCCGGTGCCCACCGCCGTTCCCGTCCGTGCGGAGCGCTATTCCTGGGTGGCGTGGTTGCTCTGTCCTGCCGTCATGACGGCCTGCAGGATCACGGCCTGGATGTCGGCAGGGTCGGTGACCTGGTAGCCCCCGCCGCCGGTCACCTTCGCCATCTCGTCGACCTCCTCGCGGTCGGCCTCGGGGCCGACCGCGATGGCGAGGAGCGGTACCGGACGCTCCGGGTCGGCGATCCGCTTCAGTTCCGCGATCAGGGCGCTGCGGGAGATGGAGCGGTCGTCCTGGTTCGATCCGTCGGTGAGGATCACCACGGCGTTGAACTTGCCCTTCACATACGTCGCCTGCGCGTCCTTGTACGCGGCCAGCGCGGTGTCGTACAGGCCGGTCGCGCCGCCCGGCACCGGTTGCAGCGCGGAGAAGGCCGCGGTGAGCTTCTCGCGGTGGGTACCGCCGCCCTTGGCCGGATCGCCGAGCCGGCCGGTCGGTACCAGCCTGCGGTAGTCCTTGTCGCCGTCGAGCGCGGTGGCGAACTCCCAGAGCCCGATCTCGTCGTTCGGGGTGAACTGGTTGAGGGCCTGGATCAGGGAGGCCTTGGTGACATCCATCCGGGACTGGTTGCGCCCCGGCACGATCGTGGCCATCGAACCCGAGGCGTCGACGACCGTCGTCAGCCGCGCGCTCTGCACCGTGATCGTCCACATGCCGAGCGTCTGCTGAAGCTCCTCGGCGGACGGCGCCGCGGCGGCCGGGGCGGCATACGGCTGGGGCTCTCTGCCACCCGCCGACGCGACCACGGACTCCCCGGCCGCCCCGTCCGCGTTCCTGAAGCCGTGCTCCTTCAGGGTGGCTTGCGCGCCCGGCTCGTTCAGCAGCGTCATGAACCGCAGCGCCGCCCGGCCCTCGGACGTACTCATTCTGGTCTCGTCGACCAGCGTGTACGGGTAGTTGAGCAGCGGGGCGCCGTCCTCGGGGTAGAAGAGATCGAGCCGTCCGCCGCCGGTCGACTCCGCGTTGTGGGCGAACGCGGCCTGCTCGGCGAGGAGCACCGCCTGGTTGCGCTCCGGATTGCCCTGCTCGGCGCCCGAATCACTCTGCGCCAGGGTCTCCAGTACCTGGGTGTCGCCGTCCGACATGCGTTGCGCGAGCAGTTTGGCGGTCGCCGCGACCCTGGTGTCGCTGTCACCGCCCTGTTTCTCGGAGGACGTGCCGATGCTGGAGAGCGCGAGCAGCCCGGTGGCACTGCGTCCCGGATCCGCCGAGCCCAGGCGCACCTTGTCCGAGTCCACGGTCGCGGCCGTCAGTTCGGCCCAGGAGTACTTCTTCTTCGGCCAGCCGAGTCTCTTGGCCGCCGACGGCACCATGGCCAGGGTGACGGGGGAGGAGGCGATGGAGTCGCCCGGGGTGATCGGGACGCCTTCGCCGGAGCCCTTGGCCCGGTCGAGCCAGAGGTCGGAGTCGGGCAGCCAGAGCTGGTAGTCCGGAGCACGGGTCCCGGAGGAGAGGGCGTCGGCGACCTTGTAGGAATCGCGTGCGACGACCTGCACGTACAGACAGCGGCCGTCGGATCGCAGATCGTCCTCGCGCGCCTTGTCGGCGACGGCACGCACGGCGGGGGCGATGTCCGGCGAGGCCATCATGGAGAGATGCACGGCGGAGTCCTCGCAGGACTTCGAGAACGACAGCAGACCGCCCTGCGCCGCGACCGCCGTTCCCGCGGCCACCGCGAGGACGAGCGCGGTCGCGATCACCACGGTCCGCCGACGGCGCGGCGGCGGACCGTCCCCGCCTCCGTCGGTCGCGTGGTCGTCGGGCAAGCTGTGACGTCCCATGTCGGTGGTGCCCCTCCTTGAGGATGAACAAGGAAAAGGGGGACCACACCATCGCCCATGGTGGGTGTCCCCCGGCCTGTCGCGCATGATCTTCGTACCTGCATTCGAGACCCTAGCGGGACGGGGAGGGGCATGGGGCGTGAATGCACAACTCAAGGCAGGTGTACAGGTGGAGGCGGGGCGCGTGGCTGATTCTTTTCCCCAAGAGGCTGTTTCGCGACGGATCTTGCGGTCCGAAACGGTACTGGTACTGGCTCTCTCGCTGGGTGCCAGCGGGGTGTCTGCCCTGATCAGTTTTTTCGGATCACTGACGAAACCAGGGGGTTTGAAGGAACAGGCCGCGACGCTCAACAGCTCTTACGCACCAGGGCGTCCATGGCTGGATCTCGCCTGGCAACTCTTCGGTATCGCGACGGCTCTGGTGCCCGTGGCCCTCGTCGCCCATCTGCTGATCAGGGAGGGAACCGGCCTGCGCGCCATCGGCTTCGACCGGACCAGGCCGTGGCCGGACCTGGGGCGCGGCACGCTGGTCGCGGCGGGCATCGGAAGCGCCGGGCTCGCCTTCTACCTGGTGGCGAGGGCGGCCGGTTTCAATCTGACCGTGGTCCCGGAGTCGCTGCCCGGCGTGTGGTGGAAATTCCCGGTACTGATTCTCTCCGCACTGCAGAACTCCGTGGTGGAGGAGGTGATCGTCGTCGGGTACCTGCTGCGCAGACTCGGGCAGTTGGGGTGGACGCCGATGGCCGCCTTGGTGGCGAGTTCCGTGCTGCGCGGCTCGTACCACCTGTATCAGGGCATCGGCGGCTTCATCGGAAACATGGTGATGGGAGTCGTCTTCGTGCTGCTGTACCGGCGCTGGGGGCGGGTCGGTCCGCTGGTGGCGGCGCATGCGCTGCTGGACATCGGGGCGTTCGTCGGATACGCCCTGCTGGCCGGGAAGGTGGGGTGGCTGCCCACGCCGTGAGCCGGCCGGCCGGCGGCCGGGGTCCGGGGTCCGGCGCCGGAGAGGGAGAGGCGGGGCGTCCGTCGGCGGGTGGTGCGACGAGGGCGGTCCGTGAGCGGTGGTCCGTGGGCGGTGTTCGATGCGGGGGCGTACGGGAGTGGTCCGTACGCCCCCGCTGTGCGGTCGTCGGAGGGGTTCAGAGCGCCGCGAGCAGCTCGCCGTCGATGACCGTGACGGCGTTGCCGGTCAGCAGGGTGCGCTCGCCGCGCAGCGAGGTGCGGACCAGGCCGGAGCGGGCGGAGGCCTGTAGTCCGGTCAGCTCGTCACGGCCGAGGCGGGCTGACCAGAAGGGGGCCAGAGCGGTGTGGGCGCTGCCGGTCACCGGGTCCTCGTCGATCCCGACGCGTGGGAAGAAGCCGCGAGAGACGAAGTCGTAGCCGCGGGAGGGGTCCTCGGCGGCGGCCGTGGCGACGATGCCCCGCCGGGAGAGGCGGGCCACCGTGGCGAGATCCGGAGTCAGCCCCCGTACGGTCGCCTCGTCGGACAGCTCCACGACCAGGTCGCCGATGTGCGGGCCGGTGCCGTGGACGGAGAGCGGCTCCGCGCCCAGAGCGGCGGCCAGCCCGGCCGGGACGGCCTCCGGTGTCAGCGGGGCCGTGGGGAAGTCGAGCGTGACCGTGCCGTCCGGGTGGGCGGTCGCGGCGAGGATCCCGCACCGCGCCGCGAAACGCACCGTGCCGCTCGCCGCCCGAGTGGTGTGCAGGACGTGAGCGGTCGCGAGGGTGGCATGCCCGCACATGTCGACCTCGGTGGTCGGGGTGAACCAGCGCAGCGCCCAGTCCGCCTCGCCGCCCGGCGCCAGCGGGTGGGCGAAGGCCGTCTCGGAGAGGTTGACCTCCATGGCGATCGACTGGAGCTGTGCGTCGTCGGGAAATGCGTCGGAATCCAGCAGCAGGACTCCCGCCGGGTTGCCGGCGAAGGGGCGGTCGGTGAACGTATCGACGATTCGGATCCTCATGACGCGACCGTACGTGCGGCGGAAAGCGGCACGACAAGGCCAATTCCGTATCGCTGGACCGAAATGCCCGGCCGGTGGCGGGGAGCGGGTTCCGCCGGGTCCGACAGCGGCCCCGGCGCTCTTGTGCGCGGTGTGCGCCGCCGGGGTGAGGAAGGCGGCCCGTCGACCGGTTCCTCGGCGCGGGCGCCGTCGGGCGCGGTGTGGCTCCCCGTCGTCCGCGATGCCTCCGACCGCGCGTACACCGGCACCGGGGCGCTGCGGTGCGCCTTCGCGTACGACGGTGCCGTGCCGTCGAGCGCCCGACGGATCCAGGAGGCCGCCGGTGCGGGCGGGTCGACCGTGCCGTCACGGCCGTCGTGGTCGTCGGCGCCCGGCCCGTGGCCAGAGTGCCCGAACAGCAACTTCGGCCGGTGGCCGACGATCTGGTCGGCCACCTGGTGTGGGCCCACGGAGGCTTCACCGGGAAGGAGCGGCCCGTTGTCCGTTCTCACCGAAGTCGGTCGCCGTCGCATCCCACCCGGTCGACGAGGTCCGGGCGAGGCGCGCTGTCACCCGCCTGGAGTGCCTGCGGCTGCGCCTGAGGCCGCGCGAGTGTGCGGGGACGCAGACTCGCCCTTGCTCGCATACGCGGGTGTGGTTCAGCAGGCCTCCGTCCCGACTGCCTCGGCAGGGCGGGACGGTCGTGCAATCCGACGCAGAGGCCGTGGCGTGTCGGCACCCTGTCGGCCGTGTGCCGCGGTCCGATCGGTGAGCAAGAGGGCCGCACAGGCCGAACCGTCTTCCAGGATCGAGGTACAGAAATGATGTATGCCGCCCAGGACCGCCCGCGTATCGGCTGGATCGGTACCGGCCGCATGGGCTTCCAGCTCGCCGCCCGGCTGCTGGACGCGGGGCACGACGTAGCCGTCTGGAACAGGACCCGCGCCAAGGCCGAACCGCTGGCCGAACGGGGAGCCGCGATCGTCGACCGGCCGGCCGGTCTGGCCGACCGGGACGTCGTCTTCACCATGGTCTCCGCCTCGGCCGACCTGGAGGCGGTCACCACGGGCCCTGGCGGCTTGCTGACCTCGCCGGATGCCGCACCGGGGGTGCTGGTCGACAGTTCCACGGTCTCCGCGCAGATGTCCGCGCTGATCCGCAGAGCAGCCGCCAGGCGTGGGACCGACTTCCTGGCCGCCCCGGTGAGCGGAAACCCGCAAGTGATTGCCGCAGGCAGGCTGACCGTCGCGGTCTCCGGCCCGCGCGCGGTGTTCGACGAGGCCGAGCCGTTGCTGGCACTGCTGGGGCGCGGGGTGACCTACGTCGGAGAGGACGAGGTCGCCCGCCTCGTCAAGATCGCGCACAACGTCTTCCTCGGTGTCCTCACCCAGTCGCTCGCCGAGATCACCGTTCTCGCGGAGAAGGGTGGTGTCAGCCGTGCCGCCCTCCTGGAATTCCTCAACGGCTCCGTGCTGGGCTCGGTCTACACCCGCTACAAGTCGCCGGCACTGGTCAACCTGGACTTCACGCCGACGTTCACCATGCCGCTGCTGCGCAAGGACTTCGATCTGGGGCTGTCCGCAGCCCGCGAGCTGGAGGTCCCGATGCCGCTCGCCGCCGCCACCGCCCAGCTCGTCGCCGGTGCGATCGGGGCAGGGCATGTGGAGGAGGACTTCGCCGCTCTGATCCTTGAGCAGGCCAGGAACTCCGGCATGACGCTTGAAGCCGAGAACGTCCCCGTGGACGACGGCCTGTCACCGCACGCCTGATCGCCCGTAGCGCGACTGGGCGGGACGAGACGGCGACCGGCTTCGGCGAGAACGGCCCTCCTGACCTGTCTCAACGAAGATTCCGCGAATCTCAACGAAGGTGAACGGATGCCCGTTAGTCTCACCGAAGGTTGAGCACCTGCTTGGCCGTGGGGCTGGGGGTGCAGTGGAAGCACTGTCGCGTGCGTACGGCGACGAGGCGTTATCAGCGTTTGAGCTGGACTTTCTCAGTGGCGGAGAGCTTCGTAGGCTCCCGCTGGGAGCGAGTTGGCAGGTTTCCTTCGAGGCGGTCGAACCTGTCCGGCCGTTCCGTTGGGACAAGGAAACGCCGGGCTTCGCCGGCTGGTACTACTCGGTGACGGCGCGGGATCACGTGGGCTATGAGTCGTGGCTGGAGCGGGACCGGTTGATCCTGCTCGACCGTGATCCGCAGGTGACGGCGATATCGTCGCAGCCCTTCTGGCTGCACTGGGACGACGGCCGAAGACAGCGCCGCCACGCTCCTGACTACTTCGTCCGGCTGGCTGCGGGGCAGGCCCGGGTCGTGGATGTCCGTGCCGAGGACGATATGGACGAGCGGACGCGGGAGGCCTTCGCGGCGACCGAGCGCGCTTGCGAGGCCGTGGGCTGGGAGTTCGAGTGGGTCGGCCGTCCTGATGCGGTACTCATGGCGAACATCCGGTGGCTGTCGCGGTATCGCCGGGCACGGTCGGGTCGGCCAGCGGCTGTGGCTGAGCGTCTCCTGGAGGTGTTCAGCAAGCCGAGGGGCTTATGGGAGGGCGCCGGGGTGGTCGGCGACCGGATCCAGGTTCTGCCGGTGCTGTTCCACCTGCTGTGGTCGGGGACGTTGAAGGCGGATCTGTCGGGAGGGCTGATGGAGACCGGGAGCCTGGTCTGGGCGAAGGGGCGGCAGCGGTGGGTCGGCTGACACGTCCGCCGACCTTGGTGGTTGGTGAGAGAGTCCGATTCGACAGGCAGGTCCGGGGAGTGCTTGAGGTGACCGCCCAGGCCGCGGTCCTGGAGGACGCCGAGGATCCGCACCGGGTGGTGGCCTTGATCGAGCTGTTCGAGGCGGAAGACTTCGAGGTCTTGTTCCGCCCGGAGCGGATGCCGCTGCCGGCCTCATCCGTTTTGGAGGCGCTCCCGGCGGCAGCGGTCAAACAGGCACTGTGGTGGGAGAGCCACATCCTGGAAGTGGTGCATGGACTGCCGCCGGACGCGGAGCCTGGCACGGAGCCGCGCGAGGAGTACGGACCGGGCACGTCGCTGACCGCGCGGGAGAAGGCCAAGGCCTCGGAACTGTCGAAGGCGGGATACCCGGCGACGGCCAGCACAGTCGCCCGGCTGCGTCGCCGCTATCTGAAGGACGGGGTTGCCGGGCTGGCTGATGGCCGCGCGGCCCGCAAGCGGCCGGAGTTCGGGACGGTGGATCCCGGGGTGGTGGACGCGATGCGCCAGGCCATCAAGGAAGGCGTCGACACCTCCACCCGGACCGCGTCCTACCTGATCTGGAGGACGAAGGAGATCCTCAAACAGACCGAGGAAGGACAGGCGGCTCCGTGGCCGTCCAGGGCCACGCTCTACCGGTTGGTGGAGAAGCTGACGGCGGGCACTCACGCGACGGGCTCGGCCGTGACACGCCGGTCGAAGGCGCACACGGCGGCTGTCCCGTTCGGAGAACTGACCGTGAGTGCTCCGGGCGAGGTCATGCAGATCGACTCCACCCCGCTCGATGTGATGGTCAGGCTGGACAACGGGGTCGTCGGAAAGGTCGAACTCACGGCGATGATCGATGTCGCCACCCGGACCCCGACAGCGCTTGTGCTGCGGCCGTCGACGAAGTCGGTTGACGCCAGCGTGCTGCTGGCCAGGACCGTCACGCCAGAATTGATGCGCCCGGGCTGGGTGGACGCGCTCAAGATGTCCCGCTCCGTTCTGCCGCACCGCAGGCTGCTGAACCTGGACGAGCGCCTTGAGTACGCGGCAGCCCGGCCGGTGATCGTCCCGGAAATGATCGTCTGCGACCACGGGAAGGCGTTCATCTCACGCAACTTCCGGGCCTCCTGCCGGTTCCTGGAGATCGACTTCCAGCCGACCCACAAGGGCTCGCCCTTCGAGAAGGGCCACATCGAGAAGATGCTGGGCTCGGTTGCCACGATGTTCGCGCAGTTCCTCCCCGGCCACACCGGCCGCAACGCTGACCGCCGTGGCCGGCACCCAGAGAAGGAGAACCTGTGGTCGCTGCCCGAGTTGCAGGAACTGCTCGACGAGTGGGTTGTCGCCAAGTGGCAGAATCGTCCCCACGAAGGGCTGCGTGACCCTGACCATCCGGGTCGGCTGTTCACGCCGAATCAGAAGTACGCCGCACTGGTTGAGTCCTGCGGTTACGTCCCGGTCGCGCTGAGTGGCCAGGACTACATCGAGCTTCTGCCCGCGGCCTGGCGTGCCGTCAACACCTACGGCCTGCGGATCAACAACCGCACCTACGATGCCCCGGAACTCGGCCCGATGCGACGGCAAGTTTCCGGTGTCGTCGCCAAGCGAGGGCTCTGGGAGGTCCACCGCGACCCCTACGACGTCTCCCGAGTCTGGGTACGCAACCACCGAGGCAATGGCGAATGGGTCCAGGCGACCTGGAAATACCTCAACCGAGCACCCGTCCCCTTCGGCGACCTGGCCTGGGACCACGTCAGCCACCAGCTGCCCAAGGCCACCGAGGAAGAACTCGCTGATGCCGTGTCCGCTCTGCTGACCCGCGCACATGCCGGCCCCACCCAGCCGACGGCGAAGAAGGGCAGGAGGGCCAAGTCGGCCAAGGGCGATCGTCGCGTCGCGGCCCGGACCAGGGCCACCACATCGGCAGCAGCCACGGCTCCGCCGCAACCCAAGACGCAGAACAAGCCCGCGCCGGAACCGCTGGCGAAGGACGAAGAATCGATCGCTGACGTGATCCCGCTGGGCCTGTTCGACCCGCGCGAGGACCCCTGGAGACGTTCATGACCACGCCTCAACTCCTGTCCTCCGAAGAGGGCCGGCACCTGAGTACGCGCCCGGGCTGGCGCGAGTTCGCACAGGACCCGCCAGCTTTGCCGGTCATGTTTACCGAGGACGCGTACGCGGCGCTGAGCGATGCTGACCGCGCCCGGGACGCCGAGGACCGGCTGGACCACCACACCCGCCTGCGGGTAGTGGCTACCTCCACGGTCCGCCACACTGTCACCACCGGTCGTCGGCTGATCCTGCTGAACCGGCACGCTGTCAGCGCCCGCCGCGGCCTGATCGTCTCCGGGCCCGCGGGCACGGGAAAGACCATCGCGATCACCCAGCTCGGCCTTGCCCACGAGCTCCAGGACCAGGCCCGCCACCCGGAGTCTTCCGACCGCATCCCGGTCCTCTACATCACCGTTCCACCGGCCGCGACACCCCGCATGATCGCGGCTGAATTCGCGCGCTTCCTCGGTCTGCCCACGACCCGTCAGTTCAACATCACCGACATCATCGAGTCCGTCGTCGGCGTCTGCACCAAGGGCCGCACCGGCCTGGTCCTGGTCGACGAGATCCACAACATCTCGCTCACCAGCCGCATCGGCGCCGAAGTCGCCGACACCCTCAAGTACTTCTCCGAGCGGATCCCGGCCACATTCGTCTACGCCGGCATCAACGTCGAGCACAGCACCCTGCTCACCGGCACCCGAGGGGCCCAGATCGCCGGACGCTTCACCCTGATCTCCTCCCACCCCTTCCCCTACAACGCCGAATGGAAGGGCCTGGTCAAGACGCTGGAGGAAACCCTGCTCCTGCGCAGTCACCGGTCGGGCACGCTCGCCCGGCTCGACCGGTTCCTCCACGACCGGACCGGCGGGATGATTGGCGCGCTCTCGCACCAGATCCGCGGAGCCGCCATCGACGCGATCCTCAGCGGCACCGAGAAGATCACCAGGAAGGGCCTGGAGAACATCCCTCTCGACGTCGCCGCATCCACCCGGATACCCGCGTCGGGGGACGCCCGTTGACCAGCAGAACATGGACCAGCCCCGCACTCGCCCCGCTGCCCTTCCAGGTCAGGCCCATCGCCGACGAGGGCCGAGACAAGTTCGTCGAACGCCTCGCTGAAGCCAACTGCATCAAGGCCCACTACCTGCGAAAGATCCTCCGAGAACCGCCCGAACACCGGGGCCGCGTCCAATGGGAACGCCTGGGCGCCGTCACCAGCCGCGATCCAGTCCAACTCAGCGACATCCTGGGGCACTCCCGTTGCAGGGGCTGCGGAATCATCCTGCCCTTGGACAACAAAGCCACGAACCGCCGGACGTGCTCGGCTGCCTGCCGGACGAAGGGCTACCGTCAACGACTCCGCCCCACCGATGAGTCACAAACTCATCGCACGATCGTCTGCGCAGGCTGCGGTCAAAGCGTCGAGGTCCCCGCACAGCAACACCGCCGCCGCTACTGTTCACGCACCTGTCGCCAACTGGCCCGCGAGCAGCACCAACGCGAGCTGGGCCAGGTCGCGATCAAGACTTGCGAAGCATGCGGGAAGGTCATTGGGCGACTCCCCGGCAGACGCTGGTGCTCGGAGCGCTGCAGCGACTGGGCATGGAGAAAGCGGAACGGATTCACCACCGCGCCGGCCCCCGACGCTCCCTACCCGGGCCAGCCGAAGACCTGTGCTGGATGCGGCGGCGCACTCACACCAGGAAGCAGACGAATACGCCTGACGTGCTCACCGACCTGCAAGACACGGGCCTCCCGCCGCCGGCGAGAAGCAGCACAACTGACTGCGGAAGCCCTCGGCCCCTGACGCCACCCGATCCAAATTCGGTGGCAACCGGTCCGGATTCGATGTCAGGGGACAGCGAGCACGTGACACAGCCCGGCGCGAACGGCGAGTCGATCGCCAAGCTCCCTTTCCAGATCCGGCCGATCGCCGGTGAAGGCTGCTATCCCTTCATCGCCCGCCTCGCCCAAGCCAACTGCCTCCCACCCGCCCACCTGCGACGTTTCCTCGCCGGACCGCCCGGATATCGCGGCAGCCCGTCCTGGGAACGGCTCGCGGCCGTCACCGGCCGCGACGCCGGACAACTGCGGAAGACTCTCGACACCGCAAAGTGCAAGGAGTGCGGTTCCGTCTTCCTGCTCGACCGCACCTTCGGCAACCTGCCCCGCTACTGTTCCGCTCGATGCCGCAGCCGCCCATCCCTCAAACGCGAGGTCACAGAGCCCTGCCGGATCTGCCAGCAACCCATGAAGATCCAGTTCGGCCAACGCTACCGACTCTGTTCCTCCGCCTGCCGCAGAGTGGCCTACATAGAACGTCAACGTCGCAACAAGGGCACCACCGGACAGCACGAGCCCCGCACCTGCGCCGCCTGCGAGCACCCACTGCCGTCGGCCACTCCGATCACCGAGCGCAGCTGCTCGGAGAGATGCAGCCGACAGGTCTCCCGCTGGGACTGGATGATCGAGCGGCACGGACTTCCCCTGCCCTCACTGACATGCGCGTTCTGCGGTACCCCGATAGGGACGAAATCTCCGCCTGATCCCCACCGGCGCTGGTGCAGCCGCCGATGCCGCACATGGGCATCCCGCGGCCATGACCCAGCCACCTTCTTCAAACCGCTGATCTGCGAACAATGCCAGAAGCCATTCCCACGCCACCCGAACGGCAGAGGCCGGCGGTGGTGCTCACGCAAGTGCTACCGGCTATCCCGAGGCTGGCCTGAGACACCGATGACACACCAGTAACCGAAACGATCGCGAGTGCCCATCGAGCGCGGCCTGTTCTTTCGTATCCGACCTGGCGCAGAGCGTCGCCGATGTGCTGCGGTGCGCCAGATTCAGTAAGACGCAGACCACAGGGTCCGTCTCACCGAACTTGCCGTAGTCGGTTGAACCGGCCGGACGGCCCGTCCCGAGAGCCTGATCTGGCGATCCGTGTCACGACGCCCTGACGGGCTGGGTCCGGTTCTTCGTCTCGGCCCATAAGAACAGAACGAGGACACGTTCGCGGCTCCTCAGTCGATACAGAACTCGTTGCCCTCGATGTCCTGCATCGGGATGCACGAATCATTGCCGTCATAAAGCGTTTGCACGTGTACCGCGCCGAGCGGGACCAGTCGTGCGCATTCGGCCTCAAGTGCGGCGAGGCGCTCTTCACCCACGAGTCCGGTGCCGACCCGCACATCAAGATGCAGCCGGTTCTTGGCGGCCTTCCCTTCGGGGACGCGCTGGAAGTACAGTCGCGGGCCCACCCCTGATGGATCACTGCAGGCGAACCATGAATCTCGCTGTTCAGGTGGCTGCGAGCGCTTGAAATCGTCCCAAGTGGCAAACCCCTCCGGTGGCGGCGGTACGACGTATCCCAACACCTCGCACCAGAAACGAGCGAGGCGCTCAGGTTCTGCGCAGTCGAAGGTGACTTGGAACTTCTTGATCGACGTCATCGGTCCACCATATTGGCGCGTGCTGCCCTGACTCAATCGAGATCCCGGGGCTTCATCGCCATGCGGGTCGAGGTCTCGGTTGACATCACTAGCGCCAACGGACCGGATCGCCTGAGACGACCGGACACGACCCACCGAAACGATCAACCTTCGCTGAGACAAACACTTAGGTCGTCAATCTTCGCTGAGACGAACACCGATTCGTGCAGGTTGCCTGAGATCGAATCAACCTTCGCTGAGACAGGTCACCTCCCCCTCAGAAAAGGAGATTGTCAAGCGATCGGTTCCGATATATCGTTGACGCATCGCGACAGATCAACGACGGAAGGAGCGTGGCGATGCGTTCACGCGGACACGAGCATGAGCACGGGCATGGACATGGGCACTGCGGGCCCGGCCATCAAGGCTGGGGTGGCTTCGAGGGGCGGCGGGCGGCCTTCGGGCAGTTCGGTCCGCCGTTCGGCGGCGGTCCTTTCGGGGGCGGCCCCTTCGGTGGCGGGCGCGGTCGTGGCGGTGGCCGGGGGAGGGCGCGCCGCGGTGACGTACGTGCCTCGATCCTGGCGCTGCTGAAGGACCGGCCGATGCACGGATACGAGATGATCCAGGAGATCGGCGAGCGCAGTGGCGGGGCCTGGCGGCCCAGTCCGGGTTCGGTCTATCCGACCCTTCAGCTGCTGGAGGACGAGGGCCTGATCGTCAGTGCCAGCGAGGGCGGCAAGAAGCTGTTCACGCTCACCGAAACGGGCCGCACCGAGGCGGAGTCGGGTCCCGACGCGCCCTGGGAGGAGGCCGGGCGGGGGGTCGACTGGGAGAGCGTCAACGAGATCCGGCAGGCCGGTTTCGGTCTGATGGAGGCGTTCGGTCAGGTCTGGAAGACCGGCTCGGCCGATCAGCGTCAGAAGGCCCTCGCGGTCATCGGCGATGCCCGTAAGAAGCTCTATCTGATCCTCGCCGACGAGCACTGAGCCCGCGGGTGAAAAGTGCAACGTGCCAGGTACCAGGGGCCTCGCGGCCGAGCCGCGAGGCCCCTTCCCGTCCGTCCGGTGCCCGTCAGGCGGCGACCAGGCCGCCCAGTCTGCGCAGCGACTCGGTGAGGGCGGCGGTCGCCGAGTCCCTGAGCTTGCCGGCCATCAGGGAGACCGCCGCGCCGGTGAACTCCCCGTCGATGCGTACCGTGGTCGCATCGCCGTCGGGCGTCAGTGAGTAGCGCATGGCCAGGTTGACGCCCATCGGTCCCTTGCCCCTGGTGGCCAGCAGGCGCGCGGTCTCCAGCTCCGCCACCGTCCAGGTCACTTCGGCGGGGAAGCCCATGAGCTTCATGTTCTCCTCGTAGGTCGCCGCGAGTTCGAGTGCCGCGGGGGCGCCCTTGGGGAAGCTGGTGTGGGTGGCGTTCCACTGGCCGTACGCGGTGAAGTCCGTCAGCTGGGCCCAGACCTTCTCGGCCGGTGCTTCGATGCGTGCTTCTGCACTGACTTCGGCCATGCGACCACCCCTTCTCGGCGGGTTACGGTGTCGCGGAACGTAGCCGCAGTGACGTGAACATTCAATACTGATGAACCGTCAGATCCGTGGCCCCGTTTCTTCCAGTGCCGCTCGCCAGATCAGTGCGGCATCGAACCGGTCGCAGGCGCGCGGGTGCGGGCCGTCGTCATGGCAGTGGAACGCGGCCCAGAAGAGGTCGGCACGCAGTGCGTCCGCCGGTGCGTGGACCCGGTACACGTACTCCCGTCCGTCGAGTGCCGGCAGGGCGACCAGCCAGGACACGTCCGCAGACCCCTTTCGGCCGCCGTATGGATGGTGTGGCCTCCGGGACGTTCCCGGAGCGGCTCCCGGTTGCTCCGGGGGCGCGGCGCAAGGCGGCGCGCGCCGTTTTTCCGGATCGGATCCCGGAATGGCGAGATCTCATCCGTAAGGAGGAGAAACCGCTCGGGTGTGCCCAACTTGCGTGGGATGCCTAGATGGGCCCCTCTGGCGATGCTCCCGCGCCGCGGGACTGATGGGGTGAGAGATGTGCAAAACCGGACGCCGCGGATCCCTCAGCAGCCCGCACCGAACCGTGCTGAGTTCGACGCCAGACTCACTGTGGAGCTGGCCGCCGTGGTGACGGGTGCCCGCAGGCGCGCACTGCGCGACGGCGACCGGCAGATCGACACGGCGCATCTCCTGCACTCCCTCATCGAATCGGATCCGGAGGTGCGGGCAGCCTTCGAGGGCGGACCGCAACTGGCCAAGGTGCTCGGGTACCTCGTCCAGCGCAGTATCGGATACGGGCTCCGCTGGCAGGGTGCGGTGGAGGACTCCGGTGCCGTTCCGGTCGTCAGGCATCCGGATTCCGCCGTGCGGGACACGGGGGCGGAGGGCTGGTCGCCCTCGGCCGCCTCGGCGATGGCCGGAGCCCGAGAGCGGGCGGAGTCGCGCGGCGACGCGCGGGCCGGCGGGCTCGATCTGCTCGCGGCGCTGGCCACGGACCGCGAGTGCCGGGCCGTCGAGGTGCTGGAGCGGGCCGGCGTCGAAGCGGGGCAGCTCGCGGCCCGGATCGCGGGGGCATCCGGCCAGGGGTGGCAGGGGACCGGGGGCTGAGGCCCGACGCCCCGGGGCCGATTCAGTGCGGCGGTTCCGTCAGGGCCTTGAAGGCCGGACGGAGCAGGGCGGCAATACGGTCGGCAGGAGCGTCGCGCAGGGCGTCGAGGCCCAGGAGCTGGTGGCCGATGGTGACGCCGACCATGGTGGTGACGACCAGCGCGGCGCGCAGTTCGGGGTCTTCGGCCTCCGGCAGCGCCGCACCGATGCTGTCGATCTGCCGGCCGAGTCTCGCGCGGGCCTGATCGGCCGCGGCCGGATCGGTGAGCATGGAGCGCATCATCGCCAGGGCGCCGTCGGGAAGGCCGCCGAGCTTGAGGCCGAGTGTGGTGAGCAGCTGATCCACGAGTGTGTCGGCGTCGGCGCCGGCCGGCAGGGCGGGGGACGCCTGCACGGACTGGGTGAACAATTCGCGTTTCGACCCGAAGTACTGCATGACCAGGGCCGGATCGACATCCGCCGCGGCTGCCACGGCGCGGATGGTGGTGCGGTCGAAGCCCCGCTCGGCGAACAGTTCCCGTGCGCTGTCGAGGATGCGTGCCTCGGTGGCGCGGCGGCGGTCGGCGCGGGTGGTGCGAGGGAGGGTCACGCATTCACTCTACAGGCGTTGACCGAACCTGTGCGGACTCGTACGGTCATGGGGTCAACGCCCGTTGAGTGAGTGAGTGAGCGAGCGAGGAGTGAGCGAGTGGAGTGGAGTGGAGTGGAGCGAGTTCTGTGCCAGGTCCGAGGAAACCCTCGGCCCGTACCCCGCGCGAGGTGCTGGGCTGCTACCACCGGGCCATGCTCGACAAGTCCGCGGACGACCTCGCCGACCTGTACGCCGTGGACGCGCTGCACGAGTTCCCGTTCGCGTCCCCCGGCTTTCCCCCGCGTTTCGTGGGGCGCGAAGAGGTGCGCGCCGGCTATCGGGCGGCCTGGGGTGCGAGTCCCGTCCGGGTGGAAGCCGTCGAGGAGGTGGAGATCCACGAGACCGCCGATCCGGAAGTGATCATCGGCGAGCACGTCGTGGTCGGTGCGCTGCCGTCCGGGAGCGGCACCTTCACCGTGCCCGGCTTGCTGGTCGTGCGTGTTCATGACGGACTGATCACCCGGGTCCGCGACTACATGGACGGCCTGGCCGTCGCAGGGCTGGGGGAGTCGATGGCGAAGGCCGCGGCGGAGCCGAGCGGCTGACGGGGGGGTGCGCGTCAGGGGTCACCGGGGTGACGCTCCTGACGCCAGCTGTCATGATGTGCCGATGCACGCGTCTCAGGGGAGAAGCGCCAGCCTGGGACTTGCCCTGGTGTCGGCGTTCGCATTCGGTGGTTCAGGGGTCGCGGCCAAGCCGCTCATCGAGGCAGGACTCGATCCGCTCCATGTGGTGTGGCTACGGGTGGCGGGCGCCGCCCTCGTCATGCTGCCCGTCGCCTGGCGCCACCGGGATCTCGTGCGCGGCAGGCCGGTTCTGCTGCTGGGGTTCGGGCTGCTCGCCGTCGCGGGTGTACAGGCCTTCTACTTCGCCGCCATCTCCCGCGTCCCCGTGGGCGTCGCACTTCTCGTCGAGTATCTGGCGCCCGCGCTCGTCCTCGGCTGGGTGCGTTTCGTCCAGCGCCGTCCGGTCACCCGGAGTGCCGCGATCGGTGTGGTGCTCGCCGTCGGGGGACTCGCCTGTGTGGTCGAGGTCTGGTCGGGGCTGAGCTTCGACGTGATCGGGCTGCTGCTCGCACTGGGTGCCGCCTGCTGCCAGGTCGGCTACTTCGTCCTGTCGGACCAGGGGAGCGCGGACCGGGCGGAAGGCGTCGAGCCGCCGCACCCGATCGGTGTCATCTCGTACGGGCTGCTGATCGGTACGGTCGTCCTCACCGCGGTCGCACGGCCGTGGAACATGGACTGGCCGGTTCTGGGCGGCAGCGCGGGCATGGACGGCACGGACGTACCGGCATGGCTTCTGCTCGTCTGGATCGTGCTGATGGCGACGGTGGTCGCCTACATCACCGGTGTGATCTCGGTACGGCTGCTCTCGCCCGCGGTGGCGGGTGTCGTCGCGTGCCTGGAGGCGGTCATCGCGACCGTGCTCGCCTGGGTGATGCTCGGCGAGCACCTGTCGGCGCCGCAGCTCATCGGCGGTTCCATGGTGCTGATCGGTGCCTTCATCGCCCAGTCGGCGACGCCGAGGACGCCCTCCGGCCCCGTCGCGTCGCGACGGCGCGAGGGGTATGTGGCGGGACCTGACGAAGGGCGTGGCTCCGCCGAGGGGGAGTTGTCGGCCGGACGCGCCGCGACGTGATCCGACGATCATGGATTCGGCCGTACCTCTGCCGTCTGTCGTCTGCCGCCCAGCGCGGGCAGTCGCTTCTGACGGGGAGTTCGACGAGGCGCGCCGTGCTGTGCACGCCCGCCGCCGGGCGGCCGTACCGGCCTGAGCGGCAGGGGTGGACGGGTCCGTGCCTCCGGCGCCGGACCCGTCCACCCCGGTGGTGGTTCAGAGCGCGGTGATGTAGTCCGGTACTCCGATGGCGGGATCGAGGTCGTCCGCGGGGAGCGGCGCCGTATAGCCGTGGGCGAGCGGAACGACGCCGGCCCAGTGCGGCAGCGCGAGGTCGCGGGGTTCGTCGTTGGGGCCGCCGGTGCGGATCTTGGCGGAGACCTCCTGGAGGTCCAGGCGGATGACCGCCGTCGCGGCCAGTTCCTTCTCGTCGGCAGGCCGCGAGTCCGCGGACCGGCCCGGCACCACGTGGTCGACGATCGCATCGAGGGCGGTCCGCCGCTCCTGCGGGTCGGTCACCGTGCGGGCGATGCCGTGGACCACCACGGAGCGGTAGTTGATCGAGTGGTGGAAGGCGGAGCGGGCCAGCACCAGCCCGTCGACATGCGTCACGGTCAGGCAGACGGGCAGGCCGGGGTCGGTCCGGCCGGCCTCCCGCAGCGGCCGGGAGCCGGTCGAGCCGTGTACGTAGAGACGCTCGCCGACGCGGCCGAAGAGCGTCGGCAGGACGACCGGTGAGCCGTCACGGACGAAGCCGAGATGGCAGACGTACGCCTCGTCGAGTATCGAGTGGACCAGCTCCCGGTCGTACGCCGCGCGTTCGCGGGAACGGGTCGGGACGGTGCGCCCGGTCGGAGGGTATCCGGCTCCGGTGTCCGGGCCCGTGGACTGCGGCGATGCGGTGTCCGACATTGCGTACTCCATTGCACTAGTGCATAATCCAGTTTGTGCTAGGAGAGTATCGGATCGTGGGGCGGCGCGCATCGGAAATTGCCGCCAGTGTGGAGCGCGGGGTCGGCTCGGGGGATCTCACGCCGGGGCAAGTGCTTCCGCCCATGCGGGAGTTGGCGGAACTGCTCGGGGTGAACCCCAATACGGTGGCGGCCGCCTATCGCACGCTGCGCGAGCGCGGAGTGATCGAGACGGCCGGCCGTCGGGGCAGCAGGGTGCGACCGCGCCCCGCGAGTACGGCGCGCGGTTCGCTCCGGGTCGAGGCGCCGCCCGGGGTGCGGGACCTGGGGGAGGGGAACCCCGATCCGGCGCTGCTGCCCGCACTGGGGGAGGCGTTCGCGGCGGCCACGGGCGAGTACGCGCGGAAGCCCGGAATGTACGGACAGGCGCCGGTGGACCCGGAGTTCGCCGCACTCGCGCGCGCCGCCCTGGACGCCGACGGAGTGCCGGCCGGTCCGGTGGTCGCGACCTCCGGGTCCCTGGACGCGATCGAGCGCGTACTGGTCGCGCACCTCAGACCCGGTGACGCGGTGGCGGTCGAGGACCCGGGGTGGGGAAGCCTGCTGGACCTCGTACCGGCGCTCGGGCTGCGCCCCGTTCCCGTCGCGCTCGACGACGACGGACCGCTGCCCGGTGCCGTGGAACGCGCGCTGGACGCCGGTGCCCGCGCGCTCGTGGTCACCGGCCGCGCGCAGAATCCGACCGGGGCCGCGATCGGTGCCGAGCGGGCCCGTGAGCTGCGGCGCGTCCTGGCCGGGCACCGGGGCGTCCTGCTCGTCGAGGACGACCACGGACACGCCATCGTCGACCTGCCGCTGCACCCGCTCGCGGGCGCCACGGACCGGTGGGCGTTCGTGCGGTCCGTGGCCAAGGCGTACGGGCCGGATCTGCGGGTCGCCGTGCTGACCGGCGACCCGGTCACGGTCGACCGGGTGTCGGGTCGGCAGCGGCTCGGCCCCGGCTGGGTCAGCAGGCTGTTGCAACAGGCCGTGGCCCACCTGTGGGCCTCGGGCGCGGTCGACACGGGCGAGGTGGCGCGGGCGTACGGGAAGCGGCGGGACGCACTCGTGCGGGCGCTGGAGCGGCGGGGCGTGGAGGCGCACGGGCGCAGCGGCATGAACGTCTGGGTGCCGGTCAGCGACGAGACCGGGGCCGTGGCCCGGCTGCTGCACGCGGGCTGGGCGGTGGCGCCCGGCGCGCGGTTCCGGATGACCGCGCCCCAGGGTGTCCGGCTCACCGTCTCACCGCTCACCGAGGCCGACATCGAGCCCCTGGCCGACGCGTTGGCGGCGGCGGCCGGACCGGCGGAACCGCTGAACTACGGCTGAGCCCCTGCCCCGGCGCGGCGCGCCCTGCCCTGGGTGAGGGCGGCGCCCGCCAGGACCACGAGGGCGCCGACCGGAGTGTTCCAGCTCAGCCGCTCGCCGAGCACGACGACTCCGGCAGCAGTGGCGATGACCGGGATGAAGTAGGTGACCATCTGCGCGGTCGTCGGCCCGACCTCCTCCACCAGGCCGTACTGGACCAGCACCGCGAGGCCCGTGCCGAGCGCTCCCAGGGCGACCACGGCAAGGGTCGGGAGCAGGGGGAATCCGTCGGGTGCCGAGGTGAACAGCGGGGTCACCAGAGCGATCTGCGCCGTACCGAGGAAGAGCTGACTGCCGGCCAGGGAGAGGGTGGACGAACTGCTGCCCGCCAGCGTTCTGCGGACGTAGATCCAGCCGATCGGATAGCTCAGGGCGGCGAGCAGCGCCATGGCCGTACCGCTGAGGTCCAGTCCGGAGAAGCCCTGCCAGGCACCCAGCACGGTCAGTACACCCAGGAAACCGAGCCCGAGTCCGGCGACGCGGCGACGGGTCGGCCGGTCCTCGGAGAGCGCGACGAGCGACAGCAGCATGCCCCACAGGGGCGAGGTCGCATTGCAGATTCCGGCCAGCGTCGAGGGAATGGTCAGCTCGGCATAGGCGAAGAGCGAGAACGGCAGCGCGTTCAGGAAGAACGCGGCGACGGCCAGATGCCCCCACGTGCGGATGCCGCGCGGCAGCCGCTCCCGCCGTATCGCCATCGCGACGGCCAGCACCGCCGTGCCCGACAGGAGGCGGCCGAGGGTGACCTGGAACGGGGCGTATCCCTCGGTGCCGACCTTGATCAGGAGGAAGCTGAAGCCCCAGATGAGCGAGAGCGCTCCGAAGCGGATCCGCCAGTCCAGCCGCGGACGCGCGGCAGGCGCCGAAGCGGGCGCCGAAGCAGGCGTCGCAGCGGGGGCGGGGGCGGCCGTCCCGGCAGGCCGGGACGGGGCGGGGAACTCGGCGGGAGGTGGGGTGCTCGGATTGGCGGGCGCGCTCATGCCGTCAACGATGGCGAAAACAACCACGTAGGACAAGTGAGATTTTGTGCGGGAATCCACGTAGCATTGCTTACATGTTGAATCTGGAGCGCCTGCGTACCCTGGACGCCCTCGCCCGGCACGGTTCGGTCAGCGGCGCCGCCGAGGGGCTGCATGTCACCACGTCCGCGGTCTCCCAGCAGATGTCGAAGCTGGAGCGGGAGGTGGGGCAGCAGCTCCTCACCAAGAACGGGCGCGGTGTCCGGCTCACCGACGCCGGTCAGTTGCTCGCCGACCACGCGGCCCGGATTCTGTCCCAGGTCGAGCTGGCCCAGTCCGACATCGAGGCGCAGCGCGGCGAGGTGGTGGGCGAGATCCGGCTCTCCGCCTTCCCGACCGCGGCGCGCGGGCTCTTCCCCGCAGTGCTCCGCACGCTCCAGGCCGACCACCCCGAACTGCGCGTGCGGACCCGGGAATTGGAGCCCGAGGACGGGATCCGTGCGGTCATCAGGGGAGATGTCGACCTGGCGGTGGTGCTCGACTGGAGCAACAAGCGGCTGCCGGTGCCCGGCGGACTGGCCAGGGCCGAACTCCTCGATGACGCACCGGACATCGCGATGCCGGCCGGTCACCGGCTCGCGGACCGGGCGGAGGTCGACCTGGAGGAGTTCGCCGACGACGACTGGGTGTCCTGGCCCGAGGGCGAGTTCTGCTACGACTGGCTGATGTTCACCCTGCGCTCGAAGGGCATCGAACCGCGCATCGCGCATCTGGCGGGCGAGCACCATACCCAACTCGCCCTGATCGCGGCGGGGATGGGAGTCTGCGTCGCCCCTCGGCTGGGCCGTGGTCCGGTGCCCGACGGGGTGCGGCTCGTGCCCGTGCGGCAGCAGATGCGACGGCACGTCCACGCCGTGTGGCGTACCGACGCGGACCGGCGCCCGTCGATCAGGGCGGCGGTGGCGGCGCTGCGGATGGCCGGCCGGGAGATGCACGCGCCAACTCGTTGTTGAGAAGCACGTCGAGATCCAAGCGCGACGGTGCCGACTGCCTGCTCCTGATGGGATCTTGAGGAGCCGGCAGTCCGGATGCTTGACTTTCCCGGTGACTGGTAACGAAGGAATGGACGCGTTCGAAGACCTCGGCCCGGTGGTCAGTCGGCACGCGGTGGACCACCGGAAGCGGTGGGTGAACGCGGGCTGTGCGCTGCTCATAGCCATCCCGCCGGGCTGGCTGGGTGCGTGGGGCGTGTCCGCAACCGGCGACGGGTCGGCAGGCAGCAACAAGGCGATCGGCCTGCTGCTCGGCCTCTCGCTGGGCGCCGTAGCAATTGCGGTGTCCCAGATCGCGCGGGCCGTGCGTGGCGAGCCCGGGGAGTATTTCGAGGTGCGCCAGGGCGGTCTGGTCCACGGATCCCGGCGCGGGACCGCGGGCTGGTCCTGGAACCGCGTCACCTCGCTCCACGTCGACGGCGATGCGGTGAACGCCCTCGCGACCCGGCTCGGCAACGGGTACCGCATCGAGATCGACCTCGACGACGGCACTCGGCTTCGGACGGACGGGCTCGCCGGACGTGCCGCGGGCCTGGGGCGCGCCCTGCTGACACGGTGCCCGCACGTCGCTCTGAAACCGCGGGTCCCCTGGTACGGCAGGGCGGGTGGCTGGCCGCTGGCCGGGGCCGCGGTGTGCGCGGCGGCGGTCGCCGCGATGATCCTCTACGTCGCGGACCACCCGGACAAGGAACGCCGGATCCCCGGTGGCGGCGGAATGACCGTCGTCGAGACCGAATCGGGCATCAGCGAAGCCGGCTACGCCTTCCTGGCCATCGGCATGCTGGTGTGCGCCATCACCGCGGTCACCCTCGTCATCGCTTACGTACGCGGCAGGGCTTATCGCTGAACCGCCTGGTGCGCGGCATCGCGTCCTCGCGGTCACGGAGGAGACGCCGGCTGGAACGATCAGTTGGGGCGGGCCCTTCTCCCGGGCCGTTGGGTGCTCAGGTCGAGGGCGGGCCCGCGAGCTTGCGGAAGTCCCAGGAGGTGATGGTCTCCGGGGTGAGCCGCAGCCAGGCGTGCCGCCCGTCGTGCGGCATGGTGTCCATCGCGAAGTACTTCGCCGCGAACAGCCTCTCCGGCGCTTCGAGTTCGGGGTAGGACTCGCCGGTACGGGGCGCCTCGCCGACCGGGACGGCCTCGCCGGACAGTTCGATGCCGCGCAGATCCGCGTACTCCACCCCGTCGTCCACAACCACCGCGATCCTCGGATCGCCGCGCAGCTGGGACCAGCGCAGGCTGCGGGTGATCGAGTACAGCCAGAGCGAGGTGCCGTCCCAGGCGAACCAGAGGGCGCCGATGTGCGGGCGGCCGTCCGCGGACACGGTGGCGACCCGGCAGGTGCGCTGCTCGGCGAGATAACTGTCGCGTTCCTCGTCCGTCATCATGATCCGACGGCCCCGTCGCTGAATGGCGGCCATGGGCGCCCCCTCCCGATAGCTGACTATGTGTCAGAAATCATGGGGCCTCTTCCCTCATCACGCAATGGCGGTTAGCCTCGCGCGCCCGATCCGCCACCGAAGGGGGCAGCCGTGCCGTCGAAGGAACAGCTCGCCGAGCAGCTCGATCCGGCCATCACCGTGCTTCTGACGGTCGAATGTCAGCAGGGCGTCGTGGGCCCCGGCAGCGCACTGCCCGAACTGGCCGAGGAAGCCAGGTCCTCCGGCGCCCTCCACCGCGTCGCCCGGCTGGTGGCGGCCGCCCACGAGGCCGGGGTCCAGGTACTGCACGCGGTGGCCGAACGCCGCCCCGACGGGCGGGGCGCCAACCACAACGCCCGCCTCTTCCGGGCCGCCGGACGGCTGCCCGTGCAACAGCACTCGGGCACCACGGCGGTACGGATCGCCGCGCCCATCGAGGTGGCGGACGAGGACCTCGTCGTGCGCCGGCTGCACGGCCTCTCGCCCATCGCCGGCACGGATGTGGACGCGTTGCTCCGCAACCTCGGCTGCCGGACGCTCGTCGTCACCGGGGTCTCGGCCAATGTGGCTGTTCCCAACGCCGTGTTCGACGCGGTGAATCTCGGTTACACGGCGGTGGTGCCGTCCGATGCCATCGCGGGGGTGCCGGCCGACTACACCCCCGCGATGATCCGCAACACACTCGCCCTGGTCGCCACCCTCACGACCACCGATGAGGTGCTCGGCTGCTGGCGCGGCCGAGGGCGGACGAAGACCCGTCCGGCGGAGCGCGGCCGGCCGGGCCCAACCTCACAGGGCAATAGCCCTTAGGCCGGGAGAGTGATCGAACCGCCCTCGACCGTGATGGCCCTGGTGGGCAGCGGCTGGGGCGCCGGACCCGCTGTCACGCTGCCGGTCGCCATGTCGAACTTGCTGCCGTGGCACGGGCAGTTGATGGTGCCGCCCGACACGCTCGACACAGCGCATCCCTGGTGGGTGCACTTCGACGAGAACGCCTTGAAGGAACCGGCCTCTGGCTGTGTCACCACGACGCCGCGGTCGGCGAAGATCTTTCCGCCACCCTTCGGGATGTCGGTGGTCTTCGCCAGCACGTCCCCACCGCGGTTCCTTTCGGCAGCGGTCGGTTCGACCGCGTCCGATCCGCTTGAGCCGCCCGAGCCGCCCGAGTCCTTCTGACTGCCGCACGCGGTGATTACGGCCGTCACCGAGACGGCCCCGACCGCTGCGACAACGGCCCGACGCCCGGGGCGGACCTCGTGGTCCTGCGATGCGTTCATTCCGGCATTCCCTTCCGCGACGCTCGCGACCTGGATGTTCGCGAGCTCTCTGTTCACGACCTCGGTGGTCACCACGTCCGTGCCCGAGCGGGGGTACGCGCAGCGGGACCCCCGTGTTCAACTCCTCAAAGACTTCTTGAGAAAGTCTCGCTCCAGCAGCAGCAGATTGCTCGCCGTCTCCTCCTGGGTGACCAGATGGCCGGCCCCGGACAACGGCAGCACCGTGTGCGGCCGGCCCGCGGCCAGCAGCGCGGCGGAGAACCGCACCATGTGGGCGACGGCCACATTGTCATCGGCAAATCCGTGCACCAGCATGAGCGGGCGCGTCAGCCCGGACGCCTCCGGGAGCAGTGAACTGCGCTCGTAATTCTCCGGAAGTACATCCGGGTGGCCGAGGAACCGTTCCTCCCAATGGGTGTCGTAGAGCCGCCGGTCGGCCGGCGCGGCACCGGCGACCGCCGCGTGGAAGACCTCCGGACGACGCAGCACGGCGGCAGCCGCGAGGTAGCCGCTGAACGACCAGCCGCGCATGGCGACCCGCGTCAGGTCCAGGGCCGAATACCGTGCGGCAGCCGCGTGCAGCGCGTCGACCTGGTCCTCCAGCACGGCCGTCAGCCGGTCGCCGTGCACCGATTTCTCCCATGCCTCCCCACGCCCCGGAGTGCCGCGACCATCCGTGACCAGCACCGCGAAGCCCTGCTCGGCGAACCACTGGGCGACCGCGACCCACCAGGTACGCACGTTCAGGACGACCTGCATGCCATGACCCGCGTACGGGCTGAGCAGCACCGGCAGCGGGGCGTCGCCCGCCCGGTGCCACGACGGCAGATACAGCCTGCTGCGCAGCTCACGCTTCCCGAGGCTCAGCATCGCGGCCCGTGGGGTGACCAGTGGCGTCTCGGCGAGAACCGCGATCCGCCCCACCGGAACCCCGTCGCGCAGCACGGACACCGTCTGACCGTCCGGGGTCCTGCTGTCCAGCACCACGGTGGGGCCACCGACCGACGCCGTGTGCACACCGGGTGCCGCACTGACCCGGACGAGACCGTGGAGACCGTCTTCGGGCGGCCGGTTCGCGCAGGACCAGACGTGGACCTCGGTCGGTTCCTCGCTCGCGGTGAAGAACACCCTGTCACCGACGGCGCCGAGCACCTCACGGACCTCAAGTCCCGGAGGCGTCGTTCCGCCACCGACCGCCAGCCCCTGCGTGTCGCCCCCCGGCCGCGCGGGAACGACGAGCGCTCCGGAGCAGAGCCGCAGCGGTGTACCCGGCCTCAGCGCCACCCACGCACGGTCATGGGCACGGCTCAGGGTCCGCGTCTCTCCCGTGGCGGGATCCACCGCCAGGACATGCACCGAACGCTGATCGCGTGTCTGCACGGAGACCAGCGGGCCGCGCCGGTCCCATGCCGCCGTCACCACGTACTCGAACGACCGGTCCGTCCACACACCCCCGGGGTGGTCCTCCCCGGCGGCCGCGGGCAGTCGGACCGTGATCCGCTCCCCGGACACCCGCACGAGGTGCAACGACACTTCCGCGTTCGCGGTCCCCGCCGCCGGATACGCGAGCTCGCGCGGAGGCCGCTCCGGGTGGGCCGGATCGCTGATGTAGCGGCGCTGCACCATCGAGGTGTCCACCCGTGCCACCAGAAGCGCATCGCTCCGCGGCGACCACCAGTGGCCGCGCGGGCGTCCGATCGACTCGGCCGATACATGGTCGGACAGTCCGTACGTCACCCGCTCGCCGTCCGGGGCGGCGAGCGCGCGGTCGCCGGCCCCTTCCACCGGCACGATCCGCAGCGCACCTCCGGAGACGTACGCGATCAGGGTGCCGTCCGGCGACGGCCGGGGATCGACCACCGGACCGGCGGTGACGATCCGGCGCGGAGCGCCTCCGTCCGTCCGCACCACCCAGAGTTCGCCGCCGAGCGCGAAGGCCGCGATCCGCACTTGGGCGTCGGTGGCGTAGGACACCACGCCCGACGAGGTCTCCCTGGCCCGTTCGCGGCGCGCCAGCTCCTCCGGCGGCACCGCACCGGAGGACGCGTTGCCGTGGCCCGGCCCGAGCGGATCGGCGAGCATCCGCTCCTGGCCGTCCTCGTACAGCCAGAGCCGGCTCACCTGATCCGTACCGGACGTGGACCGCACGAAGAGCACCCGCGCGCCGTCCGGCGAGACGGTGAACTGCCGGGGCACACCCAGCGAGAAGCGGCGGGTCCGGGCGAACTGCCGGGGGAAGCGCCGGGTTTCGTCCGGAAGGTCGTCAATCGTGGAGTCGAACGGTGTCGTCATGGAGACACCATGACAGGCGGGTCCCGGACAATCCGGCTGCGGACAACCCGGCCCTGGACCACCCGGCCCCGGTTCCGGCTGCGGCCCGGACCGGGGGAGACTGCGCGTCGGGTGCGATCGGCCGTGCGTGATTGTCAGAGGCGCCTGCGAGGCTGAGCGACATGACACTGAGCAACTTCAACGAGTTCGAGCAGGCCATCCGCGGCGGTTGGGGCGCGGACACCACGACGCCGGACCACCGCCCGGACTGGAGCCCGGACAACCCGGCACGCGACCAGTGCGGTGTCACCGCCCTGGTGGTGCACGACCTGTTGGGCGGTGAGCTGATCCGCGGCGAGGTCCATGTCGACGGCGAACAAGTGGACTATCACTGGTGGAACCGCCTGGGCATGGGGATCGAAGTCGATCTCACACGCGAGCAGTTCGGCCCCCACGAGAGGGTTGTCGGCGGCGAGGTGATCGAACGGCCCGCGGAGATCGTGCGGCTCCGCGCGGAGTACGAGCTCCTCCGCAGCCGAGTGCTGGCGGCGCTGCGTCCGTAGGCGCCACGCCGCCCGGTCGCCCCTGGCGGCGTACGGCGGTCAGCGGGCCGCCGCGTCCCCGGCTCGCCGCTGCGCAAGCGGGCGAAGAGGAGCGTCCGGTCCAGCTGTCCCTTCACCACGAGGTCGCCGTGGTGGAAGAACGGCAGGCGGATCTCCTGGTCGCCGGTCAACGTGCCCCGTCGGCGGGCATCCCCCGCCCGGACTGCAACCCTTGTCGGTCGCTCGCGAAGTGACCGTCCGTCAGATATCCGCGTCGCGGTGCGTGGTGTGTCCGTCGAGGACGGTGAGCAGTACGGGCAGCCGGGGCAGATCCGTGGCGGCCACGGTGAGCGGGCTGTCCGCGAACACGGTGAGGTCGGCACGGTGGCCGACGGCGAGGCGACCGGCATGCGCTTCCTCACCCGCGGCGTATGCGGGGTTGAGAGTCATGGCCCTGCTGCTCGATGAGTGAGCGCAGTGCCTCCGCGTCGGCACCGGGCCGGCACCAGGGGGCCACCCGCAACCGCAGCGGGAGCGCGCCATCGGCGTCGAGTTCGCCGTACAGGGCGAGGCTCTCGCCGTTGGCGTCCATCGCGTGGCCGCCGGTGAGTCCGGCGGCCGCCATGTTCCGCAGGGTGTCGGTGAGGCGGGCGCGCAGTTCGGCGCGGGTGGGCTGCGGGGCCGCGGCTTCGACGACCGCGCACGCCGCGTCCTCCAGCGGCAGACCGGTGGGCCGTCCTTCGTCGTCGCAGACGATCTGGGACGCCTCGGCGAAGCGGCGCGGCCCGTCCACACCCGCGAGTTCGAGTGCGCGGGCGCTGGCCAGCATCGAATGCGCGTCGAAGAGCTGGAGGAGGGCCGGGACGCCGTCGAGCACCGGGGCGAGGGCGGCCGCGGCGACCGGCCGGTCGCCGAACACCTTCGGGTCCAGGCCCCAGCCGTGCAGCCATGCGCCGGGTGCCAGCGTCCGGACCTCGCCGGCCAGGGCCTGCTTGACCTCGTCGAGGCCGGTGCAACCGGAGAGGTCCAGGCCGCGGGTGAGATCGGCGCCGGACAGCGGATGAAGGTGCCCGTCGACGAGCCCGGGCGTCACCACGGCACCCTTCAGATCGATCACCGTCGTCGCAGAGTCCGCGAGCCTGCGGATCCGGCGGTCGTCGCCCAGATCGGAGATGCGTCCCCCGGACACGGCCAGGGCGGTGTTTGGTAGCAGCTCGCCGGAGAGCGGGTCCAGTAGGCGGGCGGAAAGCAGGACGAGGCTGGTGCGCACGGTGGCTCCTTCGATGCTGGTCGGCTCGTTGCGGCCGGGGCGGGCCGACCCGGCACGGTTCGGGCCGGCATTCTTCGGGCCGGTCGGTCGGTTCGGCGGTGGGGCGGGGTGGCCCGGTCGGTTCGGTGGTGGGGGCGGGCGGACCGGTTGGTTCGCCGCGCGGGCCGAGGCGGGCCGAGGCAGGCCGGGGTGGGCCGGGGCGCCCGGTGGTTCGGCGCGCGGGCCGGGCCCGGGTGGGCCGGTTGTGGGGTGCGGCGGGTCGGCCCCCCGGTCCGGCACGGGGGAGGCTCGTTGTCGGCCCCGTGCGCCCCGGCGAGGGGCCCGCACGGGTGGTTCGGCCCGGGGACCGGCCTCCGCGCCCGGTTGCCGAGCCCGGCCCCCGGCCTCAGTCGCGGGACCCGGCAGTGGTGGTGGCGTCCTCGCCGGCGGCAGCCGCACCTGTAGGGGGCCGGTTCGTCGCGTGCGCACCGGCATGGTCCATGAGCGTGCCGCTCTCCAGGCCCAGTTCGCGTTCGGCCGTGCTGACGGCCATCCGTGTCACCGCCTCGGGGCGGTCGCCGGTTTCGGTGTTGGCGTGGGCACCGAGACCGTCGATGACGACAAGGATCTGAATGGTCGTCACATATGGGTCGGCGGTGCGGAATTCCCCCCGGTCGACGCCCTTGCGAATGAGGCCCTCCAAGCGGCCGCGCCACATGCCCTCCTGGTGGCCGACCCTGTCACACAGTACGGGGCGGTAGCGGCTGAGGTGCCGGGCGTTGATCCAGAGGCGGCTGATGTCGTCGTATGTGTCACCCGTGGCGAGGGCGAAGAAGCGCGCGAGGTACTCCGTGGCCGTTCCCGCCGCCCTGTCCAGTGGCAGGAGCGTGTCCAGCTCGGTACCGGCGGCGGTGCCGAAGGCCTCGGCCACCAGGTCCTCCACCGCGGGGAAGTAGTGGCTGATGAGACCCGGGCGGACATCGAGCTGTTCGCCGATCCTGCGCAGAGTGATGCACTCCAGGCCCTCGGTCAGGGCAATGGCGGCAGCCGCGTCGACGATTTCCGCACGCCGGTCCGACGGCGATTTCCGAATCCGCTTCCGCTGAATGCTTGACGACATGCCCCGATGTTATTGAGTGTGCGACCAATAAGCAGGCAGGCGGACGTGCCGCCGGCCCGGCCGGTCGCTCCCGTACTCCTCGCGGGTCCCGTGGCGGATCCCGCCGGAGGCCCCGCCCCCGGCCCCGCCCCCCGGCCCGGGCGCGGATCGTGCTGCCGGAGCGCCGGACAGCCTGGGAAATGGCTCACCGAAGTCACCGCGACCCGCTACGCCACGTCCCTGCGGGAGGGCGTTCGCTGCCCGGAACGGTCGAGGCCGACGACTCTGCAGAGGGGGCGAGTACGGGAACGGACGGGTGACGCAGACCTTCTGCCTGCCCTCCTCGGAGGGATTCCGCCCCCATGGCCACCCGGGAGAGCCCTCGCGGAACACGGTTCCGGGCCCGCGGGTCGCGAACATGCGACAGGGGGCCTGGCACTCGCGTGCGACGGCAACGGCGTACGGACCAGGCGCCGCACGCCCATGGTGCAGCGCCTCATGGGGAACCCCTACTGCCTCGAACCGCACCCCGGGCAGAACGCGGCGCCTTGCGGCACGGTCGCGCTACAAGAACCGCACTGCGGGTTCTGGGCGAGGCGGTGGCCGCACCCTGGGCAGAACGCGCCGCCGCGGGTCTCCGTACGGCACTGCGGGCAGACCAACTGCCGGGGTGCGCTCACGTCGTAGCCCTGCCCGGCGATCTGCCCGGCGGCGTAGGATCGATCCGCCACGAAGTCGTTCATCCCACGCCGACGGGCGGCCTCCGCCTCGGCGGCGGTGTCGGGGGCGCACTGCAGGCAGAGGCCCTGCTCGACGTTCCAGCACTGTCCGCAGACGTGCGAGGTGCAGCGGGGGCACCGGTTGAAGTGCCCCTGCGCGTTGTCGATCGCGCGCTGGAACGCGGTGTCCCTCGCTCCGCCCCAGGTGGCACCGGCCAGGCCGTCGGCGGCATTGTGGATGGTGCCGGCGTTGCCGCCCAGCAGACTCCAGGCGGCATTGGCTCCCTTGCCGATCCAACTGGCCGCCTGGCCCGATCTGAACGGCTCGAACGGCGAACGCCAGGTGTCCGAACAGCGCGAGCACCGGAACTCGAACTGAAAACCCGCACCGGTGCCGTGCTGCTGTGACAGGTCGTTGTAGTTGTTGCTGAAGTAGATTTCGTCGGCCACGTCTGAACCTCACGTATTCGATCAGATTCTTCCAATCGTATGATTGCAACGTTCGGTCACCCCGGCAGGAGCGGCAGGGTCACCGTTTGGTAATTCCTCCGCAGGTCAGACCCGAGCCTCCCCATCCGCTGCGGGACGTGGACGGTGGGGTGCGCCACCCCCTCGCCCGTCACTGCGCGCACATCTGGCCGGGAGGGCGGAGTTCATTCGAGGATGTGGGGCGTCGGCCGCCGTCTAGGCGCCGAGCTGTTCCAGGCGTCATCTCCCCGGCCCTGCACGGCTGTTACAAGACAGCGACAAACTCCGATGAACGCCTGCCTCCGCTGTGCCGTCGTTTCTAGTGACTACGCCAATCGACACGTAGGTGCCCTTTGGCGCGAAAGGCTGTTCTCACCATAGAAAGGGACAGATCTGTGATGATCTCGAAGCGGCGCTCCCTGCGCCTGGCCGTCGTCGGTGTTCTCGGTGCGGCTTCCCTCGCCCTCGCGGGCAGCGCGATGGCAGCAACCCCGGCCGCGCACACCGCAACCCCGGCCGTCGCGCAGAAGGCCGTGCCCGCCAAGGCCAGCATCACGGCCAAGCCGTCGGTGTCCTCCGTCCGCGCCTGGCAGCTGTTCCGGGTCACGGGCAAGACCACCGGACTCAAGGCGGGCAGCAAGGTGACCCTTCAGCAGAAGCAGCACGGCAAGTGGGTCAGCCTGCCCGCGTCCGTGAGCATCGCGCGGGACGGCTCCTACTCGCTCGGCGTCAAGCTCGGGCTGAAGGGCAAGAACGACCTGCGCATCGTCAGTGGCACCACGGCCTCGCCGGTCTTCAACGTGACGGTCCGCTGAGGCGCGCTGTCACCGCGGCGGAGGTGGACTGTCGGCACCGGGGTGGTCTCACCTGCCCCGGTGTCCCACCGGACGGAATCGTCGGTGACACCACCTCCTCCGGCCCACGGGAATCAACCGTTGTCGGCGGGGATTTGTCTTCGCCGCGTCCGGCCCGTACGCGCAGGGGATGACCGTGTGACCGCCAGGGCAACCTGACCGGCGCCGCGTCCGGCCCGCGCGCGCACGGTGCCGCATCACCCCCGCGCCGCCCGGGTGGTAGGCGACAGGTCCGGCCCGCGCGCACGGTGCCGCACGCCTCGTGGTTGCTGTCGCGGGGGCTTCGCGGGTGAGAGCTGTGCGGAAGTTCTCCAGGGCGCGCGGGGAACGTGACGAGGCCCTTCCCCCGGCGGGGGAAGGGCCTCGTGAGTGAGCGCTGGGCAGGCCTTGCACCTGCATTTCCCCGCAGGAAGCGGGGCGTCTTTCCTTGGACCACCAACGCAGCGCCAGCCGCCGCGGGTTGCGGCGAACTTGCAAGATCAACTATAGCGCATGCGACCGTCGGTCGGCGCCGGCCCTCACAGAGGCGAACGGCCATAACGCCGCCTCTGCGCCATGGAGCTCCTCAGCCCTCGGGGCCGTGAGCGGACCCGGAACCGATCGATGACGGTACGCAGGATGCTGCGAGGGGGGTTGGTGGCGCGGTCGACGGTCTGCTGTGCAGGGCGGTCGACGGCCTGTGCTCGCGGGGCGATGCACCACGTCGGGCCGGTGACACACGTGGACTTTGCTGTCACCCTGAGCGTACGAGTAACGGTCCCAGCCGCTGAGCAAGAACGTGGCTTCAAGAAGGCAGCGCCACTTCCAGCCAATCCGCCCACGAATTACGCCTACGGCCGAGACGTACCGACCTACCGACGTCGCAGCTTCGGATGCCTCGCCGTTCGACCTGGTTTCCGGCGCCGTTGCAGCCATGGCCGCCGGGCCATTCACCCCAGCTTCGGCAACGAACTTCAGGACCAGGTCGATGGGGCCATCAACGAGCCAACTCGCGTGGTTTGAAGAGAACTTCGAAGAGATTTCCTCATGATGAGGTCTCACCGATCGTTGTCTCTCGGGGAGGTACGGTGGCTGGTCGAGTCATCTACGCGTCGTTCGAGTTCCAGTTTCCGCTGGGCGGCATTCGCGTACTGAACCAACAGATCTCGCTGCTGCGGGCTGCCGGCGTCGAGGCGTTCCGCTGGACCCCCACGCCGGGATTCCGCTACACATGGTTCGACGACGATGTGCCGACGCTGTCCGGCATGACCTTGAATCTGGGGCCCGAGGACGTGCTCGTGCTGCACGAGGTCAGCGTGGTGCCGGGCCACGACCCGGCGCCCGGCGGGCACAAGGTCATCTATTCGCAGGGGCATTACCTCAACTTCCTGACCTGCCCCGACCCCGGCCCGTACCCGGGCTGGCCGGTGCGGCCGGCTCTGTGGGCGATCTCGCAGGCGGGCGTCGAAATGCTCCGCCGCGCCCTGCCTGAGTTCGAACCGCACCTGGTGCCGAACATCATCGACACCGAGCTGTTCCGGCCGGCATCGACCGGGCGGGTTCGACGCATCGCATGGATGTCCCGCAAACGTCCGATCGAAAGCACGCTGCTTCGCCGCCTGCTCCACACCGACCCGCGGTCCACCGACATCGATCTGTACGACATCCACGCGGTTCCCCACGAGGAAGTCGCTCGCGTGTTGTCGGAAACGTCGGTGTTCATCGCGTTGGGAGCGCCCGAGGGCGAGGGCTTCGGCCTGCCCCCGGCCGAGGCGATGGCCAGCGGCTGCCTGGTGACCGGATACGCAGGTGGCGGCGGCGCGGAATTGTTCGACTCGCCGTCTGCGTGGCGCATTCCGGAGCTCGAAACGGCTCAGTTGGCCGACAAGGCGCTTGAGCTGCTCGACCTGCCCGACCAGGACGAGATACGGCGGGCGGGCCGCCAGTGGGTCGCCGACCGCTACACCACCAGGGCCGCCACCGCGGCGCTGATCGAGGGCATCCGCAAAGCACGTGCCCTCCCCGGGGGCGCGGCGTCGGCCACCCATCCGGCCGCCTGGATGGAGGAGCTGCTGAGACGCTTCCCGGTGCCGCCGGAGACGTACACGAGGGTGGAGCCATCGGCCGCCTCTTGAGACTCGGCAGAACCAGGAGCGCCGAGCGTGGCTCCACACGGCTCCGCATCTGGGCCAACTCCCGATCGGGGCATCACGGCGGCGGACTTGCGGGCCTGCGCGGCGACTCCGGAGTCCACCGCCCCTTCGGTGGACTACCGGCGCGGCTCCTGTCCGAACCGTGGGCCGCTGCTTCACTCCGCCCGAAGAGGGGGAGACGCGTACCGTCGGCATCCCCTCCTCGGCGGCCCTGGAGCTGATGCACCGCGTCGGGGTGTTCTCCCCGGTGAAGGTGGAGCTTCTTTGAGGCCGGTGTAACCGGTGAAGCCGTTTGGGCCAGCGGGCCTCCAGCACGCCGGAGGCGGGAGAGCCCGTGGTGGCGTTGGCGCGGGGCTCGGACACTCATCGCCGACTGTCACTCTCGGTTACTATGCTCACTTCATGCCGGAGGTCGGACGCAGGGGAGCGCGCCGTCATCGAAGGAATGCCGGGGAGCCGGAGGGGCCAAGGCGCCAACCGGACTCCCCGGATTCTCCCCAGGGCTGATCGGGGCCGGCTCCGAGGGTAAGCGAGCAAGGAGCAGATCGTGGATTCCAAGGTTGAAGCGTTTGGCGGTCTGGGAAAATGCTGACAGAAGTGAGTGCTACCCGGTACGTCACACCCCTGCGGGAGGGCGGATCGCTGCCCGGAATCGTCGAGGCCGACGACCTCGGCACCTATGTCATGAAGTTGTCTACCACGTCGCGCTGACCTGGAGCGATTCAGCTTCAGTCGCCTCTGACCAGCGCAGATGAATCTTTCAGGGTCTTTCAGGGGCGTGCCGTCTTACGTAGTCGATTCTCCCCAGACGCTCCCCAGCAGCGCTGATCCTCCCCAGATTCTCCCCAGGGAGGGCCGCCGTGACGGACGGCGGGAGACGAAAATTGGCGCTGCCGCAGGCACGCTGAGTGACTGTAGCGAGCGCTGCCAGAATCCTAGGGGTGATCTCGGCTCCAAAATCTCCGCCCTGTGCGGACCCGTCCCTTCGAAGGCACTGCGTCCGGCCACTGATAGCGAGACGGCTGCCCGACCTGGGCCGTGACGGTCCCACCTGGCACAGGTTGTAGATCGCGTCTTGTGCGGTACAGGGTGGTCTAGGTGACGCGCGTAAGTGCAGGTCAGGCCCCTGTGGTCCAGGAGCGTCTACGGTGTTGGTGATAGCCATGTGAGAGATGGCGTACCCCCGTCGGCAGGTGCCGGCGGGGGTTCTGCGTGTCGCGGCGGGTCTCTCTGCGGGGCGATCGATGTGGCCTGTCGGGTCGGGGTGTCTACGTCCCTTCTGCTGGGGGCGGGCGTTGACGACGCTTTCGGGTGCGTTCACTGAGGTTGCCGTCTGCGGATGGGGAGGACGCTCAGGGCCATGACGGTGCCGTCGTCGTGGAAGGAGATCGGCCCGTTCCATCTGCCGGTTCCGTGGGGGTCTTGCGGGGTGGAGCGGCTTTGGAAGGCGCGGTATTCCTCCACGCGGCCCTTCTTGATGAGTTCGTACAGGTGCTCGGCCATGCCGGAGAATGCCTCGATGCGTACGGACCCCATACGGAAGACATGGTCCGTGCCGACGAATTTCGTGCCGCCGACTTGGATGTCTGCGTCGTCAACGCTTGATGTGGCGGCGAAGGGGGGCACGTCGTAGTGCTGTCGTCCCTGGCGCGTGGTGAGGTACTGGGCGGTTCGGGGTCCTCCGCCGACCAAAGCGGTCAGGTTGGCAGCTCCGGTACGGGCCAGGAGCTGACCGAACCAACCGCGGTCGGCCTCGGCTACTTGGAAGCCGTCGGCGGTCCGTGCGCGTTTCCCGTCGCGGGCGGGTATGTGAATGGCGTTCGGGTAGGAGATGCCGGCCTTGTCTCGGATCTCTATATCGGCGCTTCCCGGGGCACCCGGTGTACGGAGAGGGAGAAGGGATTCGCCTTGTCCGACTGGAAGCTCGAATGCCGCACCACGGGCCGTGCCGCGCCCGCCGTGTCCGCGGTGGGCAGCTCCAGTTCGTAACCGCCCTGGTTCTGCGGGTCCGTGGGATCCGGCGCGTACCGCACGGTGAAGGCGCTGTTGACCTCGCCTTCCGCCGATAGGATGGTGACCTTCTTCTGCGGGCGTGCCGCGGTGTTCACCCAGGCGGTTGCGGTGAAGCTTGAGGTGTCCCCCGGAGTGTGGACACGGGGGTTCATGCTGCGAGTGTGAGTGTACGTTCTCTTTGGTGCCGTTGTTCGAATTCGGCTGGTGATAGATAGTCGAGGGCGCTGTGCCGCCTGCGAGCGCTGTAGTACGTCAGCCACTGGAAGATCTCCAGCCTCGCCTGACGCATCGTCGAGAACAGCCTCTGGTGCATCGTTTCTCGCTTGAGGCCCTGCCAGAAACTCTCGGCGAGGGCGTTGTCATAGCTCGAGCCGACCCGGCCCATGCTCCTGCGGATCCCGAAGCCGTCACAGACCTGCGCGAACGCGGCGGAGGTGTACTGCCCGGACTCAATCGGTTGTCGCAACACCGGCTTCTTGAGTCAAGAGTAGGTGTTCGTTGAGGGCTTCAGCGGGTGTCTTCCATCCGAGGGTTTTGCGGGGGGGCCTGTTGAGGGCGAGTGCAACGGCTGCGAGGTCGTCTGTCTGCCATCGGGACAGGTCCGTGCCCTTCGGAAAGTACTGCCGCAGCAACCCCGGCAGGGGATCTGGCGGCCTACGCCGACGCCGGCCACCTCGCCTCCGCCGCCGGACTGGTACCCGTGCCCCGGGACTCCGGGCGTCGGACCGGGAATCTGCACCGGCCCAAGCGCTACAGCCGCCGCCTGCGCCGAGTGTTCTACCTGTCCGCACAAACCAGCATCATCCGCGACGGCCCCAACCGAGATTTCTACCTCAAGAAGCGCGGCGAGGGATGCAAGCACGCCCAGGCTGTCATCGCCTTGGCCCGCCGACGCGCCAGCGTGCTATGGGCCCTCCTGTGCGACCACCGGGTCTTCACCCCCCGCTCCACCGCTCGCACAGGTGGCTTGACTTCGTCATTGAAACTCCTGGCAGACGGTGGATCTTGGTCGTGACACCGTCTGCCAGGAGCTTCGCCTTCCCGTCAGACCGTCCAACTCGTGGGCAACCACGTCAGGGTGGAAGCGGCTCAGAGAGTTAATCTTGAGACTGGGCCCCTCAGAAAACCCCCAAAGGGAGTCGAAGCTAGCCTGACCGAAGCACCTTCATCTGAGGGTCAAAACAGTTCAATCCAAACCTGTTGGCAACCTGTGCCACATAGGCAGACGCCATATCTGCGCTACTCCACGCAAGCGTGATGTAAACGTATGGCCCACCTGCCCCTCTGGAAAGTGGCGTTGCAGCCCAGGGCGTATCGTCTCCGGTATCCCTATCAGGCCAACGCTCAGTAAGGGCAGCCAGGAAGTCGGCGATGACGCTTACCACCGGGAACAGCTCGTCGCCATCGAGATACTCATCGTACAGGCGATTATGCACCCTAGCCGCTTCGCGATCACTGGACGGCACATCCCCTTGCCAAACCGCCAGGTCATAGCTCATCTTTCACTAACCTCGTCTCGCAGGCAATGGAACTCAACGCTTACCAATACTCCCTTCCTGACTCCTCTTACCATACCTTTGCCCCGCCATATAGGATCATGTTGACGTCGGCCCGCGGGAGCAAATCGCCGCTCTTCAAGCCCCAACTACCCATTTGGTCGGACCGTAGAATTACCCTCCCCCTGTCCCCAAGCTGCCCATACACAGTTTTCTGCTGCGGTGACAGTCTGGCCGAAGGACCATTCTTCACTTCAAAATACTCGGGCGCACCCAAGCCGGGACCATTCCTGGTTGCGACGACATCAACATACGATATCGTCCCGTCTTTAGCTTCAAGCTTCACGTGCGTCCCCATGATCGTGTAACCCCGGTCCTGAAGCTCCTGGACAGCTCGTGCTTCGCCCGCCGCTCCCTTGGCCGGGCCACACGGTCCGCTGTTGTGAACGAGTACCGGCGTCTCGCCTGCCAGCACATAGTACGTGTGCAGGCCGTCGACCGTGAGGTTGTAGGTCCGGGCATGCTTGATGAATGAGCGGTTGGCCTTGACGAGCAGGGAGCTGCCGTCGTCGGAGCGCAGCGTCATGCCCGATCTGAGCTGACCAGCCTCTATCCAGCGGTGCTCCGACGGCGACCAGAAGGGGTGCTCATGGGTGGCAGTCAGCTTTTTGTTGCCGTCGGGTGTTTCGATGGTGAGTTCGTTGAATTTCTTGTCACTATCAGTGGTGATGAGGCGGGTTACTTTCCTCGCCTCGGTCTCGCCTGTCTCCGGATCAGTGGCGATGACTTCGTCTCCCACATCAATGGCTTCGATGCTCTTGTGCTTGCCATTGGACATGAGTACCTGAGTACCGGCCAGGAAGCATTTGCATCCGCCGGTGCTTTTCATTCTTCCGCCGGTGATCCCGCTCAGAATCGCAGCGAAACCAATATTGCCGCATATCGGGCACGTGTCGAGCGTCGGAATTCTATCCAGATGCTTCCAGCCGTCGTAAAATTTTCGGAATTCCGCGCATCCATCAGTGAAGCTGAAGCTGCAGCGTTCTCGAAGGTACAGCTCGACATTCAGTTCGTCGCTGATTTGGGGGGAATAGTATCCCCACCCTTTTGCCTGCTTCAGAAGGGTCGAAACGTCGCCTGCCTTCCCAGTGAAAAGCTTCACGTCTTTCGTTGAGGGGAAGCCTCGCGGTGCGCCGTTCCCGAGGTCCGTCAGAGGGCCGGGCCCTCCTTTGTTCGTCGTCGGTGCTATATTTCCGGACCTTCCCGGGATGGGACTCTTCGTCCCGGTGGGGCCATCGTCGCGCCTGGGCTCGCTGTGCCCCGTGCCATCGTCGATCCATAGTCCGGTGGGGTCACTATGCGTCGCAGGGCTGTTGTTGGAATAGGTGTAACCGTTCATCTGCTGGGGGTCGGTCAGGTCGAGGACCGGGTCGACGGAGATGAAGCGGCCGAGGTCGGGGTCGTATTCGCGGGCGCCGAGGTGGGTGAGGCCAGTGGTCTTGGTGTCGTCGGTGCCGCCGACGAAGCCCTTGGTGCTGGGCCAGGTCGTGGGGGTCTGGCCGCGCATCGCGCCGAAGGGGAGCGTGCGGCGCTGGGTGAGGGCCAGGTTTGTGGCTTGGATGGCGAGTTCGCCGGTTCCGTGGTGGTCGGCGATGGTGAAGGTGAAGGTGCCGTCGTCCTGACGGATGGCCGTCTGGCCGCCGCCGAGGTCGAAGTAGCGGGTGGCCTTGGCCTTGTCGGCTCCGGTGGGGAGTGTGACCTCGGTGTTGCCGAGGTAGAGCGTGGCTTCGGTGCTGGTGCGGCTGATGAGCCGGTTGCCTGTTGCGTCGTAGAGGTAGGTGGTGGTCTTGCCGTTCTCGGTGACCGTGGCGAGGTGGCCTTCGGCGTCCCAGGTCAGGTCCTGGCCGGGGCGGGTTGTGGTGTTGCCGCTCGGGTCGTAGGCGTAGTCGTTGGTCGTGGTCCCCGATGGAGCCTGCGTGATGACGGAGGTGAGGGAGTGTGCCTTCGGCTGGCCCGGGTCGGGGTAGTCGAAGTTCCGCTTGGTGTCCTTGGTGGCGTCACCGGCGGTGTTGTGCTGGATTTCGGTGGAGCGGTTGCCGGACTTGTCGTAGGTGAAGCTCTGCCAGTACGGGGCGGGGCCACCGATCTGGCTGCCGGACGGAACCTCCGCGCAGGTGGCGGTCGGCTGCGTCCATGCCTCGGTGACGCGGCCGAGGTAGTCGTTGATGAAGCACTGGTTGTCCGTGCCGGTGCGTGAGACGTCCGCCATCGACCGGACGTTGCCGGCCTCGTCGTACCGGTAGGTGACGTTGCGGTCGACTCCAGGCTGGTCCTGGCGGTCGACGCGCGAGGTCGCGAGCCGCTGCGTGCCCCACTCGTAGGTGTTGGTGACCTGAGTCTTCTTACCCCCGGTGGTCAGGCCCATCGTGTACTGCAGAGGCTTGCCCGTCAGGCTGTAGGAAACACCTGACGTCATGCCCTCGCCGAAGGCCGTGATCGGCCGGAGCGTTTCGTCCTCGTAGGTGTAATTCAACGAACCTCCGGGCAGCGAGCCGGCAGCGGAGTAGTTGATGGCGCCCGTGAGCCCCGAGGGCAGATAGGACGTGCCGGCCTGGTACGTGCCCTGCAGTTTTCCTTCGGCGGCCGGGATGACGACAGCGGTCTTGAAGGGACGGTAGAGCCGGTCGTAGGCAGTGACCTTGGAGGTGTACGCCTGACCGTCGACGTAGCGGGTGGATTCGGCGAGTTGCCCCTTCGCGCCGGTGATGGTGTCGTACACCTGCTTGGTCCGCAAAGTGCCCGTGGCCGATTTCTCGCGTACCTCGGTCTGCCGGCCGAGGTCGTCGTAGAGGTAGGCCAGGCCCGGGACATCGGTGCGTGAGCCCTTGACGAAGGTCAGCTGTCCCCGGTCGTCGTAGGTGCTGTTCGTCGTGCCCTTGTCCGGGTCATGGACGACGGTCTGGCGCCCGAGCTGGTCGTACTCGTAGCTCCAGCTGTTACCGGCGGGGTCGGTGGCCTTGTCCAGCTCGCCGCGCGGCGTGTAGTGGTAAGTGGTGGTGTCGTAGGCGGCATCGACAGAGCGGCTGTGGTGCTGACGCAGCTCGGTGGTGTTGCCACGGGCGTCGGTGAGCGTGGTGGTCGCGGTGCCGCCGTCGGGCGGGATGACGGTGGTGCGGTCGCCGCCGAATATGGTCTTGGTGGTGCTGAGGACCTTTCCGCCGTCGCCGTTGCCCGCGATCTGCTGGGTTTCGACGGCCCGGTTCAGGCCGTCGAACGTGGTACGGGTCTGGGTTTCCACGGACAGCGCGTCAGCCGGCTTGAAGATCTGAGTACTCGGCTTGCCCGTGGTGTAGTACGGCGCGAACGCCTTGGCGGCGAGACCGCGTTCGTCGTAGAAGACATCCGTGATGACGCTGCCGCCGTCCGGACCCGGGGTCTGGGTCTGCCGGTCGCGCAGGAATCCGTCGTAGAGCGCGTACGAGGTGACCTGGCCGCCGCTGTTGTTCAGGGTCCTGGTCGCGACGGCGACCGTCTTGTCAGCAACGGTGTAGACGAATTCCTGGCTGGGAACCTGAGTGTTGCGCCGGTCCGCCAGCCACACCTTCGTCGATCGCCCCAAGGCGTCGTAGGCCAGTTCGGTCACGTTGCTGTTGGTGTCGGTCTGCTTCACCACAACACCGCGCACGGGATCGACTGTGGTGACCGTCGTCTGCGCCGAGGTGGCGTCGGCGGCATTCGCGGGAGGCGTGGTCACCTTGATCTCGGTGGCCAGTCCCGTTGCCGGGGTGTACGTCGTGGTCGTCGTGCGTCCGTCGTTGCGAACAGTGTGCACTGGGGCGCCGGTTCCTGTGACGGTGACGTCGGCCACCAGGTCCGTGGTCTTCAGTTGACGGCCGTAGGCGTCGTAGGTGGCGCCTGACTCCAGGTAGGTGGCCTTGGTGCCGTCGTGGCTCTTCAGCGTGGCGATCGCGGAGGCGTCACCCTTGGTGGGGGCAGCTCCGTACGCACCTCCGTCGTAGGCGGTACGGATGTCCGAGACAACGTCCTTGGAGCGGTCGGTCGTGGCATCGCACGCCTTCGTGACCTTCTCCACCCGAGTGGGAAGGTTGAGTATGTTGGCGCCGGTGACCTCCGGGTACGTGGTCCGGGTGCACTGGTCGTCGGCCGCGGTGGCGTCGTCCCCGAAGTCGTCTACCTGGATGACCCGCCCCGCGACAGTGTCCTGCTTGACACCCGTTGACGTGGTGCGCCACTTGGCACCCGCACCGTTGTCGAGCGAGACCCACTCCTTGGTACTGGAGATGCCGGTGAAGTTGGCCGTGACCGTGCCCCAGTCACGGACCTTCTTCGCCGTCTCGTAATACCACGGCCTGTTGACCGACTTGCTCAGGACTTTGCCGCCGGGCTTGTCGAACATGACGGACTTGTAGCCGAACCCCGCAGCGGACTCGTGGTCCGTGATCGGGTCCCCCTCGCCCGCGCCGAGAGTCACTGACACGGCCTTCGTGCCGCCGGCCGCGTTCTTCCGGTCGCCGTCCATTCCACGCAGGAAGTAGGAGTCCTGCTGTGTCTTCATGGCAGCGTCGCCGCCCTGGCCACCGGTGCGGACCCGGACCTGACCGTAGCCCCGCCACTGGGACCAGGTCTTCTCCTTCTCCTTGGTCAGACCGTCGTCGTCATCGAAATGCCAGGCCGCGTCTCCCAGGTAGTCGTACCGCGTGACCTGGTCGGGCGCACCGCCGATACGGTCCGTCGCCGTGACAGACGTGGTCACGTACTTGTTGAACCAGTGCTGCGTGGCAGGATCGGAGTCGCTGCCGCCGATGTACTGGGGGAAGCAGCGCGTGGCGTTCGTCTCAGGCGCTGGCAGGGCGTTCCAGTCACACACCGGATCCGAGTAGTTGGCGCTGATCTGACCGCCGTACTCGTCCGCCACACCGGACAGCCGTGACTTGATGAACGGCGCGAAACCGTCGCCGGACTTGTCGAGACGGTTGGCCAGCTGCTCGTAGGCGAACGTCGTCTTCGGCAGAGTGATGGTCGGTGTCGCGGACTCGCCGGTGTGCTGAATGCTGTCCAGCAGCAACTGGTAGTCGGTGTCGGCCATGCCCCAACGGTGGTCGAGCTTCCAGGAGTCGACCTTGCCATACGTACCGTCGGACTTCAGCATCTGGGTTGTGATGCCGGTCAGACGCTTACGCGTCCAGAACGACGGCGACAGCCTGCCCTTGTCACAGGCGGTACCGGCCTTGCAATTCAGATCCCAGGGCGTGTCGTACCAGTAGAAGGACTTGGCATCGATGGTGTCCGCAGCGCACGTGACACCCGACTCCAGACATCGCTCAGCACTGTCGAAGACGACCTGGGCCAGCGGCTTCGCCGCATACAGATCATTCGACTTCTGTCCGTAGTCGATCCGCTTCAGGGACCCGCCACGGGTGTACTCGGTGTCGTCATCCGCCTTGAGATTGCGACCGTAGGAGTTGGCCTCCTTCGTGTAGTGGTAACTGACCGCGTTGCCGTGGGTGTCGACGACGTAATCGAGATTCCACCGCCACGCCTGCTGGCACCAGGAGTCCGCGAACGTCGCTGCATGGCACTTCTCACCGGTGTTGTTGCCGTAGACCGGCAGCGTCCAGGTGGAATCCGTGGTGTCCTTGCCCTTACTCCAGCCCGGCAGCTGGTTGTAACCGAAGTAGTACCGGGTACCGTCCGGATCGGTCAGCTCCCAGTACTCACCATCGTTGTCCCCATTACCGCGGTCGGTGGACTCCAGGCGCTTGATCCGGGTGCCGTCGTCGTGCTTCAGCTTGAACTCGTCCTTGCCCGCAGGGACGAGTTCACCACCCGAGCCGTTGAAGGAAATGAACGCGTTGTCGTAGGCCCAGCACATGTCGCCCGGCTTGCTGCCGTCGGCATTCTTCACACCGTCGTCCGCACACGGCTTGTAGCGGCGCTCGATGAACCCGGGCCACAGGTCGAAGCCATCACCGACCCAGGACCCCTGGTTGTTCGTACCGCCGGTCCGGCCGTCGATGGATCCGGAGGAGTACGAGAGACCGACGTTCGGCTTCAAACCTCCCGGGACCTCAGGCGTGTCGATGTCGTACGACCAGGTGAAGTCCCCGGTGTTGAGGTTGGTTCGCCAAGTGGAAGAAGCAGCAAGGGGCGTGGCCTTGTAGTCCCCCTTGTCACCCGCGGCCGAGGCCGTCGCGGCCAGCACTGTCGACGCGCCGGCCTGCAGACTCACCGACTTCGCTGTCAGCGTGTGCTCTACCGTGTTGTTGGTGGCAGCAACGGGGCTGCCGGAACGGCATTGCTTCTCATCAGGGGTCGTGAGTGCGCAGGCCGGTAGTTCGATCAGTTGTATGCGCGAGGCGTAGGAACCGCCGAACAACTCCGCAAAGGCGCCGTAGTCCACCTTCAGCGCGATGGATGCCGGAGCCTCATCGGGCACCGGGGCCTCGGGAGTGAGAGTGAACAGCATGCCGTTCACGCCGGCCCGCTCGGCCTGCTTGCCCGTGAGAACGCGCGAGGTCACGCCGCTCGGAGCATGAGTGCCAGAAGTGTTCTTGGCCTTGATCGATGCCTTGCCCTGGGCGCGGCCGATCCCGATCGGCTGCCCTTTAGAGGCGGAGAAGCTCTGCGTACCCTTCGCATCGGCTTTCGGCACAGTGATCGTCACCGCAGTGGCCGAGGGCAGCTCTGCCCTCGGGGCCCTCGACGGAATCCTGGGCCCTGGGGTCCGCTTACGCGGCTTGACCTTGATGCCATTGCTTCCCGCAACGGGCTTCTCCGCTGTCGGCAGCCCGGGCAGGCCGACGGCCACCGCCGTTGAAGCCGGAGCCGCCGCAGCCTGGAGAAGCGTCGCCACCAACACCGCGGAAACCGCCAACGGCAGTCGGCGGCGCACTCTGTTCCTGAAAACGAATCCTGCAGTCTTTCTCATACTTGGTGTGTCCATCGCTGCCGGGCGCCGCCCGCCCATGAGGACGGTTACGACGCGGACTGAAACGGGTGGTGCTCTTGTGAACCCGATGGTGTGCGAGGCGCCGACTGGGCGCCGGGATCGGTCCGGCGTCCGGTTCGGCTATGCCGTCGGAACGTCAAACCCACTAGCTGACACGCTGTTTGGGACGGCTGCCGTTCAACACTCCATGGACGGTGGCGCGGCCCGTAGATCTGCGAAGCGCCCGCCCGAGATATCCGAGATGGCGCGTCCCGCTTGCATGGCCCTGCCGAACCTGAATGCCGGTGCTGCGTTGGTCGTTGCCGAGCTTGGCCCCCGTGACGGCTCGGCCCGCGCCGACAGGCAGGTTCCGTCCTCGGTCGCGGGTACATCCGTCGCCGTTCCGATGGCACAACCCACGCCGACCCCCTGAGAAGATGAAGATCCGCTGAGAATTGGGATCTTGCGGGACTCTATGTAGAGGACACGTGAATATCCAGAGGAATCTTCCACGCCTTCTATGTAAAAGGGGGCAAGTAGGGCGTGTCGCAGGGTACTTATCTGCGCACGGAGTGCCGCCACTGACTGAATGGGAGGGAGTGATGCAGATGAGCGATGCCATCGGAGCGGCGGGCCGTATGCGGCGATGCGTCGGACGCGCGAGGTGTCTCGGCGCGGTCAGCGGCGAGGGGTCACAGTGCTGCCATTGAATGGGGCTTCGATGGCGCCTCACCAGTGCCGGTAAGGAGAGTTGCTGCCAGGCCACTACTGACGGCGCAACACCATCGAACGTTTCTCCAACCATGTGAAGCCGTGACCGGACGCCACCATCCGCTACGGCGAACCAAGTCCGCCCGATCGCCCGTCACCGAGCGCATTGTTGGCGATGTGGGCGCGCACTGCGATGCTGGCAACGCCTGGCACGGATCGGTCAATCAGGTGTTCCCGAGCCAGTGTGAGGCCGGATTTCTGTGGATTCGAATGTCCTCCCTCGCCACGGCGCCAGCTACCCAGCCCTGGTCATGTGCGCAGCGAGCCTTGCGGTGCGACGGACAACGCCCGTCCCCGTTCGCCGTGTTCCACCAGCGGACCGCCTACGGCGGCGTCGCACCATCGCCAGTTCCCCGCCCCGCTGCTCCGCAATGCAGTCTGCGATGGAGGCCAGGCAGCGTGGCTCGCAGGTGATTCACCGCCGTATTGCTGGCCAAGTCAGCCGACCAGGGTGAGTGGTTGCCCAGAGTCGAAGTCCCTGAGATATGTGCGGCACGTTACCTCGCCACTCGTTCGCACTTCGATCGACAGTGCCTGGCGGGAGTGCAAGCTTCGGCATGTGGCGATCTTGACCCTGACTCGATCAGGGGGTTGACTCTTCGCGTTTATGTGCTTCCTGTGAGTTTGGGGTGGGATTGGTGGAGAGGGTTCGAGTGCACCGTGGTGGTGCTCGCGCGCGAGGACGGGTGACGGGATGGTGGTGGTCCGGGCCAGGGATGCTGGCCTCTGGGCTGGCCGTGGCCCTGACCGTGGGGCTGGTGCCGGCTGCGCTGCCCGCGCTCGCCCAGTCGGCCGGGCGAGTGTCGGCCGTGCAAGGCGATGGCGATAGCAATCCGGCAACAGCGACGACAGATGAGGCACTCGCCGAAGCGAAACGTTCCGGCAAGAGTGTCGAGGTCGCATCTCTGCGCGGGGAAAGCAGCGATGTGCACGCTACCCCCGACGGGAATCTGGAGGCGCGGGAGTATCTGCGGCCGGTGCGGGCCCGGGTCGGCGGGGAGTGGAAGCCGGTCGACACGGAGTTGGCCAAGATGCCGGACGGCGCGGTTGCCCCGAAAGTGTCCACGGTGGGGCTGGAGTTCTCCGCAGGTGGGGACGCACCGCTGGTGAGGATGACCAAGGCGGGGCGTGAGCTGGCGCTGTCGTGGCCCGGCACCCTGCCCGCACCGCAGCTGGAGGGGGCGACGGCTACCTACCGGGACGTACTTCCGGATGTGGATCTGCGCATGGGGGCGCAGGAGGACGGCTTCACCCAGCTGCTGGTGGTCAGGTCGGCCGAGGCGGCTGCCAGTGAGGAATTGGCGCAAGTGCGGATGAAGCTCGCCGCAGACGGTATGGACGTACAAGAGACCGCGCAGGGCGGTCTCCAGGCGGTCGACCACGGCGCCAAGAGCGCTGTGTTCGAGGCACCCCAGCCTGTGATGTGGGACTCCAGCATCAGCGAGAGCGGGGCCACGGCCTCTGCCAAGCAGCGGTCGGCCGCCGCGGGTACGAGCGGTGGCGGTGAGCCTGCGGCCGGAGATTCGGCGAAGCTCGCGCCGGTGGACGTCACCGTTCCGGAGGGTGGCAAGGAACTGGTTCTTACCCCGGACGCCGATGTGCTCAAGGGCAAGGACACCACCTATCCAGTGTTCATCGATCCACAGTGGTATTCACCGCGGGCCTCGGCGTGGACGATGGCATCGAAGTACTGGGCGTCGTCGCCGCAGTGGAAGTTCAACGGCGAGTCGAACGCGGGCATGGGGTACTGCAATTGGTCGTACTGCCAGCCGAACGACACCAAGCGGCTCTTCTACCGCATCCCGACATCGAAGTTCGCGGGCAAGTCGATCCTGTCGGCGGAATTCGTGGTGCGCAACGAGTGGTCGGCGTCCTGCTCGGCGCGCGGTGTGCAGCTGTGGCGCACCAAGGACATCTCTTCCTCCACCACCTGGAACTCCCAGAACGCCAGTGGCTTCTGGATCGACCATCTCAAGACGGAGTCGTTCGCGTACGGCTACACCGGCTGCTCCGCCAAGGACGCGGAGTTCGACGTGAAGTCCGCGGTGCAGCAGGCCGCAGACGGCAAGTGGTCGACCATGACGTTCGGGATGCAGGCATCCAGCGAGGTCGATGCCAACGGCTGGAAGCGTTTCTCGGACAAGGCATATCTGCGAGTGAAGTACAACCGCCCGCCCTCACAGATCAAGATGTCACAGCTGACCATGGAGTACGGCGGCACCTGCAAGAAGCCCGCCAGTGCGCCACGGGTACGCACGCTCGGGAAGATCTACGCGAACAGCGTCACCGACCCCGACGGTGACAACGTCGCGCTGCAGTTCCAGGCCGACTGGGACTCGGGCGACGGCAAGGGCATGATCACCCGTTGGAAGCCGGCGCTGACGACATACAAGAAATCGGGGTCGAGCTTCGCGATCTCCCTGCCGTCCTCGGTCCCGACGGACAAGACAGTGCACTGGTATGCGCGCTCGTATGACGGGGCGCAGTACTCGCCCTGGTCCTATTCCGGGGATGACCCCACCTCGTGCTACTTCGTCTACGACACCAAGGTGCCTAAAGCCCCGACAATTTCGTCCGGGGAATATCCGGCGTCAGACCCGGAGAATACAGACGATCCATGGTTCGACGGGGTCGGCAAGTACGGCTCCTTTGAGGTCAAGGCTGCCGACAGCGATGTGACCAAATACTGGTTCGGAGTCAATGGTGACCCCACGTCGAAGAACACGCTGACGACTTCCGCGGGCGCCGCGAAGATTGCAAAGATACTGCCGGCGAGCCCCGGGCTGAACTTTGTCACTGCCCAGGCCTTCGACCAGGCAGGCAACGGCTCGGAGGTGCGCACCTACCAGTTCCGGGTCAAGGCCGGGCAGCCGGAGCGGGCCATGTGGCAGATGGACGAAGACGCCGGGGCGACTGAGGCCCAGGGCAGCGCCGGTGCTCGCGTCGCCGGCCTGCATGGTGGAGCCAACACAGGCGCGGCGGGCAAGCAGGGCACAGCCCTGCACCTCGACGGCACGAGCGGCTACGCAGCAACCGACATCCCGACGGTCAACACAGCCAACGGCTTCAGTGTCTCGACCTGGGTCAAACTCGACAAGATGCCCACCGGCGCCGCCGTCATCGTGGCCCAGCCCGGTAACTACTCTCCCGGCTTTGAGTTGTACTACTCCCTCGGCTACAACCGGTGGGTCTTCAACCAGTACACCTCCGACACCCCGGGAGCCCCCATCGCCCGGGCCATGGCCCCGCAGGCCGGCGGCGTCAGCGCGAACGAGTGGACGCATCTGGTGGGTGTCTACAGCGGAGGTGCGAAGGAACTGCAGCTCTACGTCAACGGGACCTTGGTCGGCTCCACGCCCTACACAACCGCGTGGGATGCCCGCCGCGGTCTGCAGATCGGAGCCGCCAACCTCAACGGCCAGGTCACGAATTACTTCCCCGGCACCATCGATGAGTTGCGCATCTTCGACAAGCCGGTGAGCGCCGCCGAGGTCGCCCACCTGTACCGCGAGGAATCCATCGGCAACGGACGCACAGCCCGCGCCGTGTTTCCGATGGACGAGCCGACAGGGGCCACGGAGGTCGTCGGGTACGCCGATACCCAGCCACTGAAGCTCGAAGGCGGCGCCCAGCTCGGCACCACAGGTGTCGCAGGGCGTGCACTTACGCTGAACGGCACCGATTCCTACGCACACACCGCTGCCCCGCACGCCGATACCCAGCGCCCCTTCACAGTCTCGGCCTGGGCCAAGCTCGACCGCACGCCGGAGCAGGCCGCCACAGTCGTTGCTCAACTGGGCAGCAACCGACCCGGCTTCGAGCTGTATTACTCGAAGACCTACAACCGCTGGGGCTTCACCCAGTACTCGGCCGACGTTCCGGGGGCCACCCAGATCCGTGCCGTACAGCCCGAGGGAACCACCGCACGGGTGGGAGAATGGGTGCATCTTGTCGGGGTTCACGACGCGGTGGCCCAGACCCTCACCTTGTATGTCAATGGGAACAAGGCCGGCAGCGTCGCCCAGGCCAGCCCCTGGTACGCCGGCGGCAGAGTCCAGGTCGGCGCGCTGAGCATCGACGGCGGCAAGCTCACCCAGTACTTCCCCGGCCAGATCGACGACGTCCGCCTCTTCGACCGGCCGGTGTCGGACAACGAGGTACGCCAGCTGTTCCAACAGCGTCCTCTGCTCAGCGCGCGCTGGAAGCTGGACACCGCAGACACCAACTCCGCATCACCGGACGATTCCAAGCAGGCAGCACCCATGTCGCTGCAGGGCGGCGCGAAGATCGGTGCCGGGAACCTTGACGGCGGGCTGGAGCTGAACGGCACGACCGGCTACGCGTCCACACCGGCGGTCCCGGTCGATACGAGCACCAGCTTCACCGTCACCGCCTGGGCCCAGGCAGCCTCGACCCCCACCGAGAACGCCGCAGTGGTCGGCGCGGAAGGCTCCACACAAAGCCCCTTCACCATCCGTTTCGTCCCGGACCCCAAGGATCCCGCGGGCCTTGGTACCTGGGAGATCGCACTGCCCGACAAGGACAGCACGGACGCGACAACCCGGCACATGGCCAACAGTGAATTCAGCTACGTCACGGACTGGAGCCACCTGGCCCTGGTCTACGACGGCTTCGCCAAACAGGCCCGCCTGTACGTCAACGGCGTCCTCCAGGAGGTCGTCTGCGGCGACGGCAACGGCGAATCCGACGACAGCGCCTGCGAGGACCTGATGGCCTGGGGCGACAACGTGCTGACCACCAAGGCCGCGAAATCCCTCCAGATCGGTCGGACAAAGATCGGCAGCGCCGGAAGCGAGTACTTCCCCGGCCTGATCGACGACGTGTGGTTCTTCCAGGGAGCCCTGACTGACAGTCAGGTCCAGCAACTCGCCAGTTCCTGGTTCGACCTCCCCACGGAGGTGCCGGCCGGCAGCTGATTCCAGAGCGGGGGTGCGCCCGGCAGTAGAGCCGGGACGCACGCCCGCGCGCCGCAGGCGGATATCCTCACCGTGCCCTCGCGTGACCGGGCCTTCCTGGAACGGTGGGGCGACGGCCCCGTCACCCTGCTCGGCGATGCCGCCCACCCCATGCTGACCACTCTCGCCCAGGGGGCCGGCATGGCTATGGAGGACGCCGTCGTCCTGGCACGCACGCTCGCCGAGCCTGCGACGGGTGACGACCTGGTGTCAGCCCTGCGCGCCTACGATGAGCGGGCGCCGCGACCGCACCAGGGCGATGGTGGCCGAGTCCCGCAGGATGAGCGACCTGACCCAGGGGGCCCGCCCCGCCGGTGCCTGGTCCGCAACGCCTACTTCCGGGTGGTACCCCGTCATGTCCTCACCCGGCAGACCGCGCAAGCCCTCACCTTGTGGGGCTCGAAAAGTCGTCGCTGCAGGTCACGCGGCGTATCGATACTCGTTGATGACGCCGCCGAGGACTCTGGTGCGGAGCAGGCTTCGGTCGTCGAGGTCGTGCACGATTGCGGGCTGTTCGGTCGCGTTGGGCGGTAGCTGTTGCCGGGATTGGTGCGGCCGGTGTCTGTTGTAGTGGTCCTGGTAGTCAGTCAGGACCTTCCTGGCGTGGCTCTCGCCCAGGATCAGGACGTGGTCAAGGGCCTCGCGGCGGATGGTGTCGATCACGCGTTCGTAATGCGCGTTCATGCGCGGTGCTCGGGGCGCGCTGAGGCGCACTTCCGTGTCCTCGGCGGTGAAGACGGCATCGAAGGCGTCGGTGTACTTGCTGTCGCGGTCGCGTAGCGGGAACCGTGGCTCGGCGCCCCGCTTGCCGAGGTCGGCAGCGATGTTCCGGGCCTGTTGTACCGCCCACTGCGCGGTGGGGTGCGTGGTCACCGCGGTGATGTGCAGTTTCCGGGTGACGTGCTCGATGAACGCCATCGCGTACAGGCGCTTGCCCGGGGCCGTGTCGATAGGGAAGAAGTCCGCGGCAAGGATCCCCTGAGCCTGCGCCGTGAGGAAGTCGCGCCGGGTGGGGCCGGAGCGGCGCGGGGCCGGGTCGATGCCTGCTGCGTGCAGGATTTCCCAGACCTTGGAGGCCGCGATGGGGTGCCGGGTCGGGCCGGTTCGCCCTGGATGCGGCGGTGGCCCCAGTGGGGATTTTCATCGGCCAGGCGCAGCACGAGACTCTTGAGTGCGGCCGCCGTCGGCGGCCGTCCGGTGCGAGAGCCGCGGGCGTAGTAGTCCCACTTCCTGGCGATCAGTTTGCGGTGCCAGGCCAGCAAAGTGCCGGGGGTGACGGGGAAGACGGCGGCCCAGCGGCCACGCGGTATCAGCGAGCTGAGGGCGGCGAGCCAGAATCGGTCGGCCGACTCATAGCGCACCCTGCCCTTCACATGCCTGCGCAGGATGGCATTCTCGTGCCGCAGCACCAGCAGTTCGGCATCCTTGGCGGTGTCTCGACGCAGTAGGACCGCGGGGACGGACAACAGCGCGCGGGCGGACATCATACAAGGTCCCGGCCCCAGCTACGCGAGCACACTGCGCGTTCTCGACGTAATGAACAACAGACAGCGAATGCGCCGAATTCGTCAACTTCCGTCCACCCCGCATCACCCCTGCGACCCGCACTCGGCCACGGGAATCAAGTCACCCCTGTGACCTGCACCGATAGTGGCTATCACACGGTTCAGCAATCTTCGACGTCGCAGCCTCGGCCGCACCAGCGAACCCCTTGTCAGGTAACTCGTGCGGCGCTCCCACGCACGTTGCTCTTCGCGACAGGCGACCGTGCAGGTAGGAGGGGAAGACCCGACGAGAGACCGTCCGATGCCTCAAACGCTACGCCGTGCGCGAGGTGTTTCACCTGGTCAGGCCCGCCCAGCCACGACCCCTGTTATAGGGGCTGTGTGAGAGCGCGTGAGACAAGGAAATCCCGCCGGGATGTCGGCGGGGCTTCTGTGCGCGGTGGACTACGCCGGCGTCGAGGGTGTCGGGCGGGGGGCTGTTGTACTCCGGCTCTCCGCTTTCGAGCACGCGGAGCAGGGACGCGGTTACGACACGTGTGGTGCGGCCGATGCGTAGCACACGGCACGGGAACTCCCCCCGACGAACCAGGTCGTAGCCCTTCGTCCGCGAGAACCCCAGCACCTTGGAAGCCTCCTCCACGCTCCCCGTTCCGTCCCAGGTGGCGCGGACGCGTATGGGGCTGTACTGGGCACCCTGCGGCTCGTCGTTCTGTCTGTGCATTCGAGTTCTCCAGGTGATTGCAAGGCGGTGCTGATCGGCCGGGACGTGTGCTCTAAGGCCATGGCGGATCGGTGCACTGGACGGCCGTCCGGAAATCCCCTTCGAGTAGGGGCACATGGTGGCGGTGGACCATCCATGATGCGGGGGATCGCCGGTTTGGCTAACCGGCGGTGCCGGGCTATGTTGCTCCGCTTCGAATCGCCAGAGATGCAGCGCCGTCGTTGGCCGGGGGAGCTTCCGTGCGGATGTCTTTGACCTGTTCGCGATGACCCACCGCGTGGAGTGCGTTGCGATCCTTGAACCGGCCACAAAGGCCGCCTGACCTCGCATCCGGGACCCGCTGTTCCTCAAAGAGGGAGACCAGGCCGAATCCACGCGAGCCAGCGTCGGCAGGCCGTCCAGCGCAGCCGCCGGGCCGGGAGCCCGGACCGGCCACTGCCCCCGGTGACGCAGCGCCCTATGGTCAGGCAGCTTTCGTCACCTCGCTGTCGGACCTTCGTGATGTCCGCAGTGCGTACCGCCGCCCAGCCGTCGAGCTGCTCCGCACCCGCGATCGACCGGCGCAGGCGTACCAGTGCCCCGAGCCCGCTGCCTCGCCGAGCCGGCATGGATTCTGGCGTTCATGACGAAAGATCCTGCACGGTCACGGCCGTCCGGGGCATCCACATTTCGCAAGCGGCACCCTGGTGGTCTTTGTGATCAGTGGCTGCAAACGACCTCCCTTACGTCCTTGCCGTAACTATTGTGGCGACCAGTAGGGGTGCGGCTAAGGGCTGTCCCGTAAATGATCTTTGAGTCGCTTCGGACATGGTTGACAGGGGTGAGACCCGCTTTTCTATCCGCCAAGGGCGAGGTTGTGCATCCGGGCGATGCCGAGCATGGCGTGGTGGACGCCCTCGCCTTTGAGGCGGCAGTCGCGAAGGATCTTCCAGGTCTTCATGCGGGCGAAGACGTGCTCGACCCGGGCCCTGACCTGCTTGTGGGACTTGTTGTGCTCCTCCTTCCAGCCGGGAAGCCTCGCCTGGCCGCGCTCGCGGCGGTGCGGGATGACGAGTCCAGTGCCCGGATAGCCACCGTCCGCGATTGTGACTGTCTTGCCGACGGCGGCCTTGGCGCCGGACTCCTCCCACGCCTTGCAGTCGTTGCGGTTCCCGGCGAGCGGCCGGCCGACCACGACGACCAAGCGGGTGTCGGCGTCGATGACGACCTGGTGGTTGGTCGAGTAACGGTAGTTCTTCGACCGCTCGGCGATGCTGTGGTCCCGGGTGGGGACCAAAGTGCCGTCCACGATGAGCACGGTGTCCTTCGCGAACCGCTTGCGGGGCTGGTAGGCGAGCATCGGCCCGAGGTGGTTGATGATCCGGTCCGCCGCCGACTTCGACACCCCGAACAACAGGGCGAGCTGCCGCATGGTCAGGTTCGTTCGCCAGTAGGCCGCGACCAGCAGGGTCCGGTCCTCCAGCGGAAGGCTCCACGGCCGGCCTTTGCG